>CAUATU010000027.1:0-28526 GCA_958432255.1 uncultured Collinsella sp.
AAACCTTATGCCCCGCCCCTCCGGAGCCACACGGGAGGCAGGTTAACTAATTCGGGCCCGGCATTCAGAAAAGTCAGTGCAGCAAAATGGCGATGCGGATAGCGACATGGGCATGGTTTTCGTTGCGAGCACGGGTCCCCTGGGGAGCACCGTGCATTTTTGGGAGTTTTCAGCAGGCCGGGACAAATGCATACGCACCGGGCGCATCTAATTAGTCCCACGGTAGCCTTCGACCGGCGATTTGGGTCGGCAGACAGGCCTCGTCGAGACAAACAAGCATGCCTCGCGCCACGTCGGACCCCAAAATGACGTCGATCTCCGCAATGCCACCCGACTGCAGCGGCACCGGCAGAGCTCGCGGTGCTGAATACTCCGTTTTTTGCACGGCACGGGCGGGGGTACACCAGGATCAAGAAGAACATCCCAGCCTTTTTATGCAATCTGTAATGGGAAGTATGCAAAACACCAAGAGACAGCATTGCTGATGTCCGAATTGAGCGCGCGGGGCAGCAGCACCTCAACCCCGCGCCCAAATCCAACAGAGCAGGGACGCTCATGGCGGATCCCCACCAAAACGCAAACGCGGCTCGAGCGCCATCCCAAAATAGGCTGCCCGAGCCGCGTTTAACGGTACGGCATGAATACTTAGCGCTCGTAAATCATGTTGCCCGCCAGGTAGGTGGCCTGAACTTTGGTGACCTGGAGCTCTTGGGGGTCAACGGTGAGCGGGTTTTGGTCCAGGACTACCAGATCGGCGTATTTGCCGGGCTCCAGGCTGCCGAGGTTTTGCTCGTCGCCCGCTGCGTACGCGCTGCCAAGCGTGTAGTTGCGCAGGGCCGTTGCCGCGTCGATACGCTCGCTCGGCAACCAGCCGCCCTCGGGCCAGTGGCTGCGGGGGTCCTGGCGCGTGATGGCCGTGTAGAGCACGTTCATGCTGGTAACGGCTGTGATGGGGCTATCGGTACCGAAAGCTTGACGGATGCCGTGCTGCTTATAGGTCGCAAACGGCCACATGATGCGGCTGCGCTCCAAGCCCAGGTCGCGCTCCGGACCACCCGGGTCGAGCGTGATATGGCAGGGCTGGCTCGAGGCAACCACGTCGAGCTTGCGCAGGCGGTCGATGTCCTCGGGCAAGAGGTTCTCCAGATGCTCGAGCGTGTTATGACCGTGCTGGGGCAGGCCGTACAGGTCGGCCGCTTCCTCGAAGATATCCAGCGCGGCATGAATCGCACCGTCACCAATGACGTGGATGCGCACGGTGTGACCGCGCTCCGCGGCCGCCAGAACCAGTTTGCGCATGCGCTCAGCCGGAACCGTCAGACGGCCCTGGTCGCCCGGGAAGCGCGGATTGGTATAGGGCTCGGTGAGATATGCCGTGTGTTCGCTCGACACGCCATCGAAGAACTGCTTAAAACCAGGCGCCGAGAGCAGCGCGTTGTTCGCGTAACGTGCCTGCAGCTCTTCCAAGCGCGACTGGTCATCCAGCAGCGTGGGGAACAGATGGGCTCGGATGCCCAACTTGCCGGCTGCCTGCAGTTTGTCGTAGACGTCGTCGCGGATAAAATCGCAGCCCGGCATGGGCATGAGCGACATATCGCATATCGAGGTGATGCCCTGCTCGGCCATACGCCTCATTTGATCGGCGTAAGCGCTTGCAATGCGATCCTCCCCCAGCCACTCAAGGCAGCGCGGTAGCAGCTGCATGGCAGCCGCCTCGTGAGCAATGCCCGTGAGCTCGCCGTTTGCATCCTTGTCGTAACTGCCGCCCGCTGGCGGCTCGCTGTCGCGTGTGACGCCGAGCGCCTCGAGTGCGCGGCTGTTGAGCCAAAGCGTGTGCCCGTCGCCCGAATACATAACGCAGGGACGATCGGGGAATGCCGCATCGAGCGACGCCTTGGTAGGATGCTCGGGCGGGTCCCAACGGTAATCACGCCAGCCCTGCGTCACAACCCAAGCGTCGTCGGGCAGGTCCCGGGAAAACTCGAGCGCATGTTGCACCAGCGCCGCCTCGGACGCGCCCATATCCATGAGCATGTACGGCGAGGAGCCGACCGAGGTATGGAAGAAGTGCAAGTGCGCATCGTGGAAACCGGGGCAGACAAACCGCTCGCCGTAGTCGATAACCGACGTGGCGGCAGGAGCGGCGGCGACCACGTCATCGGGCGCACCGACTGCGACGATACGGTCGCCTGCGATGGCAATCGCAAGCTCGCGGGCGGTATCGATGCCGTCTTGCGCGGTAAAGACGTTCTTGGAGCGGATAATCCGATCGATATGTTGCATGGGCATCCCCATCTCTGGCAGGAAATTCAACATCCCAGAGTGTACTCCCCCGCTCCAGCTACAAAACGCCAAGCGGCAAACGGCACCTTTGCCAGGCCAAGTGGCAGGTGGCATACTGAAGAGAGCCTGTACGATTTTGCGATCAACCCAGCAAGGAGCAAATCGACCATGACGAAGACCAAGGCACAGCAGATTATGGCGGCGACCGAGGCTCGCGCGGCTGACGACGTCACCGCAGCCATCAAAGATATCGCTACCGAGTTTGAACCCTATATCATCAAGCAGCGCCGCCACTTCCATAAGCACCCGGAGCTGAGCCTCGCCGAGGAGCGCACGACCTCCGACATCGCCAACCAGCTCGACGCCATGAATATCCCCTACGAGCGTCCGCTCAAGACCGGCTTGGTGGCAACGCTTCGCGGTACCGCGTCGGATGCCTACCACGAGGACGGCACGCCGCGCCGCCGCATCCTGCTGCGCGCCGACATCGACGCCCTGCCCGTCACCGAGCAGACCGGCGAGGAGTTTGCCAGCGTCAACGAGGGCTGCATGCACGCCTGCGGCCATGACTGCCACATCGCCATGATGCTCGGCACGCTGCAAATCCTGCGCCATATGACCGACGACATCCACGGCGAAGTCCGCATCGTCTTCCAGCCCAGTGAGGAAAACGGCCAGGGCGCCAAGCTCATGATCGGCACGGGCGTGCTCGACGGCGTCGATGGTGCCTACGCCGCGCATATCTGGAGCGAGGTTGACGCCGGCACCGTAAGCTGCGAGCCCGGTCCGCGCATGGCCAATACCGACTGGTTCCGCATTGATGTCCGCGGCACCTCGTGCCATGGCGCCATGCCCCAACGCGGCCACGACGCCGTTATGGTTGCCGCCGAAATCGTCAACGCCCTGCAAACCATCGTTTCGCGCGAGATCAGCCCATACGAGCCGGCTGTCATCACCGTCGGCGAGCTGCACGGCGGCACCGCGCGCAACGTTATCGCCGGCACGGCCTACCTCGCCGGCACGGTGCGCACCTACGGAGATTCGACCCACGAGGAAATGCCGGAGCTTATGCGCCGCATCGTGGAGCATACCGCGGCCGCCTTGGGCGCCGAGGCAGAGCTCACCGACTACACCATCGCCAACTACAAGGTCGAAAACGACGCCGCCTCGAGCGAGCGCTGCCGTCAGGCCGTAATCAAGTGCTTGGGCCCCGCCGGTCAAGGCCATTACCGTGGCACGCTTTCGGGCGAGGATTTTTCGGAGTACCTGCGCCGCGTACCGGGCGTGCTCGCCTTTGTAGGTACGCGCAACCCCAAGATTGGCGCCACGTACGCCCAGCATTCCTGCTTTTACAAGATTGACGAGACCGTGCTGGCAAAGGGCTCCATGGTGGCCGCCCAGTATGCTATCGACTTTTTGGCCGAGCCCACGCAAGAGGAGCTCGACGGCCCCGCGATTACCGCGGTCGCCGAAACCAACCCCGATCTGGCCGCCAAGTTGCGCTCTGCCAAGGCGACGACCGCCGAGGCTCGCGACGCCATCCATGATGCCCGAACGGCTCGCCATGCCGCGATCAAGGGCATCCACGACGCACGCGCTGCTGCACGCCGCGAGGAGAAGCACGACGAGTAGTCGTCACACCCATCCATAACAGCCTGGCTAAAGCAGAGCGGGGGCGGACGTATCGAAACGTCCGCCCCCGCTCATTCTTCAAGCGCTATTTCTACCATTTCTACCCCGTCCCCAAATGGCAGACGGCATGGCTACTCGTCCTGAGGCTCCTCGTCGGAGCTTGGCTCGGACGCCGACTCAGGTGCAGGTGCAGGTGCAGGTGCAGGCTCAGGCTCGGGCTCAGATGCCGTCTCAGACTCGGGCGCCGGTTCAGGCTCGGGCGCCGGCTCAGACTCGGTCGCGGGAGCGGGTGCAGGTGCCGGCGAAGCATCCGGAGCGCTGTAACCCGAAGGAGCGGACTTCTTCTCGAAAGGCAACACAAAAGTCAGGACGTCGTCCTTATCCTCATCGGCCCATTCGCTTGCATAGCGTGCAACCCAATAGCCAACGGCACGGTGCTTGAGCATCTTGCCAAAAACCGTAAGAAATACGGTGACGAAAGCGACCAGCACCAGGAACAGCGCGAGCGTGACGCCACCGCCGGTAACAATTGCCTCAATACCCGTAGGACGATAGTAGTAGCTATACATACCGACAGAGGCAATGGCGCCAAAGACGACCGTCAAGATCCATGTGACAACGTTGGCGACCAGGCCCGTCAAAAACTCGGGAAGGAACGAAGCACAGAACAGCTTGGTCTTGTTGTGCTTAAAGGCCACCCAAACCTTATCGAGCGAAAACGCGCTCTCGACGCGACCGGTCACCGCAAAGTGCATCACGGCGATGTCGGCGAACATCTTAAAGAAGACACCCAGAATCGCCGAGGCAATTAGCGCCAGGACAAGCAGGCCGAGCGAACCGAACAGCGCAGCCTCGAGCGCATAAGAGCCGTAATAAGAATACGAGCCCGCGGCGCCAATTACCACGCCCTCCACCAGCGAAAGCACTACACCGATAACGGGAATGGCAGCGATAACCTCGAGCACGACCGAAATAACGCTCGAAAAGACTCCGAGACCAAACGACGTGGAACGCATGAGTGGACGGTCCATGCCGTCATCGACCTTGAGCGACAGATCACGGCCCCACTCGATACCAAAGCCGGAACCGCACACACTCGCAATGCAAGCTGCCAAAAAGCCGATGGCAGCCGCAATGCCGCCAATAACGGGAATAAACAACACGAGCACCGACACAACGCAAATCAGCGCCGGCAAAAACGCGATTTGGCATACACGCTGAAGTACGCCCGGAGTCTTAGTCATATCTTGGAACGCCTGAGCCACACAGCCCTTTGGCGCATTCGCCACGGGCGGTTGCGGGACAAAATGCTGAGGCTGACCCTGAGGGGCGGAGGCTGCAGCGCCGGCATTGGGGGCACCACACACGCCGCAGAACTTGTCGTTATCGCCCATGGGGGCGCCACACTGCGAGCAGAACATCGAAATCATCCCTTCGTATCTTGAGCGAATCACCTGGATCGCAAACGATGTCTTTGGCATCATTATCACCCAATGTGAGGACAAATACTCTTAGATGACGTATTTGCAACGCGCGAGGCGCTTTTCGATTGTTTGATGAGTGTGCCTGCGCTAGTTCGTTCCGCGGAAGCCCTTGCCGACGATCTCGGAGCTGTCGACGATCGTGATAAAGGCACCCGGATCGACCTCGCGCGCATAACGGCGCAGCTGCACGGCCTCGCGACGGCTCAGCACGCTCATGATCACCGTCACGCACTTGCCCGAGAAGGCACCGTAGCCGCGACTGATGGTCGCCGTACGGTTGAGATGCTTGACGATAAACTCCTCGACCTTAAGGGGCTCGGAGCAAATGACCGTGCAGACTTTGCGCAGGTGAATGCTCTCAATGGCTTTGTCGACCACAAGCGTCTTGGCAAACAGGCCGAGCACGCAATACAGACCGACACGCGGGCCATACAAAAAGGCCGCGATGGTCACGATGCCGATATCGACCAGCAGTAGGGCACGGCCAATCTCGAGCGTCGTGCGGCGCTTGAGGATCATGGCAAGAATGTCCGTGCCACCCGTCGAGGCGCCGATGTCAAAGACAATAGCGCTGCCGAGCGCCGGCAAGATGACGGCAAAGCACAGGTCGAGCCACATATCGCCCGTCAGAGAGACATCGGTCGGAATAAAGAGCTCAAACAGCGAAACATAGGCGGACAACGCAAACGAGGCGAAGACGCTCCAAAGAATCGCCTTGCGCTCCAAAAAGATAAAGCCCAAAACGACGAGAACCGCGTTGATAATCCACATAAAGACGCCGACGGGCAGAGTCGGGAACAGCGTGGACAGAATGACCGACATGCCCGAGGTGCCGCCAAAAGCAAAGTGATTAGGGGTTTTAAACGCAACGATGGCAAAGGCCGTAAGAATCAGACCCAGATTGAGCTCGGCAAAAAAGCGCGGGAAGCCTGGCTCCTGGCTGCGCTTTTGGCCGGCACGCTCGCCGCGCTCGATATCGGTGCGATCGACCACGCGCTCCATCGGCACTACGGGAGGACGATGCATCTCCTCGGCAGCACGCGATGCCGCCTCTGCCGCGGCGGCCTCAATCGCCCATGCCTTGCTTTCTGTTTCGTGCTCGTCGGCCATTACGGCAACCCCTCGTTAACAATTTGGAAACAATGCGCCCATTAGGGTAACGCGGAACGTGGGGATTGCAACCCCTAGTTAGACGAGCGGTATGCCTACATCGGGGGGCATACAAATAACGGCCGGCCACGCTTTTGCTTACGCGGTCGACCGTTTAACGTTTTCGCAGATAAAACCTGCCAAAACAAACTTGTCCCTTTTTGGAAGGTTACTCGTGCTGGCTGGTGCGGTGCTCGTACTCCTCGGGGGTGATGACGTCCTCGATGCGCAGGTTGACGCCCGCCACCTCAAGGCCGGTCATCGCGGCAAGGCGCTCGGTGACACGCGCCTTGACATCGTCGAAGATCGCGGGCGCATAGGCGCCGTACTCGATAATGACGGAGATGTTGACGACCACGCGATTGTCATCGGTGACCTCGACCGTCACGCCCTTGGTCAGATTCTCGGCACCAAACTGCTCCTGCACAAAGTGCATAAGGTTACCCTTCATGCCCAGAACGTGCGGAACCTCGCGGGTGGCCATGGCAACGATCTTCTCGATCACACCGTTGGAATAGGTCAGCGAGTCCTCGGACTCGTCCGCCTCCTCGTCGTCCTCATCCTCATCGGACTCGACCTCGACAAGAGCCTCGTCCTCGAGCGCCACATCCTCGGCTTCGGCGACGACCGCCTCGTTCTCCTCGAGCTCGGTATCGGCCACATCGACCTTCGTATTAAAAGCCATGGTTCCTCCTTATGCCTGCCGCAGATGCGACAGTCGAATACATATTAGCGACCGCTAAACAGACGGCCGAAGAAGTTGACGATCCCGTTCTCGCCGTCGCGAATTTGGCCGATCACAGCGCCGATCAGCACGAAGAATGCGATGACGAGCGTGTCCCACAGGCCGAGCGTGAGCACCAACACGGCGAGGATAAAGCCAGCGACGGCACCGAGCGTGGTGTTGGGATGACGCACAGCATAGCTCCAGATGGCAGCGCCCGTACCCTTGATGAGACCCATAGCCTCGTCAAAATCCACGGCTGCCGCGTCTTGTAACTCGGTTGCCTCTGCTTTGGAATCAACAGGTTCGCTCGCCGGCGTGGCGCTCTGGTCAATCGTCAGGCGCGGCGTACGAGCGGTCTTATCTTGATTGGTATCACTCACCGGAAACCTCCACGGTCTGGACGGTAGTCTTGGACGGCAAAAAACGGACGCGCGTGGTCGTACCCGGCGTGCCGAGCATGGTGTCGCAAGCTTCCTCGATGCGCTGCTGCATCGCGGTAGCCAGAGATGCCACGTCCTTATCGTCAAGCGCGATAGCCTCGACCTTAAATCGGACGTGCGAATCGTCGGGGCCTTGGACGCGGGCCTCGACATGCTCGACCATCACGCGGTCGTCGCGCTCGGCAGCAGCCCTGGCACACGAAGAAAGCGCCGCAAGGGTGACCTCGATATTGCGCTCCCCCGCCGGATACACGCAGGACGGCTCGCGACGAGCAAACATCAGGCGAAAGAAGCTTACCAGCACGCCGATCGCCACAACTCCGCCGCATGCCGTCACGACAATGCGCGGCATGGGGTCGCGCATCAGCAGCATAAAGCGATACGTATACGGCCCCCAAAACTGGCAGACAAGCGTACCCAGCGCCACGATGGCGGCGGCAAGATACACAATCGCTAGGGCTCGTTTGAGTACGCGCACGTGGCGCTCCCTTCAAATCTCGGCTCTCGAAATGCAAAACGGTTCGCATCATTATAAAAGAGCCGGGTCCGGTGCTCTACGCACGCGGATCCGGCTCATCTATTCCACGAGGCTTGCATGCTCGCTTCATTATGCCCAGATATGCACGGCTTAACCCGTGCGGGCGCTACTCCTCCTCGAGGGCAGCGATAACCTCGTCGGTCATGTCCATGGTGCTGTAAACATCCTGGACGTCGTCGAGCTCCTCAAGACGGTCGATGAGGCGCTGAACCTTCTTGGCATCGGCGCCAGAAACCTCGGTCGGGGTGGTCGGGACCATGGTGGTCTCGGAGCCCTTGACCTGGACGCCCTGCTCCTCGAGCGCCTTGGAGACAGCCATAACGTCGTTGGCAGCAGTCCAGACGATCCACTCCTCGCCGGCGTCCTCGTAGTCCTCGCCACCGGCCTCGGCGATGGCCATCATGAACTCATCCTCGTCACCGGCAGCACCGTTGGCGATCATGGTCTCCTTCTTGGCGTTCTCGTCCAGGATCTCCTTGGCGACGACGATCTGGCCCTTGCGCTCAAACTGGAAGGCGACGGAGCCGGAGGTGCCCAGGTTGCCACCAGCGTGGGAGAAGGCGGAACGGACATCAGCGGCGGTACGGTTGCGGTTGTCGGTCAGGCAGTCGACGTAGACGGCGACACCGGCGGGACCGTAGCCCTCGTACACGATGTTCTCGTAGACGGCAGCGTCGGCACCCGAACCAAAAGCCTTGTCGATAGCGGACTTGATCTTGTCCTTAGGCATGGACTGAGCCTTGGCCTTGGCAACGGCAGCGGCGAGGCTGGCGTTGTTCTCGGGCAGCGGGTCGCCGCCGAGACGGGCAGCAACGGTGATGTTGCGGCTCAGCTTGGAGAAGAGGGCGGAACGCTTGGCGTCCTGCGCGCCCTTACGATGCTTGGTTGTGGCCCACTTAGAGTGTCCGGACATACGTGTCTCCTATCGGTTTCGACCTAAAGCCCAGCGCAGATGCTCGGGCAATATAAACAAACGTCGTTATGATATACCTACTGGCCTGCGAGATAAACCCCAAAATGAAGGCGTCGTGATGATGGCCCCCTTGGTGCAAAGAAACCTGCCCCCAATGCACCAAGTTAGGACCAGAGGAAGTCGCTGCGGGTGACGGTGGCGCCAATGGCGAAAGGCATGCAGGCGATGACCGGATACAGGTAGCGCATGTAAGTCGAGCCGTTGCACGGGCCAATCAGGCACACGGCAAGCACGCCCAACAGCGGCACCCAAATCGCCAGCGCACGCCATGAATGACGACGCAGCAGGTAGACCACCACGGCGATCATGATCCACACATAGGTGGCCGAGCTCATGGTGAGCGAGATAAACGGGATGCGTTGTACTGCCACGCGATACAGGTTGATCAGGTGGTCGCACCAGCGCACAACCTTGCTATCGACCGGATGGAAGTCGAAGTACTTGAGGTTGTCGGGGCGCGCCATGATCTCGGCACTACGCGCCGTGCTGTAGACCCAGGCATCGCGCGCGCTCGGATAAAAATAACCATAGTAGTTATTGATAAGCGCCGAAATATAGCACTCGGGATCCTTCTTAAACATCTGAGCCCATACCTCAAAATAGGCATCGATGTCCTCCTGCGAGGCGTACTCGTTAAAGCAGTTCTTGACGGCATCGGACTTGTCGGGGTTGTAGCGGCGGCCCAGGTTCTCGTACTTGAGTACGCGATCGATCACGGCACGCTCTTCGTCAGTCACCGAACCGTCGCAAGGAGCCTCCACGATGGTGCCGTCCTCCTTAACCGTAGGGTTGACGCCCGAGTTGAGGCCGTCGTGCTTTTGGACGAAACGAGCCGTCTGCTGAAACGGAATCGAGAGGACTTCGCGCTTGGAACCAGGCGTGATATCGTGCGCCGGCATAAAGACCTTGGTGAAGTACATATTAGAGGCAAGGCAGAGCGCGAGCACCGCGAGAACGCCAACCCAGCGGAAACGCGGGATGGCGCCCGAAGGCGCAGCACCAGTCTGCTTGGCTGCACGACGAGCTGCATGCGCGTCCCATACGCAAAACGCCGCCGCGATTACGCATGCCGCCAGGGGAAACACCAGGCCGCCGTTGCGCAGAAACGTGGAACCCATGGCGCCCAGAGCGAGCAGCAGCCAGTCATGGCGCGCAAAGAGCACGGGAGCTTTCTCGCCCGCTCGCTCGACATTGGCATCGCGACGGGGCAGGCCACATGCCACGAGCTTGACGGTCTGTACCAGCAGCACCAAGAACGCGTCGGCAAAGAGCACGTCTTTGGTGAGCAACGCCGCGTAGTTAGAGAGCATCGGCATAAACGCAAAGAACAGCAGGATCGCACCGCGAACCGGCAGGCTCACGCCCAGTTTGCGCAGCGACGAAATGGAATAGGCCATGCAGGCAGCCGTGATGACGAACTGAGCACAGGTGTAGATGGCAAGACCTGCGTTGGCGCTGTTGAACAGTGAAAGCCCCAGCTGAACGCACGAGCCGATAATGGCCGTGTGCACTACAGGATGATGCCCGTTGAGCAGCACGTTGGGGTTGAGTAGGCGCAGGTAGTCGCTCGTGCCGTTGGGATAGTTGAACCACTGGCGAATCTGCGCGCCGGTGTCCCCCATAAAAAGACCGGGCAGCGAAGCGATAAGTGTGGGCGCCCAGGCGATCATAAGCACCAGGAAGGGCCCGGCAAAGGGATGGACCGAGAGCACGGCGTGAGCCACACGCCATACGCGGCCAAAGTGCGCTTCGGAAAACGGAATGCGTCGAGAGCTCAGCCAATCTAGACACTCAAAGGCAAGGTAGAAGGCAACGACCGCCAAGAGCATCCAGCCCGCGCCGCCAATCCAGGCGCAGATGATGCGGGCTTTGTCGCCAAGGACAATCTCGGCCGAGTCGGTGAGATCGTAGCTGCGGCCGAACACCATGCAGATGGCGAAGAACAGCGACGGCAGAATGATCGATGGGCGCCAGGTGTCGCCACGGCCAAAGAACACGTAGCGAAACGGCAGTGTGAGCAGGCAGGCAAGCGCAAGCAGCATGACCGCGTCGGTATGGCCGGCAAACGAGAGGAGCACCTCGTAGCACACGTACAGCATGCCCGAGGCTTTGGGGTCAATCGCCAAGACTGCGTTGCTCGACACCGGGGCAGGATCGATGGAAAACGCCGTGGTCGCCAGCAGGGCGAGCAAAAATGCGACGAGCGTCTGCTTGGCGGGGTAGCGCTTAAACCAGACGATGCGGGCAGCGTCGCGCGCAGCCGTTGTGGAGAGGTCGGAATCCTTCACAGTCCAAAGAGCCTTTCTAGAAACCTGCCAAAAAGGGACAGGTTTATTTTGGCAGGTTTTATCTGGGGAAACGTTACTGTTCTGTCATCGTTGCCCAGCAAACCACCACAAAGGTGCCTGTCCCCTTTGTGGTGGTTTTGGTGGTTAGGCGTCGAGGTAGATGCGCTGGGGACGGTTGCGGCGACGAGCAAAGATGATGAGCGCCAGGCCCGCGATTACGAGCGGCAGGCTCAGCAGCTGACCCATCGTGATGACGCCACCAAGCAGATAGCCCAGCTGGGCATCGGGCACGCGCACAAACTCAATGAGGAAGCGGACGATGCCGTAACCCATCACAAACACGCCCATAAACGTGCCTTGGGGCAGTAGCGGCTTTTTGCGGCTGAGCACCTGCAGAATGCAAAAGAGCACGATGCCCTCAAGAAATGCCTCGTAGAGCTGGGAGGGGTGACGCGGCATATCGCCCGCAGTCCCGCCAAAGACCACGCCCCAGGGCAGATCGGTCGGCTTGCCCCACAGCTCACCATTGACAAAGTTGGCACAACGGCCCAGGCACAAGGCCAGCGGCGCGCCTATGACGGCAAGATCTGCCAAAGTCCAGGCATCGAGCTTATACATGCGGCACACGATGATGCCGCCCAAGATGCCGCCCACCAGGCCGCCGTGGAAGCTCATGCCTCCCTCGTTGGTGGCAAAAATCTCGAGCGGGTGTGCCCAGTAGTAGCCATCACCGTAAAAGACGACGTAGAACAGGCGCGCACCGATAATGAGGCCAAAGACCACGCCGACCACGACGCTCGTCAGGTCGTCGACCGTAATGTCAAAACCCCAACGGCGCTGCGTGCGATACATGACGACCGCCGTGAGCAAAGCTCCGACCACATAGGCCAAGCCGTACCAGTAGATGGTGATGGGGCCCGCCGAGATCGCGACAGGATCAAGCATATGGTAGAAGTCGTTGAGCATGTCGACCCTCCTGCTCCCTACATACAAATGCGGCCGCGGGCCTTGCGCTCGCAGTCGCATATTTGGGCGTAACGTCTATGCGGAGTATGCCGTCCGCAGCTTTCGCATCTTAGAACGGCGCGTACTCGTCGTACAGATCGTTGGTCTCGCCGGAGGCATTGACCTGCTCAACGCGGGTAACGCCGGGCACATGCTCTTTGAGGATACGCTCGATACCCATGGACAGGGTCAGCGAGCTCATGGGGCAGCCGGCGCAGGCGCCCTGCAGCTCCAGCTTGACGACGCCCTCGTCGTCAACGCCCACATACTCCATATCGCCGCCATCGGCCTGCAGGTTGGGGCGGATCTCTTCAAGAACCTTCTTAAGCAGCTCTTCGTTAACAGCCACAGGGGCTCCTTTCTCACAATAACGCGGGCGCGCCCGCGGACAGGGGCTATGTTACTACAGCCATGTACCCGCTTAGGCGCCAGCCATGCGTGCGGACACGACTTTCACGAGCGGTCAATTTGGGACGGGGCTCTTTTGGCTGCCTTTTATTGCCAGCTGGCGTTGCCACGCGCTACTGCTGAGCCTGCCCCTCGGTGCCGATGTGAACATCGACGATAACCTGGCGGTAGCTGATGCCGCAGGAGTCGAGGATGCGGCGGCTGATGCGCCCATCATCGGTGTCGGCGTACTTGTTGTCCAGGTAGACAACCTCGCCCACGCCCACCTGCGCTAGGATCTTGGCACAGTCGTGGCACGGGAACAGCGTGACGTAGACCGTGGAACCCTCGAGGTCCTTGAGCGAGCCACGGTAGTTGAGCACGGCGTTGGCCTCGGCATGGACCACGTAGTTGTGCTTGTCCTGCAGCGGGTCGTCGCTCGTACCCCACGGAAAAAAGTCGTCGTTGAGCGCCGAGGGTGTACCGTTGTAGCCCACCGAAAGGATGCGGTGGTTGGTGTTGGCGATGCACGCACCCACCTGCGTGTTGGGGTCCTTGCTGCGGCGCTGCGCGGCGATGGCCACGCTCATAAAGAACTCGTCCCAGCTAATGACGTCCAGGCGCTTGCCTGACGAAGTTTGATGAAGATCGTCCGACATGGCAGACACCTCCGTAATCGCAATAGTTTGACCCATTGTAGCAGGTGAAAGGTAGAGACGTTTGTCCCACCGGCGCCCTCACCTTTACACGCGGCGGGGCTTTTGGTTGATGCGGTAGAGCTCGGCGAGACCCCGCAACGTCAGCGCGTCGTCGACCGTCAGACTGTGACCGACCAGCGACGCGAGTGCCTCGGCATCGTCGCCGGTAATGACGATGGGCACGCTGCCCTCCCCCGCGGCCTTGGTCGCGCGCATCTCGGCGAGCACCATGTCGAGCATACCGTCGATGCGGGCCACCTCGCCCAAGACCACGCCCGAGCGCATCGCCTCGCGCGTGTTACGGCCGATTACATGCGTGGGTGCCGAGGGCTCAACCTGGGGTAGGCGCGCCGCAGCGGCCGAGAGCGAGCGGGCGCCGAGCGCCAGCCCCGGCGCGATAACGCCGCCGACAAAGGTACCATGCGCGTCGATGACCTCGATATTGGTCGTGGTGCCTAGGTCGATCACAATGCACGGCGAGCCGTAGACGGCGCGTGCCGCCACAGCGTCGGCGATGCGGTCGGGGCCGATCTCGGCCGGATCGTCGTAGTGTACGGGCATGCCGGTCTTGAGGCCCGGCCCCACCGTAAGCACGCGCCCCGTGCAGGTACGGGAAAGAGCCGCCTTCCACGGGCGCTCGAGTGCCGGCACCACGCAGCTCAGCACGGCCGCCGTGGGCACGAGCGCGCCGGGCATGCCCGCATCGGCCGCCAGCGCGGCCATGACTTGAGCGAGACGCATGCGCGCCTCGTCTGCTGTGATGCTCGACGGCGTGGTGATCTCGCACGTCGCAAGCGGGCATTCCTGCGCCGCGGCCGAATCCTCGGCAAACAGGCCAAAGCGAATGAACGTGTTGCCCACGTCGACCGTCAATATATATGCGCACCCATTAAGCATCGTCGGCGCTCCTTTCGTCTGCCCAGCAGTATATCCCCTACCTAAACCAGTCATCCCAAAATGACTAGCTTGCGGCTATACTGGTGCGCGGTCGTGCGCGAGCTCACGCGGCGGCCCTTGGTAACCCGACTTCCCGCGCCGTATCCGTAGCGGCGCTTCCGGGGGAAGCGGATATACGCAAAGGAGTTCTATATGAGCAATCCCTCGAACCGCACCTCGATGCGCGGGCAACTCACGCTGCGCGGCGTCGTCATCGGCGTCCTTGGCTGCGTGATCATCACGGCAAGCTCGGCCTACACCGCCCTCAAGATGGGCGCACTCCCCTGGCCGATCGTCTTCGCTGCCGTCATCTCGCTGTTCTTCCTTAAGCTCATGGGCAACGCCAGCCTCAACGAGGCCAACGTCACCCACACCATCATGTCCGCAGGCGCCATGGTCGCCGGCGGCCTGGCGTTTACCATCCCGGGCGCCTGGATGCTGGGCTATGCCGACCAGATCAGCTGGCTCGACATGTTTATCGTGGCACTCGCCGGCACCATCCTGGGCCTGCTGGCCACCGCGCTCATCCACCGTCACTTTATCGTGGACGCCGCGCTTGAGTTCCCCACCGGCAACGCCGCAGCTCAGACCCTGCGTGCTACCGAGGCCGGCGGCAAGACCGGCAAGCAGCTCTTTGGTTCCATGGCCATCGCCGGCATCTATAGCGTGCTGCGCGACGCCCTGGGCGTGGTGCCCAGCATGCTGTGCACGCTCAACATTCCCGGCGTGACCTTTGGCATCTACAACTCGCCCATGCTGCTCTCCGTCGGCTTCCTCGTGGGCTTCGCCCCGGTCGCCTTCTGGTTTGCCGGCGCCCTACTGGGCAACTTTGGCATCATCGTGGGTGGCACCGCTGCCGGTCTGTTCGACGTTGTGACTGCGCAGGGCATCGTCAAGTCCCTGGGCATGGGCCTCATGATGGGCTTTGGCGTCGCCGTCGTCCTCAAGGACATCCTGCCGCAGGTCGCCGGTATCGTCCGCGGTCTTGCCGCCGACAGCTCCACCGACACCGACGAGCAGTCGCTCATCTCGGGCTCCCTTAAGCTCGACGCCGGTATCATCGGCCTGGGCGCTGCCGCCATCGCCGTGATCATCGCCATCGTGCTCGACCTTGGCCCCGTTCCGGCCGTCATCGTGACGCTGTTCACCTTTGTCACCACCATCATGAGCGCGCAGAGCTGCGGCCAGACGGGCATCGACCCCATGGAGATCTTTGGCCTCATCGTTATGCTCATCGTGGCTGCCTTTGCACAGATCGCTCAGGTCAAGCTGTTCTTTATCGCCGGCATCGTAGCCGTGGCGTGCGGCCTTGCAGGCGACGTCATGAACGACTTTAAGGCCGGCGCCGTGCTGGGCACCAACCCGCGTGCGCAGTGGATCGGCCAAGCCATTGGCGGCATCGTGGGCGCCCTGGTCGCCGCAGCCGTCATGGTCGCGCTCGTCACCGCCTATGGCCCGGACGCCTTTGGTCCCGACAAGAGCTTTGTTGCCGCGCAAGCAAGCGTCGTCGCCACCATGGTCTCGGGCATCCCGAGCGTGCCGTGGTTCGTTGGCGGCTTTATCGCCGGCATCGTCATGTACTGGCTCGGCATTCCGGCCATGATGATCGGCCTGGGCGTGTACCTGCCGTTCTACATGTCACTCACGGCTTTCCTGGGCTCCTGCGTCAAACTCGCCTACGACAAGTGGTCCGCCCACCGCGACGCCACCGCTGGTCTTTCTGACGAGGAGAGGGCTGCCAAGGACGCCGCCTTCCAGGAGCAGGGCCTGGTTGTCGCCAGCGGCCTGCTCGGCGGCGAGTCCATCGTCGGCGTTATCCTGGCGTTTGTCTCCGTGGGCTTAAGCCTGCTGGGCTAAGCTGAGCAGCCGCTCGACAGCAACCATATTGTCTACGATTTGCCCGGTCGGCAGCTTTCGCGGCTACCGAGCGAGTTTTTTGATACCAACGCAAAGAAAGGCCGGCGCGCTGCATTTAACAGCGCGCCGGCCTTATCGTTTGGCTAACGAGACGGTCCCGTTATGAATTGAAGTTCGTTGCAGAAACTACGCTCGAAACGCTACATCTGCTTGCGACGACGATCGCCGAGCGTCACACCCGCGGCAACGAGCGTAATGCCGCCGATGACGAAGACCTCACCTGCAAGCGCGGAGGTATCGCCCGTCTGAGCAAGTGCACCGTCCGTGGCCTTCTTCTTGGCGACAGGAGCCTTTGCGGCAGCCTGCGCAACCTGAGGCTTGGCCTGCGGCTCAGCCTTGGGATGATACTTGTCGTACTCGGCCTGCGCGGCAGCCAGGGCATCCTTGGCATCGCCAAGCTCGGCAAGCGCGGCAGCATAGGCGTCGTTGGCATCGGACAGCTTGGCATCGGCATCGCTCAGAGCAGCCTTGAGGCCAGCGGCGGCATCGACGGCGGCCTTATAGCGAGCGTAGGCAGCGTTCAGCTTGACCAGCTTCTCGTTGCCCGTCGTGCCCGCGGCAAGGGATGCCTTGTGGTCGACAGCCTCAAGATCGGCCTTGAGTGCCTCATCGTTGGCAAGCTCGGCCTTGGCCTTGACGATCTCGAGGTTCGCATCGACGACGGCTTCGTTGGCGGCCTCGAGCTGCTTCTGGGCATCGGCGACACCGGCGACGGCAGCGTCATAGGCGGCCTTGGCGTCGTCGACCGCCTTCTGGGCGCCGGCGAAGCGCTGGAAGGCCTTTTTCGCGGTAGCCAGCTCGCCCTCGGCGGCCTTGGCCTTGGCCTGCGCGTCGGACACAGCCTGCGCCTTGGCGGCAACCGCCTGCTTGGCGTCCGAAAGAGCAGTCGCGGCCTGGACATCTACGGCCTGGGCCTTGTCTACACCAGCCTGGGCGGCATCGTCGGCCTTCTTTGCCTCGTCAAGCGAGCCCTGCTTATTCGCAAGGTCCGCCTGGGCGGCATCGCGCTTGGCGGCAAGGTCCTTGACCGAAGCGGTAGCGTTGTCATACGCCTCGTTGGCCTGATCGGACTTTGCCTTGGCGGCATCACGGGCGCTGCGAGCCTTCGCCTTGTGAGCAGCGGCATCGGCTGCCTTCGTCTTGCTGTCAGCAAGCGTGGCGTTTGCCTTATCGAGAGCTGCCTGGGCAGTAGCGGCCTCGCTCTTGGCGGCGTCGAGCTTGGTCTTGGGCGTCTTGACGTCGATACCCTTGAGTTTGGCTTCGGCGGCGTCGTATGCCGTCTTCGCGGCGGCGGTGCCGGACTTAGCCTTCTCGTACTCGCCCTTGGCGGTGTTCACGTTCGTGTCGGCCGCGGTATAGGCGTCGCGAGCGCTTTCTTGCTTATCCAACGCGTTAGAATAAGCCGTTCCAGCGATCCCGAAGTTCTTCTGCGCCTCTGCCAGCTTATTCTGAAGCTGCTTCAGCTGCTCCTTCTGCTCCTGCGTGCCGCCTGCATTGTAGGCGGATTCGATGTAGTCGTTGACGAGCTTCTTGAACTCGGAGACAGTGAAATCCTTCTGCCCCGTGCTCCCGCTATAGTCGAAAACGGTTACCTCGGAATCGGTATTCTTACCGCTACCGGTCGCAATGCCGATAGCCTTCGCGCCGGCATCGATGATGTTGAGATAGTGCCCGCACTCATGGTAGATGCTGTTGTAGTGCTGATAGATATAGTAGGAATCATATCGATGGCTACCGAGCGCGTCGCCATACTGCGCGACGTACTTATCGAATGCCTCTTTCTCCTGGGTGTAGAGGCCGGTATATGGCCAGCCAAGCGTATCCTCGGTCTCGCCTCCGGCGTATGCCCCGCCGCCGCCTGCAAGGTTCTCACCTTGATCGAAATAGCAGTTCGAGTGCCCCCAGATGTTCGATGAATATGATGTATTGAGGGCGGCTGCCGCAGTCATGCGGAGGCTGACGCTAAGCTCAGACTGACCGTTCGCCTTGCGGAGGTTGTTCTGGGTATCGAGATAGGTCAGGGCGTTACGCATCTGCTCCAAGGAGAGCGGATTGGTGTCGCGAGACATGTCCTGATCGACGTAACTATCATACCAGCTCTGTTTATCTGTCGTCCCCATGAGCATCGACGCGGCAGTGCTTGCATTCGACTTCTGCGTGGCTGTGAACTGGCTGCCGCCAATGATGTAGTTCAAGAAGCCGAACATACCCTGGTTGATGACATTCTGGTCTACGGTCATGTGCGACTTGAGGTCGGCAATCTGCTGGTTGAGCTTCTCGACCTCGGCGTTTGCGGCGTCGTATGCATTGTGTGCGTCGGTTACTTCAGCACGAGCCTGATCGAACTCGTTGCTCTTCTGCTGGCGGACCTCGACAAGTCGGTCGTACTCCGCCTTCTTGTCGGCTTCGGTCTGCTGGGCCTGCTCGTATGCCGACTTCGCGGCGTCACGCTTACTGGCCGCGTCCTTGTACTCCTTGTTTGCCGCATCGTATGCAGACCGGGCAGATGCCACGGCAGCGTTGGCGGCGTTGGCCTTCTCCTGCGCGGCGGTGGCGGTATTCTGGGCCGCCTGCAGGTTCGCCTGGGCGGTAGCGTCGGCATCCGTCGCGGCATTGAGCTCCGCCTGCGCGGTCTTGAGCTCACCAGCAGCAGCGTTCTTGGCGGCCTCAAGCGCACTCAGGTCAACACCCGTACCCGAGACGGCAGCATCGAGCGCGGCCTGCGCCTGGTTGAACTTCTGCTGGGCGTTATCGCGCGCGGTGGTTGCGGCTGCGAGCGCAGCGGCAGTCTCCTGCTTCTTGGCCTGGGCAGTCGTCAAAGCTGCCTCGGTATTCTGCTTTTCCTGCTGGGCGCTGGCCTCGGCAGCCTTGGCCTGGTCCAGATTGGCCTGTGCAGTAGTAACGGCCTTATTGGCGTCATCGAGCTTTGCCTGCGCGTCCTCGACGGCCTTCTTGGCGGCCTCGTACTCGTCCATGCCCATGGCCTCGAGCTTGGCCTGGGCATCGTCGAGGGCCTTCTTGGCCTCATCCTGCTTTGCCTTGGCGTCCTTGAGCGCCTGGGTCTTATCCTCGACACTCTTGTTGGCTTGATCGAGCTGATCGTTCAGGTCGCCCAGCTTCTTCTGCTGCTGCTCGGTCTTTTCGACGGCGGCTTTGAGCTCGTCAATCTTCTCCTGGAGCGCGGCTACCTCGGCCTCGTTCTGCTCGGCGGCGTTATCGGTCACGGCCTGCGAGGCCTGATTCTTTTGCTGCTGTGCCTGCTTTTGAGACTGGCCCGCCGCGTCGGCCTTCTTCTGGGCGGCATCGTAGGCGGCCTGAGCGTCCTTGAGCTGCTTTGCCGACTCCTCGGCCAGCTGGGCAGCCGTCTTTACGACCGCTTGGTTACCGGCGGCAACGGTGTTCTCTACAGAACTACCCCCCCCTGAACAGAATCGCCGTTATCGGTTGACGGTGCGGCGATTGCCGCCAGCGGCGACATGAGCGGCTGAGCGATGAGGCCCGCCGTCAAAACGGTTGCGACGGCGCGGTTAGCAACGCCCTTGACGTTGACAGTCTTGGCCCGAGGCTCAAAGTGTTGTGGACTGTAGTTTGCCATGGCTTTCTCCCTTTGACACGGATGTATCCATACGTATCAAACGGTAGCTGTCGATTTTTGAATTCTGTTGCGCAACATTGGCGACCAGCGTATTTTTTGAAATTCACGCTCTCGTGCTTCACAGTTTCGTCACATTTGAAGGAGCTGGTGCATCATATTCTCGCGGGATGGAATTGAGCCTGTGATTTGCATTTGCTCCCGCGTCATCCGCCCTATCGGATTCCGCATCCAACAGACACCCCGCCCGCCACGGTGTAGAGTTAGGACAACGGGCGCGTTGCGCGGACCGCGCTGGAACGAGGTGGACATGGAACTCGATAGACAACAGCTCAAGCGACTGCGTGAACGCCATCACCGGCGCCACGGCATCCGCCCTGCCCATAGTGAGGCTGCCGAGCAGGCTGGTCGCTTTTTAAAGCGCGCGTTCAACATTCGCGAGGGACGCGCGCCCTATCACGTGATCCGCAAGCGTTTTGTAAACGGAGCGCGTCTGACTGGCTCCCACCTATGCATCCTCATCATCGCCATGCTCATCGCAAGCATCGGCCTCGATATCGACTCGGACATCGCCATCGTGGGCGCCATGCTCATCTGCCCGCTCATGGGCTCGGTTCTTGCCATGGCATACGGCATTGCCACGCTCGACCGCGAGATTACCGTCGAAGCCGTCGCCGGCCTTGCGCTGCAAATGGCCTTTTGCCTGGTCACGTCCACGCTGTATTTTAAGCTCTCGCCCCTTGGCACCACCACTGCCGCCATCATCGACAATTCGACACCGACTGTGTGGGACCTTGCCGTCGCGCTCGCGGGCGGCTTTGCGGGCGGCCTGGGCAACTCGCGCGACCAGGAACCCGCCACGCTCATCGCCGGCGTAGCCGTGGCGACCGCGCTCATGCCGCCCCTGTGCGCGGCGGGCTACGGCATCGCCATCGCAAGCGGGCCGCTGTTCCTCTCGGCCCTTTACGAGTTTGGCATCAACGTCGTCTTTATCGCGCTGGCAGCCGAAGCCGTATTGCTTCTTTTGCGTGTACCGCTCAAGCGCGACCTCAACGGCGACGGCGTCGTAACGGCCGAGGAAGACGCCGAGGTCGATGAGCTGTCGCGCAAGGTGCGCCGCCGCATCATCGTGGGTACGGTGATCTTTGCCATCCCCTGCATCGTTATGACGGCTGGCTCCATTGGCTCGGCGCAGGCCGGCGTGCAGGACGGCTACGGCGTCACCGAAACCACGCGCGAGCTTGCGGCGGTACTGCCGGGCTTTAAGGACTACACCGTCGCCGTCGAGACCTCGGCTGCCGAGGGCGAGGAAGAGGGCATCGTCGAGCGCGAGGTTGTCGCCCATGTGACGACAGGCGAGGCGCTCGGGGCGCACGACCGCCGCGTTGCCCGCAAGCTCATCGACCTCAATGTGCCCGAGCTCGATCGCGTGGAGTTCGATGTGAAGTGATGCCGGCGCGGGATGAATGCTCGCACGGACGCAAGTTACAACGAGGCGCAGGCGCGATACGGACACGAGCAAATTGCGGGGTGCAGTTCACACCCGAGCCCCGCTCGCTGTTTTATTGCCGTGAATCAGACGTCCGCATCGACATCGCCAGACTCCACCGTAAACGCCGGATCGGTGCTCACAAGATAAAATCGGGTCACCTTAGTATTTCTAATTAGGTAAATCTGCCCCTGATTGCGTCGGCGCGATATATACGCAACGTGAACCGTGCCGAATTCTTCGCCGTTTTCCTTCTTTAATACCAGGATATTGGGATCATCCGTACGCTTAAACTGCCCGTCTGTGCAGATTCCGTCTTGGTCGACCAGCTGCCATCGACAGTTGTCCTCCTCAAGAAAAGCCAGGGTTTCCCGACTCGTTTTGTCATCCCGATAGAAACCATCAATGGCAAACCCTTCGGAAGCGCATTCCTGCATATAGGACGTTTCTCGGCTTATAGCAAACAGCCCTGTAGCGCCCAGTAGCACAACCAGGCAGACCGCTGCAAGGGCTATCGAAATAGCACGGCGACCCATGTTAGCCCAACCGATAGTTGTTTAACGGAGCGCGAAACATACCTGGAACCTCCGATATCAGGGAGAACGTCGCCAGCAGGCTAGCGACAACTATATGTTTCTGACATCAAACCATATGGCTGCCACTCGCGGAGAGGGCATCGGCGAACGGCGTGTTTTCATACTCCATTGGTCAAACCTAAGCGCTGCGCGCTGCTGACGTAGCCCGAGAACGGCACCGCGATCTGGTCTTCGAGCCCGTAGGTGCGTGCCACCTCGTCCACCGTAAAGATGCGCCCAAACGAATGCGTGCCCTTGTTGTAGTCGGTCACCACCGCGGCGCCCAGCTGACCCCAGTCGAACTTGGGATAGCTCTCGGCCGTACCAAAGTTGTTGTCGTACAGCAGCACCTGGTAGCGACCGGTTGTTACCGTATCGTCGTTTGGCAGATAGATCACACTGTGCTGGCCCGCATTGAGCGAAAAATCGCCTTGGGCCTGCAGCAACTTGTCCTCAAAGCCCGAACCGGCCCAAAAATCGGACAAGCCCACGGAAGGCTGTAGCAAGGTCATTTGCGCAACATATGTCCAGCAAAAACGGGTGGTAGCCGGTACAGCTGCCACCCGTTTGCCTCATATCTAGCCCAAAGCAGGCCAGTTACTTCTTAATGCCGCGTCCCAGGCGCTCAGCGACCGACGCCACGGCACTCTCGTCGACCGAGCCGCAGCTCACGCAGCCATCGTGGGCACGCATCTGGCCGGTGACCTCGTCCATCGCGAGCGGCGCCACCTTCTCGAGCTTAAAGCCCTTGCCGGCGCGCATGTTTTCCTTGGCCACGCTGATCATGAGCTTAATGCGGTTGAGCTGGTTGACCTCGGATGCACCGGGGTCGTAGTCCACCGCGACAATGTTGCTCTCGGGATGCTGGCGGCGCAGCTCCTTGATCACGGCCTTACCCACCACGTGGTTGGGCAGGCACGCGAAGGGCTGCGTGCAGATGATGTTGGGCGCACCGTGGTCAATCAGGTCGAGCATCTCGGCCGTGAGCAGCCAGCCCTCGCCCATGTTGTTGCACACCGAAAGCACCGTACGGGCCTTGTCCGCCATGGTGCCGATGCGCTCGGGTGCCTCAAAGCGGCGGGACTTTTCGAGCATCTCCTCCACCGGCGTACGCATCCAGTCCACGAGCTTGATGAGCGCCTGCATGCCCGCACGCGTGGTAGCAGAGCTACCCAGCTCGTCCTTCTGCAGCTCGGCGTTGCTCATGGAGTACAGGAAGAAGTCGAGCAGGCCCGGCACCACGGCCTCGCAGCCCTCGCGCTCGATAACGTCGACCACGTGGTTGTTGGCCGTAGGGTGGAACTTGACCAAGATCTCGCCGACCACGCCCACGCGTGGCTTGGTGCCCTCGCCCACGAGCGGCATGGTGTCGAACGCGCGGATGGCTTCGCGGCACAGCTTGGTGTAGTTATGGCGGTTGAACTTAGGCGCCAGCTTGCGGGCGCGCGCCATGTACTCCTCGTAGAGCGCGTTGGCGGCACCGGGCGTGGCCTCGTACGGGCGGCAGCGGTAGAGCATCTGCATCATCACGTCGCCAAAGAGCACCGCGTACACGGCCTGCTTGAGCAGCGCCGGCGTAATCTTAAAGCCGGGGTTGTCCTCACCGAGCGCCACGGCCGAAAGCGAAATCACCGGGATCTCGGGGTGGCCGCTCTCGCGCAGCGCCTTGCGGATGAGCGCGATGTAGTTGGTGGCACGGCAGCCGCCGCCGGTCTGGCTGATAACCACGGCTGTCTTGGACAGGTCGTATCGACCGCTCTCGATGGCCTCCATAATCTGGCCCGTCACCAGAATCGACGGGTAGCAAATGTCATTGTTCACATAGCGCAGGCCGGCCTCGACGGCGTCGTGATCGGTCGAGGGCAGCAGCTCCAAGTTGTAGCCGGCACCGCGGAATACCTCTTTGACCAAGTCAAAGTGGATCGGCGCCATCTGCGGGCACAGAATGGTGTAGCCCTCGTCGCGCATCTGCTCGGTAAAGGGCACTTTGGGCCACGCGGTCGAAGCACTCTCGCGCTGCGCCTCGAACGTGTACTTGCGGCTCGCGAACGCGGGGGCATCCGTGGAAGGCGCCACCGGCGCGGCATCGCCCTGCTCGTAGGCCTCGCCCGCGGCCGTGGCCTCGGCCAAGCGCTCGGCCTCCTGGTCCTTAAGCGCCGCCATGAGCGAGCGGATGCGGATGCGCGCGGCGCCCAGGTTGGACACCTCATCGATCTTGAGCACGGTGTAGATCTTGCCGCTGGCCTCCAGGATCTCCTGCACCTGGTCGGTGGTCAGAGCGTCCAGGCCGCAGCCGAAAGAGTTGAGCTGAATCAGGTCCAGGTCGTTGCGCATCGTCACAAAACGGGCGACGGCGTACAGGCGGCTGTGGTACATCCACTGGTCAACGACGCGAATCGGACGCTCGGGCTTTACCAGATGCGCGAGCGAATCCTCGGTAAAGACCGCAAAGCCAAAGCTCGAGATAAGCTCGGGCAGGGCGTGGTTGATCTCGGGGTCGTTATGGTAAGGACGACCGGCAAGCACGATGCCGTGACCGCCGTGGTCCTCGACCCACTTGAGAGCCTCCTCGCCCATGGTCTGGATGTCCTCGTGGAAACGCGCATCGGCCTCAAAGGCAGCGTTGACGGCGGCATCGACCTCGGAGCGCGTGATTTTGGGACCGCGCACGCGGCCGCGACCAGCCTCGGCGTCGGCCACGCGGTCGACGGCGAGCACCTGGTACAAGCGGCGCTTGAGCTCGGTCTTGTCGTGATAGGGCACAAACGGGTACAGGAACTCGATGTTCTGCTCGCGAATCTCGTCGATGTTGAGCGCCAGCGCCGTGGGGTAGCTCATGACGATGGGGCAGTTGTAGCAGTTACCGGCGGTCGGATCCTCCTTGCGCTCCCAGCGCACGCACGGCATCCAGATGAAGTCGACATCGCGGTCGATAAGGTTCATCACGTGGCCGTGGCTCATCTTTGCCGGATAGCACACGCTCTCGGACGGCATGGACTCGATGCCCGCCTGGTAGGTCTTCTTGCTCGACTGGTCGGACAGCTGCACGCTAAAGCCCAGGCGCGTAAAGAACGCATGCCAGAAGGGGTAGTTCTCGTACATGTTGAGCGCGCGCGGGATGCCGACGGTGCCGCGCGGGGCCTCGTCGGGACTCAGGACCTCGCGGTTAAAGAGCAGCTCGTTTTTCTTTTTGAAGAGATTGGGGGCCTCGGTCTTCTGCTTTTTGTGGCCGGCGCCCTTCTCGCAGCGGTTGCCGGTGATAAAGCGCCTGCCGCCGCCAAAGTCGTTGACGGTAAGCTGGCAGTTGTTGGAGCAACGGCCGCAGCGGACGTGCTTTTGCGTCACGGTGAGGTGCGCGATGTCCTCGGCCGAAAGGATGGTCGAGGTGCCATCGGCGCCGGCGCGATCGCGGGCGAGCAGGGCAGCACCATAGGCGCCCATGCAGCCGGCGATGTCGGGGCGCACGGCATGGACGCCGGTGAGCTGCTCGAACGCGCGCAGCGTGGCATCGGACATAAAGGTGCCGCCCTGAACGATCACCTGGCTGCCGATCTCCTTGGGGTCGCGCAGCTTAATGACCTTGAACAGGGCATTCTTGATGACGGAATAGGACAGGCCGGCCGCGATGTCGCCCACCGTGGCGCCTTCCTTTTGCGCCTGCTTAACACGCGAGTTCATAAAGACCGTGCAGCGGCTGCCCAGGTCGACGGGGGCCTTGGCATGGATGGCAGCGTTGGCGAACGCGCGGACGTCCATGTTCATAGAGACGGCGAAACTCTCGATAAAGCTACCGCAACCCGACGAGCAGGCCTCGTTGAGCATGATGTGCTCGATAACGCCGTCCTTGACGCGCAGGCACTTCATGTCCTGGCCGCCGATGTCCAGAATGAACTCGACGCCGGGCAGGAACGCCTTGGCGCCGCGCAGATGCGCGACGGTCTCGATCTCGCCGGAATCGGCCTTGAGGGCCTCGATGAGCAGTGCCTCGCCGTAGCCCGTGGTGGTCACGTGGCCGATGGTGCAGCCTGCAGGGATATGGTTGTAGAAATCGGCCATGATGACCTTGGCCGTGCCCAGGATGTCACCGTTGTTGTTGCCGTACCAGGTGTGCAACAGCTGGCCGTCCTCGCCCACGAGCGCGGCCTTCATGGTGGTGGAACCGGCGTCGATGCCGATGAACACGCGGCCGGTGTAGCCGTCGAGCTTGCCCTTGGGGACGACTTCCTGGTCGTGGCGGGTTTTGAACTCGGCAAAGTCCTCGTCAGTGGCAAAGAGCGGATCCAGGCGCTCAACCTCGGCGCCCTGCGTGTCGCCCAGGCTGTCGATGGCCTCGATGAGCTGCGGGAACGTGCTGAGCTTGTTGGACTCATGCGCCATGGCGGCGCCGCTCGCCACAAACAGGTGGGCGTTTTGGGGCACGATACGGTGCTCCTCGTCCAGATTGAGCGTGAGGTAGAAGCGGTGGCGCAGCTCGGAGAGATACTGCAGCGGGCCGCCCAGGAAGGCGACGTTGCCGCGGATGGGACGGCCGCACGCCAGGCCCGAGATGGTCTGGGTCACGACAGCCTGGAAGATGGAGGCGGCGACGTCCTCGGGACGGGCGCCTTCGTTGAGCAGCGGCTGCACATCGGTCTTGGCAAAGACGCCGCAGCGACTGGCGATGGGATAGATGGTGGTGGCGTTAGCCGCGAGCTCGTTGAGGCCGCTCGCGTCGGTGTGCAGCAGCGTTGCCATCTGATCGATGAAGGCGCCCGTACCGCCGGCGCAGGTGCCGTTCATGCGCTGCTCGATGCCGTTGTCGAAGTAGATGATCTTGGCGTCCTCGCCGCCCAACTCGATGGCGACATCGGTGGCCGGGATGAGGGTCTCGACGGCGCGCTTGCTGGCGATGACCTCCTGGACAAACTCTAGGTCGAGCCACTGGGACAGCAGCAGGCCGCCCGAACCGGTGATGGCACAGGTCATCTGGGCCGTCGGCAGCACGGTCGCAGCGCCCTCGAACAGGTCGCGGGCGCAGGCGCGAACGTCGGTGTGGTGGCGCTGGTACTTGGCGTAAACAATCTGGTTGTCGTCGTTGAGCACGGCGAGCTTAACGGTGGTGGAGCCCACGTCGATGCCCAGGTGCAGATTGCCACGAGCGTTCTCGGGGTTGAAGATCGCGCCTTCGGGGGCCTGGGCGGCAGTGGCGGCTACGGGCTCAGCGGCGGTGGCGGGCTCGGCGACGACGGACGTCTCCCCTGCCACGTTCTTGGCATCGGCAACTGCCTCAGCAACTTTCTCGGCAGCCGCGGTCGCGGCCTTCTGCGCGGCGTCCACCACGGCGGGCGCAGCCTCGCGTGCGGCAGCGACCACACGGTCTTTAATGCCCTCGACGAGTTTGCTCATTGTCTCTCCTCTTAGTTGTTGGACTCGACGGTTGCGGTGGTGTCGACCGCGTCCTCGAGCTGCAGATTCAATAGCTTCATGCCGTATTCCGGCACGTTGATATCGATGGGTTGGCCATACAGGTCGCCGGGGCGCACAAAGGCGATGACCGTCATAATGCGCGCCATGGTCTCGGGCGATTCAGAAAGGTCACGCTCAAACCAACGTTGGATCATGCCGACCTCAGCACTCACGACATAGGTGACGTAGTAGTCAAAGAAGGTGCCCAGCGCCAAGCCCAAAATGCCCGTCTGCGCACGCGGCACCACAGCCTCACGCGCGGTGTCGATGATCCTTTTAATGAAGGCCTGGTCGCCGCCCGGACCCAGCAGCGCACCGATTAAGTCGCGGTTGGCTGCAAGATAACGCAGCAGCTCAACCGAACCGGGCGCCGGCTCGAGCTCGTCGATGTTGCGGTAAAGATCGGGTAATTGAGCTGCGGTGATAAGCTCCACCCGCTCGCGAATCTCGGCAAGCAGGCCGTCCTCGATCTGGCTGATAAAGTCGGGAATATCGCGGTAGTGCGAATAGAACGTGCGGCGCGTAAGGCCGGCACGCTCGGTGAGCGACGCGACATTAATGCGCGAAAGGTCGCCGCTTTCGGCAAGCTCGCTGGCAAGCGCCTGGCGAAGGGCACGCTGCGAGCGAAGGGACCGGCGATCGCATTTCTCGAGCTGGGACAAGCGTCCTCCTTGTTACTCAACCTGTGCGCTATTGCACAGTGCGAGTATTATTGCACACCGTGTGCATCAACACGTAAAGGCAATATTTTGGGCGTGACAAAGGGGCGTCCATTTGTCACATTCCACGGCGACATTACCGATTGTCCAAAAAGTCATTCGTGGGTAGAATGGTGTCGACGGCAGCCCAAGTTGTAGCTGGCTGGGCAGCGCCGTTGCTTGGATTAAGGGGTCAACGCCTTAGCGGCGGCGACCCCTTTAATATGAGAAAGCCATTGTCAATAGGCGTGTTTGTTCGAGCCCGGTTTT
>CAUATU010000028.1:0-28044 GCA_958432255.1 uncultured Collinsella sp.
GATTTGGGAGGTAAGCCCTGGGGCCTCCGATGGGAGCAGTTCCAGCCGGGGCTATTCGTCGCCGAAGCTGATGCCCAACGCCTTGGCCTCGCGCACCAGGTCGCTCTGGGGATCGACATACTTGAGCTTGCCGGCGACATCCTCGAGCGGCATGTGGCACATCTTGCCGTCACGCAGGGCAATCATGTAGCCAAACTCGCCGCGCAGGCATCCCAGTGCTGCCTCGACGCCGCACTGGGTCGCAAAGATGCGGTCCTGAGCGTCGGGCTGACCGCCGCGCTGCGTGTGGCCGGGGATGGCGACGCGGGTCTCGCGACCGGTCTTGGCTTCGATCTCCTTGGCGATGTCGTAGACAATCGACGGACTCGTGCGCTCGGCGAGCTTTTTCTTGTACTCCTTCTTGGACAGCGCCGCGTCCTCCTTGGAGATAGCGCCCTCGGCGACGGCCACGATGGTAAAGCGGCTGCCGGTTTCCATGCGATGTTCAATGGTCTTGATGACGTTATCCATGTCGTAGGGAATCTCGGGAATCAAGATGACATCCGCGCCGCCCGCGACGCCGGCATACAGCGGGATCCAACCAACCTTGTGGCCCATGATCTCGATGACAAACACGCGGCCGTGGCTCGAGGCGGTAGTGTGGATGTCGTCGATGCACTTGGTGGCGACGTCGATGGCGCTCGTAAAGCCAAACGTCAGCTCGGTGCCCCAGGTGTCGTTATCGATGGTCTTGGGCAGGGCGATAACGTTGAGGCCCTCTTCGCGCAGACGGTTGGCGGTCTTGGTGGAGCCGTTGCCGCCCAGCATAAACAGGCAGTCGAGCTGCAGCTTATGATAGGTGTGGACCATCGCCGGCACCTTCTCGACACCATCGGCCTCGGGGGTATCCAGACGCTTGAACGGCGTGCGACTCGTGCCCAGGATGGTGCCGCCGCGGGTGAGGATGCCGCTAAAATCGGCGGGCGTCATGACGCGGAATCTGCTGTAGATAAGGCCCTGGTAGCCGTCCTCAAAACCGTAGATCTCGATAGGTTCTTCGCTATTGGTCATAAGCGTTTTGACGATGCCGCGCATGGTGGCGTTGAGTGCCTGGCAGTCGCCGCCACTGGTAAGAAGACCGATCCTGAGCATGATGAATCCTTCCGGGCAAGTTATAACATGCGCATAAGTTTACCCCCGCACACTGTTGATACGGGGGTAAAACGTGCTAGCTCAAGTGTATAGAAATGTAAACAACGTCAGGGAACGTAAGGTCGACGGGCCTGGCTCCTTACAGTGCGAAGGCGTCGGCGTCGCCCCAGTGGCGGCGCAGCGTAATAGCGGCGGCGGGTTCGGTATTGTCAAAGACGACCGACCATTGCGTATTGCTGGTGATGTCTTCCGGATTGGGCTCTTGCGCTGCGGCTCGCAGGGCTTCCCAGGCAATCGTTTCGTCCTGGGCGCCGGTATGGGCGTCAAGGACATCGGCGATTGCGACGGCGCGCTCTTTACCATGGCCCAGCTCGTCATTCTTTTGGTTGGGCAGCACTTCGTCGCCATAGCAGGCGTAGAAGTTCGTAACCTGGCGTACAGGAGTCGCCTTGCATGCACGGTCGGGGTCGCGCGGATCCCACTCCACCACCCGCGCGTCACCGGCGGCGTCGTTGATAAAGAAGTGGTAATCGCGTCCTGCCATGGCGTGCATGTCGTAGGCGGAAAGCAGGTCGACAGCTTCTTGCGTGGTGGCGGCACGGTCGAGCACCAGACGGATGGCGAGCGAGGTATTGATGACGGGGCGTTGCGTGTCCTGGTCACAGGGCTTGGAATCCAGAGTGAGTACGGCAATGGACACGCCGCATTCGTTAACACCGTCGAGCTGGGCAAACGGGCCCATGAGTGCGGCGGCGCGTCCGCCGACGGAGTCAAACGGAGTGTTATCGCCCAGGTTGTTAAGGGCAGCAAACCCGATGGAGGCATAGCCGTTGCGTGGGTGATTGCGCACCAGCAGCGCCGAGGTGTCGTCCTTAAAGTCGTAATTGCGACCGGTGCGCACGCGGCCTTCGGCATCTACGGCGACAAAAGCGCTGCAGGCAAACTGGGGCGCCTGGACATGTACCGGCACACCGGGCAGCACCTGCGCCACCACGGCATCGATGTAGGCCTGGTCGTCGCGCACGCCAGCGGCGATGATGCGATCAAGATCGTAGTCGTAGGCGATGTCGATTGCGTACAGGTCATAGCCATCCGCGTAGCCGGTCAAGCGTTTGAGCGACGCGGCGGACTTGATTTGCTTGTGATAAACGATACCGGTGGCAGCGGCAAGGCCGACGGCGACTCCCGCGACACCGCAGGCGATGGCAATGTTACGTGGCTTCATGACGGCTCCTCTCGTCCTGTTAGCGTAATTGTCGCAAAAGGAGCGCGGGCATGATGGCTCAACTTGGTGAGCGGCGCGGGATTAAACATGGAATGAAAGGCGCGGCGCTGGCGTGGCGGGGTATGCTGGAGGGGACCATCAACCCAGCGAAAGGGGAGAGCATGACGGATCAGGAAACGCCCGAGCGCGTGCACGTGACGGCCGACGATATCGAGGCCGCCAACGACCTTATCGACTTTATCGAGGCATGCCCCAGCATGTTCCATACGGCGGCGACCATTATGGCCGAGCTCGACGAGGCGGGCTTTACCTACCTGCCCGAGAATGCGGCGTGGGACATCGAGCCGGGCGGGCGTTATTACACGCAGCGCAACACCTCGAGCGTTGTTGCCTTTAAGGTGGGCGAGGACCTGGCCGCGACGTGGGGCGAGGACGGCGTTGCCGGCGACTACCATTTTCAGCTGACGGCGTCGCACAGCGACTCGCCGACGTTTAAGGTTAAGGCCGTGCCCGAGCTCGACGGCGCGGGCGAGACGCTGCGCCTGAACACCGAGGCCTACGGCGGCATGATCGACTACACCTGGTTCGATCGCCCGCTGGCGCTGGCTGGACGCGTGTTGGTACGCGAAGGCGACCGTATTGAGAGCCGCCTGCTTTCCACCGAGCGCGAGGTCGCTATTATCCCGAGCCTTGCCATCCATATGAATCGTGGCGTTAATGAGGGCTTTGCGCCCAACCGCGCCGTCGACCTGTGTCCGCTCATCAGCGCCGGTGACCTTAAACAGGGAGATTTTGACGCCCTGATCGCCGACGAGCTGGATGTTGAGCCCGAGCAAATTCTGGGCCGCGATCTGTTCCTGGTCAATCGCCAGGATGCGCGCATTTGGGGCTGGGCCGACGAGTTTATTTCGACGCCCAAGCTCGACGACCTGGCCTGCGCCTACACCTCGCTGCAGGCATTTTTGGGTGCCGAGAACGCGCACGACGTTTCGGTCTTCTGCTGCTTTGATAACGAGGAGGTTGGCTCCGAGACCAAGCAGGGCGCCATGTCGACGTTCTTGGCCGATGCACTGCGCCGCTTTAACGGCTCGCTGGGCTTTGACGACGAGTCGTACCATCGCGCCCTTGCCGCATCGATGCTTGTGAGCTGCGACAACGCGCATGCCGTGCACCCCAACCACGCCGAGAAGTGCGATGTTCGCAACCAGGTCGTACTCAACGGCGGTATTGTCATCAAGGAAGCCGCCAACCAGCACTACTGCACCGATGCCTTTAGCCGCGCGGTGTTCCAAGCCATCTGCGATGACGCCGACGTGCCCACGCAGGCCTTCGCCAACAAGAGCGATATGGCCGGCGGCTCCACGCTCGGTAACCTGTCCAATATGCAGGTGAGCATGCATGCCGTAGACGTGGGCCTGCCGCAGCTTGCCATGCACTCGAGCTACGAGACCGGCGGCGTACGCGACGTGATGTACGCCATCCGCGCTCTCACCGCTTTCTATGAGCGAAACCTAACCATCAACGGTGCCGAAAGCGTGGAGCTCTAAATGCGAGCCGAAGAAATGAAGGCCGAGCGTGGGGCTCAGCTTATTGATCGGGGTTTACAGCTGTTCGTCGCCGCTTGCCATGAGTCAGGGGTCGACGTTTCCAAGGCGCGACCAACGAGTGCTGAAGAACTCAAGCGTAACGCCTATTCGGACCGCTATGACGAGGAGACGGACTGGCTCTAATAAGCGAAGTGTCGAAAACGCTAGATGTATGTTTGATATCACTTTGGCGAGAGTGTCGCAGACAGAACTACCGGTATGGCGCAAGCCAACCTGACCCCATTGCACCAAACCTACCAAAAAGGGACAGGTTCATTTTGGCAGGCTTTATCTGGGCAAATGCCGCAATGCCAACAGCTGGACGGAATTGTTAAGACACCGCGGGTTGAGCAAACGTCAGCGAGCGACGTCCAGAACGAACAAGTTGGCATGAAAAAGGCGAGGCATTGACCTTCTGGTCATGCCTCGCCTTTTGAATGACAAATTGTCGCTCTGGGCGGCGCGCAGCGTCGACCGGTCCGCCGTTCGTTAGAACGGCGGAACCCTAATGTTCGATCCAGCAGCGCAGGGTCTCGCCGGCTTGCAGGTGACGCAGATTCTCTGCGGCAATGTCGACCACATTGTTGAGCGTGGCTGCCAGGTGAAACCAACCGGAGACGTGCGGCGTGATGAGCATGTTGGGTGCATCCCACAGTGGGCTTGTCTCAGGCAGCGGCTCGGGGTCGGTGACGTCGACCGCGGCGCCGGCGAGGTGTCCCGACTCCAGAGCGGCAACCAAATCGTCAGCAACCACGAGGTCGCCGCGGCCGCCGTTGGCAAAGAAGGCGCCCGGTTTCATCGTGGCGAAGAACTCGGCGTTCGCCAGACCGCGGGTCTCGGGTGTGCTGGGCATAAAGGATGCGACGACGTCTGCCTCCGCCAAGCGCTCAGACAGGGCGTCCATGCCGTCCATGTCCTCAAACACAATGGGGTAGACGAGCGGATGGCGCTTGATGCCGCGGACGTGCGCACCCATGTTGCGGCAGAGCGTGGCGAAGTGGCCACCGATATCGCCCGCGCCCAGCACCAGCACATTGGCGTTTTTGAGCGAGGTGACCGGCCCCAAATCCTCCCAGCGATGCTCGCGCTGCAAGTCGTGATAGCCGGGCAGGCGCTTCATCATGGAAAGGACCATGGCAAACATGTGCTCGCTCACAGCCTGGCCGTAGGCGCCCACCGAGCAAGACAGTTTGGCGTCGGCCGGCACGGTGCCGGCAGCAAGGTAGTCGTCATAGCCGGCGGTTTGCAATTGCAACAGCTGGAGATGCTCGCATGCCGTGAGCATGTCAGGGTCGATGTTGCCCAGGATCACATCGGCATCGGCGACCTGCTCGTGCGTGGCGGCGTCGGCGCTCGTGTAGATAAAGTCCTCGCCCGGAGCGCTCGACTCAAGAATTGCGCGATGACGGTCGTTGACGGGCAACAAAACCAGAATGTTCACAAGCAGTCCTTTCCGCTCGACCTGCCAAAAAGGGACAGGTTTATTTTGGCAGGTTTTATCAGGCAAAACGTTCAAACAAAACGCCGGGCTTCGCGATGATTAACATATCCATCGCGAAGCCCGGCGCATCCACGGCTACCAGCTCAGCAGCTCGTAGCCATCCTCGGTCACCACGAGCTGTACCTCGCACTGGGCCGAATCGCTGCCGTCCTTGGTGCGCACGCACCAACCGTCGCCCTTGCTGATCTTGATGTCGGGCGTTCCGGCGTTGACCATGGGCTCGATGGTAAAGACCATGCCCGGAGCCATGATGGTGTCCACATCGGGTGCCTCGGTGGTAAAGCCCACAAACGGGTCCTCGTGGAACTCCTTACCGATGCCGTGTCCGCCGTACTCGCGCACCACGCTAAAGCCGGCGTCCTCGACGGTCTTTTGCACGGCCTCGGCCATCACGGACAGCGGCAGCCATGGTTTGACGGCAGCCAGACCCGCCTCCACGCTGGCGCGGGTGACGTCGACCAGGCGCTGACGCTCGGCCGAGACCTCGCCGATGCAGAACATGCGGCTCGAGTCGCTAAAGTAGCCGTCCAAAATCGTGGAGCAGTCCACGTTGATAATATCGCCCTCGTGCAGCACATCTGTATCACAGGGGATGCCGTGACAGACCACGTCATTGATCGAGGTGCACACGCTCTTGGGGTAGCCCTCGTAGTTGAGGTCGGCCGGCGTGCCACCGTGCTCGACGGTGTAGTCGTAGATCATCTGGTCGATCTGGTTGGTGGTCATGCCCGCGGCGATGTGTTCGCCTACGTAATCGAGCACGCCCACGTTGATAGCGGCCGAGCGCTTGATGCCTTCAATATCGGCGGGCGTCTTGTAGAGCGTGCGGGGCAGGACCTCCCAGCCCTCTTCCCACAGGCGCTCAAGGCGCTCATCGAAGGCGCTATGGCATTTCTTATATTTTTTGCCGCTTCCGCACCAGCAAGCGTCGTTGCGGCCAGGCACGGGTCCTTTGTCATACATGGCTAACTTCCTTTCATCCGCAGCTAGTATAGCCCACTCACAGGGCAGCTGCGCGCTAGTAGCTCACCTGGCAGGGGATGCCGAGGGTGCGCACGCGTGCGGCAATCGTGTCGAGCACCTCGGGCGCCGCTTTAGCAAGGCCGGCGACCGGTGTCTCGCGCGCTACCGTGTAGATGGTTGCTTCTTGTGGGCGAATGCGCTCAAGCGCCGCGAGCCAGGGGGCAACGTACTCCTCGCCGGTGTTGTCGATGGGCTTGCCCAGATACTCACCGGTCAAAAAGATCGTCTGGATAATAACGTGACCGTCAAAGCTTGCGAACGTCTCAATCTGGTGCTCGACGTCGTAGGGGCCAACAGGCTGGTCGAGCAGCTGGATAAATGCCGGATCGACCGTATCGAGCTTGAGGATGTTGTCGTCGACCATCATGAGCGCATCGTGCACCTCGGGGCGGTCGGCGCGCGTACCGTTGGAGAGCACGGCGATTTTGGAGTTTGGGGCCAGCTGATCGCGCAGCGCGACGGCGCCGGCAATCGCCTGGGGAAACTCCGGTGCGGCGGTGGGCTCGCCGTTTCCTGCGAAGGTGATCACATCGGGGAGCTCGCCCTCGGCTGCCATCTCGCGCAGCTTTGCCTCGAGCGCGTCGAGTACCACGGCAGCTGTGTTGTACGGCTCATGGCAGGGGCGCTCGGCGTTGAGGCCGTTTTCGCAGTAAATGCAGTCGAACGTGCAGATTTTGCCGCTGGCCGGCATCATGTTGACGCCGAGCGAGAGGCCAAGGCGACGGCTGCGAACGGGCCCAAAGATGGGGCTGGCATTCAAAAACGTAGACATAGGCATATGCTCCTCAAGACAATTGTGCCTAAGCATAGCATCGGCTCCAAAGCAGGGTGCGGGCTCTCGCTTTACAAGTTTCGTTTTTTCACGTCGCTCATTATGCCGTGTCATGAAAAGCCTCGGGTCGGGTACAGTTAATCTGTTAACAAGGCGTAAGGCAATACGGGTCCATCCAACCGCACTGACGTGCAACTGGATGGGCGTTGATGATGGGGGCACAACATGGATTTTACGGTCGAGAATGCAGGCACCACGATTGCCTGTCGCGAATATGCCGGCCCGGATGTGTCACCTGATGCTACTGCCTTGGTGTGCGTGCACGGCGCTTGTGTCGACGGCACATTTTTTGACGGTATCGCTTGTGAGCTCAGTCGCAACTACCGCGTAATTGCCTACGACCGCCGCGGCTGCGGTGACAGCAGCGATGCGGCAGACGACAGCTATGATCTTGCCGCTCAGGCCGCCGACCTGCAAGCCGTGATCGAACACGTTGGCGCTCCGGCAAATGTGCTTGCGCATAGCGCCGGTACGTTGGTGGCGCTGGAGCTTCTTCGCACCGAACCCCATCTCGTCGCCCGTGCGATTCTGCATGAGCCGGCTGTGTCGGCCGAAGGCGTCGGTATGGGCGCAGCTTCGGTTTTGCTCGATATGATTGCGGCTGGAAAGGTTTCAAGGGCGCTCCGGCTTTTCTTGGGAGCTCTCGGCGACTTGGACCCCGAGGCTCCTGGGACGACCGAGGCAGAAGCCAAGCATGCCCTACGCAATGGTCGTTGCTTTATGGCCAATGAATACGGAACAAATATGACATATGCTCCCGACTGGGAGCGCGCCCGCGCGTCAAAGGCAGTGTCGGCCGTGTTTTTGGGCGAGCTTTCGGTCGATACACCCCGCGAGGCTGGCACGCGAGCGGCTGCCGAATATCTCGATTGCCCCCTTGTGACGATCCCGGGTGCGCATAACGGTCTGCGCGATCGCCCCGTTACGGCGGCAAACGCCGTTCGCGATGTCTTGGAGCTTTAGCACGCTCGATGACCTGCGGGGAGAGGGACTGTTAGCGTTTCGTCATTGTTAACGAATGCGCCCATAACCGCGCGCCCGCAGCTCCATTACCGCCGTTTGCCAGGTCATAAAAATGTAACGATAATCGCGCGTTTGCCTTCAGCTGTTAGATGTTACCCTTGTACCAATTGATATGCACCGTTGCCGTGCGTAACGATAGGAAGGGCCCCATATGCTCAATAATCACGAGGTCAATCTAACCGACGAGGAGGCTGCCGCCGAGGTCGCCCGCGTCGCGAAGACCTACCCCGTGGTGCGTTTGCTGTCGGCCGATCAGATTAAGAGCGAGCCTAACTGCCTGCTCGCCGGAAATCGGTGCCCTTGTCTGCGTCAGTCGAGTCTTGAGGCCTTGGCAGATTCGGGTGAGGTATCGGAGCAGCTGCTCAATGATGGTACCGAGTACCGCGCTCGCCTGCGCCCTCTGAAGGTTGAGGGCGAGCCTCACGTCCTGCTGATGGTGCGTCCGATCGATGAGCAAGAGGCTGCAGAAGAGGACCTCGTCTACACCGATGTGCTGACGAGTGTGCGCAATCGCCGATATTACGAGGAAAAGCTCCGTAGCGCCCGCATGAATGCCGGCGTTGCGGTGATCGACCTTGATGATTTTAGGGTCTTCAACGATACGTGTGGCCGTCATGCCGGCGACCTTGCGCTCGGTGCTGTGGCGACGGCCATACGCAGCGGAATTCGTTCGACTGACGAGCTTGTACGCTATGGCTGCGACAAGTTTGTGGTCGTCATGCCCAATATTCCCTCCGATGACTTCACCCGTCGCCTGCACCAGGTGTCCGATGCCGTTCATGCCACGATTGTTCCGGGCTATGAGTACGTGAGCTTGACGGCATGTGTTGGCGGTGTTCGCATTCATGGCGAGACGGTCGATGAAGGAGTTGGCCGCGCTGTCCAGTTATTGAGCCGCGCTAAGGCAAAAGCCGGTACGGTCGTGACCGATGCCGATTCCATCGAAGCCTTCCAAAGCGAAAAGCCTTTGGTGCTTATTGTCGATGACTCCGAGATGAACCGAGCCATTCTCAACGAGATGCTCAAGGACGAGTATTGCATCCTCGAGGCCGACAACGGTCGTACGGCGCTCGACATGGTCGACCGCTATGGCGATGAGTTGTCGCTCGTGCTGCTGGATATTGTCATGCCGGGCATAAGCGGCTTTGAGGTGCTGGTCGATCTGTCGCGCCGATCGGATATCGACAATCTGCCTTTCATCATGATTTCGAGCGAAGATTCCGATGATATGGTTCTGCGCGCGTACGAGCTGGGCGCCTCGGACTATATCAACCGCCCGTTTGATTCCCGTGTCGTGCGTCGCCGTGTAAGCAACACCATCCGCCTATACGCCAAACAGCGCCGCCTGACGAGTTTGCTGTCCCAGCAGTACAACGAGCGCGTCAAGAACAGTCGCATGCTCATCGACATCATGGCCGGCGTCATGGAGCTTCGCAACGGCGAGAGCGGCAGGCACGTTACGAACATCGAAAAGCTGACCGAGCTGCTGCTTGACTGTCTGGTCCAGCGTAGCGACAGTATCTCCCTCGACAATGAGGAACGCTCCACGATTGCCCTGGCTTCGGCGCTGCACGATATCGGCAAGATGGCGATTGACGATGCGATTCTCAACAAGCCCGGACGCCTTACGCCCGAGGAGTTCGAGATTATGAAGACGCATACCACGATCGGCGCCGACATGTTGCTTGAGCTGGGCCGCCATCATGTCGGCAATGCGCTTATGGAATATGCGTACCAGATTGCGCGTTGGCATCACGAGCGCTGGGACGGCAAGGGCTATCCCGATGGCCTTAAGGGCGACGAGATTCCCATTGCCGCGCAGGTGGTCTCGGTGGCCGACGTGTATGATGCGCTGACGAGCGTGCGCGTGTACAAGGACGCTATCCCGCACAAGGAGGCGATCCAGATGATCCTGGACGGTAAGTGCGGCACCTTTAACCCACTGTTGCTCGACTGCCTGCTCGAGGTGCAAGACCGTATTGCCGAGACGTTGGCACGCCCCGCCGACGTTGTCGCGTTTCCCACGATTTAGTTTGACCAAAGGAGTTTTAATCCATGATTTCCATGCGTGAGGCGTATGAGAAGATCGGCGCTAATTATGATGACGCGTGCGCTCGGCTGATGGGCGAGGAAATGCTTGCCCGCTTTGCCCTCAAGTTTTTGGATGACGAGAGCATGGACAAGCTGGAGGCCGCCATGGCGGCAGGAGACGCCGAAGGTGCGTTTATGGCAGCGCACACGCTCAAGGGCGTGAGCCAGAATCTGGGATTCGATAATCTGTACGAGCCGGCGGTTGTGGTGACCGAAGCACTGCGCGGCGCCGATGCCGTTGACGGCGCTCGCGAGGGAATGCATGCGTTGCAGCAGCAATATGCGGCTACGATGTCGGCCCTGCGCGAAGCGGCTGAATAAGAGCTTGCGAGCCTTGATGACTATGAGAGTGGATAATCTCCCGTTTTAGGCCCGGTGGTGGCCTCGAAGTGGGAGATTATCCACTCTCGTTCGATACGTGTCCAAAAATCCACTCTCACCCCTTCTGATTAGTGAATGGGCTATGCGTACCGGCGGGGCTTTCCGCATGCAATCAATATCGTTGTTCGATAAACTGTTCGAATAACGATAGAGTCGATGAGGGTGAGTGTATGTCTAACAGCGTTCAGCGTATGGCCAAAGCGGGCGAAAATATCAGGAAGCTTGGCTTTTGCATGGCAGCCGTTTTTGCAGGGATGCTCGTCGCTTTTGCCGCGTTGGTTGTTTACGTGATCTGGTATGCGGTTGCAAACGTTGCTTCTGTCGATTCTTTCGGCGTCGTGACGCTTCTCGATGGCGGGTGCATCGTTATCCCAAGCGGACTGTGCCTGGCACTCGTCGTGGGTATTTCGCTTGTCGTTCTGTGTGGGATCAGCCGTAACATCTCGCGAGGCGTCTCGCCCTTTACCAAGACGCATGTGCGGCTTATCCGTGTTCTTGCGCTTGCCTTTGCTGTTAACGCCGCGGTTTCGCTTATTGGTGCCTACGGATCGGTCAATCTTACCATTGGTGGGCTGGAGCTTTACGTCGTGCCTCATTCCTTCGTTATTGAGATTTGCCAAGGCGTTGCCTTTGATGCGGGGTCGCTTATCGGCGCGGCTGTCTGTCTGTGTATCTCGGTGATCTGGAGTTATGCCTCGCTGCTCCAAGAGCAGTCTGACGAGCTTGTGTAGGAGGAAGCATGAGCTATCTCATCATCGAGCTTGAGACGCAGCTGCTTAAGACCGGAAAGACCAGTGCTGATCTGATTCGTGCCACGGGGCATACTCCGGCTAATATTTCTAAGCTAAGAAACGGAAAAATTAAAGCTATTCGCCTTAAGACGCTTCTCGATATTTGCGATGAACTTGACTGTCAACCGGGAGATATTATTCGGCGGGTGAGTGAGAAAGAGCTTGAGGAGCTTATTGTTGAGCGTGCAAAAAATGTCGTGAGACAGATGCGGGATGGTGGAGGCAACGAGGCGTCGCTTCCGACATCAGTCTTCGCTGTCGATTTGAGTGACGAGTAGCTTAAGGCGAACAACTAAAACGAAGTATCAGCGTGAAGGGACCCGTGTCTAACACGGGTCCCTTCTTTTAGATTATCTTGACAAATATGTGTTATCGAAAAACAATAACAACCATGGAAAACGATAAAAGTAAGAAGGAACGATATGAGCGGTTTTTCTATCAAGCAGAACGGGGGTCCAATGAACGCATCAGCGATAAAGTTATCAAAAGTTTCAAAACGCTACGGGAAACGACACGTTTTGCATGACGTTTCCTTCGAGGTGCATCAGTCTGAACTTTGCGCCCTTGTTGGTGCAAACGGGGCGGGCAAAAGCACGCTTATTAAAATAGTGCTGGGCCTCTGTGAGCCATCGTCGGGGAGCGTGGAGCTCTTTGGAGGCAAGTCGAAAAAAGAGCTGAGCCTGATGCGGACGCGTGTCGGCTATGTGCCAGATTCCAGCGGAGCATACCAATCCCTCAGTGCGGTGGAGAATCTTCGGATCCGATGTGCGGAATGGGGGCTCGATGAGAAACGTGAGGTTCCTCGCGTCTTGGGCCTAGTCGGGCTGGACGTCGATGAGAAAAAGAGCGTGAGCAGTTTTTCTCTGGGAATGAAACGGCGACTGGATATAGCTACGGCTTTGTTGGGCGACACCGACGTACTAATTTTCGATGAGCCGGCAAATGGGTTGGACCCGCTGGGCATCGAGAGTATATGGGCCCTTATCGGTCGATTGAATCGAGAACAGGGTAAGACCATGCTCATCTCTAGCCATGATTTGGATGAGTTGGCATCGGTTGCAACAAGTTGCGTGTTTATTCATGACGGTGAACTGCTGAAAAAGGAATCGATGGATGTCATAAGGGATGAGGCGTCGTCCCTAAAAGAATATTACAGGCGCTTGATGAACGCGGTCTCGCTATGAAGCGGGCGATCCATCCCATAAAGGCAGATATGATGCGTCTACACAGGATGTTTCCGGCGCAGTTTGGTCTTACGCTTATGTTGGCGTGCGGTCTTCTCTTCGGTGTTTTTCTAAATAACGGAGCAACGTTGCTAGGCTTTGGCTATGGCGTTTGTGGGGAGGATATTGGTTTCTTCTGGAATGCAATCGATCCTTCTGCGCCTGATGAGTCCCTTGCGCGCAGCGCTTTTGCCGGTACATCCCTGTTCGTTCCACTCATCGTTTGTTTGGTGCTTTTACAGGAGCATGGCTATAAAGAGGGATACCGAATTTCTTCAGCAAGAGGTCTCGCCCGCTTTAATGGGGCTTTGGCACATGTGCTTTCGTCTGCTTTAATAGTCGGCGCAGCATATAGCGCACTTTGCCTTCTTTTGTTTGCAATAGCCATACTGCGTGGGGGGCAAAACTACACGCACGGCATGCTGACTGCATTTTTGCCTGCGATGATAATCAACGCCGTATTGGTGATATCGGTTGCGTTGGAGACGATGACCATCTATCGGATTACAGGCAGCGCTGTATTGAGCGGGGCTGCAATCATAATTGGATTTGTCATGAGCCTGACGCTCTACGGAAGCTTCCTTCAGGTGCCTATACCATCCTTGCGATGGGTCTTACTCCTTCCGGGGCCGTACCTTGGAGTCGGATGTGCCCTTGGGTATAGCGATATGGGACAGCTGACGCTTCTGGGATATGGCGTGGCAGCCAGCTGTCTATCGGTATTGATTTACGCTCTCGTGAGCTTTCGTGCCGGGGGTGTGTTCAATGACTCGTCAGATTAGAAGATTCCTCCATTCAGAATTGAAGCATGTGAGCAAATGGACGTACGCCTTAATCCTGGTAATTTATGCGTGCATGGTGGTATTGCAGCTTAATTCTTTCCCGATGTGGTTCTGTAGCCTCCGTGAGAACAGTTTCTTGGGCTTTTTCCCAGACCCGACGCTTCGGCTATCGGCAGAGGATGTCGTTCTATTTGGTAATGCAGAGGTTTTTCGCGGTCTGCTGTTCAACGTGGCCCCGTTGGCTCATGCATTGTTCTTTCCGTTTATCGCGGCTTGTATCGTGCCGCGCTTTGTCAGTTCGGGCTATATTGAGGAACCGTGGGGGTTGTCGGAGGCTCGGGGTGGGAAGCGTGTGTGCGCTATCGTTGCGCGAGTGGTGCTGTCTTCTTTTGCCCTTTTGGGCGCGTTTATCCTGTCGAGTGTCGTTTTGTACTGTCTTAACTGCGTAATCGTTTTGGATGCTTGGCAGTATTTCAACCTGAATATTTTTTGCTATCGACTTCTTCTGGCGAGTGTCGTCTGCCTTGCATACGTGGTCTCTTGCGTGATCGTTGTTTCCTATTTTGGGTCCGGCTTCGGTCCGATTGGCATGCTGTTGCTTGTCAATGTTGTAGCGATCTACATACAGCTCGGGGCCAATTCCATGCTTCCGCTTCCAGCCTCGATGCTCATGTGGATTTGTGGCGTGACCCCGTTGGGGAATGGTCAATGCATCTCGATTTTAATTGACTGCCTAATCAACGTAGCAAGCGTGTTTACCATTTGCTTTACCGTAGACCGATTGCGGTCGAGATTTCTTTGATTGTTTGTGAGGGATAATCATACCGAGCATACTAAATACAGGGGGGGGCGGGCACCGTGGCCGGTGTCCGCCCCCGCTGGCTTAGGAGGCTTTAACTTGTGTGGCTTGCGAGCTAGCGTGCCTGCTTAACCTTTGCTGCTGCTTCGACAAACGACTTCCACAGGTTAAAGTCGGTCTCGAGCGTCTTCCACGTGTACTCAGGGTGCCATTGCACGCCTAGACAGAATGGCTGGCCTTCGACTTCGATGCACTCGGGAACGCCGTCGGTTGCCTTGGCGACCAAGCGCGTGCTTTTACCCAAACGATCGACGCAGCAGTGGTGTGCCGAGTTGGTCTGGATCAGTCTGTGCCCGCCAAGTGCGCGCTCCAGCAGCGAGCCCGGCATGACCTCGACAGGGTGCACGGGGTCGTTGAGCACGTGGGTGTGGCGCCACTGCGTGCGGCCCTCGCGTGCACCCAGGCTCGGCACGTCCATGCACAGGGTGCCACCAGTGGCGACATTGAGCAGCTGCGTGCCGCGGCAGGTGGTAAAGAGCGGCTTTTTGGCGCGGAGCACCTCGCCGACCAGCTTAAACTCAAAGCTATCGCGGATCTCGCAGCAGAGGGTGGGGTCGTAGGGTCGATCATCGCCCCAACGTTTGGGATTGACATCGGGGCCGCCGGGAATGGCGATGCCGTCGGCGATATCGACGTAATGACGGATGACCTCAATGTCCTCAGTGATGGACATCTGCAGTGGCAAGCCGCCGGCGGCAAGGATGGCATCGACAAAGACACTTGCGATTTCCTCGTTGGGAGAGAGAGTCTCGCTTAAAAACGGCTTTGCCTCTTCCCAGCGCGGCGCGACGAGGATAAGTGGGCGGTCGGCGGGGGCGACTTCGACATGCGGGGTGTAGGACGATGAAGTACGAGTTCCGATCATAGGTGTTGCTTTCGAATCCAGGTGGACATGGCACAGGGGTGGTGCGGGACAAACGCTGGTGATGAATTTGCCCGTGTGGCAATTGGGTTAGTGGCCCTTGATGGAGTTGAGGAAGTCCTGGGCACGCTTGGTCTGGGGGTGGTCGAAGAACTCGTCGGGCGTGCCGGTTTCCACGATCTGGCCGTCGGCCATAAACACGACGTGGTCGGCCACACGGCGGGCGAAGTTCATCTCGTGCGTAATGACGATCATCGTCATACCCTGCTGCGCCAAGCGCACCATGACCTCGAGCACCTCGTTGATCATTTCGGGATCAAGGGCGCTTGTGGGCTCGTCAAAGAGCATGGCCTTGGGCTGCATGGCGAGTGAACGGGCGATGGCCACGCGCTGTTGCTGGCCGCCGGAGAGCTGTGCGGGCACCTTATCGGCCTGTTCGGCCACGCCCACGCGGCCCAGCAGGTCCATGGCGCGCTCGCGGGCCTCTTCCTTGGACACGCCCAGAACATCGACCGGTCCCAGCATGACGTTCTGCAGTACGGTCATATGTGCAAACAGGTTGAACTGCTGAAACACCATGCCCAGTTCGGCGCGCATGCGGGCAAGATCCTTGCCTTCTTGCGGCAGGGGCTCGCCCTCGATGAGGATCTCGCCCGAGTCGATGGTTTCCAGGCGGTTGATGGTGCGGCACATGGTCGACTTGCCCGAGCCCGAGGGTCCGATCACAACGACGACCTCGCCGCGGTCAACGGACAGGTTGATGTCGTTGAGGACATGCAGGTCGCCGTAGTGCTTATCGACGTGTCTGAGCTCGATCAGCGGCTGATTGCCGGTGGAAGAAGTGCTCTGTGCCATAATGCTCGGCTCCTTATTCCTAGAAAGCGTAAATCGTTAGCGGATGATGGTCGCGCCGGTCTTGTGCGAAACGTAGACAGCGGCCTTGTTGATGGCGACGTTGATGAGGATATAGATGACCGCGATTACCAGGTAGACTGACACGAGAGCGTCGTAGTTGGTAATGAGCACGCGGGCGTTTTGCATGAGGTCGGGGTAGCTCACCACATAGGCGACGGTGGTGTCCTTGACCACAACCACAAGCTGCGAAATCAACGACGGAATGATAAATCGAATAGCCTGCGGCAACACGATTTTAAAGGTGATTTTAGCCTTGGAGAGACCGAGCGCCTGGGCGGCCTCGACCTGGCCGCGCGGCACGGCGTTGACGCCGGCGCGGAAGATCTCGGCCAGTACGCCGGCTGCGGCGAGCGCGACGGGAAGCGTGAGCATCCAAAACGACGGCAGCGCGATCTTGTACTGGGGCAGCACCAAAAAGAAGAAGTAGATGAACAGCAGGCTCGGCACGCCACGGAAGAAATCGGTGAGCACGCGGCAGACCAGCTGCAGCGGCTTGATGTCGCTGGTGCGGCCGAGCATAAGGGCTAAGCCCAGCACCAGCGCGATGGCGCCGGCGGTGAGTGCGACTTTAACGGTGCCCTCAAAGCCGGCAAGCAGGAACTTCCAGGTGGTGAGGTGCGTAAAGAAATACCAATAGTGGACTGAAAGCTGACCGGTCACATAAAAGCGCTGCAGCACGAGGACGACGAGCGCGGCGACGGCGACAAGCGAGATGGCGGTGCCGATGCGAATCTTGGCGTGCATCTTGGGGCCGGGAGCCTCGTAGAGCGCATCGCGCATGGTAAGTGCAGGGGAGGAATGTTTGCTCATCGGAGGATCCTCACCTTCTTATCGATGTAGTTGCCAATGTGGCTCACCACAAAGGCCGTGACCAGGTAGCCGAGCGCCGAAATAAAGAACGCGGCGACGCCGCCGAGCGAGCGCGTGTTGATGTAGCTCACCACGCCGGTGAGCTCCTGCGGTTTAAGCGGCACCTGGCTGCCGAGCGCGGTGGTGAGCATGACGGCGATAAAGAGGTTCGTCATGGGCAATACGCTCGAGCGCAGCGCCTGCGGAATCACGATCTTGGCGAGGATACGGCTGAAGCTCATCCCCAGCGAGCGGGCGGCTTCCACCTGACCGACGCCGACGGTGTTGATGCCGCTCATAAAGTTCTCGGAGCCAAAGGCCGAGCCCAAAAGGACCGTGGCGACGATAACGCAGGTGCGGTAGGGCAGGACGACCTTGAGCGGCGGCAGCGCATAGACGACGATGATGAGCAGTGCGATGCCGGGGATGTTACGGAAGACCTGGACATACAGGTCGCCAAAGACGCGCAGCGGCTTGAGCGGCGACACGCGCATCACGGTGACGGCGACGGCCAGCACCATGGCGATGGCAAACGACTCAAGCGTCATGCCCCAGGTTGCTAGCAGCGCGTCGATATAGTTCTGGCCATAGAGCGACCAGAGTTCGGAGAGACTCATGCGGACCTCCCGCCGATAAGGAAAGGGGCTCCCGTGTGTACGGAAGCCCCGACAACTCTGTGAGGAAACAGTTTACCGCAATAAAGCGCATCGTGCGTTTCCATATGGTTTCGTTGCGGCCGTTACCAGGCTCGCTGCCTAGGCGCCGATCTCGGGCAGCTCGGGAACATTAGTGTCGCCCGTACGGTCGCCGATGCAGATCTGCCACAGCTCAGTCCAGGTGCCATCGTCCTCGATCTTCTTAAGGAAGTCGTTGACAAAGGCGACGCCGTCGGAATCGAGCGGCAGGCCAATGCCATAGGGCTCCTTGCTGCCGAAGGGCTTGCCGGCGATTTTGTACTTACCGGGCTCGCGGACCAGGGCGCTCTGCTGCATGTTGTTATCGATGACGTAGGCGTCAACACGGCCCTGCTGGAGTGCCTGGCGGGCCTCCTCGTCGGTCTTGAACTCCTGCTGGCTGGCCTTGGGGGCGAACTCCTCCAGAATGGCGGGGCCGTTGGAGCCGGACTGGACGGCGACGTTCTTATCGGCCAGGTCGTCGACGCTCTTGATGTCGTCGTTGTCGGCGAGCACTAGGATAGCCTGCTGGGTGTAGTAGTAGGGACCGGCAAAGGAGACGAGCTTCTTGCGCTCGTCAGTGATGGTGTAGGTGGCGAAGACAGCGTCGACCTGGCCGTTCTGCAGGACGGACTCGCGCGTGTCCGAGGTCACCTGGGTGATCTCGACCTTGTTCTCGCCCAGAATGTAGTTGGACAGGAGCTGTGCGATGCCGGCGTCAAAGCCACGGGTCTGACCGTCTTTCTCGTTGAGGAGGGAGAAGAGCGTGGAAGTCTGGACGCCACCGATCTTAAAGACGCCGGCGTCCTTGACGGCCGTGGCCCAGGTGCTGGCGGCGATGGCGTCGTCATCGGCCTTGGGGCCGTTGTCGACGAGCTTGTCGAACGCTTTGGCGTCGAGCGTGGTGGAAGCCTCGGTGTCTTCGGAGCTCTTGGAGGAGCCGGCGGCGGAACCCTTGTCAGCCTCGGCACCGGTGTCGGAGCAGCCGGCAAGACCAAGGCCGGCGACGGTTGCGAAGGTGGCGGCAACGAAGCCGCGGCGGTCGAGAACGACCTGCTGGGAGAGGTTCTTGCTCATGGGAGAACACCTTTCTCAATAAAATCCCTAGCGGTTGAGTAGAGTTATACCCTATCGCGCTCAAATGGGTCAACACGAAATAACTCAGAAACATACTTACCTTATGGGTAATTCTACCTACCAAAAAGGGACAGGTTTATTTTGGCAGGTTTTATCTGGGCAAACGTCGATTATTGCAGCTGAGATAGTGCTTTGAAATCCACCACAAAGGGGGCAGGCACCTTTGTGGTGGTTCTTGCAGATGTGGCGGCCTGCCTCGCTGTTTTGTCTCAATCTGTAACAGGTAGACGAGGAAATGGGTTCTAACTGTTACAGATCGAGATAGTTGAGTTCGAAAAACAAAAACCTCCGCAGGGGTGCTTTCCTTGCGGAGGTTTTCTTACTCGTTGAGTAGCCTTACGGCTTCGGCGGCCATGTTCTCGACCGTCATGCCGTTCTGAGCGAGCAGCTCGTTGGGGTCGTAGCGGTCGGGGAAGCCCTTGGCGATGCCGAAGGTGCGCGTGCGCACAGGCGTGCAGGCCAGATAGCACGCGACGCGCTCGCCCCAGCCACCGTCCAATATGCCGTCCTCGAGGGTGACGACAACGCGATGCTCGGCGGCAAGGCTGTCGAGGAACTCGCGGTCGAGCTCGGTTGCAAAGCGCGGGTTGACGAGCGTGGCCTCGATACCGTACTCGGCAGTCAGACGGTTTGCCACGCGCTCGCCCAGCTCAAAGAAATCGCCAAGCGCGAGCACGGCAACGTCGCGGCCCTGACGCACCACGTTGTAGCGAACGGCGCTGTAGTCGGCGTCTTCGGCAGGCGCAAGGTCGGGGCGGCTAACCAGGCCAATGCCCGGTACGCGGATCGCCACGGGATGCTCGCGGTGGTCGAGCGACCAACTCAGCATGGACAGATATTCCTCCATGCAGGCCGGCGCCAAGTAGTGCATGTTGGGAAGACCGCCCAGCATGGAAATATCAAAGAACGAGAGGTGCGTCTCGGACGTGGTGCCAAAGATCGACGCGCCAAACACTAGAATGGTTGCGGGGGCGTCGTTGAGGCACAGATCGTGCCACAGCTCGTCGTAGGCGCGCTGCAAAAACGTGCCGTACACACCAAAGACTGGCTTGGCGCCCGAGCGCGCAAGCGCGGTGGCAAAGGTCACGGCGTGCTCCTCTGCAATGCCCACATCGACGAACTGTTTGCCGGCGGCAGCGCGAAGCTCGGGTGTAAAGCCCATGATGTAGGGCGTGGCGGCCGTGATGCCCACGACCTGCGGATCGCGCTCGATGGCGGCGCTGAGCGCCTCGCCCGTAATGTCGGCGTAGGTGCGCGGCGCAGGCTCGCTCGGATGGCCCGGGCAGAGCTTACGTCCAGTTGCCATGTCAAACGGACCCACGTGATGCCAGCGTTCGGGGTCGTTCTGGGCTGGCTCAAAGCCCTTGCCCTTGGCGGTGGAGACGTGCAGCACGATGGGGTGATCGATATCGCGCAGTTCCTGCAACGCGTCGACGAGGGCCAACACATCGTTGCCGGCGTCCAGATAGCGGTAGTCGAGCCCCATCGCGCGGAAAACGTTGCGCTCACAGGTGCCGTTGCTGGCACGCAGCTCGGCCAGATTGCGATACAGGCCGCCATGGTTCTCGGCAATGGACTGGTCGTTATCGTTGACGATGATGATCAGGTTGCTATCGAGTTCGGCGGCATTGTTAAAGCCCTCAAACGCCAGGCCGCCCGAAAGCGAGCCGTCGCCAATGATGGTGATGACGTTGTACGCATCGCCCGCCAGGTCGCGCGCGTGGGCAAGGCCGCAGCCCAAGCTCACCGAGGTCGAGGTGTGACCCATGGCGAACAGGTCATGCTCGGACTCGTCGGGATTGGCAAAGCCAGAGGCCTCACCATAACGCTCCGGATCGATATAAGTGTACGCGCGCCCGGTCAGCGCCTTGTGAGCGTAGGTCTGGTGCGAAACGTCAAAGACAATCTTGTCGATGGGGGAGTTAAATACGCGATGAAGCGCAACCGTAAGCTCAACGACGCCCAAGTTGGGGGCAACGTGCCCGCCGACGGCGGCGGAGCTTTCGAGGATTGCCTGACGGATCTCGCCGCAGAGCAGCGGAAGCTCGGCGCGGTCGAGAGCCTTGACGTCCTCGGGCGTTGTCGTTTGCGTAAGCAGCATCGTTGTGGGTTACTCCATGCGAATCGTGCGCCGGCACTCCCTCGGCCGGCACAATTGCACAAGACAGTCTCGCACATTTTGGCGTTTGATATGTGACGGCGGCGCGGTAATTCGCCAACTGGTGGGGCAAAACGTTTTGTCCGATGCCATACTGATATGTTCCATGATGTTTTTATCGATTGTGCACAGGCCGTGGCTTGTCGCCGTGAGTCGCTGGAAGGAGGCAGCATGTCCGATGTCGTTCGTGCCGAGAACATCGCACGCGAGGTCGACGATGCCGCCCGTCTGCTGGCCCAGGCGGGCCGCTTGGACCTGACACGCGAGTTTATCCAGCATGGCGACGTGACGGTCTATGCACATGTGACTTCAGTAGCGCGGGCGAGCCTGTCCTTTGCCGAGCGCCTTGGACGTGCTGGCGTTTCGGTTGACCGTGCGTCTCTGCTGCGTGGTGCCTTGCTGCATGACTATTTCCTCTATGACTGGCACGACCCCGACCCGAGTCATCGCTTGCATGGGTTCCGGCATCCTTTTTTTGCCTTGGCGCGTGCCGAGGAAGATTTTGATCTGACGCCGCGTGAGCGGAATATCATCGTACGCCATATGTTTCCGCTGGTACCGGTGCCGCCGACGTGCCGCGAGGCGTGGATTGTGTGTCTGGCCGATAAATGGTGTGCGCTGTGCGAGACGGTTGCCGGCCGCCTGCCGCGCAAGGACGAGGCGGACGATGGCGTGAGTGGCGAATCGAGCGAAAAGAGGAGAGGGTAGACGGTGGGGACCGCGATTGATATGGCGTTTGGCGGCGCGACGCTTGCCGCCTGCCCACTCTCGGCACTGGTGCTCTCGTTTGCCTTTTACGGGTTTTGCGGTTGGGCATGGGAGTCGACAGTATGTGCCATGCTTAATCACGGACGATTTGCCAACAGCGGCTTTTTGCTGGGGCCGTGCTGCCCAATCTATGGCGCGGGCGGCATTGCCTGCTGGCTGCTGTTGCGCGGGATTCCGGATGCCTCGAGCCAGTTTGTCGCTGCAGCGCTCGTATGCAGCGTGATTGAGTACAGCGTAGGCGTGCTGTTGGAAAAAACAACGGGCGCTCGCTTTTGGGATTACTCGCACCTGCCGTTTAACCTGCACGGACGCATCTGCCTGTACTGGGCATGCGCGTTTGGCTTGGGTGCGTTGTGTATTTGCCGTTTAGTGGAGCCGGCATTGCTGGGCCTGCTTGCCCATCTGCCGGTGCTGATTGTGCGGTTGTCCGCCTTTATCGTCGCGGTCGCGATGATGGTCGACGCGGTGTGCTCGTTGGCGAGCTGGCGCCGCCTGTCCGATCAGCTGGAGCGCGTCCGGGCCGACCTTGCCGACCGCATCAACGAGTCGCTTGCCGATGCCTCGGACTCAATGCTCGAGCGTATTCCCGATTCTACGATTGATTCGGTGGCACAGACGCACATCCGTAGCCGTGCCGTTAACGCGTGGCTGGCCGAGCTGGGTGACGCCGCGCTCGATGCCCTGCGCGAGAAGGCTTCGATGCCGACGTTTATCGCGGATGGTGCTCGCGGCCTGGCGCTTGCCGCCCGCCGCGTGGCCGATTCCGCGCCGAGCATGCCGCGTCCGTCGCTCAGTCGTCGCCTTGCCGGCAAGCGCATGAGCCGTCCGGTGCCGAGCGTGTCACTCAGCCGCCGCGACCTACGTTTCTTTAACGCCTTCCCGCGTCTGCGTATCAACCGCTACGAGGGCGTCATCCGAGCTACCGACCTCCGCGACCGCGCCCGCGAGCTGTTTCGGCGCTAGCCGGGATGGGCGTGCTCACGGCTCCCTTGCTCGCGTATTTCCCGTCCGTTTCGCGTCCGTTGCCGTGCCGTTTCCAAGATTGCGGCACCGTTTCCATTCGACAACGCAGCGTTTAACAACGCCGTATCTGGTCTACACCAGTTGCCCCTCGGCCGCATTATGGGCGCCGACAACGTTCATGCGATCAAGGGGGAGCGAATGTACGATACGGGATCGACAACATTTATGCTCATCTGCACCATGCTCGTGTTTTTAATGACACCGGGTCTGGCGTTTTTCTATGGCGGCCTGTCCAGGCGCAAAAATGTCATCAACACCATGCTCATGTGCTTTGGCGCCATTGGCCTGGTTGGTGTGCTGTGGATTGTTGCCGGCTGGTCGCTGGCCTACGGCGGCGACGGTTCCAGCCCGTATATTGGAGGCCTTGACCAGCTGCTGTGCCTGCCGGTGCTCGGTCAGGTGCTGCAGGCGGCCGAGGGCAATGCCGCGGACGGTGCCGCCTACCCTCAGATCATTAACATCGCCTTTCAGATGGCATTTGCCATGATCACTGCTGCTATCGTCACGGGCAGCCTGGCCGGCCGCGTTAAGTTTGGTGCCATGACGGCCTTCCTGGGCATTTGGCTGCTTGTGGTCTATGCGCCGCTTGCCCACATGGTTTGGGGCGGCGATGGCTCCTTTATCGGCGACATCATCGGCGCGCTCGACTTTGCCGGTGGCGACGTAGTGCACATTTCGTCCGGTCTTACGGGCCTGATTCTCTGCTTAATTCTCGGCCGTCGTCGCGGCTTTGGCATGGTGAGCTACCGTCCGCATAACGTGCCGTTTGTGGCGCTGGGCGCCGGTCTGCTTTGGTTTGGTTGGTTTGGCTTTAACGGCGGCAGCGAGTTTAATGCCGACGCCGTGGCGGCGCTCGCCATCCTCAACACCGTGACGGCCAGCGCGGCGGGCATGGTTTCGTGGCTTGCCGTCGAGCGCGTGCACACCGGTCGCCCCACGCTGGTGGGCGCCAGCACCGGTCTGGTTGCGGGCCTTGTGGTGGTCACGCCGGGTGCGGGCTTTGTCGAGCCGTGGGCGGCACTGGTCATGGGCCTGATCGTCTCGCCCGTCTGCTACTTGGCCATCAGTCATCTTAAGACCAAGTTCGGCTACGACGATGCGCTCGATGCGTTTGGCTGCCACGGCATTGGCGGCATCTTGGGTGGCGTGCTCACGGGTCTGTTCTGCGTGCCGGAGCTTTCATGGACCGGTAAGGGCGGCCTGTTCTACACGGGCGACGTGTCGCTGCTCGTCTCGCAGGTTCTGGGCATTGTAGTGACGGCCGTTATCGTGATGGTGCTCGATTTGGTGATCGCCGCGGTGGTCAAGGCACTGTTCCACGGCAGCCTGCGTGTGGACGAGGCCGACGAGGCGTTGGGCCTGGATGCGAGTCAGCACGGCGAGAGCGCATATCCTTCGTTCTCCGGGCTCGATTAGCAGCTTCCCCAAGCACCGCACCTTGCCGTTCAATCGTCGCTCACGTACTTAAGTACGCTTCGCTCCTCTTTCACGGCAATCTGCGGCACTTGGGAAACCTGCTAAGACCAGTCAGTTGATTTTTTATGATCTCTGAGGTTGGTTTGCGGTACCTGGGAAACCCGTGCCATGTGAAGGACAATTCATTTCTTTATTAAAGAGAGGAATTCACTATGAAGAAGATTACGGCGATCGTTCGTGCTGAGAAGCTTGAGGTTCTTAAAGACGCGCTGTTTGCTGCCGATGTTCGCGGTATGACGATTAATCAGGTGCAGGGCTGCGGCGCACAGCATGGCTGGAAGGAGTACGTGCGCGGCAACGAACTGCTCGTCAACACGATTCCTAAGGTACAGTTCACCCTTATCTGTGCCGATGAGCATGTCGATGGCATTGTCGACATCATCTGCAACGCCGCTCGCACCGGTGCCGTCGGCGATGGCAAGATCTGGGTCGAGCCGGTCGAGGAAGTTATCCGCATCCGTACCGGCGAACACGGCCCCGCCGCGGTGTAGGGCCGACCGTTTGCCATCCGCAACGTTAAAATATCGCAATAAGGAATAAGACTTGCGTTGCGGATGGGCGGATTATGGGTCGCAATAAATATCCCGAAGAGACGGTCGCAAAGATTCTCGACGCGGCGCTGGAGCTATTCTGCGCGCAGGGTTATGAGGGGACGAGCATTCAAGACATCGTCGACCGCCTCGATGGCATGACCAAGGGTGCTGTCTATCATCACTTTAAGAGCAAAGAGGAGATTTTCAACGCCGCATTTGATCGGGCAACGGCTCCGATTGCTGAGCACCGTCGCGCGACACTCGGTGCTGGCAATATGACGGGAGCTCAAAAGCTCAAACGACTTTATGCGCCCGAGTCCGTCGTTCCGCAAATCGAGCTATGGGCTCGCATGCATCCTGCGGCAGATCCGGTAAAAAGCTCGCGGCTGCTGGCGATGCAGTATCAAGGTTCGTTTGACGAGTCGGCCGATGGCAATCTCTTGCCAGTAATCGAGGAGGGCATCGCCGACGGCTCCATTGCGTGCGAATGCCCGCGCGAAGCAGCGGAGGCCGTATCGTTGTTAGCGAGTCTTTGGCTGCTGCCATTGTTCCGTCCGCTCGAGCCCAAGGAGCGAATGCTTGCTCGCGCACAATGTTTGGCGCAGATGGCGGCCGCGGTGGGGCTTGATTTGGGTAATGAAGTGCTCCAGACAACGGCCCAGATTTGGGACGTATGGAACCGTGCCGGGTGGTAATATAGATACCAACGGTATGTAATTGATTTGTGAGGGTAGCCACGGCTGCCCTTTTCAAGTCATTAAATACATACTAGCAGTATGTATTTGGGGGCAGGCTTATGGCTGGGATGCGAAGAATTAGCGTTTCGTTGGCGCCAAAAACAGTGCGATCTATCAGACTATTTGGCCTTCTTGTTGCACAGCTGTGTGCGTATTCAATGTTGTCAGCACTGTGCTTTGCGTGTCCGCTCTACTTGTTCGATTGCAGCGGCTCGTCAACGTTATATGGCGCCGTCGCGGCGATAGCGTTCATACCAGGCGTGCTCGCGACTCCGGTTGGCGGGATCTTGGCGGATCGGGGAAGACATCGCGGGGTTCTTGTGGTACTCGGCATTGTTCTGATGGCTACATCACTGCTGTTTATCCCCATGAAGCGTTCGCTGCCTCTTGCGGTTGTCGTGGCAGCAATGCTTTGCGTCCAATATGGCATCCAATCGCTGCTGAAACCGATGCTTCAAATTGAGGCGGTGTGCATGACGGGCCAAGAAAAGGTTGAGCGTGCCACTGCGTTGGTCTCGCAGATAATCATGATGAGCAATATCTTGGGGCCTGTAGTCGGGACGGCAGTCTATGGGTGCTTTGGTATCGATACTCTATGCGAAACCGCGGCGTTGACGTTTACGATTTCAGCCCTGCTGTTCGGGGGCGCACTCAAGCAAAATGCCTCATCTGAAACGATGGGAGACGGCGCGACTCGTACGACACGCCGAAACGATTTTCGGGAGTTGATTCGGTACCTGTCTCAAAACTCATCATTGCTCGTTGTGTTTTTGATTGCGGCTATTTTGAACCTTGCGTTAGTTGGGTTAACGATTGGTGCTCCCGTTATTGTTGCAAAGCATCTCGGAATGCAGTCATCCTTTGTTGGGATTATTGAGGTGGCTATGGGCTTAGGTGGTCTTGTCGGCAGTGGTTTGGTCGGTATTTGGCCGCATCGTTTTTCCTTCAAGGGCATATGTCAATATGTTGCGATGATCTGTTTAGGAGTCGTACCGATTATTGTCACGCTACTGTTCGGCACAGATGTATGGGTGTTCACCGTGTTTGCGGTTGGCTCGGCATGGGTCATGGTGTGGGCAGCCATTGCGTCGGTTGAAATCATCGCGTTTGTTCAACGGGCAGCGCCGACTGAGCTCTGCGGAAAAGTGCTTTCGGTCGTTTACATGGTCCTTTCCTGCGCAACACCTATCGGCCAATTGACGTACGGGGTTGCATATGATCGATGGACACCGGCGATTGTATTCGCAGGCATGCTGGCGGTGTTGACGTTGACGACGGTGCTGTTTTATCGGCTGAAAAGTCGCTTGTGGCGATTGTCTTAACGCGCTGGGGCACCGTGAATTTGTGGAGGTGGTGGTACGCCGCGCCGGGACGGCATTGTTTGGGCACGCCTCTCCTTCGTCTACAATATCGTGCAGACGAAGGAGAGGCGTGCCCATGATCAAGATGTTTGCGAGTGACTTAGACGGAACGCTGCTGAACGCCCTGCACGAGGCAGACGGGACCATCCGCCGCGCCATTCGCGAGCTGACCGAGGCTGGCCTGCGTGTGGTTCCCGCGACCGGGCGCTCGACGTTGCCAATCGGCGAGCATGGCTTTACGGGGCTGGCGCTCGATGCCTGCTGCTCTAACGGCTCCATCGTGCGCGACAGTCATGGCGAGGTGCTCAAAACCTGGACCATCGATCCGCAGGTTACCGAGGAGCTGCTCAAGGCATTCCCGGACATTTGCTTTGATTGCTCCACACCCGATGGCATGTTTTCGAGCGGTTCGTTTGAGATGCACCAGGCGGGTTTTAAGAAGGACAGCCCCATCAAGCGTATCGTGATGCGTGGCATGCGTGCGCGTGGCGGGTATCACGAGGAGCAGTATTTCGACCAGTCGATCGGTGAAATCCTGCGCCATGACGTGTGCAAGATTAACTGCCGCGTGATCTCGCCCGAGCTGGAGCGCGACCTTAAGGCGTATTTGGCCGAGCGTTCGGACCGTGTGGTTAACGCGCCGTTTGATCCGGTGATGTTTGAGATCACAGACGTGGCGTGCAACAAGGGCGAGAGTGTGGCTTGGCTGGCGGGCTACTACGGTATTGCCGAGGATGAGGTTGCGGTCTACGGCGACGGCGGCAACGACATCGCCATGCTCAAGCGTTTCCGCCACAGCTATGCGACCAAAAACGGCAGCGACGCGGCCAAGGCCGCCGCGAGCGCGACCATCGGCAGCTGTATGGCCCATGCCGTCCCCAAACACATGCTCGCTACCATGCGCAAGCAAAACTCCCGCACCGTCATCGAATAATGTGACAAAAGGACAGCCCCTTTGTCACAGGGGTCTGTGTGCTTGGAATACGAACATATATTCGTATATATAACTAAGCTCTGGTAGAATCGGTATCGTTGACGGCAGTTCCATGTGCCGGGCAGAGCCCTCCATCCGATGGGAGGTGATGCCCATGACCGATTTCACC
>CAUATU010000029.1:0-27118 GCA_958432255.1 uncultured Collinsella sp.
GTTTTCAAAACCAAGCCCGGCCCCGGCCGGACAGCACTACAGGTTCTTGACACCCATCGCGCGCATGGCGTTCAGGATGGCGATGATCGCCACGCCTACGTCGCCGAACACGGCGAGCCACATGTTGGCAATGCCCAGCGCCGCAAGCACCAGGATCAGCAGCTTAACGCCCAGCGCAAAGATGATGTTCTGCCAGACAATCGTCATGGTCTTGCGCGCCACGCGAATCGCGCGGGCGATGTTGGACGGCTTGTCGTCCATGAGCACGACGTCGGCGGCCTCAATCGCGGCATCGGATCCCATGGCGCCCATGGCGATTCCGATGTCGGCGCGGGTGAGCACGGGTGCGTCGTTGATGCCGTCGCCGACAAAGGCGAGCTTGCCCTTGCCGCTCTCGGCCGAAAGCAGCGCCTCGACGCGCTCGACCTTGTCGCCCGGCAGCAGTTGCGCATGGAACTCATCGAGACCGAGCTGCTTGGCCACCGCAGCCGCCACTTCTTCGCGGTCGCCCGTGAGCATAACGGTGTGCTTGACGCCGGCGGCGTGCAGGTCGCGGATCGTCTGTTCGGCATCGGCCTTAACGGTGTCGGCAATCACGATGTGGCCGGCGTACGTGCCGTCGACCAGCACATGCAGAATCGTTCCGACGACCTCGCAATTGGGCGCTTCGACTCCGGTCGCGGCGAGCATCTTTGCGTTGCCAACGACGACGTGCTTGCCGTCGATGGTTGCCGTCACGCCATGGCCCGCGTCGTTGGTGGAGTCGCTTACGCGCTTGGGGTCGAGTTCGCCCTGGAAGGCGGCGCGCACCGACTGCGCGATGGGATGGTCGGAGAACGACTCGGCAAGGGCGGCGACCTCGAGCAACGACTGCTCGGTATAGCCGGCTTCGGGGTGCACCGCGACTACCGAGAACGTGCCGTTGGTGAGCGTGCCGGTTTTGTCGAAAACGACGGTGTCCACATCGGCGAGCGTCTCGAGGTAGTTGGAGCCCTTGATGAGAACGCCCAGCTTGGACGCGCCTCCGATGCCGCCAAAGAAGCTGAGCGGTACGCTGATCACCAGCGCGCACGGGCAGCTGACGACCAGGAAGGTCAGGCCGCGCAGGATCCAGTCGGACCAGGCGCCGGTGACCAGACCACCGCCGAGCGCGAGCACCGCAGCGGCGCCGGTGACGGCGGGCGTGTAGACGCGGGCGAAGCGCGTGATGAAGTTCTCGGTGCGCGCCTTCTTTTCGCTGGCGTTTTCTACGAGCTCCAGGACGCGCGCGACGGTGGACTCGCCAAATGGCTTGGTGGTGCGCACGTGGATGAGACCCGTCATGTTGATGCAGCCGCTGATGATATCGTCGCCGGACTTGGCGGGGCGGGGAACTGACTCGCCCGTGAGTGCGGCGGTGTCGAGCTGGGTTTCGCCCTCGACGATGACGCCGTCGATGGGCACGCGCTCGCCGGGCTTGACGACGATGACGGTGTCGACGGCGATGTCATCGGGGAAGACCTGCTCGAGCGTGCCGTCGGGCTGCTCGACGTTAGCGTAGTCGGGCGCGATGTCCATCATGGCGCTGATCGACTTGCGGCTCTTGCCCACGGCGTATGCCTGGAACAGCTCGCCGACCTGGTAGAACAGCATGACGGCGGCGCCTTCGGCCATGTGCGGGTCGGTATCGGGGAAGAGCACCATGGCAAACGCACCGATAGTCGCGACGGCCATGAGGAAACTCTCGTCGAAGGCCTTGCCGCGGCGGATGTTATTGAATGCCTTTTGCAGCACGTCGTAGCCGGCAATCAAAAACGGCACGAGGAACAGCACAAAGCTGGCGTAGATGTCGCCCGGGGTGCCGAATGCGGCGGTGAGGGTGCCGAGCTCATCAAGGGCGTACACCACGGCAAAAATGCCCAGCGCTACCAGGATGCGGTTGCGCTTATGCTCGAGTGACTCTTTTTTCTTGCGCTTCTTCTTTTTCTTCTTGGGGTCGGCGGTGGCCATGACTCGTATCCTCCCATTTGAATGTATGAACACTCGCTCATATAATTTCGCGAGCAAAGGCCGCGGCAAGCGCGGCCTTGCAGGTTGGCGTAAACCTGGGCTAGAGAATGATCTCGCAGTCCGGCTCGGCGTCGGCCGTAAACTCTACAACGCGGTTGAGCACCTCGTCGAACTCGGCATCATCGGCTTCGAGCGTCAGCTTCTGGGTCATAAAGTTGACGGACACGGATTTGACGCCCTCGAGCTTGGCCAGCTCGTCCTGAAGCTCACGCGCGCAGTTGGCGCAGTCGATCTCGTCGAGTTTAAACTGCTTTTTCATGGTGGGTTCCTTTCTCTGTATTTGCGGCTTGGGTGCAGGCCGCGCTGGTACCGTGGTTGGTCGCTATTCGCAGATGTGGCTCATGCCTTGGTTGAGCATGGTGTAGACGTGGTCGTCGGCGAGTGAGTAGAGGATATTGCGCCCGTCGCGCCGGAATTTAACCAGGTGCGACTGCTTGAGTGTGCGCAGCTGGTGCGATACTGCCGACTGCGAGGTTTCGGTCGCTTCGGCGATGTCTGCCACGCAGAGCTCGCGGCCCATGAGGGCATAGAGGATCTTGATACGCGTGGTGTCGCTGAAGACCTTGAACAGGTCGGCGAGGTCGTAGAGAAGCTCCTCGTCGGGAAGGTCCTCGGGCGAGCAGGTGGTGGGGATCGCGGGTTCGTTGGCCTCGATGTCGGGTTTCGTTTCATCAACGCGGATGCTCATTGCAATATCCTTTCATATGAACATGCGCTCATATAACTTGCTTCCGATTATATGAGTGTATGTTCATATGTCAATGCTATTTGTGGCGCTATTTAACAATTGCTTGCCGCCGAAGTGGGATTTTTCTAGTTGCGCATGGCTCTGTTCATCGTCCATCTGCAAAAATCGAGTTGCGCGGTCGATAGGCTATTCGCGGATTCCCCGATAGTGCGTAGTTGGTTATTTTTGATGCAAATATTTGGTCAATAATGCAATAAATTGTTGAATCTTTATATTTTAAGCGCGCTGTTCCAGTATTTGGAGAGCCGGCTCGAGCCATATGAGGACGACTTGCGCACTACTGTTGCCGCGCAACTCGAAAATTGCAGTCGCGCAAATGCGGAAACAGGTTTTAGAACAGCAGGCCCTCGATCAAATCGACAATCATGTCGTCTTCAGTGCGTGGACCGATAGATTTCGCGTGCGGGTTAGCATCGTCAACCAGGTTAATCTCCTCAGCTAGTTCGCCAACATGCTGCATGTCATCGGGTTCGGGGATCTCGTTGATGCTCGGGTCGTTAACTTGCGGATACTGGCTCGCGATTTCTTGCTCTGTTGCCTGCGCCTCTCTGCGCTCTTCGAGGATTCGGCGACCATATTCGAAGTACCGCCGCAAGACAAATTGGCGAAGATCCTCCTGGAGGGCTGGGAAGTCATCCGGGAGACGCCCGGGGCAGATCTTCTCGCGAATGCGAATCGCTTCCATAACCCGTCTAAAGGCGGACTGTTTGAAAAACGAATGGCGGCTGATAGTGATAACGGCATACCCCATGTTTCGGAGCGTGTTTCGACGCTCCTCATCAATCGCCTGTTGCTCGGGCTCATCATGGAAAAATCCGTTGTACTCGATGTCGGTCATCGATTTTTCGAGCAGCGCGTCTAAGTAGAACACGGCGCGTCTTGTAAGGGCAGAGTACCTTTTGGGAACCGGAATCGGAAAGTCAGTTTTGATGGCGCGAATACCAAAGCCGCCCTCGGATTTGGGCATTGTGAGCATCATGACGAAAGCCGTTTCGAGTGGAGAGCGGCAGCCGTCGCGTACATATCCAAGCGCCTTGATTGCATTGTTTGAGCCGCGATAGCCCGATGCCTGGGAAAAGAAGTGCCTGAGCGCTTCGGTGTTGGTTAGGGCGGGGCGCTCACGATATCCTGTTTCGTCGGATGCGTCGAGTGCGTAGGAGCCACAGATTTCAAAGTAGTATTCAACAAGTTCCCGAAGGTTGAGATCGTTGGCGGCTTGCAGGGCGCATAGTTTGATGTCAACGATATAGACACCAGCCTCGAGCTCAAGGTAGCTTTCTGAGTCGAAGGTATAGCGTGTACGATGGCAAACGCATCCATCGCAATGCCTTCGGGCGTTATTGGAGTACGTCAGGACGTGGATGGTTTTGGATTCGATGCCTTTTCCGTTCAGCCACGATTGAGCCGTCTGCAGGTCGGGCTCGGCTGGGATGGATGCCCTGATCTTTTCCATGGGTATATGATCGGTCGTGAATAGCGCGACCGACTCGGCTGCTTGGTATACGGCTCGTGCCGTGGCATGTGACAGAACGATTCCCATATGCGCATCATGACATAGCTTGTGTTCTGCACACTGAGGGCATCGGGCAACGGCACCGAAACGCGGTGCATCTTCTGCGAACGGTAGTTTTCACCCGGTGCGCGGTTGAACGGTTGGCGCCAATGGGGAGTTTTCTGTCACTTGGCCTCATTTGGGCGAATTCTCGTAGATGTCATCTGCATTTTTCGAGTTAGGTGGTTTTGACTCATGTAAATAAGTCGATGGAACTGCGTCTGTCGTGCAATTTTTGACCGGGACCAGGTGTTAGGGCGCTAGGTCGGTCGGTTTCAGAATGGTTTTTGGCTCCGCAACGGCGAAAAAGGCTTCGGTGGGGAGCTGAGTAAACCGCGCAACTCAAAAAATGTATGTAGATGGGCGTATTTCAAAATGAGTGGAAGGCGGCGTTCTTTGACGCGAGGATGCAAAACGGGGCGCGGTCGAAAGGCCGCGCCCCGTTTCTTTGCGTTCGTCTGGCTTGCTGCTGTTTGCGTTGCGCAGTTGCGGATGTGATCGCGATCTACTTCGTTACTTCGCAAACAGGTTCTTGAGGTTGAACTCGGCTTGGACGGTTCGGAGCATGAGGTCGGTGTCGTCGAGACCCAGGTGCTGCTCGTTGGCGTCGGCGGCGAGGGTTCCACGGCGGCGCGCCCAGTTCTCGAGCGCGGCGGGCGCGGACTCGCGGGGGAGCGAGCGCACGTCGGCGTCCAGGCTGCGGCAGATCTGGCGTGAATCGATGACGATGATCTTACCGGCGCGGCGTGCCTCGGCGTAGCCGTCCAGGTGGATCTTGAACCAGCTGTCCTCAAACGCGGCGTTGTGTGCCATGTACGGGTACTTCTTCATGAGCTTGAGCAGCTGCTTCTGCAGTTCCTTGTTCTCGCGGAAGGGCGTTTTGCCGTCGATGTCGTCCCAGGTGATGTGGTGGATATTCGACAACGGCACATCCTCGCCGCGGTAGATGTCGGGCAGACCGCAGTAGTGTGCCTCGGCGTCGTGCGGGACGGCGTCGCTGGTGAGCTCCATGATCTCCCAGCCCACGTTGATGATATAACCGCGCTCGGGTGCACGGCCGGTGGTCTCGATGTCGATACCGAGCACGGTGCCCTGGATGGGCTTGCGGGCGTATGCCACGCCGAGCGCGTCGCGGTCGCCGCGGATTTCGCGCATAACGGACGCGGCGGTGCGCTTTTGCATCTTGCCGATGGCGGCGCAGGTGTCGGCATCGGACAGACCGCGCGAAAGCGTCGCGGGCGTCACGTTGCGCAGGCGCGCCTCGCCAATCTGGTCGCACAGGTCGCGGTTGCGGTCGGCCAGGTCGCGCACGGTGGCAAAGTCGAAGCCGGGGTCGTCCTCGGCAGTAAAATACTCGGTCTCGAGCACCTTGAGGGCCTCCTCGCCCTTCTGGCGCTCGGACTCCATGGCGCCGTGATCGCCATAGATAAACATGGGAATAAACGGCTGGCGCTCGTATTCGAGTGCTTGTGAAACGTTCATATAACTGCTCCTTGGATGGGCCGCGTCGTGCGGCTCAGGGTCATTAAGATGTGGCGAGATGATAGTTTACCATGGGCAACTATTGGCATCGCGCCTAGGACAACTACAATACCCTAGTTGACCGCTAGGACTTTTACAATGCTGCCGAAAGACACGAAAGGTTCCATCCGTCATGGATTTACTGATTGATATTCTGCTCGACGCCGGCAAGGACACGCTGTCGCTGGTGCCGTTTTTGTTGGTGACGTATCTTGCTCTCGAGACACTTGAGCACGTTGCGGGCGACCGCGTCAACGGCGCTATCAAGCGCGCCGGCGCTGCGGGTCCCGTGGTTGGCTCGCTGCTGGGCATTGTGCCGCAGTGCGGATTTTCGGCCATGGCAGCAACGCTGTACGCCGGCCGTGTCGTGACCTTGGGCACGTTGGTGGCGGTGTTCCTTTCGACCTCCGACGAGATGTTGCCGCTGCTACTTGCCGAGCAGGTTCCCGTGCAGACTATGGCGATGCTTTTGGCTTCGAAAGCGCTGATCGCACTGGTCACGGGTTTTATCGTGGACGCTGCCATTCGCGGCCTGCGCCGTAACGCCCGCGCGCACGCGGCGATTCGCCGTACCGTGCTGGGAACCGCGGTCAACCCGGCCCACGTGAACTGCGCGCACGACGACCACAGCGGCGGTGACATCATCGACGAGGTGGCCGAGGCAGGCGTGAGCGCCGACCACATCCACGAGCTGTGCGAGCGCGACCATTGCGGTTGCGATGATGATGAAGATGAACACGAGCGCGACCACGGACACAGCCATGACCACGGTCACACGGGCGAGCATGAGCACCACCACGGCCATGGGCACGACCACGGTCACTCCCACGAAGGTGCGCCCGTCCTGTCGATTATCCGCAGCGCGATCTCGCACACTGTGCAGGTTTCGGTTTTTATTTTCCTGGTGACGCTGGTCCTGGTCGCCGTGCTCGAGACCTTCGGCGAGTCCGCGATCGAGCAGTTCCTGTGTGGCAACGAGACGCTCGCCGTCTTGGGTTCGGCGCTTGTCGGGCTGATTCCCAATTGCTCGGCGAGCGTGGTCATTACGCAACTATATCTGGAAGGCGCGCTGCAACTGGCGCCGATGCTCGCCGGCACGCTCATTTCCGCCGGCGTGGGTTATCTGGTGCTGTTCCGCACCAACCGCAGCGCCCGCGAAAATGCCGTGTTCCTGATCATGATGTACGTCATCGGCGCTGGCTGGGGCCTCATCCTCTCCGCCGTTGGCCTTTAAGTAGATTATTGGGACACGTCTTACGATCTACCCCTGTGACCAGGGCATTTCCCGCTGCCAAAACAAAAAGGTAGATTTTTAGGCATGTCCTAAAAATCTACCTTGGTTAGTGCAGCAACTCGGTGAGGTTGCGTTTAAAGCGGGCGCGGTCTTCGCTGGTAAATGCCGCCGGACCGCGAGTGCGACCGCCGGCGCGGCGCACCTTCTTTTCCTCGTGGCGAATAAACAGTTGCATGTCGATGGTCGCCTTATCGTAGACGCGCCCGCGCACGCCGATGGCGGCGGCATCGCGCCCGAGCACCATGCTCGCCAAGCCAATGTCCTGCGTCACGACTACGTCGCCCGCCTGCAGGCGTTCGACAATGGCAAAGTCGGCGCTGTCGGCGCCCACGCTCACATCGAGCGTCGTGACCCAAAATCCGCGTCGCGCATGCTCGACGTCGCGCGGATCGTCGCGGCGAATGTGGCGTTCCAGGTTCTGTGTGCTGTTGCCGGCGATAACGACGGCAACGCCCGCCCGCCGCGCGCAGTCAATCGACTCGCGCGTGACCGGGCAGGCGTCTGCATCAATAAAGAGCGTTCGCGGCATCTAGTGCACCAGTTTGCCAAATTGAATAGCGCGAACAATCAGCGTTACGCCAAACACCAGCAGTGCGGCGCCGCTAAAGATGACGAGCATCTTGGCCGACCACAGCGGATAGATAAACACGAACATGCCGGCGATGATGGAGAGCGCGCCGCTCAGGATGGCGAGGGCACGGTTGGACGAAAGCTCGGACTCCAGAATGGACATGACACCTTCGACGATCCAGCCAAAGCCGGCCACGATAACCACCATCGTGGTGAGCGTCGCGGTCGAGAAGGCCTGGTTGCGCAGGATTATGACGCCGCCCAAGATAATGAGTAGGTTGGAGATGATGCTCGTCACGCGCCAGCCGGTGGGCAGCAGCGGCTCAAAAATGGCAGTGAACAGCCTGATGGCAGCAGTGATTACAAAGTAAAAACCCAGGACAGTCGTTAAAAAGACGAGGGACTTGGCGGGTGCAAAAAGCAGTGCGATACCAGCAATGAGCGCCAAGACGCCCGTGATGGCGTAAATCCAGCGCACGGCCTTGACGGCCTTGCCTGCCATGCTTTTCTCGTCAAATCCAAACTGGCTCGATTTTTGGTCATCATTCTTAAAGATGCCCATAATGTCTCCTTTCCGTGCGGCGTAAGCCTTGATCGTTACGACCAGTATCGCCTAAAGGCGCTGACGTATGGGTCGGGGAGGGTGAAACGTAACCCAAAGGCCCCGAATTGTTTCCGTTGTTCCCCACGTCGCGATTTTCTATTCAACAGGTGTAGAACATTGCGGCCCTGTTCGTTATTGCCTACGTTTTAGGTTAGATTTTCCTAAGAACAATTGCCCGAAATTGGGGGTCCCTATGAACGAAACAGTTCCCGCGGCGCCGTCTAGCGCGGAGTCGATGGCAAAGCAAGGTTGCGAAAAGCTCGGCCTGGACACGTTTGACGCGCTGGTCCGCCGCGCCCGTACGTGCCGTCGCTTTGACGAGTCCATGCGCGTGCCGCGCGAGTTTTTGCTCGAGCTGGCGGAACTGGCGCACCTGGCTCCCTGCGGCGCCAATGCTCAGCGTCTGCGTTTTCATGTGGTAAGCGGTTCCGAGGACTGCGCTCGCGTGTTTGACGAGCTTGCATGGGCTGGCGCGCTTAAGGATTGGCCGGGTCCTGCCGAGGGCGAGCGCCCGACCGGCTACATCGCGATTCTGGCCGATCGCGCCGTTCCGGGCAAGCCCGCCGCTCCCATTACCGAGGTCGACACGGGTATTGCCGCGCAGACGATGATGCTCGCCGCCCGCAGCGCCACGCCCGAGGTGGCAGCCTGCATGTTCAAGGCCTTTACGCCCCACGCGATCGATGCCATGGGGCTCGATAACGACAAGTATGAGCTCAAGCTGATCATGGCTTTTGGCGTTCCGGCCGAGACGCAGGTGATCGATGCGATCGATTCCAACCCCGACGGCTCCATCAATTATTGGCGCGACGAGGTGCAGGTGCACCACGTACCCAAGCGTTCGCTCGCCGACGTGCTGGTGTAGTTGAGCGTCGCCGCGGCGTGATCAGACGGTAAACCACCACAAAGGTGCCTGTCCCCTTTGTGGTGGTACGAGGGGAGGGTGTGTGGCAGATCTGTATTTGGTGCGGCATGGGCAGACTGAGCTCAATGTGCAGAGCATTTTGCAGGGCTGGCACGATTCGCCGCTTACGGCGCGCGGGCGCGAGCAGGCGCTGGCGACGCGCGCGGCGTTTGAGGCGCGTGGCGTGACCTTTGACCGTGTGTATTCCTCCCCGTTGGGCCGGGCGCGGCGTACGGCTGAGCTAATTGCTGGTGAGGGCCGCTCGATAGAGCTGGTCGATGACCTACGCGAGTGGCATTTGGGCTCGCTGGAGGGCACATCAAATCGCGATATGCCGCCGCAGCCCTGGGGCGATTATCCGGTCGCGTTTGGCGGCGAGTCGGAAGTGCAGCTCCAGTCGCGTATGGTCGCGGTGCTGTCGCGCATTATGGCCCGCCCCCAGCATAACTGCGTGCTGGCAGTCTCCCACGGCTCAGCCTGCCAGGAGTTTCTTGAGTATGTGACTGGCAGGGGAGAGCTACCCGACAACGGCGCCGTGCTTCATTTTGGCTATTGCGACGGGGCGTTTTCACTCCTTGATTGGTAACGAACGAAAGGACCCCTATGAACAAAGACCTGTATCTGGTTCGTCATGGGCAGACAATATTCAACCTTAAGCGCATTATTCAGGGCTGGAGTGACTCGCCGCTTACGCAGTTGGGTTGCGACCAGGCGGCGCGCGCCGGCATGTTTTTACGTGCGCGCGGCATTGAGCCCGATCATGCCTACACCTCCACGCTTCATCGTACCGAGCAGACTATCGCCAACTTGTGGCCGGGCTTGGCGTACGAGCGCCTGGACGGCCTGCGTGAGTGGTTCTTTGGCGACTTTGAGGCCGAGCGCGTGATGCTCATGCCCAGGCGCCCGTGGCGCGACTTCTATCGCCAGTTTGGCGGCGAGGGCCAGATGCAGGTGCGCGAGCGCATGGTGGCGACGTTGACCGATCTTATGCGACGTCCGGACCACGAGTGCGTGCTCGCGGTGAGCCATGGCTCGGCTATCAAGGAGTTTTTGGACCACGTGCGGGGTGCGGCGGCCGACGAGCACGATCGCGTGCCGGGCAATTGCTCGGTGCTACATTTCGAGTTTGACGACGAGGCCGGTACGTTTGAGCTGATTGAGATTTTTACGCAGGAGGACTACGCGCGCGAGCTGGGGCTTGAACCGCTCGTGGCTACTGCGGGTCCGCAGCGCGGATAACGCGAGCGTGGCGGCACGGGTCGCCGGCATAACTTCTCGACGCAAAAGGGGCGGAGATGCATGTACCTGCTGCATCTCCGCCCCCTGTTTGTTGGGCTGCCGATTTTTGTGCCGGGCGGTTTGGTCTTGCTAGAACCGTGCGACCTGGTGCGTGAGCAGACCCGTCGGAACCTGCGGCGCGGCGCCGCTGACCTGCGCGGCGGGGAAGAGCACGGCAACGGTAAAGTTGAACGGCTCCTTGCCGGTGTACGTTCCGGCGGCACGGGCCTCATCGGCCAGCAGCTGCGACGCTCCGGTCAGAGCGGCGGCGTAGGCGGGGTCGTCGGCCAGTGCCGGCTCCGGTGCTTGGTCAAGCATAGCGCGGATGGCCCCGACGGCGTCCTCGCGCTTGACCTCCCACGCGCGGTGCGTAATGCCCGCGGGGTCGGTGACGGCGTAGAGCGACGCGCCCTCTTTGGCGGCGCCCAGGATGATGTCCATGACGGGCGAGGCCTCGTAGGAGAGCGACACGGGGCGCGGCTGAACTTTGAGTTCGGCGATCGCGCGCGCGGCGGCGGCCGCGTCAGCGCTGGCATCGCCCTTGCCGCCCGCAAGTACACTCGTTGGACAAATCGCCACGACAGCCGTCACGCGTCCCGGCTCGCCCGAGCATTCGTACACGTAATACGCCGCACCCGGGTCCTTGAGCATCAGGCCATCGGCAATGGCTTCGCGCAGGGCTTCGTTGTCACTCAGAATACCGCCCATTGCGGGCAGCGCCTCGAGCACGCGGTCCTGAGCCGGGCGGATGCAGGGAAACGGAAGTGCTTTCATGGGCGGTCCTAACGCACGAGTCGGTTTGTTCGCGGCTTATTATGCCCCAACTTGGCCGCTCGCGTCCCAGAGCACGTTATCGGCGAGCGCGATTAGCACCTGCTGACAACGAACGATATCGGCATGGGGCACATATTCGTTGGGCTTGTGCGCGAGCGCGAGCGACCCGGGACCGTAGCTCATGCAATTGCAGTTACCTGTCTTGCCGGCAATGACGGCGGTGTCGGTGTAGCCGGTAAAGAAGCCGACGGTCGTGTCCGCGCCCGTCACATCGTCTGCTGCGCACTTGAGTGCAGCTAGAAGGGGAGAGTTCGGGTCGCGCTCGATGGCGGGGCGGTCGCCCGTCACGGTGTAGCTGCCATGGCAACCGGGAACGGCGGCTTCGGCGACGGCGATGGCCTGCTCTACCATGCGCGTTGCGGCGGCCGTATCGGTCGGCGGGGTCAGACGCATATCGACCCAGACCTTGGCGTGGTCGGGCACGACATAGGGACGATAGCCACCCTCGATCTGTCCAAACGTGATGGTCGATGGCCCCAGCTCATTATGCACGGGCAGCGCCGCAAATGCGCGGCGAAGCGAGCGCACGGCCTCGGCCATGGCGGCGACGGCATCCGCGCCCTTCCAGGGCTGGCTCGCATGCGCCGTCACGCCAGCCATTTCAATCTCGAACCACGTACGCCCCTTGTGCGCCACCTGGATCTGTCCGTCGGTGGGCTCAGTGTCCAGCACCCATTCGCGCGAGCCGACCCAGCCAGCATCGATCGCGGCCTCTGAGCCGCGCATAAAATCTTCCTCGTCGACCGAGCAGATGAGCGAAAAGCCGCGTCGGGGCAGCTCGCCCTCTGCTGCTACGCGCTCGAGTGCATGGACAAGTGCGGCAATGGCGCAGGCCAGGCCACCCTTCATATCGCAGGCACCGCGGCCGTAGAGTTTGCCGTCGCGCACGACCGCCCCGAGCGGCGTAATGTCCGCATCCCAGCCGTCGCCCAGCGTAACGGTATCCATATGGCAGATATAGACGAGTCGCGGCTTGTCGCTTTGGCCCGGCACGGTGACCATTAGATTGCGGCGTCCGGGGAGTACTTCGTGCTCTGCAATCTGCACGGCATCGAGTACCGGATGGCTCAGCTGCGCCAGCCGTTCCTCAACCAACGCTTTGATATAGCGTTCAATCTCGCCCTCATACGCACCTGGGTCGGAACTGTCGATCCGCACGAGCCCTTGCGTAAGCCGCCAAGCAAAATCTGTATCAACCATAGGCACCTCACAGATAGTTAGGTCAACATACAGATTGTATGCCAAGAAGCGGCTCGGTGCATTTAATGGAGCGCTCACAAAAACGGGGGCACCTCTCGTGCGAAAGGCACCCCCGCGGGCATTCAATGTCAGCGACGGGCAGGCCACATGGGGAACTGCCCGTCAGATCAGCCGGCGCTATTTAATCACGCGTACGCGATACATCGACGGAATCTGCTTGAGCGCCTCGATCGTGCTGCTGTTCAGGTGCTCGTCGGTGTCGAACATGGTGTAGGCGTTCTCGCCGGCGGACTCGTTGGTCATGCGCTGCACGTTGGCGTTGTCCTTGGCAAGGATTGCCGTGATCTGGCCGATCATATTGGGCACGTTGGCATGCAGGCAGGCAATGCGGCTTGCGGCGCGCGCCTTGCCCATGCTGCAGGCGGGGTAGTTGACGCTGTGCGCGATGTTGCCGTTCTCCAGGTAATCCTTAAGCTCGCTGATGGCCATATCGGCGCAGTTGGCCTCGGCCTCGCCGGTGCCGGCGCCCGAGTGCGTGGTGATAAACGTATTGGGCATCTTGACGGTCTTGGGCGTGGCAAAGTCGCAGCTAAACCAGCTCAGCTTGCCCTCGCGCAGGGCGGCGTCGACGGCGTCCTCGTCAATGATGGTCTCGCGTGCGTAGTTGATCAGCACAGCGTCCGGAGCCAGCAGGTTGATCTGCTCGGTGCTGATCATGCCGATGGTGTCGGCCTTGCTGGGCACGTGCACGGTGAGGTAGTCGCAGCCGCGGCAGAGATCTTCGAGCGTGCCCACGCGCTGCACCTCGCGGCTCAGCACCCACGCGTGCTCAACGGAAATGAACGGGTCGTAGCCATAGACATCCATGCCCAGGTCGACGCAGGCGTTGGCGACCTTGGAGCCTACGTTGCCCAGACCGATGACGCCGATGCGCTTGCCTTTAAGCTCGCGGCCCACAAAGGCCTTCTTGGCCTTCTCGGCGTCGACCTGGATCTCGGGGTCGTCGGCGTTGTCGCGTACCCAGTTCATCGACTGCACCACGCCGCGGCTCGAAAGCACCAGCATGCCCAGGACGAGCTCCTTGACGGCGTTGCTGTTGGCGCCGGGGGAGTTAAAGACGACGACGCCCTTCTTGGCGTACTCCTCGACGGGGATATTATTGACGCCGGCGCCGCAGCGGGCGATGGCGCGGATGCCCTCGGGCAGCTCGTAGCCGTGCAGGTCGGTCGAGCGCATCAGGATCGCGTCGGCCTCTTCGGCGGTGCTCACAAATTCGTAACCCTCGCCAAACTCGACTTTGCCGTCTTTAGTGATGTCGTCGATGGTCTTAATCTTACGCATGGAAAAACTCCTTAGCAGGTTTTGATCTAAACAGGGTGGTTTGAGATGGCTGGTCGGCCCGCGTGCTGCGGGCTAGTTAGATCGCGGACTCAAACTATGCTGCGCTTCGAAGTCCTTCATGTACGAGGCCAGTGCCTGCACGTCTTCCATGGTTACGGCGTTGTAGACGCTGGCGCGCATACCGCCCACCAGACGATGGCCCTTGACGTTTTGAATCTGGTGATCGGCCGCGCCTGCGACAAAGGCCGCGTCAAGCTCGGCGTCGCCGGTGCGGAAGGTGACGTTGGCGATGGAGCGGCTGTCGGCCTGCGCGGTGCCATGGAACAGCTCGCTGTGCTCGAGCAGGTCGTAGAGCAGGTTGGCCTTGGCCCAGTTGTGCTTGGCCATGGCGGCAAGTCCGCCGGTCTCCTCGACCCAGTGGAATACCTTGCCGCACACGTAGATGCCAAAGGTGTTGGGCGTGTTGAGCATGGAGCCCTTGGCGGCCTGGGTCTTAAGGTCCATGTACTGCGGCGTCTGCGCAAAGGTGGGGCCGTCGGCGATGAGGTCGTCGCGCACGATGACCACGGTCACGCCCGCAGCGCCGGCGTTTTTCTGCGCGCCGGCGTAAATAAGCCCGTAGCGCTCAATGTCGAGCGGCTGCGACAGGAAGCAGCTCGAGACATCGGCGACCAGCGGCACATCGCCACAGTTGGGCAGCTCGTGGTACATGGTGCCAAAGATGGTGTTGTTCTGGCAGATGTAGACGTAGTCGAGCCCGTCGCCCGCGGTCTCGGCGGCAATGCGCGCGTTGATGTCGGCCATGGTGGGTATGCGGTCGAAATTGGTGTCCTCGGAGCTCGCGAGTAGCACGGCCTCGCCGTACTTGGCGGCTTCTTTGTATGCCTTGTTGGCAAAGTTGCCGGTCACGATGTAGCCGGCGCGGCCGCGGCGCATGAGGTTCATGGGGATGCCCGCAAACTGCAGCGTGGCGCCGCCCTGCAAAAACAGGACGCGGTAGTTGTCGGGGATGCTCAGCAGGCGACGCAGGGTTGCCTCGGCGTCGTCGATGATCTGCTGGTACATGCTAGATCGATGGCTCATCTCGAGCACGGACATGCCGCAGCCGCGGTAGTCCATCATCTCGTCGGCGATCTCGGCGAGCACGCCTGTAGGCAGCGCGGCCGGGCCAGCTGAGAAGTTGTGCACACGTGCCATCTTCTAGTTCCCCCTCGTAGTCGTTTGAACGTTCGGGATACTTTAGCACAGTGGAGCGCCGGGCGCGACCGCATCACGGTAAAACTCGAGTGCGCTGCTATGATTTACAGGATGGTTACATGGGAAAGGCGGTCGCTAGGTCTGTATCACCGGGATATACCGTGACAGGTACTCCTTGAGCGCCGGATCGCACACATAGAGGAACGTTCCCAGCATACCGCGCGTCATGAGGACGTAGTAGGCGTTGACGATGATCTTTCGCAGCTCGTCGTCGCTTGCTTTTTTCTTTGCGACGGCATCTTTGAAGTTTGCCCTGTTAACACAGACCAAATCTTTGTCCGAATCGTAGTAAATGTCAGGACCTAGAATTACGAATCCGTAATTGAGATCATAACCCTGTACGGTGTGGATGCATCCGACCTCGTCGACAGCGTTGGCGGAGTTAACCCAATCCTTCTGGGTCGAGTTCCAGCGTTTGGGAATGCCCTCGATGACGATATCGAACGCATCTTTATTGCTCTTGCTTTCCCATTTCCAAGCAAAACCGGCTGTCATACGGGACAGCCCAACTTCTTTTTCTTTGGCCTGCTGTAGGGAGCAGAAATCTTCAAACCGGTCGACTATGCCAAACTGGTACCTGGGGATATCACTGTCAGGATCGCCGGCTTGCGAGTCGTAAGGCTGAGAGGCGAAGAGCTCATCAAACTTCATGCCGGCATGCATGTACGCTTTGTTATCAAGCAGGTCGTAGACGAAATCGAGGTACTCATCGCCGCCACGCACACGCATTTGGGTACTCAAGTTGAATTCTTCGGTCTCGATGCCAGCTTCTTCGAGTTGGTTGAGTCGCTGCTCAAGGCCATCTCGGTTGAGTCCCGATGCGCGGACTTGCTGTTTGGGGTCATAGAACAGGTACGCCTTGTCGCAGCATTTGAAAATCCAATCCACCTGGTTACTCGTGCGCGGCAAGTTGAGTCGTTCGCATGTGTTGTAGAAAGCTCCGATGCCGGCGCCGGCGGTCAAGTAGTTTCCCAGTCGGTGCGCCTCGTCGACAAGCAAGATGTCATACCGATCGTTTTTTGTGACGTCGCTGGGGCTCAGGATGTCGCCGGGCTTTAGCCCGGGGAGGAAGTGCGTGAGTTTTTTGAGCGTTTTGCTCAGAGACTCCATGGGCGTCACGAAGCCGACCCGCAGGCCGGAAAGGTTGGGCTCATTTTTGATTTTGAACATGAGACTGATGGCGAGGATTGTTTTGCCTGTTCCCGGCGCGCCGTTCACGACGGTTACACGCTCTTTCTTGGGACCGCCGTGTTTAATGTCTTCATGCTCTTGCTCGAGCCGCCTGTAAATCGCCTCAATCGTTTCGTATTGATCGGGCGTGAGCGTCTTGAAGGGCGAGAATTTGAACAGGTCAGTGTTCTCGAGCTCTTCGATGGGGTGGATCGCATAGTTCTCTTCGCGAAGCTTCGTCCAGAGGTCTCTGAACTTCTGGCGATACTGAGGTCGCTCAAAATAATCGAACTGGGCATAGCCATTGTTGGCATTGGTGACCTGGTATTTTTCATCGGCGCAGAACAGTTCAATAAGTCGATTCTCGAACTCGAACGTTGCGGATTGGTTGAAGGTGGGATTGTCAATCAGAAGGGTACGGTCGAAGTCTTTGTCCACGTTTGCGGCGTGTTGCTTCATGCGGCGTCGATAATTGGTCGTTTGACCGATGTACGCCGTTTTGTTTTTGCTGTTGGTCAGGATGTAGAGAACAGGCCAGCTTTCGTCGTGGTGCGACCCTGGCTTTGGCGTGCCAAAGTCCTGCAGCGATTCGCTTGTCTCGAAGGGCTGGGGCAGGGGGAGCGTGTATTGCCGAAGGGCGAACTCGTTACTCATGGTGGTCCGCCTTTCTGTATTCGTCAGATGATGCGTCGACAGGGTAGCGCTCGCCATTGCGTTTGAGCTTGGACGAAAGCGCCGCTGGTAGGTCGATTTCATTTAAATCTGCGAAACGCAGAAGGAAAAGGAGCGTGTCGGCGACTTCGTCTTCGATGGCTTGGCGTTGCTCGGTTTCTTCGAACATTTCTGCAAGGCGTTCGTCGCTCATAAAACGAAAGAGCTGAAGGAGCTCGGAGGACTCAGTTGCCATGCCGATGGCAAGCTCTTTTGGCGTGTGATATTTGCGCCAGTCGCGTGCATCACAAAAGTCCCTGACTTGTTCCGTCATGGCATCGAGCTTATCCATCGTCCGTAACCCCCCCCCTGATGTTCATTGTTTTATTATGGCCGTATCTGGGATTTATTGCACATCATTTGGGGCGTGCAGTTTTACGGTCGCGATTGGTCGGTAGGAAGTTTCACCATGAAGATCGAAGTTGATGCAGATCGGCTGCGCGAGAGCCTGCTTGACCGTGCGGGGAGTGCAGCGGGCGTTGGCTTTCCCGCTACCATGCTCGACGTGGTGGATATCGAGGACGAGTCGCCCCTAGAGCTCCTAGCCCGAGCCGAACGCGAAGGCCTCGACCTCCGCGACTTTGCCGTCGACGACGACGCGGACGATGACTACGGCGCAGACGAGGACTGGTAGTCGCGATTGAACTTCAACCCATCCCCTTAATAAGTTGCGGTGAAATAGGGATTGTTTAGGCTGCTAGAAGGCCTATTCAGTCCCTATTTCACCGCAACTTATGGGTGGGGATGGCTACGACGCCAGTGTGGCGATGACGGCTTCGTCGCCGGCGTATATGAGGGTGTTGCCGTCGGGGATGATCGTCTGGCCGTCGCGCTTGAGCATCACCACAATAAACGGATGCTTGCCTTGCGGCACATCGCGCAGGCGCTGGCCGGCCAGACGACCATGGGGCGTCACGGTGACCTCGCGCAGCGTAACCTCGGCACGCTCTTCGAACGTTGGGGCGGCCATCACCAACAGATCGCCTTCCTGGATCACGGTGTCGCCATTGGGCAGTACCGGGTGCGCCCCGTCGCGCAGCACCAGGACCACGAGCATGTCTGTGGCGCTGCCAATGTCGGCGAGCGAGCGACCGGCAAACGGATGTCCAGCGCCTACCTTGAGCTTGACGAACGACATTCCGTCCTCGTCGCGGTAGTCGTTAAAAGTGCGGCGCACATCGCCTTCCGCATCGATCATATCGAGCTTCTTGGCCACCGCCGGCAGCAGCGAGCCCTGCACCACAATGCTCGACACGGCAATCACAAACACCAGGTCAAACAGGTCGTGACCGCCGGGAACACCGGCTACCACGGCAAAGAGGCTAAACACGACCGAAGCGGCGCCGCGCAAACCCGCCCAGCTTACGAGCGCGACCTGGCGGGGGTTCGTCTTAAAGGGCGCCAGGAGCACGCCGACGGCGATGGGGCGGCTCACGAAGAGCATAAACGCCATGAGCGCCAGGCCCGGCAGCAGCATCTGCGGCAGGCGCGCGGGCGTCACGAGCAGGCCGAGCAAGAAGAAGATCGTCATCTCTGCCATCTCGGTGAGGGTGTCAAAGAAGTGCGCCATCTCGACTTTGCCGGTGATGTCACTGGCGCCCAGCACAATGCCGGCCAGGTATACAGCCAAAAAGCCGTTGCCGCCCAGATAGCTTGGTAGCGCGTAGGCGACGATCGCCACGGCGAACAAAAAGATGGTCTGCGCGCCCTCGGCCGTTGCGTGCGCGCGTTCAATCAGGCGGCCCGCCGCCCAGCCGATGGCAAGGCCCAGGCCCGCGCCCAGGATAATCTGCTTGGCCAGCAGTGCGGGAATGTTGATGTCGCCGCCGGCCGCGAGTGTGGCGAGCACGGCGGTGAGCATGTAGGCGACGGGGTCGTTGGAGCCCGATTCGACCTCGAGCAGCGAGTCGGTGCCGCCCCTCAGTGAAAGGCTGTGCTCGCGCAGCACGCTAAAGACGCTGGCCGCATCGGTCGACGCCACGACCGAGCCCAGCAGCAGGCCGCCGATCCAGTCGAAGCCCAGCACGAAGTGGGCGAACACGCCGGTGATGCCTGCGGTGATGACGACGCCGAGCGTGCTCAGCAGCACCGCGGGCACGGCGACGGGCTTGGCGCGGTCGATGTTGGTGTTAAAGCCGCCGTAGAACATGATGAACAGCAGCGCCGTGCTGCAGACGGTTTCGGTGAGCGCGTAGTCGCTAAAGTCGATATGCGCCGGGCCGTTGACGCCCAACAGCATGCCGAGCGCGATAAAGATGAGCAGGGTGGGGAAGGGGAGTTTTTTGCCGACGGGTTTGATGGTCAGGCACAAAATGATGACGAGGCCGATAAAGAGAAGGATCTGGTTCATGGATAGTGTCCGCTCCTGGGTGGTTGGCGTGGCACGGTCAGTTGTCTGCGGTTATTTGTACCCAAAGATGGTGGGTTTATGGGGTTGGATTGCGGGCGTGCGCGATATCGTCATAGACGGCTGCCGTCTTTGCCTCTGCTCGGAAACCCTTTCCAGCTTTATTGCAACGGAGTACAATGGGTAACGTTTAAGTTCAACTTGAAGTTTTAGTTGCGGCGCCGGGCTTCGGCCGCAATGCAAGGAGAGGCGTACCATGGCGATCTATGTGACATCTGATGCTCACGGGCACGTGCGTGCGCTTGACGAGGCCCTGTCTAAGATCTCGTTGACGTCCGACGACACACTGTACGTGCTGGGCGACATGATCGATCGCGGGCCCGATCCGGTCGGCGTTATTAAGCTCGTGCGCTCGCTGCCCAACGCCCACGTGCTCAAGGGTAATCACGAGCAGATCATGCTCGATGCCATCATTGGTCAGGATCCGCTCGATGCCGAGACCTGGGATATCAACGGTGGCTGGACGACGCGCGAGCAGCTCAACGACATGGAATTTGAGGCATACGAGGAGCTCGTGCGATGGATGGCCGCGCTGCCGCTCTACGCGGTGGTCGAGACCGAGGAGCGCCCGTATCTGCTGGTTCATGCTGGAATCGAGATGAAGGCGGCGCGCGCGTTTTTGCTTGAGCATGGCGTCGATTGTGCCGATGGCGTCGGAGCGTTGGGTGCCGATCGCGAGCTGCTGCAGCAGATGCTCGCAGTGCAATCGTCCGATGACCTGCTGTGGATTCGTCACGGCTATTGGGATGCGCCGACGGGGCTGCTTTCTTCCGAGGGTAAGGGTCCGGTCGTGGTGAGCGGCCACACGCCAACGGTGTCGCTCGGGCGTTATTGCGAGGTCGGCGGTCTTGCGGGGCTCGATGAGGAGTCGGGCCGCGGGCAGATCGTGCGCCTGGGCGGCGAGGATGCCGCCGGTGTGCCCGATCGCATCGACATCGACTGCGCTGCCGCCACCGGCTCCGAGTTCGGTCGCGTGGGCATCCTGCGGCTCGATGATGGGGCGGAGTTCTACGCGAACATCAACCCGGGCGAATAACCTTGTTCCGCCGTTCTACCGAACGGCGGTCACGTTGACGCTGCGCAGCCCCGAAGCACCCCATCTTGTCGCTCAAACCGTCGCTCGCGTACAGAAGTACGCGTCGCTCCTCTTTCGCGCCAACCTGGGGCACTTCGAGGCTGCTCGCTGTCGATGCCAAAACATCGATGATTATTCTGGGACGGGGATTCAATAATCATTTGGCTGCTCGCTGGCTAAGTGAGTAGACTTTTTTGGAAATGCCGAGCACCCAACATATTTGCCTCTATAAAACCGCAGGTCACAGACTTGTGCTTTGTCGGTGTGGTCGGGGATTCGGTAAAAGGCTACTCACTTAGTTTTGCGTGATGCTTATTGTTCGCACCGAGACCCCAACTGGGGTGATTCCATCGCAAACTCCGGTTACCGGGGGCAGCTAATTAGGCGCCGTATGGGTTGCGGTCGCGTTCGATGCGTTGGCGGATATGGGCGTACTCGATAATCAACAGTACCAGCAGTAGGGCCATGATGGCTAGGTAGCTCACGACGGCGCCCATCAGGCCGAGCAGATTGATTAGAATCACCGGCAGCACCACGCTTACGGCGAAGCAGATCAGGTAGACCTTGGTGGCGTCGCCGGCATGGCGCAGCACCGTGATGATGGCGTAGATAAAATCGATGGCCGCGGTGACGCCGCCGGCGACGACCATCAGCAGCGCCAGCGTACGGTAGCGCTCAAAGCTGAGACCGTACATAAAGCTCATGAGGGGAATACCGGGACCTGCCATAAATGCGGCGCACACGCCGGTGATGACCACGATCAGCGCCATAACGGCAACAATAATCAGGTCAAAGCGACGACGCTTGCGAGGATTAGCCCAAATGCTCGACAAGCGCAGGAGCTGCGGTTTATAGACAAATCCAATGCTCAACAGAATAGCCTGGGCTGGAAAAAACAGGGCATTAAAGTACAGCTGGTATTTGTAGGCCAGTGTGCCTTCCATCACAAATTTGGGCATGCTCTCGATAAGGTTGAACAGGAACAATGCACCAAAGAGCGGAGCGCACTGGACAAACAGGTGGCCGACCTCGCGCAGGCTCACGCGGCGCGATTTTTCGGTCTCGAGCAGGGCGAGCGGCGCGGTGACCAGCACGAGCGAGGCGATCGCGGCGATGCCCATGGCCATGGCCGCGATGGGCATGCTGCGCGTGAGGAACAGCGCCACGCTGAAGACCGCCATGACGCCGGCGGAACGTAGTGTTTGGCTCATGCCAGCCAGGTAGAGCTTGTCGGCCTGCTGCAGGCGGCCTTCGTACACATCGGCGACGCCGTCGATGACCTTATACAGGTAGACGCCCAGGCCGATCGTCGCCATTTGCGCGTCATAGCCGCGGGCGCTGCTGTACATGAGGCCGCAGCCTAGGGCGAGCGCTCCGCAAAGCCAGCGGTTGAGCTGGTAGGAGGCAAAGGACGTCTTCTCGTCGATATCCGAGACCTGGAAATTGCGCACGCCGTAGTTGCACGCGATCATGATGAGCGTGCCGGTGACAAAGGCGATGGAGAATTTGCCTGCTTCTTCTGCGCCCACGAGCTGCGTAGACACGATGGTGAGCAGCGGAAACGCCAAGCCCCACACGGCGGTGCCGAGGGTGTTCCAAAGATAGTCGCGACTGGTGGCGTGCTCCTCGTATTCCGCTTCCTGCATGGAGAAGCCGCCGCCGTAGACGGCGCCGAGCAGACGGTTCCACCAAGCGTTGACCATGCGGCGAACGGGGCCGGGCTCCCGATCGTGTTCGCGCCGGCGACGGCGCGTGGCCTGGCTGCTGTCGGGGCCGCCGGCGTTGCGCTGGCTTAGCTCTTGGATTCGTGCGAGCTCCTCGGCGGTGTGCGATGCGGGGAACAGGCCGTTCTCGATGCGTCCGCCCTGCCCGTGCGCCCCGCCTGATACGGCGGGGTCGGCGACGCCATTGCGGCGGGCGATGGCGCGGCGAATGCTATCGAGGGGCGTGATGCTCAAGGCGGAGTCCTTTCTATTGCTGCGCTTTAGTATAGACGCGACGGTGTTCGCTCGTGTTTTTGAACAGGTTGTTCGATAATTTCGGCGGCGCCATTCGGTAGTCGGCACTTTGGGAACGTCCCTAAGTGCCGGCATCCTGGGGCACTCCATGGCTGTTGCCTGTTCAAGAGTGTCCCCAATGACTAGTCGTTAAGAACGTCCCCAATGACTGGGCCGCTTGCCTGCGATTTTTGACCGTTGGGCGGGCTTGCCGCCCTTGCCGCAAAAACGTTTTTGCATATCGGGTACAACGGGCTTTACGTGAGTAAAGTGCGCGCCGCGTCCACGTGTCGCGTTTTTAAAGGAGGCCCCATGCCTGGTGTTACCCCTGCAGAAGTTTTGTCCAACTTTGGTATTACGCTCGTTGAAGATCCCGCCGAGAATCAGCCCCGTCTGCTGGTCGATCTACCCGCTGCGGAGCTCGTCGAGCACGCTATCCGCCGCGAAGAAGGCCGCATGGCATCCAACGGCGCGCTCGTGATCGAGACGGGGGAGCGTACCGGCCGTTCCCCCAACGATCGCTTTATCGTTGACACCCCAGATGTTCACGACAAGATTGCCTGGGGCGCGGTCAACCGCCCGCTGTCCGTCGAGAGCTATGAGGCCATCAAGGTCGGCGTCGTCGACTATCTCAACGAGCGCGATGTGTTCGTCACCCGCGGCATGGCAGGCGCCGACCGCAACCACACGCGTCGGCTGCTCGTTGCCTGCGAGCGTGCCAGCCAGGCACTCTTTATCAAGCAGATGCTCGCCCGCCCGCTCGCCCGCGAAATCGCGCGCACCGGTGAGCCCGACTTCTGCGTGCTCGCAGCGCCCGGTTACCAGTGCGACCCCGCCATCAAGGGCCTCAATTCCAGCGCTGCCGTGGTCATCAACTTCCAGGAACGCGTGATTCTGGTCGCCGGCACCGGCTACTCCGGCGAGATTAAAAAGTCGATCTTCAGCGTCATGAACTATCTGCTGCCCGTCGAGGACGACGTGCTGCCCATGCACTGCTCGGCCAGCATGGATCCCGTCACGCACGAGACCGCCGTGTTCTTTGGCCTGTCCGGCACCGGCAAGACCACGCTTTCGGCCAATCCCACGCGCCTGCTGATCGGCGACGACGAGCACGGTTGGTCCGACATGGGCATCTTCAACATCGAGGGTGGCTGCTACGCCAAATGCGAGGGCCTGGACGCCTTCCACGAGCCTGAGATCTTCAATGCCGTCCGCTTTGGCGCCATCTGCGAAAACGTGGTGCTCGACGAGGGCCGCAAGCCCAACTACGATGACATCTCGATCACGCACAACACGCGCGTGGCCTATCCCGTGGAGCACATTCCTAACGCGTGGACTAAGGGCATGGGCACCACTCCGAGTGTCGTGCTGTTCCTGACTTGCGACGCTTTTGGCGTGCTGCCGCCCATCTCGCGCCTGACGGCCGACGCCGCCATGTACCACTTTGTGACGGGCTTTACGGCTAAGATTCCCGGCACCGAGGTCGGCGTCACCGAGCCCACGCCCACGTTCTCTTCGCTGTTCGGTGAGCCGTTTATGCCGCTCGACCCCATGGTCTACGCTAAGATGCTTGGCGAGCGCATCGCCGACGGCCGCACACGCGTCTACCTGGTCAACACCGGCTGGATCGGCGGCGGCTACGGCGTGGGTCATCGCATCGAGCTGGCCTACACGCGCTCGCTGGTCGCGCGCGCCCTCGACGGCACCATCGAGGACAGCGAGTTCGTTCACGACGACATCTTTAACGTCGACATTCCCACGACGTGCCACGGCGTGCCCGATGGCATCCTGGTGCCGCGCCAATATTGGCAGAGCACCGCGCGCTACGACGAGGCCGCGCACAACCTGGCGGTGATGTTCGAGGAGAACTTCGAGAAGAAGTACTCGCACCTGCCCGAGTCCGTCAAAGCCGCCGGCCCGCACGCTCAAGTACACGCCGACGCCCGTCATCGCGGCCGCGGCCTGCTGGGGCTCCGCCACTAGCGTCGCCTCAGACTCAAAACCATCATAAAGGGGGCACCTTTATGGTGGTTTTGCTCGCGTGGATGACTCGGGTTACAATACGCCTGACATATCGTCCCCTTCTCCGGATGGGGACAGCGCAAGCGTTCTTGTGACGGCACCGTAGGACTTTGAAGGTGGCCGTCGTGAGGGCGCTTTTTGTTTAGGCGCCCTCACTCGGGCGCGCATAATGAAGGGAGAGCGTATGAAGAGCTTTATTGCCGAGGATTCATTCTGGGAGCTGTTTCCGCAGGCAGCGGTCGGTGTTGTGGTCGTGGAGGGCATGAAGCCCACGGCTCAGATTCCTCAAGAGGACGTGGATGCGATTGCGGCGTTGCTCGACCGCGCCAATATCGATGCGGAGCGTCATCTGACCAGCGACACTATCAGCGAGAACGCACCGGTCAAGGCATGGCGCGAGGCCTATCGTCTGTTCAAGACCAAGAAAGGCACGCGCTGCTCGATCGAGAACTTGCTCAAACGCGTGCTCAAAGGCAAGCCGGTGGGCCACATTACGCCCGCGGTGGATATTTACAACACGGTGTCGCTGACCTACGCGCTGCCCGTGGGAGGCGAGGATCTGCATGCGATCGAGGGAGACCTTCGCTTGAAGGTGACCGACGGTGGCGATGCGTTCTTGCCGCTTGGCGAGGAGGCGGACGATCCGACGCTGCCCGGCGAGCTCGCCTACATCGACGATGCGGGCGCTGTGTGCCGCTGCTGGAACTGGCGCGACGGCGTTCGCACGGCGCTGTCCGATGATTCGGCCGATGCGTTCCTGGCGATTGAGTGCGTGGAGCCCGAGCGGATGGGGGATTGCCAGGCTGCGATCGATCGCTTAGCCGAGCTGCTTGAGCGCTATCTGGGAGCGACGGTTGTCATTAAGACGCTTGTGACCCGCGACAATCCTTGCGTGGAACTGTAGCGGCGCCTAGAACCTATTGATGCCCCAAACCACCACAAAGGTGCCTGTCCCCTTTGTGGTGGTTTTTATGTTGATGGGTTAACAAATGGGGTATTTGGGTACGGGTGTCGCCTTATGCGACTAAGATGTTTACCCGTTAGCATTATGCAAGCGAAAGGCGGTCGTCTCCCATGCAGCAGAGCGACGAGACACGTTTCGAGGACTTTGTCGGACTGATCAGCGGACTCTACAAGGAGATCCAGCGCATTAAGACGTCTGAGGGCGCAAGGCTGGGTCTCAAGGGCTCCGACGTTATGTGCCTGTACTATCTTGAGCGCAGCAAGGACGGCCTGACTGGCGCCGACCTGGCTCGCATGGCAGGCGTGACCCGCGCCGCCGTCTCGCGTACGCTGGCGCATCTGGAGGAGGGTGGCTACGTCGAGGTCGATGATTCGGGCGATGCCGCCGTTAAGTATCGTGCTCCGGTGCGCCTGACCGCTCTGGGCGGCGAGAGCATGAGCGAGGCGGACCGCATCATTCGCGAGGTGCTCGATACCACCGGTAAGGCTATGGGTGTGGAGCAGCGCGAGCAGATGTATGCGTCGCTGCGCACGATTCTCAACACCCTGCGCGAGATCTAAGGCCGCCAAGGCATTTGCTTCCAATTAACAACTGCATAGTCCCGTTTGAGTGCGTATGCCGTGCCGGGTCATTGCTGTCAAAATTCCCCGCGAGAGGTCCGCGAAAGAAAGGATTCGCTATGTCCATTCGTATTATTACCGATTCCGCGAGCGATATGTCGCCGGCTGAGCACCCCGCTCTGCGTGTTCTGCCGCTGTCCGTCACCTTTGGCACCGATGTGTACATGGATGGCGTCGACATCGATCACCAGCGCTTTTACGAGATGCTCGTGGAGCGCGATGAGCTGCCCAAGACCGGCCAGGTCAACCCGTACGCGTTTTCGCAGGCTATTGCCGAGGCGCGTGAGGCCGGCGACGAGGCAGTGATTATTACCGTTGGCGCCAAGCTTTCGGGCACCAATCAGAGTGCCCGTACCGCACTTGCCGAGGCGCCGGGCGGCGACGTGTTCGTGGTAGATAGCAACAACGTCACCCTGGGCGAGCGCGTGCTGGTCGAGTATGCGCTGCGCTTGGTGGACGAGGGCCGTAGCGCGGCCCAGATCGCGGCGGCCGTCGAGGCCGTGCGCGACCGTGTGGTGGTTATCGGTCTGCTCGAGACGCTGGAGTACTTGGTGCGCGGCGGTCGTCTGTCTGCTGCGGCCGGCGCCGTGGGCACGCTGCTCAACGTAAAGCCTGTGGTGGCTGTCGAGGACGGTCTGATCGTGCAGCTGGGCAAGGCGCGCGGTTCCAAGAACGGCCGCAACCTGCTGAACCAAAAGGTCGAAAAGGCGGGCGGCATCGACTTTTCCATGCCGCTGGCGCTCGGCTATACGGGTCTTTCGGATGCGGTGCTCAAGAAGTATATCGAGGACAGCGCCGCGTTGTGGGCCGGCCATGCCGAGGGTGAGCTGCCCATCCACACTATCGGCGCCACCATCGGCACCCACGTGGGCCCCGGCGCTGTAGCCGTAGCCTTCTTCCGCCCCGCCAACTAGCTTTCCGGTCAAAACCACCACAAAGGGGACAGTGAACTGCGCCCCGAAACTTGGACTGAATAAATAGCGACTACGCCGCAAGGGCC
>CAUATU010000030.1:0-26302 GCA_958432255.1 uncultured Collinsella sp.
GCGCCGGAAAGGAAGGTCGCCCTCGGGCCGGGCATATCCGTAAGACAAATTACGCGACGGTGTAAACCCAGTTGTGCTTGTCCTCGACAGCACCGGACTGGATGCCAGTCAGGGTCTCGCGGAGCTTCTTCATCACAGGGCCGATCTCGGTATATCCAGCCGGGAAGGTCACGGTCTCGTCGGCGCCGTAAACCTTGTTGTCGATTTCGCCAACCGGAGAGATGACGGCAGCGGTGCCGCACAGGCCGCACTCCACAAAGGTGCCGGCCTTGACCTCGGCCCACTCGACGGGGCGCTGATCGACGGTCATGCCCAGGTCCTGAGCGACCTGAACGAGCGAACGACGGGTGATGGAGGGCAGGATGGAGTCGGTGTGCGACTGCGGAACGACGAGCGTGCCATCCTCTTTCACGAACAGGACGTTGGCGCCACCGGTCTCCTCGACATAGGTGCGGGACTCGGAGTCGAGATACAGGTTCTCGGCATAGCCCTCGCGATGGGCCTCCATCGTGGGCTTAAGGGACATGGCGTAGTTCAGGCCGGCCTTGATGTTGCCGGTACCGTGCGGTGCGGCACGGTCATACTCGGAAACGCGCAGCTTGACGGGCTTGAGGCCACCCTTAAAGTACGGACCGACCGGGGTCACGAGAATACGGAACGTGTACTCAGGAGCGGGAGCCACGCCGATCACGTCACCGGAGCCGATCATAAACGGACGCACGTACAGGGTCGCGCCGGAACCGAAGGGCGGAACCCAGGCGGCGTTGGCAGAAACGACCTGCTTGACGGCCTCAACGAACTTGTCCTTGGGGAACGGGGGCATCTCGAGGCGCTGCGCAGAGTTGTACATACGCTCGGCGTTCATGTCGGGGCGGAAGCAGACGATGCTGCCGTCCTCGGCGGTGTAGGCCTTCAGGCCCTCAAAGACCTCCTGGCAGTAATGGAAGATGCCGCCGCACTCGGAGACATGCAGGGTGTGGTCGGTGGTCAGGCCGCCTTCGTCCCACTCGCCGTCCTTCCAATGGGCCTCGTAGCTGTAATCGGTCTTCATGTAGCCAAAGCCGAGGCTACCCCAATCGATATCCTTCTTCTCGACAGTCATATGTCGCTCCTTACATACACAGTTGCAAACTCGCGAACCCGCACGCAAGGACCGAGGCCGGCCGCGTCGCAACGTCGCACGCCCGGAGCGTAGAGCCGGACGGGACACGCGAAGAGCATCAAAGCCGATGGCACGTCGATTCGCATGCACGAGATTGTACTCCCCGTACGCGTCTGATAAAACGCTTTTCTTTAACTAAGTAAAGTATTTTCATTTGACCGAAGCTAAAGAGGCCCGCCACCGTAAGCGGTGACGGGCCTCAACTGTACGGTCTGCGCGCTGGCTCGAGCTAGGCGTTCTATTTGCCCAGCTTGGCCTTAACCAGACCGACCACGGTCGGGATGATCGACACGGCAACGATGCCGATAATCAGCAGCTCAAAGTGCTCCTGCACAAAGGGAATGCCGCCAAAGAAGTAGCCCAGCAGCGTAAAGACCGTCGACCAGGTAATGCCGCCCAGCACGTTAAAGACGACAAAGTTGCGCCAGTGCATGCCGCCCATGCCAGCGATAAAGGGCACAAAGGTGCGGATAAACGGGAAGAAGCGACCCAGGAAGATGGCCAGGTGACCCCACTTGTCCAAGAAGTCCTCGGACTTTTTGATGCGCTCGGGCGTCATGGCCTTGACCTTGCCCGAAGCGATGATCTTGCGGCCAAAGAAGTGACCGATCATAAAGTTGCACTGATCGCCCAAAATGGCAGCGGCCCATGCGGTGGCCAGAAGCGCCACGATGTTAAAGCCGCCGTTGTGGGCAAAGAAACCCGAGGCGAACAGCAGCGAATCACCGGGAAGGAACGGGAAGAACACCACGCCCGTCTCGATAAAGATGATCAGGAACACGCAGCCGTAGGCCATAAGCGGGCCGGCGGCGATCCAGCTGGCGATCGCGGTGCGCGGGTCCTTAAGCAGCTCGGCAATAAAATTAATGAAACCCATGAAGTAAAACCTCTCAGTTGTGGGCGCGGATACGTCCAAGTTGACCAGTATACGGTTGCGGTGCCCCCTCGTGCGCAACCCCACAAAAGCATGACTCCATTACCAGCAAGTTTGCATAACTGACACCTGTCGCGCAATGCCGCCAAGATTGTCCTTCCTAATCCCTAGCGAATCGCTATACTTTATTGAATCGCATTGCCATGGCGCTAAGGGAGGGCGGCCGGTGAGCTTTATCAATACCATTCGCGAGGACATCAAGACCGTCCAGGCGCAAGACCCCGCTGCGCAAAACGGTCTGGTCATCTTCCTTTCCTATCCTGGCCTGCACGCCAAGTGGAATCACGTGCCCGAGCACTGGCTGTGGGAGCACGGTCATCGCTCGCTCGCCCGTGTGCTCTCGCAAATCACCCGCCACATCACCGGCGTCGAAATTCACCCTGCCGCACAGATCGGCAAGCACTTCTTTATCGACCATGCCATGGGCGTCGTCATCGGCGAGACCACCATTGTGGGCGACAACTGCGTGCTCTACCAGGGCGTCACGCTCGGCGGCACCGGCAACGAGACCGGCAAACGCCACCCAACGCTCGGCAACAACGTCACCGTGGGCACGGGCGCCAAGGTGCTCGGCAACATCCGCATCGGCAACAACGTCAAGATCGGCGGCAACTCGGTCGTCGTTAAGGACGTGCCCGACAACTGCACCGTCGTGGGCGTGCCGGGACGCATCATCAAGCGCAACGGCTGCCGCGTGTTCGAGGAGAGTTTCGACGCCAAGCAGCATCGCGAGTACATGCCCGATGACGCTGCCGAGCAGAGTGCCCTCAACCGCCAAGGCATCACCGAGAACGCCCGCCGCGTCAAAGAACTCGAGCGAGAGGTGGCCGAGCTCAAAGCCCTCGTCGCCAAGCTCGTGGACGAACGCTAGAGGCGGACGACCACCGACAACATTGACGCCAACGCAAAGGCGCGCCAGAGGATTCACCCCCGGCGCGCCTTATTTGTGATGTGGCAAAGAGACTGTCCCTTTGTCACATTATGCGAACTGGCTCAGATAGAGGTCGGCGTAGGCACCCTCGGCAGCCAGCAGCTCCTTATGCGTGCCCTGCTCGATAATGTTGCCGTGATCCATGACCAAGATCAGGTCGGCGTCCACGATCGTCGACAGGCGATGCGCGATCACAAAGCTCGTGCGCCCGCGCATAAGCGCGTCCATGGCACGGCCGATGGCAAGCTCGGTACGCGTGTCCACGCTTGAGGTCGCCTCGTCCAGGATGAGAATCGCCGGGTTGTTGAGCAGCACGCGTGCGATGGTCAGCAGCTGACGCTGGCCCTGGCTAATGCTCTCGGCATCGTTGGCCACGCGCGTGTCGTAGCCCTGCGGCATAGTGCGCACAAAGAAGTCGACCTGCGCGGCACGAGCGGCGGCCACAATTTCGTCGCGCGTTGCCTCGGGGCAGCCGTAGGCGATGTTTTCGGCAATCGTGCCATCGAACAGCCAGGCGTCCTGCAGCACCATGCCAAACTGCTGCCGTAGCTCGCCGCGGTCCATGCGGCTCGTATCCACGCCGTCGAGCGTAATACGCCCGCCGTCAATCTCGTAGAAGCGCATGAGCAGGTTGATGAGCGTCGTCTTGCCTGCGCCCGTGGTTCCCACCACCGCGATCTTTTGGCCCGGCTCGGCGGTAAACGACACGTCGCGCATAAGCGGCTTGTCGGGCGAATAACCAAAGCGCACGTGCTCAAAGGAGACGCGGCCCTCTACGCGACCCGGCAGCTTGGCGGCCTCGTCCGGCAGCGGACCGGCTTCCATCTCGGGCTCATCGAGCAGGTCGAACACGCGCTCCGCACTCGCCAGCGCGCTCTGCAGCGAGTTAAAGGTAAACGACAGCTGCGTCATGGGTTCGGACGCCTCGTAGATAAACTGAAAGAACGCCTGGAACACGCCGACGGTCATGTGACCGGCAACCAGCATGCTGCAGCCCACCAGCGCGATCACGATCTGCGCCAAACGGCCGATAAAGCGCACCGCAGGGCCGACGGCATTGATCATAAAGTCGGCCTTGGTACTCACGCGCGCTAGCTCCCTCGAGGCCTCATGCACTTCGGCAGAACTCTGACGCTCGCGGTTAAACGCGCGAATCACCAAACGGCCCGAATAGCCTTCCTCAACCGCGCTCGTGATTTTGGACACCCACTCCTGGCGCTCGCCGGTCACGTCATGTGTGCGACGCGAGACCACTTTGGTCATCAGCAGCGACAGCGCCATAAAGAACAAAAAGACGAGCGTGAGCGGCACGCTAAACACGAACATCACGCTCACGGCGCCCACCACGGTGCCGATCGACACAAGCAGCTGAAGCAATCCGCGCTGCATACTCTCGGACATCTTGTCCAAGTCGTTGGTCGCACGGCTGACGACCTCGCCGGGACGATGCGCATCAAAGTAGGCAAGCGGCAGACGGTTGAGCTTTTGCGCGATGCGGTTGCGTAGGCGCAGGTTGAGGCGCTCGGCAACGCTCGACATCAAAAAGCTCTGGAGTGCGTAGAACGAGGCGGCGGCGGTCCAAATCATAAAGTAGATGAAGATGGTCCTGCCGCAGTTCTCCCAGGTGATGCTGAAGGTGGCGTTGTTGACAAACGCTACCTGAATGTGGCCCCACAGCTCATCGATCACGCGGGCGCTATATGCCGGCGCGGCAGTGTTAAAGATGACATAGAACACAATGCTCGCGAACACGATATAGAAGCGCCAATGGTCGCCGGCAGCCTCACTCCACAGGCGGCGCACCGTCGCCCAGGTATCCCGAGGCGTCTCGTCCTCGTCTTCGTCGTCCACGTCGCGCATACGCTCTGCCTCGGCGCGGGCGCGCTCGTCCTCGGCACGTTCGTTTTCCTCGTAGAGCGCTTGGCGGCGAGCCTCGCGCTCGGCTGCAGCCTTGGCGGCGTCATCCAGCTCGGTCGACGCGGCAGCCGTTTCCTCGACCAGTCCCGCGGCAGCGGCGTCATCAACGCCGCCCTGCTTCTTGAGCTCCTCGGTCATGCTACTCACCTCCCTTCATCTGCGATTCCGCGATGGCGTGGTACACCTCGCAGGTTTCCATAAGCTCGCTATGCGTGCCCAAGCCCACAATCTCGCCGTCCTTGAGCACGACAATCTGGTCGGCATGCAAAATCGTCGAGATGCGCTGCGCGATGATGAGCACCGCAGCGTCACGCGTCTCGTCTTGCAACGCATGACGCAGGGCGGCATCGGTCTTAAAGTCCAGAGCAGAAAAACTGTCATCGAAGATGTACAGGTCGGCGCGCTTCATGAGCGCGCGAGCAATGGCCAGACGTTGGCGCTGGCCGCCCGAAAAGTTCGTGCCGCCCTGCGCCACCGGGGTATCGAGCCCCTGCGGCTGATCGAGCACAAAGGTGCTCTGGGCAACCTGCAGCGCATGAAGCATGTCCGCCTCGGTCGCGTCCTCGTTGCCAAAGCGCAGATTGCTTGCCACGGTGCCCGAGAACAGCCATGCTTTTTGCGGCACATAGGCAATGCGCCCGCGAATCTCGCCTTGCGAAAGGTCGTGCAGATCAACGCCGTCCAGGCGAATGGAGCCCTTGGTGGCATCGTGGAAGCGCAGCAAGAGCTTGGCCACCGTCGACTTGCCCGAGCCTGTCGAGCCAACGATCGCAGTCGTCTGACCGCGACGGCAGGCAAAGCTCAGGTCGCACAGGGTGTCCTCGTCGGCATCGTCAAAGCGAAACGACATGTGGTCGAACACGGCCACCGCATCGGCTTCGTCTTGGGGCTCGTGCGCCCCGTCATCCAGCGTGCGCTCGCCATCGACGATGCTCGGCTCAATCTCCAACACCTGCTGCGCACGGTTCAGGCACGCGGCAGCACGCGGAAGCGTCAGCACCACCATCTGGGCCATCATCACAAAGAACAGGATCAGAATTGCATACTCCAGCACCGCCGAGATACTCGCAATCTGCATGGCGTGGGCGCCTACGCGGTTGCCGCCCACCCACAGCACCGCCACCTCGGCGATGTTCATCAAAAAGAAGCTTGAGCTGTCGAGGCCCACAAACAGGTGGTTGACTTTGATGGCGTTGGCGGCGTATTCGCTAAACACCTCGTCCAGACGCCGTTCCTCGTGGCGCTCCTTGTTAAACGCACGGATGACGCGCACGCCCACAATATTCTCGCGCAGCACCACGTTCATGCGGTCGATAAAGCCCTGTAGGCGCATAAAAATCGGCGCCGCGTTGGCAACCGTAAAGACCGCCGCCACCAGCACAATCGCAACGGCTACGCCCAGAAGCGTGCCCATGGCGGGATCGATAAACCAGGCGAAGATGATGCCCGCCACAGCCAAAAACGGCACGGGCAGCACCAGCTGAATCGTCTGCAGAATCGCCTGCTGAATCACGTTGATGTCGTTGAGCGAACGCGTGATCATCGATCCGGTGCCAAAGCGCTCAAAATCGCTGGCCGCGAGCTCGAGCGATTTGTCGTACACGGCATTGCGGATATCGCAAGCCACGTTGGCGGCCAGGCGCGCCGAAAGATAGCAGCCCAGCACCGTGCCGCCGCTAGCCATGCTGGTCGCGATAAACATGTATAGGCCATTGCGTAAAATGTAGTCGACATCGCCCGTGGTAATACCGGTGTTGACCATGTTCGCCAGCATCGTGGGAACCAACAGCGTACCGACGTTATCCACCAGCAGCACCAGCAGCGTCACTGCGACAAGCCCTCGATATGGCTTTAGAAACCTCATTAACAGTCGCACGACTCCCCCTCACCTTGATTCTCGGCTTGGCTCTCGGCAGCAATATGCTGCTTAAAGGCATCGCACTCATCGCCGAGTACCTGAGAGAATTTGCCGATCAAGCGCATAATCTCGCGCTGCTCACATGGCTCAAGCGCGCCAAAGGCTCGCTGCTCGGCCTTGAGTGCCGGCAGCGCATAACGCTCGGCAAATCGCCTGCCCTCTTCGGTCAGGCTCACAACCTTGTTCTTACGACTGCCTTCGGCAAACTCCAACGTTGCGAAGCCCCGCGCCGTCAAGGTTTTAATTGCCGAGTTGATGGTCTGCTTGCTGTAGAACCATTCGCTTGTCAGACGACTTACGGCAATACTGCCGCCCGCCGTGCTGGTATCGACGAGCATCCAGTAAGCGCAGTCCGAAAGGCCGCAGGCGCGCGAGAACTCCGAATAGATATGGTCGAGTCCATTGAGCAACCGGTCGAAGTCGACCGGCGTAACCGCACTGTTCATCTATCCCACCATTCGATTGTCCGATTTTTGACCAATTTTGTGTCTCTAGATTAGTCCGAGTTTTGACTATCGTCAACAGGCTCTCCGCAAATGCTTGCACTTTTATGGTCTATCGGCAGAAAAAGACCGCCGGCGCGGGGGCGGCGCCAGCGGTCACGTGAAAATCGGGTTTTATTGCCTGTTAAGCGGCAACAGCCTCATAGACCGTAGCGCCCGAGAAGCTGTCATGCAGGCTCTTGCCGGCAATCCACGGCAGCTCGACGACCTCGCAGACCGTGTTGACCAGCTCGGAGCAGTCAGTAAAGTGGCCCTTGTCGTTGAGGGCCTCGCAATCCTGGACACGCCAATAGCCATCGGTGTGCGTGATGTAGTACTCGTGATCGTCGATCGTCACAAAAGCGCGCGTCTTGGAACGCAGCAGCTTCAGAAATCCTTCGAAATCGGTCTCGACGACATCTCCAGCCTGGAACATGATGTTACCTCCTGGCCCGGCGCCACCACGGCGCATTGATAAACGTTGGTACTCCTTTAGTAAAACCTTTATCAGAGGTTATGCGTTCGTCATTTAGGCAAGTGGTAAAAAACCGCAGGGTAGACGGGATAAAACGTTTAACCATCCCATTGGTTTGTCACATTCTGAAGGTACTTTTATGCAAACCTACTTTGCCAATTGGAATCTATCCTTTTGGCCGGGCAATTGACCGTCTATCGTTTGAGCCCGACGGGTATGAACGGGGCATCTGCAACGCCACCGCAAGGAGACACCATGGAGACTATCGAAGCACTCATTCACCGCCGCAGCTGCCGCAACTACAGCGATCGTCCCGTCGAGGCCGAAAAGCTTGCACGTATTATCGAAGCCGGCCAATATGCACCGAGCGGCATGGGCCGCCAGCCGGTGACGTTTGTCGCCGTCACCGACCCCGCGACCGTCGAGCGTCTCTCACAGCTCAACGCCCAGGTCATGGACAGCAACAGCGACCCCTTCTATGGCGCCAAGACCGTTGTGGTGGTGCTGGTTGACCGCAGCGTGCCCACACATCTGGAAGACGGCTCGCTCGCCATGGGCAACTTGCTCAATGCTGCCTATGCGCTGGGCGTTGATTCGTGCTGGATTCATCGCGCGCATGAGGTCTTTGACTCGCCCGAGGGCCTGGAGCTGCTGGCCAGCTGGGGCCTGCCCGCCGACGGCAGCCTGCGCGGTGTCGGTCACTGCATTCTGGGCTACGCCGAGGACACGCTACCCGAGGCAAAGCCGCGCCGCGACAACGTCGTCTACGTAAGGTAACCCAGGAGCGTCAGCGGGGGTAGCTAATTTTGGACGGGGCTATTTTAGCTACCCCACTCGCAACTTATATTGACGTCGCCGTTGTCGTCGTTTCGTTCGTGTGAGTCGTTTCGGCTTCGCTGCCTTGTTCGTCCTCGTCCTTTTGTGCATCGGCGATGGTGGAGGCCGCCGCGACGATGCCGCGCTGGGGCGCGACGCCCGTCTGGGTCTGTGCGCCCTCGACAACTTCTGCACCTGCATGCGCGAGCTCGGGCGATTTAAACACTGCGTCCAAGTTGGCGCCACCGCCGGCGTAGCCAAGCGCAGCGAGTGCGATGACGATCGCTGCAACGATGACCGCGATCGGCACATAACGATGCCAACCAGCAGGATTGAGCCCGCTGCGGCGAGCCGCCCCGCGGCTGATGTAACCGAGCGTGCCGTCGTGCTTGAGCTTTGAGCCCACCACGCGCTTGCGGCCCCACAGTGAGGACTCTGCCTGCATTGCCAAGCGAGCGCTTGCCGAAGGATAGCCATATTTAGTGCGCTTGAACGAGCCATCAAACCCCGAGGCGTGTTTGCCCCACGTCACCGATGTCGTGCGTCGGTTAACCGGCACGGCGCTCCGCCTTCTGCGGCTCGGTTTTGAAGTCTCAGCCATATGCCCTCGCACGCCGTAACCAAATCGAAACAATAACGCTTTGGACTGTAGCACACGCGTCGCGCGCGGTCACGGGCGCCTCGCTCAACGGTCATCGTCCTTCAGCAAGCGCCACAGCGTTGTACGGCTTATGCCCAGCACCTCCGCCGCACGGGTTCGGTTGCCGTGGAGATGATCTACAACCAGATGCGCGACATCTCGCTCGGTATCGGCCAGCGGTCGCAGGATATACAGGTCGCTTTCGAGCGTCGGGGCGCCAAAGGTTGCGGTCTTAATCACGTCCTCTTGGGCGAGCACTTCCTCCGCCACAGCGCGGTCCACCGTGCCCGCCCCCACCAATATATACAGTCGTTCCGAGACCTCGCGGAGCTGCAGATAATTGCGCGGCCAGCGGTAAGCATCGAGCGTCTTCGTCGCCGCGGCAGACAGCGTGGGCACTGCCGTCTCAAATGCATCAGCAAGATATTCCAAATAGCGCGCAACCTTCGTCGACGCGGCTCCCTGCTCGGCGATTGCCGGCGCCACGCTCACCGCACAGGCGAAGCGCTCGGTCACAAAGGCGGCTTGATCACTTTCGCCGCCGCCCGGCATGTCATTCGCCGTCAGCACCACATGGCAGCGCGTCGCCAACGCGGTGTCGGCCATCGTGGAAACGAGTTCGCGGAGGCGCTGGGGGCCAACCGCGTTCCAGCCCTCAATGCAAAGGGTCAGCCCCGTTTGGAACAGCGGCGATTCGGCGCTTTTGAGCACATGGCGCCAACCGCGATCGGTGAGCTCATCGAGCGCGACGGAAACAAAGGGCTGATCGGCAAAAGGACCGTCCAGATAGAGGCGCTTGGCGATCTCAACCTGACCCGCTCCCAGCTCACCCTCGAGCATAAGGGGCACACCGCGCGCGTAGCTCTCGGCAACCGGTGCAGCCACCGCAGCGGCACCCTCAACGATGCCGTACGCACTCGATTCGTAGCGGGCCTCAACTTCGTCGGCGTTGAGCCACTCGATGCCCGCATGCGCCGCGGCGCCGCGCACCTCGCGGACCACGACGACCCAAAGGCCCCCGCCCTCTTTGTCGGTGGGGCGAACGGTCAGGCTCAGGCGCGTACCCGCACGCCCCATAACCAGACGCGCGCCGTCTCCTATACGGTCGAGGCGCTCAGCGACAAAAGCCGCCACATCCCGCTCAAGCGCCGCGTCATTCATGGTCGAGATCGCGACGTCCCCACGCGCATCGATTGCCAATGCCGAGGCCCCGGCAGCAGCCAGGGCCTCGGTCAAGATGTTCAGCTTGGCATCGCTATCCATGATTTGCCCCTGTCCGCGGCGACGTGCAACCGCCGACGGTCGCACGACCGAGTGTTTCAAAATTGAACGATATTGCTCACCAAACACTATAGGGCAGAAAGCGCCGTCCTGCGAGTATAGGTGTTGCCCCGCATCGCCATCCTGGCGGGGCGATAAGAGCTCTTCGGGACTTATAAACCTGCGGACAAGCCATACCCGCAAGAGCTCCTATCGCTCCACCGTGAGAATGCGGTCACCAGCACGCAGCACGCAAATAAGCTACTTCTCTACCAGATTCCCAGCACGTGCTGCATTCCCAAACTCATGCACGCAATGCCAATCCAGCAGCAAAAGCCCAGCGCGATGGGCTTGCCGCCCTTTTTGACCAGCTCGACGATATCGGTATTAAAACCAATAGCCGCCATGGCCATCACGATAAAGAACTTCGACAACTCCTTGATGGGCGCCGTAATGGATGCAGGAAGCTGAAGCACCGTAGTGATCACGCTCGCCAGCACAAAGAACAGCACAAACATGGGAAACGCGCGTTTGAGGGAGAACGTGCTTTTGGCGTCGCCGCCGGCCTTGCGCGCCAGATGCATCTGCCAGCATGCGAGGACCAACGTGATGGGGATAATGGCCAGCGTTCTGGTGAGCTTGACCACCGTGGCGCTCTCGAGCACATTGGCGCCGGGATGCATGCTGTCCCAAGCGCTCGCCGCAGCCGTTACGGACGAGGTGTCGTTGATGGCGGTACCGGCAAACAGGCCAAAGCCCTCGTTGGTCAGCCCGAGCATGCCGCCGAGCGTCGGAAACACGAGCGCCGCGATAACGTTAAACAGGAAGATGACCGAAATAGCCTGGGCAATCTCGCGATCGTCGGCATCGATGACGGGTGCGGTCGCGGCGATGGCAGAACCGCCACAAATCGACGAACCCACACCCACAAGCGTCGCGATCTTACCCGGCACGTTCATAACGCGGCAGAGCACAAAGGCGATGACAAGCGAGGTTGAGATTGTCGCCACGATAATCGGCAGCGACTGGGCGCCCTTGGACAGAATCTGGGAGAGATTCATGCCAAAGCCAAGCAGGATAACCGCGTACTGCAAGACTTTTTTGGACGTATAGGTGACGCCGGCGGCGAGCTGTTCGCGACGATTCTTGGGAAAGACGAGCGCCAGGACCATGCCAAAGAGGATGGCAAATACCGGACCGCCGACCACCTCAATTTGTTTGCCGAGCAACGTCGCGGGAATGGCGATGATCAGGCAGAACAAGACGCCTTTCCAGCGCTCGCGTACGATATTTGCCAGTTGCATATGGGATTCCTTCTTTCTATTTCACGTTTGCGACGGCTTATGATACGGCAACATTGAGCGCAGCCTTGCGCAAACACAGACTAAGATGCCGCAATAGTTCTCAGGCAACAGCCGAATTACCCACCGCGGAGAGCTGATTCGCGGCATAATTAACAACTGACATATGAGTTTGATAGAACAGTTGCGAGGCGCTATGGAAGAATCGATGCACGTCGGCGAGCAGGAAACGAGCCTACAGGACCAGTCCTACCACACCATTCGACGCAAAATCGTCTACCTGGACTACAAGCCGGGCGAAAAGCTGGGCGTCAAGCAACTTTGCGACGACCTGGATATGGGGCGCACGCCCGTGCGCGAGGCTTTGGTTCGCTTGGCGCAGGAAGGCCTGGTGCGCACCGTGCCCCAGAGCGGCACCTACGTCTCACCCATCAACCTCACCCTTGCCGAGAGTGCCTGTTATATCCGCGAGCATCTGGAAAAGCAGGTGATTGTGGAGTGCTGTGCGCGCGCCACGTCGGCCGGCATCGAGCAGCTCGACCGCGCCATCGCGCTGCAGGAAAAGGCCATGGCCGATGAGGATCGCATCGGCTTCTTTTTGAGCGACAACCTCATGCATCACATGATTTTTAGCATCGCATGTCGCAGCACCGTGTGGTCGTGGCTCGAAGAGACCAATGCCGACCTGGAGCGCTTCCGCTGGCTGCGCGCTGCCACGCAGGTTCTCGACAATCAGGACATCGTGAACGAGCACAAGCAGATTCGCCGCGCTATCGCCGGTCGCGACCCCATCGAAGCGAGCTTTTTGGTCAGCAAGCACCTGCACATGATGTTCCGCAACCAGACCGAGGTTCTGGACCAGTTCCCCGAGTACTTCGAGACCAGCAAACTCCGCTAACCTGCCAAAAAGGGACAGGTTCATCTTGGCAGGTTTTATCTGGGCAAATGCAGAAAAGGCCCGGCTCCGTCTTGATGCGGAGCCGGGCCTTAGTCGCTAGAACGGCGGAACCAACTACTCTACCGTGACGCTCTTGGCCAGGTTACGGGGCTGGTCGACGTCGCAGCCGCGCAGGATGGCGACCTCGCGGGCGAGCAGCTGCAGCGGGACGCTCGCCGTGATGGGGCTGAACACGTCGCGGACTGCTGGCACACGGATGATGCAGTCAGCGATCTTGTTGATCTCTTCGTCGCCCTCGGTGGCAACGACGATGACCTTGGCACCGCGCGCCTTGCACTCCATAAGGTTCGACACGGTCTTGTCGTAGGTGGCGCTCTTGGTGGCCACAGCGATGACGGGGAAGCCCGGGTCGATCAGGGCAATGGGGCCGTGCTTCATCTCGCCGGCGGCGTAGGCCTCGGCATGCAGGTAGCTGACCTCTTTGAGCTTGAGCGCGCCCTCGTAGGAAATAGCGGCACCCATGCCGCGACCCACGAACAGTGCGGACTGCGCGTCCTTGCACAGCAGGGCGGCCTCATGCACGGCCTCGGTCTGGGTATCCAAAATCCACTGGATCTGCTCGGCCGTATCGGAAAGCTCGCGGAACAGCATGCGCGCCTGCTTGGTGGTCAGGCGGTACTTGACCTGCGCTAGCAGCAGAGCCAGCAGCGTAAGGCTCACGACCTGGCCGATAAAGCTCTTGGTCGAGGCGACCGCGATCTCCTTGTTGGCCTTGGTGTAGATGACGCCGTCGCTCTCGCGCGCCACCGGGCTGCCTACCACGTTGGTGATGCCGAAGACCTTGGCACCCTTGATGCGCGCGTCGCGAATGGCGGCAAGGGTATCGGCCGTCTCGCCCGACTGGGACACGGCAACGACAAGCGTCGTCGGCGTAATGATGGGGTTGCGATAACGGAACTCGCTGGCCGCCTCCACCTCGGTGGGGATGCGAGCCCAGCCCTCAATGAGATTCTTGGCAATGAGGCCAGCGTGATAGCTGGTTCCGCAAGCGATCACGTAGACGCGGTCGATGTCGTTGAGTTCCTCGAGCGAAAGGCCCAGCTCGTCGATGTCGAGCTCGCCGGTCGGCGTCATACGACCGACCAGCGTGTCGCGCACGACGCGCGGCTGCTCGTGGATTTCCTTGAGCATAAAGTCGGGATAACCGCCCTTTTCTGCCATGTCCAGGTCCCAGTCGATGTGGGTGACCTTGGGCTCGATAACGTTGCCGGCCTCGTCGGTGTACTCGACGCCTGCGGGCGTAAGCTTGGCAAACTGACCGTCCTCGAGCACCACGACATCGCGGGTGGCGTCGATGAGCGCGATGACATCGGAGGCAACATAGGCGCCGGTCTCGCCCGCGCCGACCACGATCGGGGAATCCGTGCGGGCCACGGCGATCACGCCGGGCTCGTCAGCGCACACGGCGGCCAGACCATAGGCACCGACCACGTGGGTGCACGCCTCGCGCACGGAGGCCATCAGGTCGTGCGTCTCGGCATAAGCCTCTTCGATCAGATGCGCAAAGACCTCGGTATCGGTCTCGCTCTTAAAGTGGTGGCCGCGACCCTCCAGCTCTTCGCGCAGCTCGGCGAAGTTCTCGATGATGCCGTTGTGGACGATGGCGATACGACCGTCGCAGCTGGTGTGGGGGTGAGCGTTAACGACGGAGGGCTTGCCGTGGGTGGCCCAACGGGTGTGGCCGATACCGCAGGTAGCGTCGCTGTCGATGCTGGAAAGCTCGCTCTCCAAGCCCGCGACCTTGCCCACGCGGCGGATGACATCGAGGTGCGCCGCGGCGCCCTCGCCCACCTCGAGCGCGACGCCCGAGGAGTCATAGCCGCGATACTCCATACGCTTGAGACCCGTGACCAGGATGTTCTTTGCAATATCAGAGCCGGTGTAGCCGACAATTCCGCACATAGGATAAATCCCTTCGTCCGCTTGACTGCAAAACGTCCACGCACAGGGGGCGCTGAGACGCATAACGTTCGAGTATTGTACTCACGCAAACGCAAGCTGATATACCAGAAGTGGTATCTCAACTTAGATACCACCCGATGCACACACGTCCAGCCGGTCCAAACCACCACAATGGGGACAGGCACCTTCGTGGTGGTCGCGCTGGCAACGGCGTTTCCCCAGATAAAACCTGCCAAAAGAAACCTATCCCTTTTTGGTAGGTTTAGGATGCTACAATCTGGCTTGTACTTGAAACGCATCAAAGGGGCCGCTATGGCAAAGGTAAAAATCAGCGACGTCGCGCGCGAGGCCGGGGTTTCGTTGGGCACGGTTTCCAACGCGCTCAACCACCCCGAAAAGCTGCGCCCCGAGACCCTCAAGCTCATCAACGAGACCATCAATCGCCTTGGCTACCTGCCCAACCAAAGCGCTCGTCAGCTCGCGGGCGGCGCCACCAAGTCCTTTGGCCTGGTGCTCCCCCGTCTCGATCACGGCTTTTCGCTCCAAATCGCCAGCGGCGCCCACAACGAGGCCCGCAAGCACGGCTACGACTTGCTCATCGCCAACGCCGATAACGACGATATTCTCGAAGACCATTACCTGCGCTATTTTATGGGCACGCAGATGTCCGGCGTCATGGTTCAGCCCATGGCGTCCCCCGACTGGCATCCGGCCATGACTAAAATGCCCGTGCCGATCGTCCATCTGGACATCCATTGCTCCGAGCCCGGCTACTACGTAGCGGCCGACAACGAGGCCCAGGGTCGCATCATTGCCGAACTTGCCATCGCCCGCGGCGCACGCCATATCACCGTTGTGGGTAGAGCAGCATTTATGCAACTCACCCTGCGCGTCCTTGGCATTCACAAGGCCCTCGCCCTGCACCCCGATATCAAGATCGAAGTCATCGACGCCGGCGAATGGAATACCGCCGCCGACGGCTACGGCATCGGCGCCCAAATCGCCGCGCGCCCCGCCGACGAACGCCCCGATTTTGTCGTCGGTCTGACCGACGTGCTGGCCTCGGGCGTCATCTCGGCGCTGGTCGACAAAGGCATCGCCGTCCCCGGGCAAGTACGCGTAGCAGGTTGCGATGGCAACCCACTCGCTTGGAGCGGATCGGTCCCGCTCACTACGGTAGCGCCCCCGGGCTACGAGATTGGCCGCAAGGGCGTTCAATTGCTCATGGAGCAAATTGAGAACAAGGCCCCGGCAAAGACCAAGCACGTCCACATCGGCTCTGCCGCGCGCACCGTCACCGCGGTCACGGCCATCGAGGACATCAACCGCCAAGAACTCGTGCGGCCGTTCCTGCTGGAACGCGCCAGCACCCAGGCAAGCAGCCAGACCGACGCCACGGCCATCAACCTCGGTGCGTATCTATAGCACGCCCGCAAGTATGCTAAGTCGCCGCTCAAGCAAAAGGGGCCCGACCATTGCCGGACCCCTTTTGCTTGAGTGCAAACGTGGGCAATTGCTCGTTTCAACGCCGCAATTGTCTAGCGCACGGCCTTGACCGCCGCCGCCAGATCGAACAGCGTATCGAGCACGGCCTCGCAGCCATCCACCACGTCCTGCGGCAGCGGCACGATATCGGGGACGGCGAAGACATGGCATCCGGCCGTGATGCCCGAGACGCAGCCGTTGCGCGAATCCTCGACCACGGCACATTCCTCGGGAGCAAAGCCCGCGCGCTCGCAGGCGAGCAGATACATCTCGGGGTCGGGCTTGCCGTGCACGACGTCCTCGCCACACGTTACCGTTTCAAACTTGTCAAAAAGACCGACCATCTTAAGGTTGCGCTCGGCCGTAACGAGGCGCGACGACGTCGCTAGACCCACGTGATAGCCCGCAGCCAGCAGCTCGTCTAGGCACTCGGCGGCACCGGCCTTAAGTTCCAGTTCGGTCTTGACCATCTCGTCGCGAATCTCCTTGTGGCGACGATAGATCGCCTCGGTGGTTTCATGGCTGCCGTAATGCTTATCAAGGATGTCCATAACATCGGGCAGCGTGCGGCCGATAAACTGATGGATCAGCGCTTCATCAATCGCGAGCCCCAGCTCAGCGGCGCCTGCCTTCCAGGCCTTAATCCCCAAACGCTCGGTATCGACCAGCGTTCCATCCATGTCAAAAATAACAGCCTTGATCATATCGGTCCCCCATCGACTCTCGCTGTCGTATTGCCGCAACTCTACCGCATTTGGCAACTTGTATATAACGTATATACCATATTGCACTTTCGTTACACAGATAGAAGACTTATGGCAAGTAACGCATTAGGATTATAGTTTTCGACCGAGTACTCAATGGTAAGGATCGTTTCATGATTTTAGACACCACGGCACCCGCAGAGGAGCTTCAAGACAAGCTATCGGCGCTCGAACAGCTGCTTTTGGCATACGGGCGCGTGGCTATCGGGTTTTCCGGTGGCGTCGACAGCAGCTTTTTGGCCGCCGTATGCGCCCGCATCATGCCTACCAATACCCTCCTCGTCCATCTCACCACGCCGCTCATCGGCACGCCCGAACAGGCCTCGTTTGAGCGGTCCGTTGATGGACAAGCCAATGAAGGGGCGCATTTTAAGCTCCCCGTGCTCAATCTTTCGGTCGATCAGCTGCAGCTCCCCCAAGTAGCCTGCAACGATGCCAATCGCTGCTACCACTGCAAGCACGCTGGCTTTACCGCCATCGTCAACCACGCCAAGTCGCTCGGCTTTCCCACCGTCATCGATGGCAGCAATGCAAGCGATCGCGGTGACTACCGCCCCGGCATGCGTGCGGCAGAAGAGCTCGGCGTACGCTCACCCCTTATGGAGGTCGGCTTTACCAAGGACGAAGAGCGCGAGCTGCTGCGCGCATGGGGCTATCCCGTTTGGAACCTGCCGGCGGGAGCCTGCCTTGCCACGCGCGTCCCCACGGGCGAGGAGCTTACGCGCGAGAAGGTCGATTTAATCCGCGCCTGCGAGGATTACCTGCACGATCTTGATCTGGCACAGGTACGCGCGCGCTTGATCGGCGACTGCATGCATATCGAGGCCGCCCCCGCAGATGTCACCAAGATTGCCGCCCTCGGCGGCACCGCCGTCGATGCCGAGGGCAAGACCCCGCTGCCCGTCGCCATCGAGTCCGCGCTGCGCGAGCTGGGCTGCGGCCACATCTCCCCCGAGGTCACCCCCTACATTCACGGCAACATGAACCTTTAGGTTACGCCGTTTTACAAACGGCGTAACTGCTCGGCGCTGCGCGGGCTCCGGACACGGCAATCTGACGTTCAACTTCACGGGCGCGACCAAAAGGTCAGCGCCCGCTTGTTTCACGTCACCTTACCGCACCCGGAGCCCGCTCGCTCGCATATGCTCAACCTGCACTGCGTTAACTGACCTGCCAATAAGGGACAGGTTTATTTTGGCAGGTTTTATCTGGGGAAATATCGCGAGGCAGTCGCCCCCCTAGCACCCATCTCACTTCGAGAGACACAAGAGGGGCGACTCGGCTGCATCTACTTCTTCCGATAGCGGCGGTTGCGGCTCGTCGATGAACCCATTACTTCGATGAGTCCTTTATCCGCCATTTTTGGCAGATGGTAGCGGACGGACGAAATTTTGACCCCCGATGCAACCGCTATTTCTCGCGCCGTCATATCCACTTCGGCTCTGAGAGCCTCCAGGATCCTATCCGCTGTCGAAGCTGACGATTCTCTGCTCATATCGATAATCTCAAACGTGTCTTTGCCACATTTTGACAGGACATGTTTATCGACAAGATTCCCGCAGATCAGGCGAATGTCATCCGAATCCCACTTCAGGGCCTCTCGTATTTTTTGAACATCGCATACGCACCCATGCTCCCGCATAAACATGAGCAATGTTTCCTCGCGATCCGTCAGCTCGGTGCCCACATGGCTCTGAATCCACGTGCGGTTTTCAGCAAGCTCCGCCCCGTGCCGGGAAAGCAGCACCGTAAACGAATCGGCCTTAACGATAAATTTCGGCCTTCCAAGCGAACGAGACTCCATCTCGCGAATCATAGCCGGGATACCAGATCCCTGGCTTTCTGCAACGGCCCCCTCGGCATGCTCTAACGGCGTCGCCCCCATTAGGCTCATGAGCTTTGGGTTTCGGCAGCGCGATTCCCCGTCTGCAAGATTGTCCACCGTCTTTCCGCCCCAAAGCCCACCGGGGTTTTTGATCTCTATTCTGTCTGGATAGATATCGACACTCACGGCCTGCCCCACAAACATGGGCGAATATTCTCGATGGATGCAGGCGTTTGCCAAGGCCTCGCGCAAAACCTCCTGGGGAACTTCCCAATCCTCCCTTCTGCCAGCGCCTTGCACTATCGCCGCTTTGCGCAAGTTCCGTCCAATCGCGACAAGGGCATCTTCGATGCAAGCCGGAATCGGGCCATCGCACAACTGGCGGTCAATAAACCGGGGTTGCCCGGGTGCAGATTTTTCCACATCGGAATGAACGGCGACATCAATCATGAGTTTGGGATAGAACTGCTGGGGGTAAATTCCCGCCGACAGAAGCCCTGCGAGCTTCACCGCACCATCCTTTGTAGTGATATTGAGTCTGACCAGCTGCTTTTCCAGCGTATCGGCCCCGCGCAAAACGCGGGGGGTCTGCAGCCGGCGATTTGCGATAATAGACCGCACGACATCTGGATCCAAATCCTCGACTGTTGCCTCCGAAACCACCGTGCCGTCTGCATCGCTCGGAAGCAACGCACTCTGCAGCTCATATAGCTCAGCGGGTGACATCTTGATATCTTTATCATCCACGCGCTTGTAGCTACCGTTCTGCACGCCGCGCGCGCCGATATAGCAAGGCTTCGCTTTAAGCTCAAGTTCAAAGATGCGCACCAGAAGCACCTGGAGCCCGTCGACCTCGCCTCGATCAAGCTCGTACCGCGGCGCATGGGTCACCACTGCCGCTGAGCCTCCGTCTCCGATACCCGAAACAAACTGATCGCGCACCCTATCGATAGCAAAGTTAGCCGAAGGAACAAATCCTTCGGCTTCGTTTAGGCCCAAAATAATGAGCCCACCCGCAGTGTTCGCAAAAGCGCTCACTGTCTCCCATACGTCTGCGCTCAATTTATTCGTGCAGGCTTTAACTTCTACCGATGCGTCATCAGTCCCCCGCCTGCGAAGGCGCTCAACGATAAGGCCAAGAGGTTCATCCAGCAGCATTGGCATTCCGTCTCTCTAAAACGATAGATTTATCTCTCTAAAGTATAGTATATCTCTCTAACTTTAGAGAGATAAGCACCTTATTTTAGAGAGACATTTAGAGAGATGTATCGAATTCACTGTTAGATAGCCCAATGTTATCTCTTTAACTGGCTTTCTCTTTAGAGAGACAATTAGAGAGACGAGCGCGACCTCTCTAATCAAGGGCACCACTCTTTAAGGTGCACACTCCCTAACCGTGCCCTAAGTTGCGGTGAAATAGTCCCCCGATTAACCTGCCAAAAAGGGACAGGTTTATTTTGGCAGGTTTTATCTGGGGAAACGCTGAATAGCCCCACATTCACAACCGCCGCAGCTCCATATGAGGCAAATGAATCCGTAGCATTTATCCCAAATCTTAAGTATTTTTTCGACAGAACGGCCCCTGCTGGCTCCTGCTAGACTGGTAGACTCCCAACCGTCCATCCAGGAGCCTCCATGTCGCGCAAGTCCGCCTACAAGCAAGTACTTTCCATCGGCACCGCCGTGGTGCTCGGGTTTGCGCTGTTTACGGGATCGCTCGACGGAGCGCCCAAGTTACTGTCGCCGCAAAGCGATGAGCAGGCGGCGGCTCTGGCCGAAAAACAAAACGAGAGTCCCAGCCGCACCGACGACGAGGCAGACCTGGTCGCTCGGCTCGAATCGGGAACGGCGAGCTCCCCGGACCCTCAAAACAGCCAGGACTCTGGCGATGGCTCCGATTCCGCCGCACCCGACACCGATGACGACGCTTCCGCGGACAGCGCCGCCGCCCCCATCGACGAGGTCGAAAACCCCGATCTTGACCGCGCCCGCGGCGTATACCTCAGCAGCATTCCCGACTACGCCGGCAACCCCTACGTTGCCCTTCGCGCCGACAGCATGCACCCGCTCGGCACGCCATCATTCACACTCGATGAATACGATCGCGCCACCGAAGAGGGCTGCTTTAAGAAATTCTCCAAGCTCGACAGCCTGGGCCGCACTCGCAAGGCGCTCGCCTGCGTGGGCCCCGAGTCACTCGGTCAAGGCAAGCGCGGCGATATCTCGCGTATCCATCCTGCCGGTTGGCACCAGCAGCGCTACGACTTTATTCCGGGCCAGAGCCTCTACAACCGCTGCCACCTTATCGCCTGGTCACTCTGCGGCGAGAACGCCAATCGCAAGAATCTCCTCACCGGCACGCGTTATCTCAACGAGACGGGTATGCTGCCGTTTGAAGAGCAGATTCTCAACTATATTCGCGATACGGGCAACCACGTGCTCTATCGCGTCACGCCCATGTATAACGAAGAGGAGCTTGTCTGCCGCGGCGTGCGCCTTGAGGCGCAATCGGTCGAGGACCACGGCAAGACCCTCTGCTTCCACGTGTACTGCTACAACCTGCAGCCGCACGTGCAGATCGACTACGCCACCGGCCGCAACCAGGCATCCGGAGACTAGTGCCGACCGCACCGCCCGTAACCCAAAAATGATTCGTTTTCCTCCGTCCCCATGGGATCAAAAAAGGCCGCCCTGGATTACCCAGGGCGGCCTTTTCGTCAGCGTCCACATTGCAGGCAACGCCACACGCTACTTGGCGCGACCCTCCTCATAGCGCTCGACCAGCTTGGCCTGAACGTCATAGGGAACCTGCTCATAGCCTGCGGGCTTCATGGTAAAGTCACCCGTGCCGCGCGTGATAGAGCGCAGGCGCGTCGAATAATCCGTCAGCTCTGCCAGCGGCGCCTGGGCAATGACCACGGTGTCGCCGCGCTCATCGGTCTCCATGCCCGTCACGCGACCGCGCGATGCCGAGATGTCGCCCATCACAGCGCCGGCGTAGCTTTCGGGAATAGTCACCGTGATTTCCTCGATGGGCTCCAGCACCACCGGGTCGGCATCGGCGCATGCCTTGCGCAGGCCGATGCGAGCCGCCGCGCGGAACGCCATCTCGTTGGAGTCGACGCTGTGATACGAGCCGTCGTACACAGCCACGCGAATGCCCGTGAGCGGGTAGCCGGCAATGATGCCGTCCTTCATGGTCTCCTGGACACCCTTGTCCACGGCGGGGATGAGCGAGCGCGGGATGCGGCCACCCACGACCTCGTCTACAAACTCATAGCCATCGCTCGTGCCGTCGGGCCCAATGAGCGGCTCAACGCGCAGCCAGCAGTCGCCATACTGACCGGCACCGCCGGTCTGTTTCTTGTGGCGGCCCTGCGCGCTTGCCGTACGGCGAATGGTCTCGCGATACGGAATGCGGATCGGCACGCTTTTTGCCACGACCTTGGTGCGATCCTCCAAACGGTTGAGCAGCACCGAAACCTGCGCCTCACCAACGGCGGAGATAATGGTCTGACCAGTCTCCTCGTCGCGGTCGATGCTCATAGTCGGATCGGCCTTGCAGGCCTTCTCGATAAACGTGTAGAGCTTCTCTTCGTCCCCGCGATTCTCGGCCTCGATGGCGATGCGGTACTGAGAGTTGGGGAACTTAAACGCCGCAGCCTCGACCTTACCGGTAATGGAGAGCGTATCGCCCGTCTCGGCCGCCAATTTGGGCGCCACGATAATGTCGCCGGCATAGGCGTGACCGACCTCGGTCATGTCGCGGCCGCACATCACATACAAGTGAGCCAGACGATCGCTCTTGCGGGTGCGCGCGTTGATTAGTTCAAGGCCCGGCTCAAGCGTACCCGTCAGCACCTTGATAAAGCTGATGCGACCCTGCTGCGGATCGGCCAGGGTCTTAAACACAAACGCCACCGGACGGTCATCGTCACTCGAGATCTTGAGCGAATCGCCGTCGATAAGCGGCATCTCGCCGTAGTCGGTCGGCGCCGGGAAGTATGTGGCGATGTCGTCCATCAGCGAGTTGACGCCCTGCTCCTTAATGCAATCGCCCGCAAAGACCGGCACAAAGATGCGCTCGGCGATCGCCTTCGACAGCAGGCCTTCAAGCTCCTCCTGCGTCAGCGTCTCCTCGCCTTCCAGGTACTTCATCATCAGCTCATCGTCGGCCTCGGCCACCAGCTCGCACAGATGGTCATGGGCCTCCTCGGCCTGGGCACGATACTCCTCGGGAATCTCCGACTCAACGGCTTCGGTGCCGTTGCAATGGCGCGCCTTCATGCGCACCAGGTCGATGATGCCGTCAAAGTCCTCACCCTCGCCCCAGGGAAGGGTCACGGCGCCCAGGCGCGTGCCAAAGCGCTCTTGCAGCAGGTCCATCGTGGTCGCAAAGCTGGCCTCGGAGCGCGACAGGCGGTTTACGAACACCGCACGCGCCAGACGCAGGTCCTCGGCGGCATACCAGAGCTTAACCGTCGTAGGCTGTGGGCCGGCCTCGGCGTCGACCACAAACAGAGCCGTCTCGCAGACGCTCATCGCGGCAAAGGCGTCGCCGATAAAATCGGGGTAGCACGGGGCATCGAGCACATTGATGCGCGCGCCCTTCCAGTCGATCGGCGCGATGGTCGTCGAGATGGAAAACGCACGCTTAACCTCTTCGGGGTCATAGTCGAGCGTGGGCTTGGTGCCGTCGTGGCCGCCCAGGCGGGCGGTCTTGCCGGAAAGGTGGAGCATGGCTTCGGCGAGTGAAGTCTTGCCCACCCCGCCTTGGCCTACGAGCACCACGTTCCTTACGTTACCGGTCTTGGGAGCACCCATGATGACCTCCTTGCAGGGCCGCGCGCAATGCGCGACGCCAACGGGGAGAGTTCGCGGTCGGTGCCATCCCGGGAGCAGCATGGTCGGCAGCCGAGCCGACTCACCCTCCAAATGTCCTATGCCACCACCCTACCCTCACGGGCGGCTGTCCATGCATACCTTTCGGCGCACGTATGAATACAGGCGGCGAGAGGAAGAGACAAGCTTGTGAGGCGATTATTGAACCCCGTCGATGCAAACAAAAAGCCGCCACAGACCGTAAGACCTGCGGCGGCTTCGCCTCAATTAATAGTTGAGTAAATACCTGAGCCTATCCCTCGATACGGCTCAAGAACTCACGGGTGCGCTGCTCGCGCGGATGGTCGATAACCTGATCGGCTGGTCCCTCCTCGACAATGCGACCGCCGTCCATAAAGATCACGCGGTCGGCAACATCGCGCGCAAACTGCATCGCATGGGTCACGATCACCATCGTCATATTCTGCGCGGCAAGGTCTTTAATGACACGCAGCACCTCGGCCGTCAGCTCGGGATCGAGCGCCGAAGTCGGCTCATCAAAGAACAGGATCTCCGGATCGAGCGCCAAGGCGCGGGCGATACTCACACGCTGTTGTTGACCGCCCGAAAGCTCACATGGCACCTTGTTCTCGTTGCCCGTAAGCCCCATCTGCGCGATCAACTCGCATGCACGTGCCTCTGCCTGCTCGCGCGGGCGCTTAAGAACGCGGATCGGCGCATCGGCGATGTTTTTCATCACGGTATAGTGCGGGAACAGATTGTAGTTCTGAAACACCAGGCCAAATCGCGAGCGCGCCTGCCTGGGCACATCGCCCTTCGCATAGACCGCGCCCGAACCCGCATCCGTCGCAACGGCAAGGTCGCCAAACGAGAGCGAGCCTCCGTCGAGCGTCTCGAGCAGCGTGGCACACCGCAGCAGCGTGGACTTGCCGCCACCCGAAGGCCCGATAATCGCCACGACCTCTCCACGCTTTACCTCGAGCGAGATATCCTTGAGCACCTCATTGCCGCCAAACGCCTTACGTGCGTTTTCGATTTTCATCACTGAGTTAGTCATGATAATAGTCCAGCTTCTTTTCGGCGGCGCCCAGCAGCATCTCGACCACAAAGTTAAAGACCCAGTAAATCAGCGCCGCGATCGCAAACGGTACCATGCTCACCTGCGAGGCAACCAGGGCCTTGGCGGTCGAGAACATCTCGCCCACGCCAATGGCAAACGCCAGCGACGTGTCCTTGACCAGCGTGATGATCTCGTTGCCCATCGCCGGCAGAATACGCTTGGCGACCTGAGGCATCACGATATACAGAAACGTCTGCACGCGCGAATAGCCCAGCACCTCGGCAGCCTCGTATTGACCGCGCGGAATGGACTGCAAGCCCGAGCGATAGATCTCGGCAAAGTAACCGGCGTAGTTGATGATGAACGCCACGACGCACGCCGTCCACTTGGAATCGGGCGTGAGCGAAATGCCAAACACGTAGTACGGGGCAAAGTAGATGGCAAACATCTGCAGCATGAGTGGCGTACCGCGCATGACCGAAATGTAGATGCGCGCAATCCAGCGAAGCGGCGCGATTTTGCTCATGCGCATAAACGCCACGGGAATTCCCAGCGGAATCGACCCGAGCAGCGTCAGCAAAAACAACTGCAAACTGACCAAGAATCCCTGGCCAAGCATCTGCATCATGACCTGAATAGACATTACTTGAGCACCCAATTATCGAAAGACAAACCATAGCTTGAATATTTATCGCAGAGGTCCTTGACCGTGCCGTCCTCGTAGAGCGCCTTGAGCGACTCGGCTACAGCATCGGCCGACTTGGTGTCGCCCTTCTTAAAGCCAACGGCGTAGTGCTCGCTGGACAGCGGCTCATCAAGCTGCGTATAGGCATCGGGCTTGGCGGCAAGCTGATACTGGGCAATCGAAAGATCGCACGCCACGGCATCGACCGCGCCGCTCTCGAGCTGCATAAACGCCGTGTTGTACTCACCGATGGTGTCGAGCGTGGCAAACGTCGCCGCCAGATCCTTCTGGTCACCCTCAAGCACATCCTGCGCAGCGGAATCGGTCTGAGTAATCACGGTCTTGCCGGCAAGATCGTCCCAGCTCTTGATGCCCGCATCCTTCTTGACCACGAGCACCTGCTCGTTGAGCATGTACGGCTCGGAGAACGTGTAGTCGTCCTCACGGCCCTCCATGGTAAAGCCATTCCAGATGCAGTTGATGGCGCCCGAGTTAAGCAGCGTATCCTTGGCATCCCAGTCGATGGCCTCGTATTTGACCTCCCAGCCCTGCTTATCGGCAACAGCCTTGGCCAGATCGAGATCAAAGCCGGTGTACTCGCCATCGTCGCCCACAAAGCCGTACGGAGGATAGGACTTATCAAAGCCCACCACGAGCTTCTTGGACTCCGCAGCGCCCTTCACATCCTTGGCTGCAGCAGAACCGGCAGCGGAACCCTTACCGGCACCACCACCGCAGCCCACCAGGCCAAGACCTAGAACCGTAGCGAGCGAACCGGCTAGACCAACAAACTGACGACGAGACATATCGGTATTCATGGTATTCCCCCTTGGTGGCACTTTAGTTAAGTAAAGTGAGTCGTGTAACGATCAGAATCATACACTTTAGCGTGATAGAGCACAAGGCGAGTTTGCCCGCCGCGTGAGGGGTGTGGGGGTTAAGTTT
>CAUATU010000031.1:0-24640 GCA_958432255.1 uncultured Collinsella sp.
TGCCATGGGTGCTCCTTATCTATCCCGTCGTCCCGAGGGGCGGGGCATAAGGTCGCCTGCTCGGACAGTCCTGCTCGCACGGAGAGCACATTAAGTGCTCTCCGGCTCGTGCGGAACTCGCGATCGACCTTATGCCCCGCCCCTCGGGACTAAGGATACATGGTTGGAGTTGCTAGATGGCAAAATTCATTAGCTAGGGACGTGTCTTACCTTGCTTATCGAGACATCTTCACCACCGTTTATATAAAAAAGAAGTACCGGTTGGGGCCGGTACTTCTTTTGGTGCATTGATATGTGGCTGTGGCTTTTCTCGTTAGCTTACAGGCCGCAGGCTGCTTTGAGTTCTTCGACTCGATCGGTTTTCTCCCAGGTGAAGTCGGCGTCTTCGCGGCCGAAGTGACCGTAGGCTGCCGTCTTTTCGTAGATGGGGCGACGCAGGTCCAGGTCGCGGATGATTGCGCCCGGGCGCAGGTCGAAGGTCTTCTCTACGGCCTCAACGATCTTGTCCTCGGCAACATGTGCGGTACAGAAGGTGTCGACCATGATTGAGAGGGGCTTGGAAACGCCGATGGCGTAGGCAAGCTCGACTTCGCAGCGGTCGGCCAGACCGGCGGCGACTACGTTCTTGGCGACCCAGCGCGCGGCATACGCGGCGGAGCGGTCGACCTTGGTGCAGTCCTTGCCGCTAAAGGCGCCGCCGCCGTGACGGCCATAACCGCCGTAGGTGTCGACGATGATCTTGCGGCCGGTGAGGCCCGTGTCGCCCATGGGGCCGCCCACGACAAAGCGACCGGTGGGGTTCACGTAGATGTCCGCGTTGTCCCATGGCATGTTCTCAGCGGCCATGACCGGGGTGATGACGTGCTCGATGAGGTCGGCTTTGATCTTGCCCATGTCCTCGATCTCGGCGGCGTGCTGCGTGGAGATGACGATGGTCGTGACCTCGACGGGCTTGCCTTCCTCGTAGCGCACGGTGACCTGGGTCTTGCCGTCGGGACGCAGATAGGCGAGGGTGCCGTCGTGGCGCACGGCGGCCAGGCGCTCGGCCAGGCGGCTTGCCAGGTAGTGTGGCATGGGCATGAGGGTCTTGGTCTCGTTGGAGGCATAACCGAACATCATGCCCTGGTCGCCGGCGCCGATCAGGTCGATCGGGTCGGTGGTGGCGCCGGTCTGGGTCTCGAAGGACTCGTCAACGCCCTGGGCGATATCGGGCGACTGCTCGTGGATGAGGCTCATAACGCCGCAGGTGTCGCAGTCAAAGCCAAACTTGGCGCGGTTGTAGCCGATGCGGCGGATGACGCCACGGGCGATTTCCTGTACGTCGACATAGGCCTGGGTGCGAATCTCGCCGGCGACAATGACGGTGCCGGTGGTCACGAGGGTCTCGCAGGCGCAGCGGACGTTCTCCACGTTGGCAGGCACGCCGTTGGGGGCGATGTAGCCCTGCTCCTGGAGCTCTATTTCTTTGGCGAGGATTGCGTCGAGGACGGCGTCGCTGATCTGGTCAGCGATCTTATCGGGATGGCCTTCGGTCACCGACTCCGACGTAAAAACAAAGGACCCGTGTTGGGGCGGGATGGAACGAAGTTCTTCTGACATGATTGTCCTTTCAAAAACGTGTCCCGGCGACCGTTACCATTCCGCCGGGCTCTATATGCAAGGGCACATCATAGCGCGTAAATCAAACATTCACACCCTTTCCGCACCCACTCATTGGGGACAGACTTAAATGACCACCTTACCTAAGTGCCGACAGGTTGCCCAAAGAATGGTCATTTAAGTCTGTCCCCAATGAGTGGGTCGGTGCCCTTTGTGCGGAGGTTGCTTTGATGCTTTATACTGGTGCGGTTAGACATCCATCCTGCAATCGAGGAGATTTCCATGGCATCAGACGTTCGCGTCCGCTTTGCACCCTCACCGACGGGCAAGCTTCACATCGGCGGCGCCCGCACCGCTATCTATAACTGGGCTTTCGCCCGTGCTAACGGCGGCACGTTCATCCTGCGCATCGACGACACCGACCCCACCCGCTCCACCGACGAGAACACGCAGATCATCCTGCGCGCCATGCGTTGGCTGGGCCTGGACTGGGACGAGGGTCCCGAGGTGGGCGGCGACTTTGGCCCCTACGCCCAGACCGAGCGCCTGGACCTGTACAAGCAGGCCGCCCAGAAGCTTTGGGACGAGGGCAAGGCCTATCCCTGCTTCTGCACCAAGGAGCAGCTCGACGCCGACCGCAAGGCCGCGCAGGAGCGCAAGGACCCCTTCCAGGGCTATCAGCGCCGTTGCCGCGATCTTGATCCCGAGGAGGCCCGTCGCCGCATCGAGGCCGGCGAGTCCTACGTCCTGCGCATCAAGGTGCCCGAGGACCGCGGCGACGTCGTCATCCACGATGCCGTCCACGGCGAGGTGACCTTCGACGCCAAGGAGCTCGACGACTTTGTCATCTTCCGCTCCGATGGCACGCCCACGTACAACTTCGCGACCGTCGTCGACGACGCCATGATGAAGATTACCCATGTCATCCGCGGCGACGACCACCTGTCCAACACCCCGCGTCAGGTCATGGTCTACGAGGCCCTCGGCGCGCCCGTGCCTACGTTCGCCCACATCTCCATGATCTTGGGTGCCGACGGCAAGAAGCTCTCCAAGCGCCACGGCGCCACCTCGGTGGAGGAGTACCGCGACGCCGGCTACCTGTCCGACGCCTTCGTCAACTACCTGGCGCTGCTCGGCTGGTCGCTCGACGGCGAGACCACGATCATCCCGCGCGATGTCCTGGCCAGCAAGTTCTCGCTCGACCGCATCTCCAAGAACCCGGCGACCTTCGACCCCAAGAAGCTCGATTGGGTCAACGCTGAGTACATCAACGGCATGTCCGATGCTCAGTTTGCCGACGAGATCATGGTCCCCGAACTGCACGAGGCGGGTCTCATCGAGGGTAATGTCGAGTACGGCGAGGATTGGATCGACGCGCTCGCTGCCATCGTTAAACCGCGCACCAAGATGCCGGCCGACGCCGTGACCGTCGCCGCTCCCATCTTTGCTACGGCCGAGACGCTCGAGTATGACGAGAAGTCCGTCAACAAGGGCTTGGCCAAGGAGGGCATGGGTGCCATTCTGGACGCCGCCAAGGCCGCGCTCGAGGGTGTGGGCGAGTGGACGGCCGCCAACATCGACGCCGCGCTTGAGCCGCTGCCCGAGCAGATGGACCTTAAGAAGCGCGTGGTGTTCCAGGCCGTGCGCGTCGCCGTCTGCGGCAATATGGTGAGTCCTCCGCTGGGCGAGACCATGGCGCTCGTCGGCCGCGACGACTGCCTGGCGCGCATCGACCGCGCCCGCACAATGGCACTGTAATCGCTGCGCAAACGTTTGTATCCGAGCCCCGTTCACCCCGAGCGGGGCTCTTGTTTCTGAAGACGAATGGGATGGGAGGTGCAGGGACAATGGCCGAACAACTGTCGCTTTTTGGTTTGCCGGAACCGGAGGAAGCTCCGAAGTCCGCGGCTCCTGCCGCCGCTCTGGCGCAGCCCGAGCCTGCGGCAGAGCTCATTGCCGCCTATGCGGGCGTGGTCCTCGACATCCCGACCCGTGCGCTGTCCGAGCCATTCGCCTACGGCATCCCCCGGTCCCTTGCCAACGAGGCGCAGATCGGATCCACGGTCCTGGTCCACTTTGGTAACCGTGCGGCCGCGGGCTACATCGTCGACATTGCGCCCGAGCTGGTCGACCTGCAAGGCAACAACGCCCTCGACCCTTCACGCATCAAGCCCGTCGAAGCCATCCTCAGCAAACCGCTCTTTACCGCCGAGGCTGCCCGCATCGCGCGCTGGATGAGCCGCGAGTATGTCGCGACGCTTTCCGAGTGCCTGCGCCTGTTTTTGCCTCCGGGCGGTAGCCCGCGCGTGGTCAAGGGCGATGACGGCTCATGGTCGGTTGAGCGCCCCGCCGTCAAGCCTATTCAAAACCGTTGGGTCATGCTCACGCCCGAGGGCTTCGACTATACACCGCCCAAGACCGCCGTTCGCCAGCGCCAGCTCATCGAGGCGCTCCAGTGCGGACCGGTCACGACGCGCGATCTCAACCTGCTTTACAACAGCATGTCGGCGACCATCAAGGCGCTCGAAAAACGCGGCGTTGTCGTGGTGGAGGAGCGCCGTGCCTGGCGCGGTTGCAGCGAGCAGACCACGCTGTCCTCCGCGAGTGGCAAAGCGCCGGTCGCACTTACCAACGGCCAGCAGCAGGCGCTCGCGCAGATTGAGCGCGCTCGCCTGGATGCGCACGGCGACGTGGTGCTCGTGGACGGTGTTACGGGCTCCGGCAAAACCGAGGTCTACCTCTCAGCTATCGAGCGCGTGCTCGCGGCCGGTCGCTCGGCCTGCGTGCTCGTGCCCGAGATCTCGCTGACGGCCCAAACCGTCGGCCGCTTCCGCTCGCGCTTTGGCGAGACGGTCGCCGTGTTCCATTCGCGCCTTTCGGCCGGCGAGCGTCTGGACCAGTGGGATATGGTCGCCAGCGGTGCGGCCCGCGTGGTCGTCGGCGCCCGTTCGGCGCTCTTTTGCCCGCTTGACGACTTGGGCCTTATCATCATTGACGAGGAACATGAGACCAGCTACAAGCAGGGCTCCAGCCCGCGCTACCACGCGCGAGAGGTGGCGGCCGAGATGGCGCGGCGCTATCGCTGCCCACTCGTGTTGGGCTCGGCCACGCCTTCTGCTGAGGCCCTCGACCGCTGCCGCCGCGGCACGTATAACGGTGCCACCTGGACGCGCGTCGAGATGCCCGAGCGCCCGGGACACGCCGTGCTGCCGACTGTCCGCATTGCCGACCTGCGCCGCGAGTTCGCGCACGGTAGCCGCTCCATGTTCTCTAAACCTCTGATGGAAGGCCTGGAGCGTGTGGTCGAGCGCCGCGAAAAGGCCGTGTTGCTGCACAACCGGCGTGGCTTTGCGCCCTTCCTGATGTGCCGCGAGTGCGGATGTGTCCCCACGTGCAACCACTGCTCCACCGCGCTCACGTACCACGAGCGCACGCACACGCTGCAGTGTCACACCTGCGGTTCGTCCTGGCGCGTGCAGCCGTATCCCGCGCCCACGAGCCGTTGCCCCAAATGTGGCAGTCGCTACCTGGCAAAAATGGGTATGGGCACTCAGCAGATCGAGGACGCACTGCACCAGATGCTTCCCGAGGACGTCGCCATTATTCGCATGGATGCCGATTCCACGCGCGGCAAGGATGCGCACAAAAAGCTGCTCGAGCAGTTCGATGCCGCCGATTGTGCGGTGCTGCTGGGCACCCAGATGATCGCCAAGGGCCTCGACTTTCCCGAGGTCACGCTCGTGGGCGTGGTCAATGCCGACTTTGCCCTCAAGCTGCCGGACTTCCGCGCAGGGGAGCGCGCCTACGATCTGCTGGAGCAAGTCGCCGGCCGTGCCGGTCGTGGTGATCGCCCCGGCGAGGTCATCATCCAGACCTACCTGCCCGATGACCCGGTAATTCGCGCCGTCGCTGAGCACGACCGTTCGATCTTTACCGACTACGACCTGGACCAGCGCCGCGACGCGCTGTACCCGCCGTTTGTTCGCTTGGTCAACATCTTGGTGTGGTCGGCAAGCCGCGATGATGCACAGGATTATATCGGGCGCATCGCAAAGCTTCTCAAGCGCCGCTGGCACGCCGCCGCAACCGACTTTTTGCGGGTAGGGAGCGCCGTGCCGCAGGTGTTGGGTCCGGCTTCGTGTGTAATCGAGAGAGCCAAGGACCGTTACCGCTTCCATCTGCTTGTGAAGTCGCCCGTGGGGTACCATGTCTCTGATGATATCGACGCCTGCCTCAAAGAGGTGGGCTCTGTGCGCGGCGTGAGCGTGAGCGTTGATGTCGACGCCTATGATTTGATGTAACAACCCGAAAGGATGGCCATGGAAGCCAACGGAATCGTACTATCGCCCGACCCTCGTCTGCGCCAGGAGTGCGCCGTCATCGAAGAGATCACCCCGGCGATCGAGGCGCTTGCCGAGAAGATGAAGAAGATGATGTTTGAGAACGGCGGCTGCGGCCTGGCTGCCCCGCAGATCGGCGAGCTCATTCAGCTCGTCACCATCGACTGCGATTACAGCGACAAGAACGACTACGACCCGTATGTGCTCATCAATCCCGTCATTGTTGAGCAGAGCGACCATCTGGTGCCGTTTAGCGAGGGCTGCCTGTCCATCCCCGGCATTAGCTGTGAGATCGAGCGTCCCGACCATGTCGTCGTCGAGGCGTACGACCTGGATGCCAACCTGATTCGCTATGAGGCCTCGGGCGACCTGTTTTGCGTGTGCCTGCAGCACGAGATCGATCACCTGCACGGCAATACCATGTTCGAGCGCCTTAAGCCCATGCAGAGGCTCAAGGCAGTCAAGGAGTACCAGGACGCCCTCGCCCGCGGCGCTCGACCGGGCGAGACGGAGTAGGTCCCACCGTCCCCGGTGCTGAGCGCCCACATATCATCCCGTGCTCAAACATTCTCGCTTTGCTGCGAAACTGCGCGCGGGACGATATGTGGGCGCTCAGCACTGGGGACTGCGTTGTTCTGGCTCGGTTCGCCCGGGTGCCGTTGGGCCAGGGAGGGGCGTCTTCGCTGATAATTGCTTTGTTGGAAGAGCTGCTTTTATTGCGGCTCTTTCTTTGGTTTTGGGTATATTTGTCTTTGTTGATTGTTCTTGCGGCTAGGTACGCTTGCGACCTGGAACGCTTCTTTTGTAGCCGTCTCGGCTCGTTATTGAGGGGAGACTAACTTTTATGCGTATTGTGTTTATGGGTACGCCTGATTTTGCTGTGCCTTCGCTGACTTCGCTTGTTGAGGCTGGGAATGAGATTGCGCTTGTTGTTACTCGTCCTGATGCTGTTCGCGGGCGTGGCAAGAAGCTTGTGCCGTCTCCTGTTAAGGCTAAGGCGCTTGAGCTTGGGTTGCCGGTTATTGAGGCTAATCGTATGACGGCCGAGGTTGTTGAGGCGCTCCAAGCTGCGCAAGCCGATATTTTCTGTGTGGCTGCTTATGGCTGTATTTTGCCGGATGAGGTGCTGCATATGGCGCCGCTTGGTATTGTGAATGTTCATGCGTCCTTGCTGCCTCGTTGGCGTGGGGCTGCTCCTATTCAGCGTGCGATTCTCGCTGGTGATGAGGTTGCTGGCGTTTCCATTATGCGTATTGGGCATGGCGTGGATACCGGCGCTTATTGCGCCCAGGCGTCTACGTCGGTTGCCGGTAAGCATGCCGAGGCGCTCACGATGGAGCTTGGTGAGCTTGGTGGCAAACTGCTGGCTGATACGCTTCCCTCGCTTGCCGATGGCACCGCCGTGTGGACTGAACAGGATGAGGCGCTCGTTACCCATGCTGCCAAGATTTCCAAGCAGGAGATGCGTCTGGATCCGCAGATGGCGGGGCTCGATTGCGTGCGTCATGTGCTTGCTTCGTCCGATACTGCGCCTGCTCGTTGCGTGATTGCTGGCAAGACCGTGCGCGTGCTCGATGCTGCGCCGGCTGATGTGTCGCTTGGCGAGGGTCAGGTTCTCGTTAAGGCCAAGCGTGTTTACCTGGGCCTTTCCGATGGCTCGGTTGAGTTGCTCGAGGTTAAACCCGATGGCAAGCGTGCTATGGCTGCTTCTGCTTGGGCTGCCGGCCTGCAGGGCGTCGATCTTTCGTGGGGTGTTTTGTCATGAGCAAGCTGTCTCCCGCGCGCAAGCTTGCGCTCGATGTGCTAATGGAGGCCGATCGCCGCGGTATGTATGCGCGCGACGTGCTGTCCTCTCGCGCATCAGCCAAGGCTATTGACCAGCGCGATTCCGCTTTTGCCGCCCGCTTGGCGCTGGGTGTGGCCGCCACGCAGGGTATTTTGGACGAGCTGCTCGATCAGTTTCTCGATAAGCCTAAAAAGGTTGCGCCGCGTGTTCGCATGGCGCTTCGTATCTCGGCCTTCGAGATGCTCTACCTTCATACCCCTGGCCGTGTTGCCGTAAGTCAGGGTGTTGAGCTGGTGCGCAGCGGCGCTAAGTCTGCCGCAGGTTTGGCCAATGCCGTGCTGCATAAGGTCGCGGACAACGTTGAGGACTTTGCCACTGCGTCCGATGTAGATGAGCCTGAGCGACGCTTGGTTCGTCTGTCGCGCCTGATGGGTCTACCGCGTTGGCTGTGCGCTCGTATTATGGTATCGTTCGACACTCCTGAGGGTGCGCTTAACTTTGCCGGCAATCTGGCCCCCGCGCCGCTGGCCCTGCATGAGAATGCCTTTGCGACCAAGCCCGATCCGTATATCTCTCAGCTCGTCGCGCCTGTCTTCCCGGGCTGCCATGCCCCGGTTGATGCCCAGGTTACCGTTGCTTCGGGTGTGTTTGAGCGTGCTGCCGCGGTGGCATCTGATCTCAACGCCCAGCTCATCGCTACAGCTGCCACTCGCCCCGGAAGCTGCCTTGAGATTGGTGCCGGTCGCGGTACCAAGACCTACGTGATGATGTGCCAGGCCAAGCGCGCCGGCTATGAGCGTCAGCATACGGCACTTGATCTTCATGACCGTAAGTGCGATCTGAATCTCGCTCGCCTTCATAAGGCCGGTATTCAGGGCGTTCGTACGGTTTCGGGTGATGCCTGCGAGCTTGATGAGGTACTGACATCGTTTGATGCCATGCTTGGCGAGCCAGTTAAGTTCGACACGGTCTTTATCGATGCGCCGTGCTCGGGCACCGGCACCATGCGCCGTCACCCCGAGATTCCGTGGCGTCTGACCGAAAAGGATGTGACGGTTGAGCTGCCCAAACTGCAGCTGACGATGCTCAAGGAGGCTGCTGCGCGCGTGGCTGCCGGCGGTGAGCTCATCTATGCAACGTGCTCGGTCTTCGACGAGGAGAACACGCAGGTGGTGGATGCTTTCCTGAACTCTCCCGAGGGCACCTGTTTTAGCCTGGAGCCGCTTTCCGAGGCGCAGATTCTGCAACTCCCCGAGTTCGATCAGGCCAAGAAGCTCGTATCTGTACGCCAGAACGATCGAGGTCTCTTCCAAAGCGTCCCCGTAAACGCCGACTCCTACGACGGCCACTTCTGCGCCAGGCTGTTCCGCAAGTAACGACTAAGTTGCGGTGAAATAGGGATTGAATAGCGGCTTCTGCCCGCCAAACAGTCCTTATTTCACCGCAACTCATAAGGAAACCTGGGTAGATAATTAGCCACCTATAGCGCAAAGAAACAGCCCCGCGATCGGTGTTGATCGCGGGGCTATTTGGTTTCTAGTGGCTGTGCGGGCAGTTGGCGCAGCAGCCGCTGGTGGCGCTGGTGCTTGAGCCACCGCTGCGCTGGTCGGTGTTGTAGAAGCCGCTGCCCTCAAACTTGATGCCGCTGGCCGAGAACGTCTTGGCGGCCGGAGCGCCGCAGTTGGGACACACGACCTCGGGGGTCTCGGACATGGGATGCTCAACCTCAAACACGTTGCCGCAGCTCGAGCACTTGTAATCGTAGCGCGCCATAATACTTCCTTTTCAGCACAAAGCGGGCAGATTACTCTGCCCGCAAAAATTCAAACGTCTGTAACTGTACCCTATATCGGGGGTTTTATCACGCTTCGCCCCAGAATCTATGGTTGTTGCGCAGGAGCTGTGCGGTTTTGTTTTCGGCGGCTGCAATGTCCGCCTCGTCAGCCTGCCAGGTCCAGTTGCCCGTGGCGACCCCCGGCACGTTCATGCGCGCGTCGTCGCCAAGCCCCAGGACATCCTGCAGCGGCATCATTACCAGGGGAGCGTCGCTTGCCAGCGCGTCGCTTATCAGCTTTGCCGCCACCTCAACACCGCTCGGCTCATCGCCGCCGGCAAAGGAACGCGTGCACCAACCGGCCAGCGTCGACGTATCGTGCGTCGAGGTGTACAGGATCTTGCCAGGCGTGGGATGCACACCGCAACGAACGTCGTAGTCGCTAAACTCCAGGACGTCCATGCCGGGGAAGCCGCAGGTCGAAGCCATGGCGCGAACACCAGGCGTCAAATAGCCCAGGTCCTCGGCGATAAAGTTGAGCGGACCGAGCTCGTCGTAGGCGGTCTGGAACAGGTCCTTGCCCGGTCCCGCCAGCCAGCGACCGTCAGCGCAAGCCTTGCCCGCGGGGATGCTAAAGTAGCTGTGGAAGCCCAGGAAGTGATCCAGGCGTACACGGTCGTAGAGCGAAAACGCACGACGCAGGCGATCCATCCACCAGCTATAGCCGTTCTGCTTCATGTGGTCCCAGCGGAACGTCGGGTTGCCCCACACCTGGCCCTCGGGCGCAAAGTTGTCGGGCGGTGCACCGGAGATTTCGATTGCCTTGCCGGTATCGGACAGCCAGAAGTTCTCGGGTTCGCTCCACGCATCTGCCGAATCGTCGGACACGTACATGGGAATATCGCCGATGACCTCGATTCCCTTCTTGTGCGCGTAGTTCATGAGCTCGCACCAAGCCAGGTCAAAGCGGTACTGCATGTACGCCTGAAGCTCGGCCTCGTCGTGGAAGCGCTTGTCGTCGATCAGGTGCTCGTTGTAGCGCGCGACATCTGCCGGCCAATCGTGGCGCGACTCGCCCTCAAAGTACTTCTTAACGGCCATGTAGACGCAGTACTTCTCGAGCCAATCGGCATTGCGATGTTTAAACGCGGTGTACAGCGGATCGGCATCCTCGCCGCCGCGGGCCTTCCAGACGGCAAAGTCGGCGGCCAGCTCCTCGTGACTCTCGGGCAGTAGGTCAATGTTGCCCGCAAAAGCCGAAGGCCCGGCATAGGGGGAGCGGAAGAAATCCGTCGGGTTGACGGGCAGGACCTGCCAGTAGCGCATGCCCATGGCGGCCAGATGGTCGATAAAGCGACGCGTGGGTGCGCCGATCGTACCCGGCTTGCCATCGTCAGTCGGAACCGAGGTGATGTGGCACACGACGCCCGCGCCGTGATCGAGCGGCTCTTGCAGACGCTGCTCGGCGTGGTGATAGATGATCGACGACCCCAGCGGATACAGATCGAGCGTGACGGTACCGTTGTGGATTTCGCACTCGTGGCCGCTGATCACGTCGCTCGCACATTCGCCGAGCGCCGGGATCGTCACGCAATGCGAATTGCGCAAGCTGCGGTTGATGATAACCGTTGCGGCCTCACCGTCTTTACCGGTGCGCGTATAGGCCAGTACTTCGTCGTTGAGTGCGAAGGCCTTGATCTCGCCGTCAACCATAAACGGCAGGGCGCGGCGCACGGCCGAGGCGTTTTTAAGGATGGCGAGTGTATCGAAGTCGTGCAGGTCTTCCTTCATGGGCAGCGTGCGGCGATTGCCCGGATCAGTCAGGCCCTCAAGGCCGTACTCGTCACCATAGTAAATCGAAGGCACGCCGGGGAACGTCATCTGCATGAGCGTTGCAAGCCAAAAACGGCTCTTGGCCAGGCCCATCGAGTTCTCGTCCAGGCGCCACTTGCTGCGCTCGCACTCGGGTAGTTGCGACTCATCAGGGCCGCCGCCGAGTACCGAGATGATACGTGGACGGTCGTGGCTCGACAGCAGGTTGAGTGCGCAGGACAGGGCCTCGCGCGGATAATTCTCGCGCAGGGTTTCGATATCCTCGGCTGCCTGGTAGGCGTTCTTGTAGCCCATCAAAAAGCCGATGACCATGTCGCGGAAGGGGTAGTCCATGGCGGAGTCGAGCTCAGAGCCCTGTAGATAGCGGCGCAGGTGGCCATAGCTGATCTTGTTGGAGGCGTCTTCCCAGACCTCGCCGAGCAGCAGCGCGTCGGGCTTTTCGGCAAGCACGGCCTTTTTGATCTCTGCCAGGAAGTCATCGGAAAGTTCGTCGGCCACATCCAGGCGCCAGCCATGGGCGCCGGCGCGCAGCCATTTGCGGATGATACCGTCCTTGCCCAGGATCCGCTCGCGCACCAGCTCGGAGCTCTCATTGATGGCGGGCATATTGCCCACGCCCCACCAGCAGTCGTATGAGCCGTCCTCGTGGAAATTAAACGCATCGCGCCACGGCGAATCTTCGCTCTGCCAGGCACCGACGCCGGGATAATTGCCGTAGCGGTTAAAGTAGATCGAGTCGTCGCCCGTATGGTTGAAGACACCGTCCAGGATGATGGAAATGCCGAGCTTTTCGGCTGCCTGGCAAAGCTCGGTAAAGTCCTGCTCGGTGCCCAGGATCGGGTCGATCTTGGTGTAGTCGGCCGTGTCGTAGCGATGGTTGCTCGCGGCTTCAAAGATGGGGTTGAGGTAGATGGCTGTAAAGCCCAGCTCGGCGATACGAGGCAGGTCTTCTTGGATACCCTTGAGCGATCCGCCGTAAAAGTCCCAAGTCTTGATGGAGCCGTCCTCGGCGCGCTCGTATACGGGTGGCTCGTTCCAGTCCTCGATCATGCGGCGCTGGATTCCGTTGCGCGGCTTTTCGACCTGAGCCAGCGTGCGTTCGCGCCAGTGCTCGTCGCGGGCGTAGCGATCGGGGAAGATCTGGTAGACCATGCCGCGTTCGTACCACTCGGGTCGAACTTCGCGGTGCTTGTAGACGGTGACCTGGAACGACGGCACCTCGGCGTAGTTATAGGTCACGCCCTCGCCGCCGGTGCGGCCCTGCGGTGCGCCCAGACGAACCTCGGGCTGGCCCTCGATATTGCAGATAAAGCTATACCAGATAAGACAGGGCTCGGTGCACTCAAGCTCTACGGTAAATATGCCGTCGCCTTCGTGCGTCATGGGATATCGAGACTCACCGATCTCATCGACCCAGGTGCGCAACGTAAGCGTTGCCTGGTTGGGGTCGGCATCCTCCAGAATCACGGAGAGCGAAAGGGTAGTTCCAGTGGTCACAGCGCCAAACGGAGTGCGAAACTGCGGCAGACGGCTGTTGTGTATCAATCTCATAGTACGGTCCAGTTCAATAGAATCATGGCCTGCGGGCCATGGGCTTTACGCACAGGATGTAAGTATATCTGTTGTACACAGGCTGTATAAACAACATCCGTTTACCATCGGCGAACGGTTGTCCTAGAAAATCGTTTTACCAACTACCTACAGAGAAGGGGCGCCCGGTTGGAGCGCCCCTTACTTAGGGTTTGATGAGGTTTTGAATCGTCTGTGGGCTAGCGGCGCTTGCGTGTGGCCGTTGCCTTGCGGACGGACGTCTTCTTGGACGGAGCCTTTTTCTCTGCCGGAGCGGCGGGGGAGACCGGAGTCTCCTTGGCGGGCTCGGGCTTTGCCTCCACCTTCGGGGCAGCCTTAACCTCAGCGGCCTTCGGCGCCGGCTTGGCCTTTACCTCGGCCTTGGGCTCCTCTTTGGTGGCAGCGGACTTGGGCTCTGTCTTGGTAGCAGCGGCCTTGGTCGTGGTCTTTTTGGCCGTCGTCGTGGTGCGCTTGCGCGTGGTGGTCTTGGCGGCCGGCTTCGTCTCGACAGCCGCCTCGGTCTTGGGCTCGACGGGGGTTTCCTCGACCTTGACAGCAGACTTTGCGGCGGCCTTCGAGGTCGTCTTCGCAGCGGCCTTCGTCGCGGCAGCCTTCGTGGTCGTCGACTTCGTTGCCGTGGTCTTCTTGGCTGCCGTTGCCTTCTTGGCGGTCGTGGTCTTGGTCGCGATCGCCTTCTTAGCAGCGGTCTTTGCCGGAACCTTGGCGGCCGGCTGGGCCTCAGCGACCTCGGCCTTTACCTCGGGAGCAGCTTCCGCTTCGGCGGCCTTCTTGGCAGCGGCGGTCGTGCGCTTGCGCGTGGTCGTTGCCTTGGCAGCGGTCGTCTTTGCTGCGGCGGTCTTGGTGGCAGCAGCTTTGGTCGTCGTAGCCTTCTTGGCGGTCGTCTTGCGGGTCGTGGTCTTCTTAACTGCGGGCTTTGCAGCGGGCTTGACCTCGGCCTCTGCCTCAGGAGCAACCTCAGCCTTCACCTCAGGCTCGTCCTTTGCGGGCTCAGCCTCAACCGGCTTCTCCTCGGCCTTGGGCTCCTCAGCGGCCACCGGTTCAGCAACAGTCTCAGGCTCGTCGACAACAGCCGCCGGCCTCTCAATCTCCGGGTGCATAAAGAAGTACAGGTCCAGATACTTATCGGCCGAACGCGTCCAGCTAAAGTCCTGGCTCATGGCCTGCGTGACCAGCTGATTCCAAGCGTCGCGGTTATCCCAGAACAGGCGCGCTGCGCGGAAGACCGCGTCGCCCATCTCGTCGCCGTTAAAGTTGCTAAACGAGAAGCCCGTGCCCTCGCCGGTAAACTCGTTATACGGGATCACAGTGTCCTTCAGGCCACCGGTTTCGCGTACGATGGGCAGGGTGCCGTAGCGCATGGCGATGATCTGCGACAGACCGCAGGGCTCAAACTTCGACGGCATCAGGAACATGTCGGCGGCGGCATACATGCGCTGCGACAGCGCCGGGTCAAACTCGATGCGTGCAGCCATGGTGCCGGGGTACTTGTCCTGGAAGTAGCGCAGGCCGTCCTCGTAGTCGCGGTCGCCGGTGCCCAACACGGCCACCTGCACGCCGCCGGCCAGAATGCGGTCGAGTGCATACATGACCAAGTCCAGGCCCTTTTGACGCGTCAGGCGCGTGACCATTACCATGAGCGGGCGGTCGTCGCGAACCTCGAGCCCCAACTCTTCCTGCAGCTTTGCCTTGCACACGGCCTTGCCGGAACGGTCCTCCACGGTGTAGTTGGCGGCAATGCGCTTGTCGGTCGCCGGGTCAAAGCCTGCCACATCAATGCCGTTGAGGATGCCCTGCAGCGCGTACGAACGCTCGCGCAGCACACCGTCCAGGCCCTCACCAAACTCGGGCGTCTGGATCTCGCCCGCGTAGGTGGGGCTCACCGTGGTGATGGCGTCGGCATAGCGCAGCGCGCCCAGCATGTAGTTGACGCTGCAGGCGTCGCAACGCAGCTGCGAGGCGGCCGCGGGAATATGCGCCACACCCAGGATGTCCTCCATCACGGTGTCGCTAAACTGGCCCTGGAACGCCACATTGTGGATCGAGAACACGGTCTTGACGCGGTCGTACAGCGGCAGGCCCTGGTAGAACTCGCGCAAGAACACGGGCGCCAGTGCCGTCTGCCAGTCGTTGCAGTGCAGGATGTCGCACTCAAAGCCGGCCGGCAGGTGCTGCAGGCTCTCGGTGATGGCCTTGGAGAAGAACGCAAAGCGCTCGCCGTCGTCAAAGAAGCCGTACGGATAGTCGCGCGCAAAGTAGCGCTCGTTGTCGATGAACATATAGGTGACGCCGTCGTGCTCGAGCTTCTCGAGACCGCAGTACTCGTTGCGCCAGCCCAGGCTCACGTAAAAATCGGAGAAGTGCTCCATCTGCGCCTTGTACTCGTCCTTGATGGTGGCGTACTTGGGCACCATCACAATGACTTCGGCGCCGGCGCGCACAAGCGCCGCAGGCAGCGAGCCCGCCACGTCGCCCAGGCCACCGGTCTTAACAAACGGTGCGCACTCGGCCGAGGCAAACACGATCTGCATCTTTTTGCTGGAATCTGCCATATTGTCTCCCATGTTGTAATTCGAGAATAGCCGCCTGGCGCTAACCGGGCGGCTATTCTACATGTTACGAGCGATGTTGCGGTGCCAACGTTAACGTACGATGGTGGTGTCGGAAGTTAACGGAGCCTTTCCCAGCACCAGGATGTTCTCGGGCGTGCCGCGAAGTTCGGTGTTGGTGGGAACCACGTTGTTCTTGTCCAGGATGGCATTCTCAACACGGGCGCCGCTCTTGATGATGCAGCTCTGGTTGATGATCGAGTTGGTCACCGATGCGCCTTCCTCAACCACGACGCCGCGCGACAGAATCGAGTTGCGCACGGTGCCCTTGATGATGCAGCCGGCCGAGATGATCGAGTTGCACGCGTGGCTACCGGTCGCATAGCGCGAAGGCGGCACGTCGTGAGCCTTGGTCAGGATCGGGCGCTCGGGATCAAAGAGCTGGTCGGCCACGGTCTGGTCGAGCAGGTCCATGCTGCGGCGATACAGCGACTTCTCGCTGAACACGCCCACGACCTCGCCCTTGTACTCGTAGCTGCACACGTCGATGTTGCCAAAGTCGCCCTGGAGTGCCTCGAGCAGGTCCAGATAGTCGGCGGCCTGGTAGTGGTCGATGATCTCGAGCAGCGTCTCGCGGTTGACGATGCAGCAGTCCATGGAGGCGTTGTCGCCGTACACGACGCCGGCGATCACGCCCGTCAGGCGTCCGTTTTCGTTAATCTCGAGCTTGGTCTCGTCATCGACGTTGTGCGTGGCCTTGCAGTACACCACGGTCATCTGGGCACCGGAGTTCTCGTGCGCGTCGATGATGGTGTTGAGGTCCATGTTAAAGATGATATTGGTGCCCATCATTACGACATAGGGCTTGTCCGAGCGCTGGAACAGCGTCTTGTTGGAGATGATGTCGCGCAGCAAGAATCGCATGCCGCCCTTGGTGGTGCCATACGCGTTGCCGGGCACCATGAACAGGCCGCCCTTCTTGCGGTCCAGGCCCCAGTCCTTGCCCGAACCAACGTGGTCGATCAGCGAGCGGTAGTTGCCCGGCATGACGACGCCGACGGTCTTAATGCCGGCATTCATCATGTTGGACAGCGGGAAGTCGATCAGGCGGTAGCGGCCCAAAAACGGAACGGACGCGATGGGGCGGTCCTTGAGCAGAACGCTGCCGTAGGTCGAAGAGTAGTTAGCGGTGATATAACCGATGGCCTTGCGATTGATCATCGGATCATTCCCCCTTCCCGATAACGACGTCATTTCCAACGACGGCCGTATCCTTGGTGGTATCGACAGAGCCGAGCTTCACGCCCTCTTCGACCGTGGAGTTCTCGCCCAAAATAGCGCGGCAGATGTGCGCGCCGCTCTTAACGTGCGCACCCGGCAGCAGCACGGAGTCCTCGACCACGGCGCGCTCCTCGATGATGACATCGGTCGAAAGGATCGAGTGGCGAGCGGTGCCGTAGATCTTGCAGCCGTTGGAGACAAGGCAGTCGTCCAGGCGGCCGTCCGGGCCAATGTAGTGCGGCGGACGCGTGGTGATGTTGGACATGATGGGGAAGTGCTTGTCGAACAGATCGAACTCGGGGTTGTTGCCCAGCAGGTCCATCGAGGTCTCGTGGAAGCTGGCGATGGTGCCGACGTCCTTCCAAAAGCCGTGGAACTCGTAGCTGTACAGGCGCTTGCCCTCGCCGAGCAGCTTGGGGATGATGTCCTTGCCAAAGTCGTGGCTCGAGCGCTGGTCCAGAGCGTCCTCCTCGAGCGCCGCGATCAGCACGTCGGCCGAGAAGATGTAGATGCCCATGGACGCGAGATTCGAATCGGGCTTATCGGGCTTCTCGGTGAACTTGGTGATGCGGCCGTCCTCGGGGTTGGTGGTCAGGATGCCAAAGCGGCTGGCCTCCTCCCACGGCACGGGCATAACACTCACCGTGAGGTCGGCGTTGTTCTCAATGTGCGTCTTGAGCATCTTGCGGTAGTCCATGCGATACAGGTGATCGCCCGAAAGAATCAGGACGTACTTGGGGTCGTTGGCCTTGATGTAGTCGAGGTTCTGCGTGATGGCGTCGGCCGTGCCCGCATACCAGGCGCCGCCGGTCTGTGTTTCGTACGGCGGCAGGATCGACACGCCGCCGTCGCGGCTGTCCAGATCCCATGCCTCGCCGGAGCCCACGTAGGCATGCAGCAGGTAGGGGCGATACTGTGTCAGAACGCCCACCGTGTCGATGCCCGAGTTGGAGCAGTTGGAGAGCGAAAAGTCGATAATGCGGAACTTGCCACCAAAGCTAACCGCCGGTTTAGCGATCTTTTGGGTGAGTGCCCCCAATCGGCTGCCCTGTCCTCCTGCGAGGAGCATCGCGATGCATTCTTTCTTACTCATCGATTTCTCCTTCTGTCATCGATGTTCCTAAACCCATTAGCGGCGGGCGCGGCGCTCGGTCGCGCCCGCCAAGTAATGCCGTGCTGGCAAAGGGAGCTCGCGCGCCTTTACGCGTGCCAGATCTCGTCGCGGTACTCGCGAATGGTGCGGTCGCTCGAGAACCAGCCGCTCGAGGCGGTGTTGAGCAGCGCCTTGCGGTTCCAGGTCTCCTGGTCGCCGTAGCTCCCGGTGAGCTTTTCCCATGCATCCACGTAGCTGCGGAAGTCGGCCATGACCAGGTCGGGGTCGTTGTTGTTCATGAGCTCGTTGTAGATGCTCTCGAAGTTGCCCGAAAGACCCGCAAAGGTGTTGTCCTTGAGCTCGTCCATCACGCGGCCCAGACGGTCGCGATCGTTGTTGAGCGTATCCCACGCAAAGTAGCTGTTGGATGCCCAGAGCTGCTCGACCTCGGGGGCGGTTAGGCCAAAGATGGCCTCGTTTTCGCGACCGGCCAGGTCGGCGATCTCGATGTTGGCGCCGTCGAGGGTGCCCAGCGTAATGGCGCCGTTCATCATGAGCTTCATGTTAGACGTGCCCGAGGCCTCCTTACCGGCCGTGGAGATCTGTTCCGAGATCTCGGCGGCGGGGTAGATGAGCTGGGCGTTGCTCACGCGGAAGTTGGGGATGAAGCAGACCTTCATGACCTCGTTGACGCGCGGGTCGTTGTTGATGACGTCGGCCACGGAGTTAATGAGGCGGATGGTCTCCTTGGCAAAGGTGTAGCTCGAGGCCGCCTTGCCGCTAAAGATGAAGGTCGTCGGCGTCACGTGGAAGTTGGGATCGGCGATGCGACGGTTGTAGATGTCCATCACCTTCATGATGTTCATGAGCTGGCGCTTGTAGGCGTGGAAGCGCTTCACCTGGACGTCGAACACGGTGTTGGGGTCGATGACCAGATCGGTCTCGGCCTTAACGTAGGCGGCAAGACGCTCTTTGTTGGCGCGCTTGGAGGCACCCACGGCTTTCAGGAACTCGGTGTCGTTTTGGAACTCCTTGAGCTTCTCAAGCTCAAAGGCGTCCTTGAGCCAGCCATCGCCAATGGCCTCGGTCACGAGCTTGGCATAGGTGGGGTTGGCCTCGGCAAAGAAGCGACGGTGCGAGATGCCGTTGGTCTTGTTGTTGAACTTCTCGGGCGTTAAGGCATAGAAGTCCTTGAGCACGATGTTCTTGATGATGTCGGAGTGGATCTTTGCCACGCCGTTGACGCTATGGCTGCAGATCACGGACATGTTGGCCATGCGAATCTCGCCGTCCCACAGAATGGCGGTCTGGCGCAGACGCTCCTGCCAGCCCTCCTGCGTGGTGTCGAACGACTCGTGCCAACGACGGCTGATCTCGTCGATGATCTGGTACACGCGGGGGAGCAGCTTGGAGAACGTGCCGATGGGCCACTTCTCCAGAGCCTCGGGCAGGATGGTGTGGTTGGTGTAGCTCACGACCTGCGTCACGATGTTCCAGGCGTCGTCCCACTCGAGCTTCTTCTCGTCGATGAGGATGCGCATGAGCTCGGGGCCGCACATGGCGGGATGGGTATCGTTGGTGTGGATGGCCACAAACTGCGGCAGCAGCTCCCAGTTCGCGCCGTGCTCCTTCTCAAAGGTGTCGAGCAGGCTGTAGATGCCGGCCGATACAAACAGGTACTCCTGCTTCAGGCGCAGCAGACGGCCGTGCTCGCCGGCGTCGTTGGGGTAGAGGATGGCGCTGATGGCCTCGGCCTCGGCGCGCTCGGCATCGGCCAGGGCGTAGTCACCGCGGTTGAAGGCCTCAAGGTCAAAGTGCTCCTCGACCGGCTCGGCAGCCCATACGCGCAGCTTGTTGACGGTCTCGCCGGCATAGCCCACGACGGGGATATCATAAGGGACGGCCAGGATATCCTGCGTGTCCACCGTGCGGTAGAACGTGCGGCCGTTCTCCTCAAAGCCCTCGACATGGCCGCCAAACTTAATGGTCACGGCCTTGTCCTGACGACGGACCTCCCAGGGATAGCCGTGGGTGAGCCACTCGTCGGTGGCTTCGACCTGGCTGCCGTTGACGATCTCCTGCTTAAACAGGCCGTAGCGGTAGCGCATGCCGTTGCCGTAGCCGGCAATGCCCTCGGCTGCCATGGAATCCAGGAAGCATGCGGCCAGACGGCCCAGGCCACCGTTGCCCAGTGCCGGATCGGGCTCCTGGTTCTCGATGACGGACAGATCAAAGCCCATGTCGTCGAGCGCCTCGGCGACCATGTCGCGCACACCAAAGTTGAGCAGGTAGTTGTCGAGCAGGCGGCCGATCAAAAACTCGATCGAGAAGTAGTACACGCGCTTCTTGCCCTCGGCGGTGGCGCGGGCGTCGCTCTTGGTGGCAACGGTGCGGGCCTTCTCGGCCACGAGCTTGGCTAGGGCGTTAAAGCGATCGAGGTCGCTGGCGGCCTCGATGCTCTTGCCACTGATGCTCATGACGGCATCGCGATAGAGCTCGGTAAACTCCTGCTTGTTGTCGAAGATCTTATTCATACGTTCCTTTCCCCCGGGGATGTTTCTCCCGGAACGGTTATGACATGTATCCTACGCCCCCACGGGACGGGTAATCACAGTGGTAACGCCTTTGTTACGCTTTCTTGGCAGGAGCCTTAACAGCAGCTGCCTTAGCCTTGGGAGCAGCCTTTTTGGTTGCTGCCTTTTTGGCCGTGGTGGACTTGGCCGAAGCTTTGGTAGCGGGCTTGGCAGCCTTCGCCTTGGCCGGAGCCTTCTTGGCGGCCGCGGGCTTGGGCTTTACCGAGGACGTGCGCTTGCGCGTTGCCTTCTTGGGCTTCTCGACCACGGGCGGCTTGTAGCTGCTGGGACCGCGGCGCTTAAGCACCACGCCTGCCAGACCGGGCACCTTAATCTCAATAGAGTCCATCTGCCCGTTCCAGGGATAGGGCTCGCTCGAGCAGGTGTAGGGCTCCTCGCCGGCGTATCCGCTGCCACCGAACTCGGGACGGTCGGAGTCAAAGATGACCTCCCAGTCGCCCTCGCGCGGCACGCCCACGCGGAAGCTCTCGTAGCTCGCCGGATCAAAGTTGATCAGAATCACCAGGTCGTCATCGACGTTCTCGCCCTGACGCACAAAGCTCACGATGGACTGCTTGGAGTTGTCCGCGTCGATCCAGGTAAAGCCGTCGTCGGTGTAGCCGCGCTCGTACAGGGCGGGCTCGGCGGTGTACAGATGGTTGAGCGCCTTGATAAACGCCTGATGATGACGGTGGGTCTCGTACTCCTCGGTCAAGAACCACTGGATGGACTCGTAGTAGCGCCACTCAATGAACTGGCCGATCTCGTTGCCCATAAAGTTGAGCTTGGCACCGGGGTGCGTCATCTGGTAGAAAGCCAGCGTGCGCAGGCCGGCAAACTGGCGCCACCAGTCGCCCGGCATGCGGCCGATCAGCGAGCACTTGCCGTGCACGACCTCGTCGTGGCTCAGCGGGCAAATAAAGTTCTCGGTAAAGGCGTACATGATGGAGAACGTGAGCAGCCCGTGGTTGCCTGGGCGCCACGGAAAATCGGTCTGCATGTAGTGCAGGGTGTCATTCATCCAGCCCATGTCCCACTTGTAGTGGAAGCCCAGGCCGCCATCCTGCGGCGGGTAGGTCACGAGCGGCCACGCGGTGGACTCTTCGGCCATCATCATCACGTCGGGGAAGTGGGCCTCCACGGCGCAGTTGACCTGACGGATAAACGCGCTGGCGTCCAGGTCCTCCTCGGTTCCGTACTTGTTGAACTTCTTTTGGCCCGGATCGTCGATGCCAAAGTTTAGGTACAGCATGCTAGACACGCCGTCCATGCGAATGCCGTCCACGTGGAAGTTTTCGATCCAATACAGCACGTTGGAGACCAGGAAGGAGCGGACCTCGCCGCGGGCGAAGTCAAACTTGTGCGTGCCCCAGTTGGGGTGAATCTCGTGCTCAAACAGCATGTGGCCGTTAAAGGTGGCAAGGCCGTGGGAGTCGGCGCAAAAACCGCCGGGCACCCAGTCCATGATCACGCCGATGCCCGCTTCGTGGCACGCATCGATAAAGTGCATGAGCTGCTGCGGGTTGCCGTAGCGCGACGTGGCGGCAAAGTAGCCGGTCGTTTGGTAGCCCCAGGAGCCATCGAAGGGATGCTCCATAAGCGGCATGACCTCGATATGCGTGTAGCCCATGTCGCGCACGTAGTCCACGAGCTCCACTGATAGGTCGTCGTAGGTGTAAAACTCGCCGCGCTGTGCGGGGAAGGGATCCATGGGGCCGGGGTAGTTGCCGTACTCGTCCGGCTCGCCCTGCGGTGCGTCGCCGTGGCGCTTCCACGAGCCAATATGCACCTCGTAGATGTTGAGCGGCTGCGACATGTGGTTGTGGCCGGCGCGGCGCTTGAGCCACGCGGCGTCGTTCCACTTGTAGCCATCGAGGGTCCACAGCACACTGGCGGTACCCGGAGGGCACTCGGCCTTAAAGGCATACGGATCGGCCTTGTAGAGCTTTTCGCCCTTGTTGGTCTCGATAAGGTACTTATAGAGCTGACCCTGCTCGGCGCCAGGAATAAAGCCTTCCCAGATAGCGCTCGTATGCACGGGCACTAGCGGGTTGGCTTGTTCATCCCAATTGTTGAATTCACCGATAACGTGGACGCTCTTTACGTCGGGCGCCCAAACGCAAAAACGCCAGCCGCGCGTGCGCTGCTGCGTGTCGGGATGCGCGCCCATCTTTTCCCAGCTGCGCTCCCACGTACCGATGCCAAACAGATAGACATCGTCCTTGGTGAGCTCCGGTGCGTGCGGGGCGGCTTTACGGGTAGCGGGCTTTTTAGTTGCTGGCTTTAGCTTTGTATCGCTCACGTTTGATCCCATCATGACGCGGCAGCGTGTTGCCTTGTTGACTAGATGCGAAAGGTCCAAGGCTGCACGAATCGAAGGGACGGCGAAGTTTCTGTGATTCGTTCCACCTCGCGTGCTCGGTGGAACTTTCGGCAAAAACTACGATAACACCTGTACGTTAGTTTTATGAACGAAAGCGGATTTGCGGGGACGTTTAATCGGTAAGCGACATGTTTAGACCACTGGCAGAATTGCCGTGGTAAAACTCTTGACAGTTTTACCAATTTGGGTTTCAAAATTGTCTGGCTGACGTTTGGTAAAACGTTTTTAGCAGGTTGTTTACCCTTTGACATCGAAAGGCTTGTTTATGTCCCATACCGCCGCTCCCCAGGTTGCTTTTATTTTCGATTGCGATGGCACGCTGGTAAATAGCACCCCTGTTTGGGGCTATGCGCAGCCCGAGTTATTGCATCGTCACGGGATTGACGTGACCGTGGATGACTTTGCTCAATTTGAGCACCTGTCACTGGAGGACGAGTGCCAGGCCTACCACGACACGTGGGGCATTGGCGCGAATGGCGAGGAGCTGTATCGCGAGCTGAGTGAGATTTTGATTGATGGGTACTCCAAGGTGCCCCCGCGCGAGGGGCTCCTGGCTTTTTTGGAGCAGGCGAAGGCGGCGGGCATTGCCATGTGCGTGGCTACGTCCACGCCGGCCGAGTTGGTTAAGTCTGCGCTCGCTGGTGCCGGGCTCGACGCTTATATGGAGTTTGTTACCACGACGGGTGAGGCAGGACGCTCCAAGCAGTTCCCCGATGTGTACGAGCTGGCGCTGCGCCGCCTGGAGGAACGCCATGGGCATAAGTTTGAGCGCGCTTGGGTGTTTGAGGACGCGGTTTTTGGCCTAAAGAGTTCTGGAGCCGCCGGCTTTAAGCGTGTGGGTATTTATGACCCGCACGGCCGTATGAAGCGCGATGACGTGCGAGCCAACTGCGATATCTTTATCGACAGCTACGAGGAGCTGAATCTGACCCGCGTGCTTTCGTTTGAGGGATAGGCGAGGGCTGTGGCTTGCAAGGTATTAGTGGTCTGCGGCTCGCCCGTGGTGGCGAGTGCGGATCTGTTGCGTCAACTGGCGGGGGAGTGCGACCACGTTGTCGCCGTGGACCGCGGACTCGACGCGCTGCTGGGCGCGGGGCTGGGCTGCGACGTGTATGTGGGAGATGCCGACACGGTGAGCGACGCGGGTCGCGCGCTAGTCGATGCCGCCACCGACTTTGAAGTTGAGCGCTATGACCCGTACAAGGACTATACCGATCTGGCGCTGGCGCTCGACGCAGTCCGCCGCCGCTGGCCGGGTGCCGAAGTGGTTGCGACCTGCGCCACCGGCGGCCGTCCCGATATGGCGCTTTCTGTGTTAGGACTACTGGCTGGATATGCGGATGCCCCTGTTTGGATTGCCGAGGATAAGGTGGTCGCCCGCATCCTTCGCGCAGGTGAATCGTGGACCATCGAAGGCGCCGAAGGCAAGACATTCTCCATCATCGCCATTGCCCCCAACACCCAGGTAAGCGAACGCGGCCTAGAGTGGGAACTGGATCACAGCCCCCTGGGCTTGTTATCCGACACAGGCATCAGCAACGTCGTCAGGTCAACAGCCACAATCCAAGCCCACACCGGCACCGCCATTGCTTACCTATATCAATAGGCATTTAGAGTCTGACCCAAAAAGTCCTTGCACCCCAAGCCAACTTCCTCTATAGTATCTCCTCGTCACGGGGGCGTAGCTCAGCTGGGAGAGCGCTTGACTGGCAGTCAAGAGGTCAGGGGTTCGATCCCCCTCGTCTCCACCCTTGTGAATGTAAAGGCCTTCGGAATTCCGAAGGCCTTTTTAATATGAGAAAGCCATTGTCAATAGGCGTGTTTGTTCGAGCCCGGTTTTAA
>CAUATU010000032.1:0-23898 GCA_958432255.1 uncultured Collinsella sp.
ATAGCCCCGGCTGGAACTGCTCCCATCGGAGGCCCCAGGGCTTACCTCCCAAATCGTCCTCGGACATGTCAGGACCCCGCTGCGCGCTTCGCGCGGCGGGGTCCTTCCGTCCTGCGGAAAGATTTGGGAGGTAAGCCCTGGGGCCTCCTGCGGTAACTGGGGAAGCCGAGGCTATCCGTCTTCTTGCTGCAAGTGCCTGGGGTAGGATGCGGCGTGCATTTTTTGGAGTATTCAGCAGCCGAGGGCACCTGCATACTGGATTTTGGGCGAAAGGCAGGCGCCATGGGCCGCATCCTGTAAAAAACGAGCGGCTCTTGAGGCGTTGGGGGCTCAGAATCAGGACTTTAAGCGCTGTTTTGTGCGCCCGCTCCCGCACACGCGGGCTCCGGGATGCTGAATACTCCGGAATTTGCACGCCGCCCCCTGGGGTACCCGCGGGCAAAAAGCAACCGTCCCGCCGAAATATGCAATCGGCGGGGCGGTTTATGCAAAAATGCGGTTGTGGTACGTTACAGCTCGCTACGGCTTGAATCCCAGGCAGGTTACTCGGCGCTTTTGAGGGCGCCGACCATGTCGATCTTGTTGAGGGTACGATTGGTGGCGAGGTTGACGATAAACGTAAAGCCAAAGGAAAGCACCACAGCAAGCACGTAGCTTAGCGGCTCGACCTCGACGTCAAAGTACAGCGACGGCATCTGCAAAATGTAGGTAAAGCTCTCGGCCAGCAAGCCGCCCAGCGGCACGCCCAACGCGGCGCCAATCGCCGTGAGGATCAACGTCTCCTTGTTGACGTAGTGGTGCACCTCGCCACGGCGGAAGCCCAGCACCTTGATGGTCGCCAGCTCGCGTTCGCGCTCGGAGATATTCGTGTTGGACAGCGTAAACACCACCACAAACGACAGGCATGCCGCCATAAAGGTCACGAGCACCACGACCGAATTGATGATCGCAAAGTTCGCCTCGTAGTTCTGCCAATGTTCGGCCGTGCTCGAGATGGTGAGCCAACCGTCGCTCTTAAGCTTCTTGCTAAACGCAATCTGGTCGGCCGACGAGCCCTTAAGCAGCACAAAGATACCGTTGAGGCGTGCGCTTCGACCGAACACGCGCTCATAGGTGCCCTGCGTCATGTAAAGCGTGTTGCCCAGATAGTTGAGCGAGATGTCGCTAACCTTGACCTTAGCAACATTGAGCGACGAATCCTGGACGTGCGCCGTATCGCCCGGCTGAATCCCCAGTACCAGCTGCGAACTCTTGCTTAAATACACGTCTCCGTCACGCAAAGACAGTGGCTCTTTGGACTCATCCTCAAGGCGAACATAGTCGTCCAGATCGTTCGTGCGGTCATCGGGCACCACGATCAGCTGCACGGTCTCGCTCTTTCCGCCGAATGTAAAGGTGACGTTGTCGGTCATAATCGGCAGCGTCGAAGTCACGGTCACGTCGGAATCCTTGGCTGCGCTTCGCTCGTCGAGCGCCGCGCACGTCTGCGAAAAATCGTCGGGATTGGCAACCGCCAGCAGGTCATAGCGCGTGATATGCCCGTACTGCTTGGGCGAAAGCGCGACCGACGTGTCGCGAATACCCATACCGCAGATCACAAGCGCGGTGCAACCCGCGATACCGAAGATGGTCATAAAGGCACGCTTTTTGTAGCGGAATAGGTTGCGTGCAGCGACCTTGTTCAAAAAGCCCATGCGGCGCCAGATAAAGCCAATGCGCTCGAGCAAGATGCGCGAGCCAGCGCGCGGGGCCTTGGGACGCATAAGCGAGGCCGGGGTCTCGGCCATCTCGTGGCGGCAGGCGATAATCGTGGCGCCCACCACGCCCATGGCAAACAGCGCCACCGAAACGATCGAGGACACGATGTCGTACGAAAGCAGCATCTGGGGCAGTGAGTACATGTCGTCGAACACCGTAAACAGGAACAGCGGCAGGCCCACAAATCCGATGATGTTGCCGAGCACGCCGCCGATCAGACAAGCCCACAGCGCATAGTCCACGTATTTGGACAGGATGCGTCCGCGCGAATAACCGAGTGCCTTATACAGGCCGATGAGCGTGCGCTCCTCCTCGACCATACGCGTGGCGGTGGTAAGGCTGATGAGCACGGCGACGATAAAGAAGATGAACGGGAACACCGTGGCGATGGCCTCAATTGACGAGCTGTCGCTCTCGACGCTCGAGTAGCTTGCGATGTTGCCGCGGTCCTGGATGTACCAGGTGCATTCGCCCAGATCGGAAAGCTCGGCGCGGGCATCGGCAAACTGTTGATCGGCGGCGGCGCGACGCTGGTCCAGGTCGGCTTGCGCCTGCGCACGCTCGTCGCTGCCCTCGGCCATGCGATTGATGTTGTCCTGCTCAATCCCAAAGAGCATATTCGCCTGACGCTCGGCCGCGTCCAAGCTCGCCGGCGTGTCGACCGTCAGCTCCTGGGCGCGCGCCTTCTCACGCTCCTCGCGGATCTTCTCGATATTGCCCTTGACCTCGTTGATCTTTGTCGTGTAGGCATCCGAATAGGAGTTGAGGCTCTTGGCTCCCTCGACGATCACGTGGACCGAAGAGTAGGAAGAAGATGTCGCGGCGTCCTCGTTCACATAGAACTTATAGTCCGCCGCCGAAGCAGCGCGAAAGGCGTTGACTGTCGAGTCAGAACTTACATCAGTGGGGTCGAGAACCTCGGCCGTAATGGTGTAATCGCCCGCGGCAAACTGGTCCTTGGCGCTTTGATTGGACGAGCTCGCGTCATTGGCGGCAAAACTCACCGTATCGCCGATTTTCTTGCCCGATGCCTTCAGGAACTTCGAAGTCACCGCGACTTCATCAGCGCTCTCGGGCAAATCGCCGTTCACGAGCACCGGCTGATCGATGTTCTCCTTGGAGAGACTCTGCACGACCACGCGCTCGCGCGTTGTACCCACGGCGGTGTAGGCGGTCTCGGTGTAGATGCCCTCGGCCGTCTCGACACCATCGACCTCTTGGATGGCGGCGAGATCATCGTCGGTCAGGCCATAGGTCGACTGTACGTTAATGTCATAGACATTTTGCTGGTCGAAGTAGGCGTCAACCGAATCGCACAGGTCCTCGCAACCCGCCTTAAGGCCGCACATCACGCTCACGCCAAGCGCGGTGATGACCACGATTGACAAGAAGCGCTTAAGACTGCCTCGTATTGTGCGGTAGATGCCACGGCGAAAAACCGTCGGCACCATATCGTTTGAGCTTTGGGCAGTGCGGTAGGTCGTAAAATCCTGCTCGCGCTCCGTGTTCTGCGCGTCGCGGCGTAGACTGTTTTGGCGGTCCTGGTCCATGGGCGCTACCACTCGATCGTCTCGATAGGCACGGGATTTTGCTGGACCGTCTCGCTCTCCACGCGGCCGCTCTTAAAGCGGATCAGGCGATCGGCCATGGGCGCCAGCGCGGAGTTGTGGGTGATGATGATGACCGTAATGCCCTGCTTGCGGCAGGTATCCTGCAGCAGCTGCAAGATCTGCTTGCCGGTTTTATAGTCGAGCGCGCCCGTGGGCTCGTCGCACAGAAGCAGCTTGGGATTCTTGGCCAGTGCGCGGGCGATGGACACGCGCTGCTGCTCGCCACCCGAAAGCTGCGCGGGGAAGTTGGCGAGGCGCTCGCCCAGGCCAACCTGACGAAGCGTTTGCTCGGCATCGAGCGAATCGGGGCAAATCTGTGCCGCGAGCTCGACGTTTTCGAGCGCCGTCAGATTGGGGACCAGATTGTAGAACTGGAAGACAAAGCCAACGTCGGCGCGGCGGTATTCCACGAGCTGCGCCTCGTTAGCGGAGCTCACATCGCGCCCGTCCACCGTTACGGTGCCGGAGGTTACCGTATCCATACCGCCCAGAATGTTGAGCGCCGTGGTCTTGCCGGCACCCGAGGCGCCCAGGATAATAGCGAGCTCACCGCGCTCAACAGAAAAGCTCGCGCCGTCGAGCGCATGAATGCGGGCGTCGCCCTCGCCGTATGCCTTGATGACGTCTTTGAATTCGATATAAGCCATCGATCGGTTCCCATCTGGTCGGATAACTCTTTAGTATTACCCATTTCGCACCGACCAAAAAGGGACAGGTTTATTTTGGCAGGTTTTATATGGGGAAACGGCAGCTATAGATGAGGAGCCGGGAAGGCAGAGAAATCATCGACGGAGTCAGGCCGACCGCCAAACACAACGCAAGTATCTCAATCTGTCAGCCAAATCATTCGAACAGCTGTTCGTTTCTATGATATGATTCAGCTATCTAAGCAGGCCAATACGCAGAAAGGCGGCCAACATGGCGTTCGATTTTAAGAAGGAATGCAAGGAGCTCTACAAACCTGCAAGCAAGCCGAGTATCGTAACCGTCCCGCCTATGAGCTACGTTGCCGTTCGCGGAAAGGGCGACCCAAATACCGAAGGTGGCGAGTATCAAAACGCCCTGCCGCTGCTTTACGGCATCGCCTATACCGTCAAGATGTCGAAGAAAGGCTCAAGGAATATCGAGGGCTATTTCGACTTTGTGGTACCGCCGCTCGAGGGTTTCTGGTGGCAAGACTCTCCGAGCGGCAACATCGATTATGTACGCAAGGACGATTTCAACTTTATCTCGTGCATCCGCCTACCCGATTTCGTCACCCGAGATGACTTTGACTGGGCAGTCGTGGAAGCCACGAACAAAAAGAAACTGGACTTTTCTGCCGTCGAGCTGCTTAAAGTTGACGAGGGTCTCTGCGTTCAATGCATGCACACCGGGCCCTACGACAACGAACCGGCGACCGTAAACGCTATGCATGAATACACGACCGAGCAGGGCTATGTCCCCGACTTCTCAGATACCCGTTTACATCACGAAATCTATCTCTCCGATCCACGCAAGTGTGCGCCGGAGAAACTTAAGACTGTGGTTCGTCATCCTATCAAGCGCGCTGAATAGCGTGGAGCGTCATTTCACGCGCTAGGTTTTAAGCCAGCCAACCAGCCGCCTCCTAGGCCGTCCGGTAATTATCTTGACGCGGCCCGTCGCATCTTATAAGTTTGTTTTGCTAAAGCTGGAAAGCCTCTCAACGATGCGCAACTCCAGCTCTTTTTCTATCAAGAGGGCAAGTGTCGGAAAGCAAAATGTCGGAAAGCAACACATCGAGCAAAATCAAACGCCTGCTCAACACCTATAGCGGCCTCGTGCTCATGGGTGCCGTCGGGATCCCCGTCGGAGTTATCGTCGGCGTCATTTGTGCCCTCTTTGGTCGCGTGCTCCTGGCAATCGGCGCCTTCCGCGACGAGCACATCACCCTGCTCCTTCCCTTCCTCGCCCTCATAGGCTTGGCCATCGTATGTGCCTACCGTGCCTGGGGCAAAGGCACCGATCGGGGCATGAGCTTAATATTCGACGTAGGTCACGGACGCGAGGACGCCATCTCCCCGCGTTTGGTGCCGCTCATTATGCTGAGCACGTGGGGGACGCACCTCTTTGGCGGCAGTGCGGGACGCGAGGGCGTAGCGGTGCAGATCGGCGCCACCATCTCACATTGGATCGGCCGACGCCTGCCTTTCCGCGACCCCGGTAACACGTTTTTGCTTATCGGCATGGCCGCCGGCTTTGCCGGACTCTTCCGAACGCCGCTCGCCGCCACGGTCTTTGCTATCGAGGTGCTTGTCGCCGGACGCATGGAATACCGCGCGTTGTTTCCCGCGCTTACGGCTTCACTTACCGCAAGCATGACCTCTGGCGCCCTGGGGCTCGAGAAGTTCGAGGTCGCCGTTACCGCCTCGTATGCGCTCGACCTCCCCGGTCTTGGACGGCTTGCGGTGTTGGGCGTCGCGTTTGGCATGGTAGGCGGCGCCTTTGCCTGGTGCCTTGCACATGCCAAAACACTTGCGGCGCGGCTGCTCCCCAACCCCTATGCACGCATCGCCGTTATGGGCATCGCATTATCGGCGATTCTGTTCGCACTATGGCAGGGTCGATACTGCGGGCTTGGCACCAATCTGATATCCGCGGCGCTCGACGGTGACGGCAAGGTCGCCATCATGCCTTGGGACTGGGCACTCAAATTCGCACTCACCATTACTACGCTTGCCGCAGGATATCAGGGTGGCGAGGTGACGCCGTTGTTCTCCATCGGAGCCAGCCTGGGTGTCGTACTCGCCGGGATTCTCGGCATGCCCGTCGAACTTTGCGCCGCGCTGGGATACGCCGCCGTCTTTGGCGGCGCCACCAACACGCTGCTCGCGCCGATCCTCATTGGCTGCGAGGTCTTCGGTTTCGGTAATCTGCCGGCGTTCTTTATCGTCTGCGTTGTGGCTTATCTGTTCAACATGGACAAATCGATCTACGCCCTGCAGGAGCGGGCGTAGAAAGATGTCCAAGCAGGTGGTCTCAACCGGAAACGACGCCCCACTCTGAGGCTGTATTCCGGGACACGGTTTCCGCTTGGGACGTCATTCGGAAAGCGTGTCCCGCATTAAAACGGAATTCCGGGACGTAGTTTCCGTCTGAGCCTCCATTCGGAAAGCGTGTCCCGTTCTTTCACGGCGTCCTAGTTATTCAAAGTGTTCGAGCGTTATTCCTCGTACGCGCCCTCAAGCCGAAGCAGCCACTCCTTGCGATCAAGCCCGCCGGCATATCCGTTGAGCGACCCGTCGGCGGCAACCACGCGATGGCACGGCACAATAATCGAAATGGGATTACGCGCGACCGCAGCCCCCACCGCACGAGGAGACACAACAGGTGCCTCGTTTCCCGGCACACGATGTCGAGCCGCAACGCGCTGAGCGATCTCGCCATACGTAGCGACCTCGCCACGCGGGATAGAGAGCAGCTCAAACCAAACCTCACGCTGAAATGCCGTGCCAATCATATGCAACGGCGGCGTAAACCGAGGCTCCTGCCCCGCAAAATAAGCATTCAGCCAAGCCCAGGAACGCTCAAGCACCGAAGAGGCCGCACCATTTGCGGGACTTACCGACGACATGCCACCGGTACCGGAAACCGCATCGGCACCCTCGACATGCTCTGCATTCTCTTTGAGCAGCGTGGAGCCAAAGTGCTCCTGTCCCTCAAACCAAAGCCCCGTCAGACCGCGGCCATCAGCGGCAAGCAAGATTTCGCCCAAAGGCGAGGCAAATGTCGTCGTGACCACCAGCGGCTCCTTTCAAAACTCCGCAACATAATACCGCGAATTGTGCAGACAACCCCAATCGACCCCAAAGTCACCCAAGGCAGTAGGCGCGACAGCGTCGCAGCTGCCGGCCGCGCCCCACAGTCCCCAAAGGCGGCAGGCGCAAAGCGCCGAGGCCGCCGCCGGGACCAGGGCCCGCAACAGCCACGCGCCCCCATATCAGCTCAGCGGCCCCAACCAACAACGGCCCCATCGCAGGCCGCTTGCAGCAGCGTCACCGCAGGCGGGGGCCGGGCTAGTTTTCAGAACACTCCGCAGACCAGTGTGGCGCCTTGTCCGCGGCTCCGAAGGAGCAGGACAAGGCGCCACACATGGTCGAGGACGTTCTGAAAACTAGCCCGGCCCCCGCCGGACAGGTCACACTACTCGCAGAGCAGCTTAGCAATCTGGACGGCGTTAGTTGCCGCGCCCTTACGGATTTGGTCACCGCAGCACCAGAAAGTGATGCCGCGCGCAGCCTCGGGGTTCGAGATGTCGCGGCGCACACGACCGACCCAAATCAGGTCCTGGTCGGAGGTGTCCATCGGCATGGGGAAACGGTCGTGCGCATCCTCGGCGCTCATGTCGTCAACCAGCTTCACGCCCGGAGCGGCAGCCAGCGCAACACGGGCCTCGTCAACCGTAATGTCACGCTCGAACTCGAGCGTGATGCTCTCGGAGTGCGAACGCAGCACGGGCACGCGCACGCAGGTGCAGTTCACGCGCAGCTCGGGCAGATGCATAATCTTGCGGCCCTCGTTTTGTAGCTTCATCTCCTCGGAGGTAAAGCCCTCCTCCTTGACGCCGCCAATCTGCGGAATCAGGTTACTCGCCAGCTGGGCGGCAAACGCGCGTGGCTCGGGAATCTCCTCGCCGCGGCCCAGGGCGGCCAGCTGAGCCTCGAGCTCGGCCATACCGGGGGCACCGGCGCCCGAAGCTGCCTGATACGTGGACACGATCATGCGCTTCACGCCGGCGAGCTGATGCAACGGCCACGTGGGAACCAGGCCGATGATGGTCGCGCAGTTGGGATTGGCGATAAGGCCGTGATGCCACTTGATATCGTCGGCATTGATCTCGGGCACGACCAGCGGTACCTCGGGATCCATACGGAAGGCATGGCTGTTGTCGACCACGACGGCACCGCGCTTGACGGCCTCGGGCAGCAGCTCCTTGGCGATATCGTCGCCGGCAGCGCCGAGCACGATGTCGCAGCCCTCAAAGGCCTCGGGGCAAGCTTCCTCAATCACGATCTGCTCGCCGCGGAACTCAACGGTCTTGCCCGCGGAGCGTGCACTTGCCAGCAGCTTGAGCTTACCAACTGGGAACTCCTGCTCGTTAAGGCACTCGAGCATCTGGGTGCCCACGGCTCCCGTCGCGCCCAAAATAGCAACCGTGTACTGTTTCATGCTTCCCCCTTTAAAGGTTGTGGCTTTTGCCCGCACGCCGAGCAGGCCGATTATTGTTGCCAGTGTATACAAGAACGGGGCGGGCACGAAACCCGCCCCGTCGAAACGAAACCGAAACGAAACGCCCCGCCGTAGATTTATGAGACATGTCCCAAAAAATCACCGGGATGACAGCTACTTGTGGAGTGCGGCCAGAGCGGGATCGACCGGCGCGGGAGCCTCCAGGTCGGAGACCTTCACAATGCCGTTCTCATCGGAGAAGGCACGGTAAATGGTCTGAATCGCCAGGTCGAAGTCTTTCTCCTCGACACCGATAATGATGTTGATCTCGTCGCAGCTCTGCGAAATCATACGCACGCTCACGCCGGCCTGGCCGAGCATGCCAAACAGGTGGCCCGAGATACCTGCGCGGCCGCGCAGGTTACGGCCGACGGTCGCGATGAGCGCCAAGCCCTCGACAACCTCGATCTCGAGCGGCTCGACCTCCTGCTGGATGTCGCCCACAAGTGAGTACAGCGAGTCGTGCACATCCTGCTCCTGCACCACGGCACCAAAGCGGTCGACACCGGTGGGCATGTGCTCGACGGAAACGTCATAGCGCTCGAAGACCGAAAGCGCACGGCGCATAAAGCCAACACGGGGCTTGGTGCGGTCGCGGGCAACGTTGATGGCGACAAAGCCGCGCTTGCCGGTCACGCCGGTAATGATGGGCTCCGCCTCGCCCTCATCAGCCGTCTCGCTAATGATGGTGCCGGGGTCCTGTGGCGCATTGGTGTTCTTGATGACCAGCGGAATGCCTGCCTCGCGCACGGGGAACACAGCCTCCTCGTGCAGGACGCTTGCGCCCATGTACGAAAGCTCGCGCAGCTCCTCGTAGGTAACGCGCGCAATGGGCTGAGCCTCGGGAACAATACGCGGATCGGCAGAATAGAAGCCCGAGACGTCGGTCCAGTTCTCGTACAGGTCGGCGCCCAGGCACTTAGCCAAGATCGAGCCCGAGATATCGCCACCGCCTCGATCGAGCAGCTTGATCTGGCCCTCGCGCGTCGCGCCGTAGAAGCCAGGCATAACGAAGCCGCCCTGCTGGCCATACTCCTGCACCAGCTCGGAGGTGCGATTCATGCTGAGCGTACCGTCGTGATGGAACGCCACAACCGTCGCGGCGTCCAGGAACGGTAGGCTCAGGTACTCAGCCATCAGGCGAGCGGTAAAGTACTCGCCGCGGCTTACGAGCTCCTCAGTAGAGTAACCACCGGAGCGGGCGCGCTCGGCAAAGGCCGCGAACTCCTCACGGATGGGATAGGTGAGCTCCAGCTCGTCAGCGATATCAAAATAGCGCTGGCCAATGTCCTCGAGCAGTTCCTCACACGACACGTGGTACTTAACGTGCGCATTGACCAGATAGAGCAGGTCGGTCACCTTGGTGTCGCCCTTAAAACGGCGACCGCAGGCAGAAACCACCACAAAACGGCGAGCCGGATCGGCATCGACGATGGCCTTGATCTTCTTGAAGTGTTCGGCGTCGGCGACCGACGAGCCGCCAAACTTGGCAATCTTAATCATGGGCTGGAGGTTACCTTTCTAAAAAGCCTCTGCGAACCTATTTTGCACGCTCTGATACCATGGTTTCACCGATTGGGACCAAGGCATCCGAGGAGCAGTGTTATATGGGAACTTATCATAGTACACGAGGACGCACTTTATCGTGCTCAAGTAAGGTGGCAATCCGTACCGGCATCGCTCCCGACGGGGGTTTGTTTGTCTCGGACGAGCTCGGCACCCAGCAGGTCGATATCAGCTCGCTTGCAGATAAATCGTACTTTGAAATCGCTCAAGATGTGTTGGGAATGTTACTGAATGATTACACGGCCGAAGAAATTTCGGCGTGTGTCGACGAGGCATACCGCGGCACGTTCGCGAGTGAAGAGGTTACGCCGCTCGTCAAACTCGACGCTGCGCCGGGCGCTGACGTCCCTCAGACCTATGTGATGGAGCTCTTTGGCGGCCCCACAAGCGCTTTCAAGGACGTCGCCCTGCAGATGCTCCCCCGCCTCATGGCCCGCACTTCCGCCAAGGACGGCGGCGCCGAGCGCATCATGATCGTCACCGCCACGTCGGGCGACACCGGCAAGGCCGCACTCGCCGGTTTTGCCGACGCTCCGGGCACGGGTATTACCGTCTTTTATCCCGAAGGCAAAGTCAGCCGCGTGCAGAATCTGCAGATGTCCACGCAGGAGGGCGATAACGTCGCCGTCTGCGGCATCCGCGGCAACTTCGACGATGCCCAGAGTGCCGTCAAGCGCATCTTTGCCGATAAGAAGCTTGCCGAGCGTCTTGAGGCCGCCGGCACGGTGCTTTCGAGCGCCAACTCCATCAACGTCGGCCGCCTGGTGCCGCAGGTTGTCTACTACTTTGCCGCCTATGCGCAACTGCTGCGCGCCGGCGCCATCGAGGCTGGCGACACCGTGGAGTTCTGCGTACCGACCGGCAACTTTGGCGATATCTTGGCCGGCTACTACGCCAAGCGCATGGGTCTGCCCGTCGCCAAGCTCATCGTCGCGAGCGACAAGAACAATGTGCTCGCTGACTTCTTGACCACCGGCGTCTACGACCGCAACCGTCCGTTCTTCACGACCATCTCGCCGTCGATGGACATCCTCATCAGCTCTAACCTGGAGCGCATGCTGTACTTCCTGTCCGATGGCGACTGCGAGCTCGTTGCCGGCCTTATGGAGCAGCTGGCACAGACTGGTCGCTACGAGGTTCCCGCCGACCTGCTGGCAAAAATTCAGAACGTCTTTGGCTGCGGTTGGGCCAGCGAAGACGAGGTTCGCGCTGCCATCAAGAGCTGCTGGGGCGCGAACGGCTACGTGATCGACCCGCACACCGCCTGCGGCTATCACGTCTTTGAAAAGGTCGCTCCCGCCGAGGGCGCCAAGGCCCGCGTGCTACTTTCGACCGCCAGCCCCTACAAGTTCCCGCGCGCCTGCTGCGACGCTCTGGGGCTTAACGTTCCCGAAGACGACTTTGAGGCTATGCGCGTGCTCGAGCAGGCAACCAATACGGTCGCCCCGACCCAGCTCGCCGAACTCGAGTCCAAGCCCGTCCGCTTCGAAGACGTCTGCGACGTCGATGAGATGGCCAGCTACGTCGAATCCGCAGCAAAACGAATGAGCACCAACTAGATCCCTTATTAAGCGCCGGCGAAAGCCGGCGCACCTTCTTTCATCAGATAACCCTCGGGATGATGACGAACGCGCACAGCGTGCCTGGCTGTTTAGTTCGTCGCGAGTTCCGCACGCAAAGGAAAGCACTTAATGTGCTTTCCGTCTTGCGCAGGACTGCCCGAGCAGCGAACTAAACAGCCAGGCACGCCAGGAGGACTCACATGATCAAAATCACCGTCCCAGCAACGAGCGCCAACCTAGGCATCGGCTACGACACCCTCGGCATGGCCGTCAGCCTCTACTCGCACTTCACCTTCGAGCGCGCCGATAAGCTCACCATCACCGGATGCCCCGAGGAGTTCCAAAACGAGAACAACCTGGTCTACGTCAGCTTTGTCGATGCGCTGGCCGCATGGGGCGAGCCTGCCTTCCCCGTCGCTATCGACATCCAGACCGACGTGCCCGTCGCCCGCGGCCTGGGTTCCAGCTCCACCTGCGTCGTCGCCGGCATTATGGCCGCCGCCGCACTGACAGGCCACACCGTCGACCGTGCCGAGCTCGTCCGCATCGCCACCGAGGTCGAGGGCCATCCCGATAACGTCGCTCCCGCCATCCTTGGCGGCGCCGTCTGCTCCTTTACGCCAACCGATTCGCTCCCCCAATGCCTTCGCTACGAGGTGAGCGATCGCTTGCGTTTTATTACCGTGATTCCGCCCTACGAGGTACATACGAGCGAGGCGCGCAAGGTCGTGCCGCAGGAGATTCCGCTCTCCACCGCCGTGTGGCAGATGGGCCGCATCGCCGGTATGACGCGCGGCTTGGAGACTGGTGACCTCGACCTGATTGCCGCCGCCAATGACGACCGCATCCAGGAACCCTATCGTCGCCGTCTGATTCCCGACTACAACGCCGTGCGCGACACCTGCCTTAACGGCGGTGCCAAGACCATCTGGATCAGCGGTTCGGGCTCGACCCTTATGGCTGTGACCGACGATACCATCGTGGCAAAGTTCTTGCAGGTCAAGCTGCGCGAGCAGTTCCCCAAGTGCGACACGCACATTCTGACGTGCGACACCGAGGGCGCTCAAATCGAGTACCTGTAGGCATCGCCGGTCGACCCCACCGAGCCGCCCAAGGGCATCCCCTTAAAAACGTCCTCGCACTTGAGGCCCGCTTATCCTGCTCCTTCGGAGCTGCGGATAAGCGGGCCTCGTGCTGCGGAATGATTTTAAGGGGATGCCCCTGGGTGGCCCTATGGTAACGTGACTGGCGATGTCTACAGGGACCCACGCTTTGAAGGGGCGCCGGGCTGAAATTATGGCCTTTTATTGATAGGGGCTCTTGCTAGGCTGGAGCCCTTACTAGAGGCAGGCCTCGGCGATGCGGCGCTTGAGTTCGTCGATGCCGGTGCCGGTTTGGGAGCTTGTAATGATTACGTTTTCGGCCGGGACGTTGAGCTGCTTTTTGATGGCTGCTGCCTGGCGGGCCTGTTGGGTGCGGCTGAGCTTGTCGGCCTTGGTGAGGCAGACGATAAAGTTGAACTCGTTGCCCTGCAGGTAGTCAATCATGTCATGGTCGAGCTTGCTCGGGTCGTGACGAATGTCCACCAGCGAGACGACCAAGTTAAAGCTGCGCTCGGAGTCGAAAAAGTCGCCGATAAGCTCGGCCCAACGGTCGCGCTCGGCCTTAGAACGACGGGCGAAACCGTAACCCGGCAGGTCGACAAAGTGCACGTCATCGGCCTCAAAGAAGTTGATGTTACTCGTCTTGCCCGGCGTACTCGAAACCTTGACCAAGTTCTTGCGGCCAAAGAGCTTGTTCATGATGGACGACTTGCCCACGTTGGAGCGGCCGACAAAGCTCACCTCGGGGCAGGTGGACTCGGGGATCTGCGAAACCTTGCCGTAGCTGGCGACGAACTTGGCAAGCTGGTAGTTAATGGAATCGGCCATGGACACTCCTTGGTCGTAGGTTCTTACAAATAGACGCGCTATTGCGCAGCGGCAATGCGGCGGACGATATCGAGCGTAATGTCACTTGCGACACGCGCGTACTCGAACAGATCGAACTCTCGCTCGCAAATTGCATCGTACGCCTCGTCACAATTATCGCTGATAGCGCGCAACACCAGGCAATCGACACCATTTTTGGTTGCGACATGGGCAATTGCCGCGCCCTCCATGCCGACACAATCGGCATGCGTCGCCTCGATAGCGTCGTTGCGCATGGTGACGCCCGTCACAAAGCGGTTACCCGTGGCAATCGTGCCAACCAGGAACTGCTTGGTGCCCTCGTTCGAAGCGACTGCATTTTTCGAAGCGTCAACAAACCCACGCTCAGCAAGCACGTCGGCGGCAATATCGACCAGCGCGGGCGTCGAGCCAAACTCCTCGAGCCCCGGTGCGGACTCGGCGATAAGCGCGGTATCGGTGTCCAGATAGCGTAGGCGTTTGCCAATGACCACGTCGTCGATATGGAGCTTGGGGTTCAAACCGCCCGCAATGCCCGAAAACACAACAGCCTGCGGAGCATACTTGCTAATGAGGTGCTGTGTTGCAGCGGCGGCGTTCACCGTGCCCATGCCCGCCGTTGTGGCGACAACTGTCAGGCCGTCGAGCTCACCGCTCACAACGGTCAAGCCCGCCTCCCGTGCCTCGCAAACGTCGCTCAGCTCTTCCTTAATCTGCATGATCTCTTTTTCGAGCGCACCGATAATCGCGATGGTAGCCATACCATTCCCCAAACCTATACGAAATTCTCAACCAAGGTATGGTACCAGCATTTTGTTTGACCTCGCCAAACGAACACGCTAAGCCAGTGCAGCTCGCGTATCAAACAGAGCCTTTGCAATCGCGGCCGTAACCTCGCTCGAACGGTCACTCCATGGCATCGATGTCATGACGCTCATGACATAGGTACGGCTATCGATGTCGATGAGGCCTGCATCGCATGTCGAATAGTAACCATCCTCGCTAATCCAGCCTGCCTTGTTGCGCACCAAAACCTGCTCGTCCGCAATGCCATCGCGAATAAACGAGCGCGATGTTGATGCCAGAAGGCCCGACAACCACTGTGAAGTCTCGGTATCCATGCTCAGATACTCGCTCATCTCGCGCCATAACCTCGCAGAAGTGCGCGGGCAGTAGGTCGGAAAATCACTCATCGGATTCAGTGCCGTTTCGTCATCAACGCCCAGATTGGCAATCCAATCCTCATAGCCATCATGGTCAAACGCCGCGCGTAACGCGATAAACGAATCGTTGTCCGAGTTGACGACCGCGGCCTCGATAAGGTCACGCACTGTCTGCCAGCCCATGCTGTAACCACCATACGTGGCTAAAGGCCAATCGAGCGACACCTGCCCCGATTCGACCAACATCTCGCAAATATAGAGTGCATACAGCGCCTTATAACTGCTCGCTCCATACACCTCAACATCGGCATTATACGTCACGCCCCTACCACTCGATAGGTCGTAGAACACTACACCCACGTCGCCCAGCTCCTGCGCCCGACACAGGGCATCCTGGAGCGAGGCAAGGCTCTCATCCTCCAAGGCAGGAGTCTTGTTATCCACCAACGAGAAGGTCCGAACGGTATCACCCGAAGGGATATCGTTGAAGTCCGCCTTCGAAAGTCTCGTCTTGAGATCTGCCGTCGACAGAGCTTGATCTGCCGACGCTTTGGACTTTGAAACCTTCTCGTTTTGCAGCTGTACCGTTGACGCATCTGGGCGCCCCGTTCGCTCCGAGGCGTAGGTTTTAACGGTAATTCCGAGGATAATAACCGCCGACGTTAGCATCCCAATAGCGGCAATCTTCCTCACGCGGATGCGAGCGCCGGCAAGGCCACGCGAAGACGTGCCCTTCGTCTTATATCTGCTGCCATGCTGCGGCACATACTCGTCCCGCGATGCGATGTTTCGCACGTGGTCTCCTGACTGCCACCGTTTATATACGAGCAGCATGATACCGAGCAGGCATTTCTTTCCAAAGATATTCAGCGGCGTTTAAGGTGTCTTTAAAGAAACCACAAGCGTATTTATCCAAATGGCACGATTCTGTTGCGCATCTCTACCCAAAACGAAGTTGCGGTGAAATGGTTCCTGTTTGGGCGACATGGGCCTAAAAACAAGAACTATTCCACCGCAACTCAGCTGGGAACGAGGGGATATGAGGGCTATGGCATGCTATCCGATAGCGTTTTTGAGCTCCGCACGGCGCTTTTTCATACCGGCCATAACGGCATTGCGCAGCTCGGGCATGCGCGCGGTATCCATCTGGGGCACGCCCTCGAGCTTATAGGGAATGCCCAGTTGCTCGTACTTGACGACACCCATCGTGTGATACGGTAGCATTTCCAGGCCCACCACGTTGTGCCATGGAGCGATGAGGCGACCGAGCTTCTCGCACTCCTCCGCCGTGTCGGTAATGCCCGGCACAACCACGTGGCGGATAACGACCTTGATATTGCGACGTGCAAGCTCATCGCCAAACGCCAGGATGCGTGCGGGATCACAACCGGTCAGCTTTTTATGCTCGACCGGGTCGGCATGCTTAATATCGAGCAGTACCATGTCGGTCTCGTTGAGAACGGCATCGAACTTCTCGGGGTGGTTGGGATCGAACGCATAGCCGCAGCTGTCCAAGCAGGTATGCACGCGGCCATCGGGGTTGTTGTGCATTGCACGGAACAGGTCGGCCAAAAACTCGGGCTGCAGGAGCGGCTCGCCGCCGGACACCGTAATGCCACCGCTGCGATAGAACTCGTGGTTACTCTGGAACTCATCCATCAGGTGTTCGACGGTCACCATGGTGCCGCCGTTGACCGACCAGGTATCGGGATTGTGGCAATACGCGCAGCGCATGGGACAGCCCTGGACAAACACCACAAAGCGGATGCCGGGTCCGTCGACCGTACCCATCGTTTCAATCGAATGTACGCGGCCCAGGGCAAACGCGGAGTCCTCGGGACGAGCGTCCACACCCTCGAGCGTCATCTCAGCCATTCCCGCTACCTTGCCTCTCATTGGTTTTAGTTACATAAATCCCAGAGCCATTCTAGCCCATACGCATGATGGTGAAACGGTTTAGTGGTCAATTGGGTTGTTCTATTTGGCCCCACACAAAAGCGGCGGGAAGGTTGTCACAACCCACTCGCCGCCGAGGCAATAGATATCGATAGACGCCAGGCCTTACGCCTTAAGCGTAAGCACCGCGCCGAAGGCGGTCGGGCCGCAATGGCTCGAGATGACGCCGCCGACCTGAGTCCAGGTAATGTCCTTAAAGCCCAGGTCGTGCGCATAGACCTCCATGTCGTCGCGCAGCTCCTCGGAAAGACCTACCGAATACGCCAGGCCAATATGCGAGTAGTCGATCTCGCCCTTCGCAACCATGTGGTCAATAAAGGCACGGGCGCACTTAAGCATAGAACCGCGGAACTTCTTGGTCGCCACGAACTTACCACCCGCCACCTCAATGCAGGGCTTAATCTTGAGCAGATGGGCACCGAGGAATGCCACGTTGGACAAACGACCGCCGGCCTTAAGGAAGGCGAGATCGGTTGGGACAAAGCCCAACAGCACGCGGTCCATGACGGAGTTCGCGAAGGCGAAGATCTCGTCGACGGTGGCATCGGGGTGAGCCTCGATGTATTTGGCGGTCTCGACGACAACAAGCGACTGGCCTACCGAGACAAAGCGCGTGTCCATGGAGAACACGTAGTCGCGCCCCTGGGCCGCAATCTTTGAGGACTGATGCGAACAGGTCGTGGCCTCGGAATATGCAAGATGCAAAATAGTCGCGTCGGGCTGCTCAGCGTGAATGCGGTCGTACACGTGAGCAAAATCCGCAGGCGCGCAGCCACTGGTCTTGGGCATCACGCCAAACTCATTGCAGCGCGAATAAATCTCGAGCGGATCGATCGAGCCGTCCTCGACGGTCTCGTCACCAATCGTGACATGCATGGGCACGCGCACGATGCCGTAGCGCTCGCAGAGCTCCGGCGTCACATCCGACCCAGACTCAACCACGATTACGTACTTGCCCATTATTATCACGACCCATCTCGACATTGGCTTTTCAATACATGGCACGCGCCGCCGCACTGTTGCACAACGGCGTCCAAGCGCCAAAGAGACGCCGCCCCTTGCACACAACAAAGGACAGCGTCTCCCTGGAAAACTCCGTGCTTATCTAGGATTCCACACGGTTTATTAAGGAGGGTTACTTATTCCGCAAACGGTCGCTATATGCGGTAAGCGGTAGTTGGCCGCGACAACTGCGACACATTCCGTCCAGCAAATCCAATCGTGCTCCACGCACGGTTAATGCACGAGGCGGTAGAAATTCATCGATGCCGCACCCTCGGCGTGCAGCTCCATCGCCGGAACCGCCGGCGAATAGGTACGGCTCGTAAGTGCCGCCTCGCCGCCATTTGCAAAAATCTCGACCATCGTAGTGTCCGAAAGCACGCGCAGGTCGCGAAGCTCGCTGAGCTCGATCGACCTCTGGTCGCGCCCATAGCCTTCGTCACCCATGTCGAGGGTAAGCATCCCGTCTGCATAGCGCACAAAGACACCCTTGCGGATTTCGAGCTCGATCACCTGGGCGCCCTCACAGGAAACCACAAGATCAAATAGGCGGCCCGGCTCCTCAACGGTTTCACCGCCTGTCGCGCAAACGCAGTCGCCGCGCATCCTCTCAATCTCGTGCACCGGCTGCTGACAGAGCTTACCATCGCGCATGCTCAGTTTTCTCGGCACCGTCAACGCGCACTGCCACCCGCGTGCCACCGTCGGGCTTTTTGCCGTCGCATCGGGGCAACCCGACCACCCGATCATCAAACGCCGACCCGCAGCATCCTCAAAAGACTGCGGTGCGTAGAAATCAAAGCCGGCATCGACCATCGGGGGCATGCCCTGCCCGGCGATCTTAAAACTCGGCGCCTCCCAATCGGCCTCGATGGGAAACCACACGCACTGGTGCGGATTGCGGTAACGCCATCCATCGGCGGACACACCCTGCGGACAGCAAACGAGAATAAGCTCACCATCGAGCTCAAACAGATCGGGGCACTCCCACATAAAGCCAAACTTCTCGCCCAACTCAATGCGCGTCGCATAGCTCCAGTCCTCTAGATTGCTCGAGGTATAGACAAGCACGCAGCCGCGGTCGTCTTTCGTACGAGCGCCCAGAACCATGTAGTAGATACCATCGTGTTCAAGGATTTTGGGATCACGCACGTGCGTACCGATATCGTCGGGGTAATCGACCGGCCCAACAGCTATGCGCTTCTCGCCCAATTCGTCGGGGTTCTCGGCAACCACATGAATCTGGTTTTGCTCACGGCCCGTCAACACGTAGTCGTAATCATCGCGGTCAAAATGCTTGACGTTGCCGGTATAGAAGTAGTGAATCTTGCCGTCGTGTACAAAGGCAGAACCAGAATACGCTCCGCTCGAATCCAAATCGGAATCGGGGAACAGCACAGGGCCGCGATTCTCGTACGTCACAAAATCCTTTGTTGTCAGATGATTCCAAAGCACTGGACCGCCATGCGCAGCATCGAATGGATCGTATTGGTGATAGATGTGATACGTATCACCGATCTGCACCAAACCGTTGGGGTCGTTGAGCCAGCCAAGCTCAGGCTCCACATGGAACAGGAGCCTATCGGGGTCGGACGCGATGCGACCCGCCGTCTCATCCTGTCCGGCACGCCACTGCTCATAGTCCGCGCGTGTCACCTTATTTTTTTGATTAAACATCGCCGTTGACTTTCTCGTCTATGGGGAAGGACGCTCGACTCACACGAGTCGAACGCCCTTCCCCAAATGGACTTATCCTCAGATTACGCTGAACGGCTCAACTAGAAGCTGACATCAAAGCCAGCACCAGCGCCCTCTTCATCAGTGGTCGGCACGCCCTTTGCCTTGTTGTAGGCAAAGATCAAGACGATCGGCACGATAAAGGCGATGAGATTGCCAGCCACATACCACACGAGCGTCTCGGGCGTGACGATGAGCAGGCCAAGCACGCCGGTCAGACCCTGACCGATGGCGCGCACCTCAAAGAGCTTCACGAAGGCACCGCCGCAGCCTGCACCGATGCAAGCGCAGATGAACGGGATGATCGAGTAGCGCATGTTTGCAGCAAAGATTGCGGGCTCGGAGATACCGACCAGCGTCGGGATAAAGGACGACATGCAGATGTTGCGCTCTTTGGAATGCTTCTTGTGAATGAGGTACATGCCGATGGCGCCGCCGCCCTGGGCGATGATGGAAACCGACCAGATGGCCTGGATGTAGTTGAAGCCAGTCGTGGCGACGAGGTTTGCCTCGATACCCTGGATGAACTGATGCGTACCGGTAACGACGAGCGGCTGCAGGAATGCGGCAAAGACAAAGGCACCGAAGACGCCCATCCTGTTGTACAGGATATCGATTACACCGGCGAGGACGTCGCCGATCAGGTTGCCGAGCGGGCCGAACACGGTGAACAGGGCGACGTTAGCAAGAATCAGGGTAACGGTCGGGACAAAGACGAACGAGACGACCTCGGGGATGTACTTCTGGGCAATCTTTTCGACCTTGGCCATAAACCAGGCAGTCAGGATTGCAGGGAACACGCCGCCCTGGAAAGCAACCATGGGAATGGAGAGCGGACCAAAGTTCCAGTACTCAGCACCCGTCGGATCCATAACGAACGTGTTGCGGTTCATAAGGCTCGGGTGAACCATGACGATACCGACGAGGATGCCCAGAATCGGGTTACCGCCAAAACGCTTCACCGCGCTGTACATAACCAGGACAGGCAGGTAGTCAAACGTGGTGGCGATAATGGCAAAGAAGCTTGCGAGGTTCTTGAGGAACTCGCTGTGGTCGGCAAGGCTGCCCTCCATGCCAAAGAGGCCGTTGGCAACGATCAGCGACTTAAGGCCGATGATGATAGCAGCGCCGACGAAAGCGGGAATGATGGGGATAAAGATATCCGAGAATACCTTGAGGACCGAGAAGAACTTGCCCTTCTTGTCCGCCTCGGCGCCCTTGACCTCGGAAGCGCTGATCTCCTTAACGCCCGTCAGAGCCATAAACTCATCGTAGACCTTGTTGACGGTACCGGTACCGAAGATGATCATGAGCTGGCCGCTGTTGTACAGCACGCCCTTGACGCCATCGATGTTCTCGAGCTCGGCCTTGTTGTACTTGCTCGTATCCTTGAGCACCAGACGCAGACGCGTAACGCAATGCGTGGCGCCCTCGATGTTCTCCAGACCGCCGACGTTATCGACGACTTGCTGAGACACTACTTTGTAGTCCATGTTCCTCTCCATTCCCTTACGAAATCATAAAACGTTTTGATGCCATTACAGAGACGCGATCGTTGCATTTGCGCACTTGAGCGTACCGTCGGTGACCGTCAGTGCCACACCTTGGCCCTGCTTATTGCAGAAGCGCGCGTTAAGCGCAACATCATCGACAAAGATGGTCGCGATATCGTCGTCAACGACCAGGCGCACATGATGAGTGCCCTCGCCCTTAAAGAACAACGGACGCTCGAGGCCCATGTTGTTGACCTGGAACCACGGATACTGGGGGGCCGCCGTAAACTCGAGCTTGCCCTCACGCAGGTTGGCGCGGAACTCATAGGCAAGACCGGACTCGGCGTCCTCGGCAAGCTTCACCGAGAAGCCGGCAGCGTCACCGGCGAGCTCGATGTCGGCATCGAGCATATAGGTGGAACCGGCATCCGCGGCGAGCACCTGCTCGACCTTGCCCGACTCGCAGGAGAGCTCAAAGGCCTCGACTGCCTTAGCCTCGCCAAAGGCGCCAAGCATGCTGTCAGGGAGCTTGGTGCCGAGCGTTCCGTCGGCACGCTGAACGATCTCGAGAGGCATAAAGGTGCCACCCCACAGGTAAGAGCTGGGATCGCCACCCTCGTCACGCGTAGGAACCCAACCAAAGAGAACGCGGCGCTCGCCATCAAATGCGGTACGCGCGGCATAGTACGCGCGGCCATCGAAGGAATCGTCCGCAGGAGTGATCCAAGGACCGTTGATAGAGCGAGACATGCGGTAACGGGTCTTGTTGCCATCACTGTACTCGGAGAACACCAGATACCACCAGTCGCCCATCTTAAAGAGATCAGGCATCTCGAACATGGTGTACAGGCCCGGATTCCACCAGTCGCCCTGGAACTCCCAGGTATCCAGGTCCTTGGAGGTGAACTTGACCAGACGACCGGTCATCAGACGCTTGTCCTCGCCCACACGCGTGCCGAGGATGAGCATGTACTCTTCGTTCTCCTCATCCCAAAGCACAAAGGGATCGCGCCAGTTGCGGTCATCGTAACCCTCCTGGGGCGGAAGCAGCGTCTCGGCGATGTTCTTCTGCCACTTGACGGCGTCGTCACTCGTTGCGTGAAGAAGAACCTGCTTCATCAAGCGTGCCTTGACCTTATCGCGATTGCAACCAGTGTAGAGCGCATGGTACTTGTCGCCCACCTTAAACACCGTGCCGGCATAAACATACTGGTCGACTTCCTCGTCGCCGCCACGCTCAAGGCTCTCGCCAAAGTCCTTGTAGTTGACGAAATCCTTGGTCGTCGCGAGTGCCCAACCAAACGGCTCTCCGAAAGGTCCGGGGTTTCGCGTGTCACGCTGATGATAGAGATAGAACGTGCCGTCCTCGCCGTACGGCATGATGTCGCCTACCCAAATTCCCTCAGGCTGGTAATACACCTTGTGCATCCGAGACTTCCTTTCTCACGAGATACTAACTCGGTACAACTGCAAGATATGTCAATCGTTTTCATATGTCAAACGTTTTCACACCAATACGTCTTTTCGCAGTTCCAGTCGTCGGCAAACGGTTGACATATGCCGGCAAACGGTTGACATATGCCGGCGAACGGTCATCAGAGGTGTTTGAGGGATTCTTTTGGCACGGGATGAACTACGCGGTTTTGCCCTCAATGAGTTCAACGGGGAGCTTGATATTCGATTCGGGCTTTTCGCCGTTAACAAGAGCGACGATGGATTGCGCCGCGAGCTCACCGATGCGATCGATATCTTGGCGTACGGTTGTTAAGTCAGGCATAAACGTCATAGTGCGGCGGGCACCATCCGCGCCCACGACCTTAATATCGCCCGGAGCGCTCAAGCCGCGCTGCTTCATCACGTTGAGGCAGATGGCCGCCATCGTGTCGTCTCCCGCAAAGATGCCGTCAATATCGGGGTTCTCATCGAGGATCTTCGCAACGACCGCGCTCTTTTCGTCGTCGGGCTTAACGAACTCGACCTCACGGACAAGCGCGGGCAAACCGGCCTGCTCAACAACATCGAGGTAGGCATCGGTACGCTTATTCGCAGGCATGCGCATGCGGCTATTGCTGCGCAGGCACAGGATGCGCGAACACCCGTCATCGATCAGGCGACGCGTGGCAAGTTCGCCGATACTATAGCTGTCGCTCGCAATCTGAACAGAGGCCTCGCCAAGGTCGCAGTCGATACCAACCAGACTCAAACCCATCTCGGCATACGCCTCGGCACCGATATTAAGCGAGTTGACAATGACGCCATCAACCATATTGCGCCGAAGCATATCGATATAAGAACGCTCAAGATCAGGTCGATTGGCACTATTGCACAGCAGCATCTTAAAACCGTTTTCGGCCAGGGTACGCTCAACGGCTTGAACCGCTTGTGCATGAAACGGGCTGCTGACATAGGGGACGATCATACCTATTAGATTCAGGCGACCGTTGAGCATGGCACGGGCGATATCGTTGGGCGTATAGTTGATGCGCTTCATCGCGGCATGGACCTTATCGCGGGTCTCTTGGCTAATATAGCCGCGATTATTAAGCACGCGAGATACCGTAGTAGGCGAAACCCCCGCCACCGCTGCAACTTCCTTGATGCCAGGCTTAGCTGAATCCTTAGAACGAGCGCCCTCGCGAGCCATAGCAACCTCCCCCATCAACATGTCATACGTTTACATACGAACAAAGCATACCCCAACAACAGCGGGAAGACGGTAACAGCACAAGTAAGTAAACGACTCATCCAAATAATTAGGAGAGTTCCGCCTAAAGGGTGACTCCAAAGGACCCCACATGGCCGGTTTTGGGTTATTTTCCAAAACATCCCGCAGGACGCAAAGAGGCTCCGCC
>CAUATU010000033.1:0-23656 GCA_958432255.1 uncultured Collinsella sp.
CCATGACGACCTCCACCAACCGGAGCGGAGCGGAGGTTTGTGCGGGGTCTCATGGGCCCCCTTGACGCGGCGTAGCGGAGGTGCCACCCGGCCGCGGAGCCGTGGCCATACGGCGGCGCATGCCGGATACCGGCGGCAGCAAAAGGGCCCGCCAGCGGCGGGCCCGAAGGGGAGAATATGGATTACGCATCGTTTCCGGAAAGGGGCATCCATGACAGAAGCCGAGCAGAACCAGATCTTCGATATCAGCTACGAGATGCGCGGGCTCGCGGCGACGCTCCTCGCGGCATCCCGCGGCGACCTCCAGGATCCGGAGAGGATCGTCGAGTACGTCGCAGCCCAAGTCGAGCGCTTTGCCGACGATCTCGTGTCGTGCATTACAGGAAAACCTTTCGACTCCGACGAGCGCCTTGATGGCCTTACGCCTAGCGGACGTTTTTGACGTACGACGTTTACGTTCCGGCGACGGGCCTACACCCCCACGTCGTTCTTGGTGAGGGTGTTGTCGAACGCCCAGACCCACCAGCGCAGATGGTCCTCGGCCCCGTGGATGTCGTCCTCCTCGTGGTAGTGCTCGAGCATGAGCTGGGTGCGCCACTGGCCGAAGCGAACGGTGTAGGTGGCCGTCTGGGCGTTCTGCACGATGGCCCCGAAGGGCTCGATCTCGAGGATCTGATCGATGGTGAAGCAGCGCCCGTCCGGCCAGCAGACGCGGATGGGGACCATGGTCCCGTCGGCGTTTGCGCGGGCGTAGACGTCGACGTACTGCTTGTGGACGCGCCGGCCTGGCCTGTCGCCTCGGGCGCGCACCGTGATGCCGCCGCCGAAGTCCTTGGTGTGATCTGTCACGCGGGCGTCACCGCCATGCCGCTGCCACGCTCGACGAACCAGTCGCCGTGCTCCCACCAGACCGTCTTGCGCTGCTTTGCGATGCAGACGTCGTAGCGCACGCAGAGATTGCCGAAGAGGGCGCGGCCGAACTCGGAGCGGAAGTAGATGGACTCGACCTGCCAGGAGCGGCCGTCGGGCCAGTGGATGGTGACCGGGTCGGACGGGCCGCGGTCGGGGTCGTCGGTCCCGTTGACGTCCACCGGGATGTAGATGCGGCGGTCCTCCGTGGGGATGCCGCAGGTGCCCGCGAGGGAGTGCTTCTTCATGATCATATGCCTTACCTCCCGTACGCGTGTTCGTGTTTCATTGGTACTAGTATCGAACGGGCGTTTGGTTTTGTAAAGCGAACAAGGTGTGGGAGTTGCGTGGCGGTGTCCGGGCGGGGTGGCAAAAGGGCGAGTGCTTGCGTTGGTCTATCATCTGATGCCAATACGAGCGAATGGGAGCCATCTTGTTTACTTACTATCATGTCGATAAATGGGGGAATCTCGTCGCCGTCGATCTGCTTCCCTACATCGTTGCGGCCGTTGTCTCGATTGGTCTCATCTGCTGCGTCGTCTCTCTGGTGCGAAGAGTCCTGGCGAATCCCTTTCACTACCCATACTTCGTCGAGCGGTTCGATGTCTCCGGCAGACGCAACGTGAAGATCGACGACCTGATAGACCGCTTTATGCTCGAGCCCGCCAACTGGGAAAAGATCGTCGCGGAGCGCTCCTACATCCAGGAGTGGAAGGCGCAGCAGGAGGAATACCTGAAGACCTGCAGCCTGCAGAAGCGCCGGGAGCGGCAATACGCCGAGACGCTCGACGACGCGCACGCGTTCCAGTTTGTCACGTGCCGCGAGCAGACACGCTACAGGCAGAGGAACTACGTGAAGACGTCCTACAAGGTGTCCGTGGACGATAGCGTGATGGCCGTGAGCTGGGACTGGGTTGTGAACAGGCGAAACCGCCTCGCCGCTATTAACGACGAAGCGACGCTCAGGGATTACCATGCTCGCAACCAGCGGAAGCTGATGACTAAACAGCTGCGCGAGCAAATAGCGCGAAGGGACAACTACACCTGCCAGATGTGCGGGAAGTACATGCCCGATGGTGTTGGATTGCACATCGACCATATCGTGCCGGTCGCTAGGGGCGGTAAGACCGTGCCGTCTAATCTGCAGGTGCTCTGCTCGAAGTGCAACGGGCGGAAGGGCGCAAGCTAGCCGCTTGCTCGCTATTCTTCGAAGAAGTCCGTGTCCACGGCCTTGATTTCGTAAACCTGCCTTGTGCTTACGCCGACACCGTAGTCGATCATGAGACCAGCGAGCGCTGGGCCGTCGACGAGCACGACCGTCTGGCCGAGTAGACCTTCTGCATAGCGTCGTGCCTCCTTCGAGAACCGGGCAGTTGTGATAAAGAGGCCTTTCGAAACGCCTTTTCCCGAGAGGGCGCCGACGAACGCCTGTATTTCGGGTCGGCCGACCGTGCGCTCCGGGTCCCACCGCTTGGCCTGATAGCAGATGGTCCCGAATCCCAAACGGTCCTCGCGCACGATGCCGTCTATGCCCTCGTCGCCGCTCTTCTTGGTAACGTCGGCCTCGGCATCCAAGCTTTCTCCGTAACCCATCGCAACGAGCAGCTTTCCCACCAGATGCTCAAAGAAGTACGGATCCTTTCCCATGATTGCGGTGAGAAGATCGTCCGACAGCGCGCTTCGAATCTCGCCGTAGGCTGAGTCCATGGACTCTTGGGGCGAGTCCTGATCTTCCTTTTCCGGAGCGTCCAAGGACCCGGCCGCCTCCTTAGCTTTGTTTGCCGCCTGATAGCCGTCTTTCCAACTTTTGAACGGCGGGCAGTTCTCGTAGAGCGCCTTGGCCGTGAGGGGGCCGGGATGGGCAGCGAGGTATGACCTGCCCTCTGCCGTGATGCGGTAGGTCCCCTTCTTCTCCCCGTATTCGAGGAGTTTGGCCTTCTCCAGGTCGGTGATTCCCCAGTACACGCGGTCGTAGAGCCTCAGCCGCCCGCTCTTGAGGCGCTCGGCACGCTCATCGCCCGTCATGTCAAATGTGGTCGCCACCGCCTCTTGAAGATCGGAACCGGTTAGGCACCCGTCGCTTTTCGCCAGCGCTTCAAGGATGGGCCGCATGGTCTCATGCCATTTGGGCATCGTCATCGCTCGTCATCCCCTTCATTTCGGCAAAATCAGTAAAAGAATCAACCGCCGCTGCGGTCAAGGGACCTGTCGCCTGCGGCAATGACCTGAGCTCCCCTGCAAGTTTCCTCGACCCGCCCTTGAGGCTGACGAACGTGAGGCCTCCCGAGATGAACCCGCCGACGACCGGAACGACTTTGCTCACCGCGTCGCCGAAACTGCTTTTGGTGATCTTGACGCCGATCCCGGCAAGGACCTTTTTGATAATCGGGTAGTAACTTGTCTGCATAAGCGCCTTGTTGGCGACCTTCTTGGCCACATTGGCCTGAACCGTTTTGGAAAACGCCGTCAAGGCGGAGTTGGCACCGCTCACGCCGGCCATCACGGCCAGGAGAAGGGCGAAGGCCGCCAAGGTCTCATCGTCCATCTCGTCGCAATCGTCGATAAATGACTGCCATCCGTAGAGATACGCCAGCTTCTGCATGATTCGAAAGGCGTGGACATAGTACTGCGTCACGTCCGCCGGGATCGTTCCGAGCATCGCGAGCCCGCCGGGCAATCCCGCGGAGAACGAAAGGACGGTCGATTTCTTCGTCTCGAAATCAATGACGTCCCTCGCGATGGAGTCGACAAGGTCAGAATCCATCCCGGCGGCGGCTGGGCTCGTTGAAATCGCGAGCTCTACCTGCTCGTCCGCAACGCCCCGCTTACGAAACTCTGAGCGGAGGAAATGGTCGCGCTCGATTGCCACGCCTTTCAGCCTCATAACCTTCTTGAGGAAGGCGATGGCATATCTTTGGGCTTCCTCCTCCTGTCGATCGGCCTCGGCCCTTAGATCTCCAATGCTCCCCTTCACGGAATCGGGTTCGGATGGTATCGTCTCCCCCTTCGGCTTTATGACGTTCCCCTTCACGCTACTCACCGACCTTCTCGGCATAAAGCTTGAATAGATGCGAAACAACCCTCTCTTCATCTCCGCCAAAATCAACGCCATAGGCAGATTCGACAGCAGCATCGAGCCGTGCATGAGCCTTCATGAGATCGGAGAAGAAGAGGGCTTTATCGGGGCTATACATGTCGGCAAGAGTTGCCCCGCGTTGAGCGTTTCTCGCCTCAAGCACATCCCTAGCACACTGGCGTATCTCATCCTTCTGACTCGCAGATGGAGAAGGCCAGACAAAATTGTTATAGACGATAGTGTTCGAGTATTGATAATCGCTCTTTAAGCGTCCAGCAACCTGCCTCATCCATGCGTTGTGAAACTGACTTGAGATGATTCCAAAATCATACAAATCCGCCTCTTCGACAAAAAAGAGCTTGTTTCCAGGAATAGTGCCGTTGGTTATGAATCCGACCGGAATGTATTTCCTCCGTCCGGAAGACACCTGTGGAACGGCCAGGAATGCGCCATCGGCAGGCGCTTTAACCTCATCGAACTCCCACGGGGCACAGGCTCTCTTTTGCGTGCCAGAACGCGGAGAAGCCAACCTTAGTTTGCGGATTTCATCGAACCGATCCCTTATTTCTTTGGGAAGTTTGGATAGCTCGGCTCCCGATAGTCCAGCAAACCACAAGCAATACCTGTTAATGCCCTTGATAAACTCAGATCCCATTGAAAATGGCCTAATGTACTGTTCGAGAGCAGGATATGAAGTCAGTAAACGATGTGCCTCAGCCTCATCGAGGGTTAAAAATCCCCAATCACCAGCGCCGCCACCTCGCGACATCTTCGGAACAGAGCAGAGGGGCTGCCTTCGCTTTTCGACAAAGACGTCCGGAGCATTCGAGAGGTAGCCGTTGATGTTGTCCGCTTTTGTTGCACCCGTTGAGCTAAACAGTAGAGGTTGCATATCGGGACTTTTAGAAAATCCGACAATGACAACATGGACATTCGCTTTATCAGATGCTTGGGAATCCCAAACGAACGTTTTATAGGCGAAATCGATATGAACGCCATTGTCGAACAGGGGCTTCCACAGGGGCTCAACCTGCTGTCCCTGACAGATAGAGTTAGTTGAAACGAATGCACATCGCACACGATGCCCATCCATATATTCAGCCGCTTTCTTATGCCAGCATGCAACATAGTCGAGCAAACCAGCGGATTTGCCAAAAATCGCCTTCCTATCTTCCTTTTGAGCGTCTTCAAGGCGCGAACTGCCTATAAAAGGAGGATTTCCGAGCACATAATCGACCTCATCCGCTGATACGACGTCATTCCAGTCGATACGAAGGGCATTCGCGTTAACGATGCCCTCATAGTCCGTGAGCGGAAGTTCCTGGTAGACGCGCTGCGTCACTTTTGCGGTGTCAGCGTCCGCCTGCTTCTCGGCGATCCAGAGAGCCGTGCGGGCAACGCAGCAAGCGAAATCCTCCAGCTCAATACCATGGAAGTTCTTTAGGTTGACCAGCACGTCGCGATCGCCGGAATCCTCAAAGCTGAATGACGTCTGCTCACCCTGGAGCTCGAAGAGGATGCGGTTCTCCAGCTGCCTCAGGCACAGGTAGCTCTCCGTCAGGAAGTTGCCTGACCCGGCAGCCGGGTCGAGGATAGAGACGCTACCGATCTTTTCATGCAGGTCCTTGAGCGCACGGGTCCTCGCACCGCCCGCGACGGGCTTGGCACGGGCCTCCTCGAACTCAGCCTTGAGGCCGTCGAGGAAGAGCGGGTCTATGACCTTGTGGATGTTCTCGGGGCTCGTGAAGTGCTGGCCGTTTGCGCGGCGGTGGTCGTGGGACAGCGCGCCCTCGAAGATGGAGCCGAAAACCGTGGGGCTCACGCCCGACCAATCAAACTCCTGGCACCCCTCGACGATGAGCGTATGGCGGAAGTTCTCGGACAGGGGCGGAATCTCCGTCTTCTCCCGGAAGAGGCCACCGTTCATGTAGGGCAGCTTCTTCAGCCAGGGCTCGGCGTACTTGTCGCGTTCCTCGTCCTTGGTGTCGAGCCAAACGAAAAGGTCCTTGAGGCCGCGCCTGAGATCGCCTGCCGAGAAGTGGGCGACGTAGTCGCGGAAGGCGTTGGGGACCACGAGCCCCGAGTCCTCGCAGAACATGAGGAACATGAGGCGCGTCATGAGCACGGAGAGCGCATGGTGATTCTCGGGCGTGTCGGGATCATCGAACGCCTCGGCGACCTGGTCATGGAGTTTCGACATGATCTTGCCGGCCTCGACGGAAACGGCACGGGAGATCGTGGCCGGGGCCTCCGCCCCGCCCTTGAGGAACTGAATGGCCGCGAGGTTCTTGGGGAGCTCGGCGAGCGGCAACTTGAAGAGAGGCTCCCGGCATAGCGAGTCCCGCTCGCGGTCGAAGACCCAAAACTCGGCAAAATTGCAAGCGATGATGTAGCGAGGCTGTTGGGAGAGGGGCATGCCCTGAGCGTAGGCGTTGCCCTGCTTCGCGGGCGTCACCTTGCGGCCCTGGCGCGTCTCCTCCTTGGCGAGATCGATTCCCAGCGACTTTTGCTCGACAAGGGTTTTGGCCGATGGTATGAAGACGTCGATATACCCATCGTGCGTGCTCGCATCGGTGGAGACGGGCTTCTCGAACTCAAGTCTCGAGACCGCATCCTCCACGCCCAGGACATTCTGATAGAAGTCGATCCAGAACCGTTGCGTGTCCTGGTTCTCATTTCCCTTGTTCGCCCACCTGCTTGCAAAAGCTTCTGCATCGGCTTTCTTTCCCGGCATACGGACCCTCACTTGATAGCCTTTTCCACTGAGGAAGATTCTACGGGTTCTTCGCTTCTATTTAGCTGGTTTTAGTTTTATTGGCATCTGTTTTGCCTTGACGGTCGTTGCAATCTGCTCATATTCCGCTCAGGAGTCCTCGCTGCATTGTCAAGATAAAAGAAAACAGCCCAGAGAAACAATGCCTCTGAGCTGCTAAAAGTCTTGGTCGCGGGGGCAGGATTTGAACCTACGACCTCCGGGTTATGAGCCCGGCGAGCTACCAGACTGCTCCACCCCGCAATGTCTGGGCGCCTCATGTGCGCAAGAAAGAATATTACGCGGGAGTTCGGTAAACGGCAAGGAAAATCTCGTAGAGCATAATTCCTTCATATTTAAAACCCCTCAGCCCCTATCACCGTAAACGAATCGCGGCCGAGCGCCGTCGACGGCGCGTATACAATGGTGCGCGTCCTTTTATGCCAACACCGGGAGTAGACATGCTGCTCGCTATCGATATGGGAAACACGCAGACGGCCATGGGCCTGTTTGACGGAGACGAGCTGGTGCAGTCGTGGCGCATGCCCACCGACCGCTCCTATACCGCCGACGAGATCCATGTGCGCCTGATGGGCTTCTTTAAGATGTACGGCCTCTCGCTCGACGCGGTCGACGCGATCGCCTTCGCCGGCGTGGTGCCGCAGCTCTCGCGCGAGTGGCACACTGTGGCCGACCGCATTGCCGCGGACGCCATCGTCATCGGACCGCAGACGGCCGCGGTGACCAAGCTGCGCGCGGCGCGTCCCCAGGCCGTAGGCGCCGATCGCGTCGCTAACGCCGTTGCGGCCGAGACCTTCTACGGCGCGCCGGCAATCGTGGTGGACTTTGGCACCGCGACCAATATCGACGTCATCGATGAGGACGGTTATTACATTGGTGGAGCGATTGCGCCGGGCATCCGCATTTCGATGGACGCGCTCGCCGCCCGAGCCGCCAAGCTCGCCAGCGTTCCGCTCGAGGCGCCCGAGCATGCCATCGGCCGCGATACCGAGGAGTGCATCAAGGTGGGCGCCGTGACGGGCGCCGCCGCCATGGCCGAGGGCCTGGTCGCGCGCATGAAGCGCGAACTAGGGCGCGAGGATGCCACCGTTATCGCCACGGGCGGCCTCGCCAGCATCGTCGCCGATTCGACCGACGCCTTCGACATAGTCGACGGCCAACTCACCATCAAAGGCATCTGCGAAATCTACCGCCGCATGCAGGAGCTAGCGTAGGCTCTGGCGAAGCCGAGACGCTACAGACCGCGAATCCGTACGACCTCGGGCGGAAACTCTTGCTCGCCGGCATCGGTCTTGATGGTCGCACGACCCCAGATGTCCAGGCCCGCAAACACACCGACCGCAAGCGGCAAGCCGTTGGGCGACACCGCCGCAACTTGGCGGCCCAGCAGCGGCACCATGTCGAAGTACTCGCCCAGCACGGGAGCCAGCGGACCGGCAGCGCCCTGCGGCGTGTTGGCAACAACCGCCCAGGTGTCCACACGGGTCAGCACGGCGGCGGCCAACTCCTCGACCAGCGCTTCGTCGGCCGCATCCACACCGAGCTCGCTCAACGCCGAAAGCTCAATATCCACCGTCACGGCACCGAACATGCCCGCGGCACCGGCACCGCCGTTCACGGTAACGCGCGCGAACGACGTCTCAAATGCGGGCGCGCCGCACACAATGTCGCTCGGCCACTGGATACCCACCTTACCGGCAAGGCCCAACCCCGGCGTCGATGCCGTGCCCACGAGCGCGTCCATCATGCCCATCGCGGCCACAAACGGCAGGCCGTGGAAGGCATGCATGTTCACATCCGGGCGCACGACCAGCGAAAACGTCAACGACGCCTCGCCCGCGCTCCAAGCGCACCAGCCCGCGGACGCACCCTCGCGGCCCGCGTCACGCGCGGCGTCAAGCTCGGTACCGGCGGCAACAGCATTCATCTCGATCATCTACATACGCCCCAATTCGCCCACGATATGGCCCACGCGGTCCTCGGGCTCCTTGACCTCGACACCGTTGTAGCGGAAGAACCGCGCCGGGTCGTGCATCAAGTCCTCGAGCGGCACCAGCACAAAATCGCGCTCGCCGATCAGCGGATGCGGCAGGCGCAGCTTTTTGCCGCCGTGGGTCTCGCCATCCATCCACAGCAGGTCCAGGTCGATGGTGCGCGGGCCGTTGGCCTTGGCCTTTTTGGAGCGGTCGCGCCCAAGCTCGGCCTCGATCTTCATGAGCTCATCGAGCAGCACCAGCGGCGCCAGCTCGGTCTTGATCTCGATGACGGCGTTGGCAAACGCGTCCTGGCGCGTCTCGTAGGCCGGCTCGCTCTCGTAAATCTTGGAGGAGTTGGACACGCAGGTGAGTGGAATCTCGGCGATCATCTCGCGTGCGGCGCGGATGTTGTCGCAGCGATGCCCCAGGTTGGAGCCCACGGCCACAAACGCGCGGCGCGGCTGCGGCTTGGCAACCGCCCAGTAGCCGTTCAGGAACTGCGCAAAACCCGCGGCGTCGTGCACGCGCACGATGTTGGCACCGGCCTGGATGGCGCCCAGGCACACGCCAAACGTAGCGGCATCGCGCTCGGCGGCCTCGGTCACGCCCGAGACGGCGCCCACAAAGCGCTTGCGCGACACGGCGCACATGAGCGGATAGCCCAGTGACGCCATCTTGGCAGTCTCGCGCTGGATGACGATGTCTTCGTTAGCCGACTTACCAAAGCCCGGGCCAGGATCAATGCAGATGCGGTCGCGCGACACGCCGGCATGGATGAGTGTGCGGGCCTGGTCGGACAGAAAGCCCATGACGCGGCGCATGATGGGCGCCGAATCGGGCAGGGTGAAGCGGCGGAGCTGCGAGGTAGGCACGTAGGCTTCCTCGCGGCGGGCGCTGCGGCGCATCATGGCGGCCAGGCGGTCATTGGACTCCGATGCGGCCTCGGTGGCTGCGGGCGTGGCCTCGGGCGCGGGCGCGACGGTCTCGGCGGCAGTAGCCTGCTCGGCGGCCGGCGTCTCCTGCTCGCTTGAAGGCTCGGACGTGGGCTCCGGTTCGCCAAACGGCAACGAGGGCTGCACCACGCCACCCGGAAGCTTGGCCTCCGGCTTAGGCTCGCCCAGCAACTTGCCGCGACGGCGGCGAGCCGGCTTCTCGGCCTCACGCGCGGCCTCGGCAGCCGCCTCGCGCGCCTTCTCGGCAACAAACGCCGCTGCCGAGGTATCGAGCTGCACCGTTGCGTGCGTGCGTGCGGGCGCGGCGACCTCGCCGGCATGCATCACGATGACGCCGCAAGTGCTCGTCTTAACAAACTCGACCATCTTGGGATCGGTGAAGCCGGTCACGTCGTTGACGATCGAGGCGCCGCAGCGCACGGCCGCCTTGGCAACCGCCACATGACGCGTGTCGATCGAGACGATGGCGCCCTCCTTGGCCAGCGCGCGCACCACGGGCAGCACGCGGCGAGCCTCCTCGTCGGGGTTGACCGGGGTAAAGCCGGGGCGCGTGGACTCGCCGCCCACGTCGATGATATCGGCGCCGGCGTCGAGCATCGCCAGGCCGTACTCGATGGCGGCATCGGGGTCGAAGTGCTCCCCGCCATCGCTAAACGAATCGGGCGTCACGTTGAGGACGCCCATGATGCGCGGACGGTCAAAGCTGAGCTCGTACTTTCCGCACCGCCATGTCTTGCTGTCGTTCGCCATGAACATCCTCCTAAAATGCCCACGCCGCCGAGCTTGGAGAGCTGGCGGCGGGGTCGCTTTGCACTCAGTCTTTCTATTGTATCCGCGCACACGGGCTAGAACGCAAACGCGGCCGCGATGTCGCAAGAAATCAGCAGGTCGGCATTTGCATCCTGATCGGTGGGAGCAAGATTGCAAATGGCCAGCGTATCGCCGGTAAAGTATCGCGTAAGGCCTGCCGCCGGATACACCACGAGCGAGGTCCCGCCTACAATGAGGGCATCGGCCGCGGCGATGGCGGCAACGGCACTGGTCAACACATGCTCGTCGAGCGGCTCTTCGTAGAGCACTACATCGGGCTTGATGCGGCCGCCGCACGCGGGGCACGCAGGCACGCCCGCGGCATCCTCGTGCTCGCGCGAGCAAATCCACTCGGCGCTATAGACCGCGCCGCACGACTGGCAAATGTTGCGATGGACCGATCCGTGCAACTCAAACACGCGCTGTGAGCCGGCCATCTGATGCAGGCCGTCGATGTTTTGCGTCACCACGGCGTCGAGCTTGCCGGCGCGCTCCAGCTCGGCCAGCTTGGTGTGGCAGCGGTTGGGCTTAGCGTTAAGCGCGATCATCTTGGTGCGGTAAAAGTCGAAGAACTCCGCAGGATGCGCCTCGTAAAAGCTATGCGACAGCATGGTCTCGGGCGGATAGGCAAACTGCTGGTGATACAGGCCGTCCACGCTGCGGAAATCGGGAATGCCACTTGCCGTGGAAACACCCGCGCCGCCAAAGAAGACCACGCGCTTATGGGTGTCAAACAAATCCGCCAGCGCGGCGGAGGCCTGCCTGGGGTCCGATATCGCCTGCGTCATATGAGTTCTCCGTCCTCGTTGGTCGGGCAGTGTCGGGCGATGCCCCAGCATGCGGCCTTTGGGTCAACATGCGCGGAGCCCACCCCGCCCCTGTTGCGCTAATCTTAAGCCTGCCAATCCCGTCGAAAGGACACTATGCCTCAGACTTACACCTTTGCCTCGTGGAACGTCAACGGCCTGCGCGCCGTGCTCAAAAAGGACCCGAGCTTTATCCAGATCGCGCAAGAACTCGACGTCGATATCCTGGCGCTGCAGGAGACCAAGCTGCAGGAGGGCCAGGTCGATATCGACCTGCCCGGCTATCACCAAACCTGGAGCTACGCCGAGCGCAAAGGCTATTCGGGCACCGCGGTCTTTAGCCGCCAGGAGCCGCTACGCGTGCTGCGCGCCGACGCGCTGCTGCCCTACGCCGGCGAGGGCGAGGCGGCCGAGCTCGTCGCCCAAGCCGCAACCGAGGGCCGCGTCTGCGCGCTCGAGTTCGACAGGTTTTGGTTTGTCGACGTCTATACGCCCAACGCGCAAAACGAACTCGCGCGCATCGATGTGCGCATGGCCTGGGACGATGCCTACCGCGGCTTTTTGAGCGCGCTTGAGCGCGAGACCGGCAAGCCCGTCGTAACTTGCGGCGACTTTAACGTGGCACACGAGGAGATCGACCTTAAAAACCCCAAGTCCAACCGCGGCAACGCCGGCTTTTCGGACGAAGAACGCGGCAAGTTTACCGAGCTGCTCAACGCCGGGTTTACCGATACCTGGCGCGCGGCAAACCCCGACGTCGAGGGCGTCTACAGCTGGTGGAGCTACCGCTTTAATGCCCGCAAGAATAACGCAGGCTGGCGCATCGATTACTTCCTGGTGAGCGACGCCATCGCCGGCAACGTGCGCGACACCGACATCCGCGGCGACATCTTTGGCAGCGACCACTGCCCCGTCACCCTCACGCTAGAGCTCTAGCCCCAAGTAATTCCTGGGGGACAGAGGAAAACAGATCATGTGACCCCTCTCCCCCTATAAGGTGCGGTGGAATAGTTCCTGTTTGGGTAGCAAATAGCCAAAAACGAGAACTATTCCACCGCAAGTTCGTGAGGGAACGTGAAATGCCCTACAGTCCGTATTTCACGACGACACGGTTAATGCGGCGACACCAGGGCTTGTACAGGGCGACCAAGAACACGCAGGTCGCGAGGCCGTGTGTGATATCGAACGGCACCGCCGTGGCAAGACGCGCCACGGCACCCGCCCAGGTAAGCGGCTGTACAAAACCAATGATGTCATACGCGTTGATGACGACGCCATAGAGCAGGCCCGACGCAAAGCCGTACGCCAGCAGTGCTGGCATGCGCACGGTGCCGTCGGCGCGGTCGAACGCACCCGCATACGCCAGCGCACCGCCAACGTATCCCACGAGCCCCCAGGCATACATCTGCCATGGCGTCCACATGCCCTGTCCAAAAAAGAAATTGCTGGTCAGCGCCGCCAGCGCGCCAACCATAAAACCATTGCGGCGACCAAGCGCCGCCCCCGCGATAATGGCGATGGCGCTCACCGGTTTAAAGTCGGGAATGGGCCCAAACAGGATGCGCCCCGCCGCCGCCAGCGCCGCCAGCACCAGCGTGGGCATAATCTGGCGCAAACCCGGACGAGATGCCTCGTAACCCGCAAAGAACAGCGCAAGCACCAGCGCCACTACAACCAGCATGGCAAGCGCCGCCTGCTCAATGCCCGCCAGCAACGCCGCAGTCATCACTGCCGGCACCGCTAACAACAGCGGGACCTCCAGTTTTGCGAGCAGGCGCGCGACGCGATAATCCGTCATCCCATCACGCCCTATAAAACACGTTGTCGGCAAAGAAGTCAGCCGGGGGCTCCATGCAGGCAATCTCGCCGTCAAACATCATGGCGACGTCGTCGGCTACCTGCTCGACAAAGTCCAAATCGTGCGTAGCCATGATGACGGTGCCGCCAGCCTTCGCATGGTCACGCAGGGCGCGGGCGATGATGCGGCGGCTCTCCAGGTCCAAGCCCTTCGTGGGCTCGTCAAGCAGCAGCAGCTCGGGGCCGATCAGCAGCAGCTTTGCCAGTGCAAGCAGCTGGCGCTGTCCGCCCGAGAGGTCGTAAGGGTGGCGCGTCTCCAGGCCCGCCAGACCCAGGCGCGCTGTCTGCTCCCGTGCTGCGGCCTCGTCGTATCCGCAGGTCGAGGCCCATTCCATCAGCTCATCGCGAACCGTCTCGGCAACCAGCAATGCTTTGGGATTCTGAGGCAGCAGCGCAGCCGAGGCCGCTCCGCGCACCATGCGGCCGCGCTGCAGCTTGGCGGTCTTCGCCAGCACCGAGAGTATCGTCGACTTACCGCATCCGTTGCCGCCCACGATCGCATGCACCGCGCCAGCCGAAAACGACGCACCGAGCCCACGCAGCACCCAACCGCCCGCGCGATCGTAGCGAAACCAGCCTTCCGACAGGGTGGTAGCCGACCCGCCGTGCATTTTTTGGAGTATTCTGCTTCCATCCGTGCGCGGGAAGGCTTCCGAGCCGTTCTCGAGCGACGTTTGCGCCACAAATTCGGACGATTTGTCCAATTCCGAACTTTTTTTCGCGCTCGATACGTCCCCGGGCGGCTCCAGAGAGCCCAAATTGTCCTCACGCCTGCTGAATACTCCGTTTTTTGCACATCGGATGGCACCCCACCCCAACATCTCATCGGAAAACAGCGATTCTCGGCGTCCCAAAGAAGCCATATCCGCCACCTCGCGCACGCGACCGCCCTCAATCCGGTACGCACACGTCGCATACTCGAGCATCGGCCGCGGTTGATGCGTAGCCACAACAACCGTGCAGCCCAGCTCACGGTTCACGCGAAACAGCGCGTGCAGAAAATTCTTCTCGGCAACGGGATCGAGCTGAGACGTGGGCTCGTCGAGTAGCAGCACACGCGGACGCAGCGCCAGGACGGCGGCAAGTGACAGCAGCTGCTTGCGGCCACCCGAAAGCGTGTCAGTATCGCGGTGAAGCCAATCTTCCAGTCCAAAGAAATAGCTGGTCTCAGCCACGCGACGGCGCATCTCATCACGCGCCAGCCCCAAGTTTTCCAGGCCAAACGCCATCTCGTGCCACACGGTTTCGCACACGATCTGGTTCTCGGGATCCTGGAACACGTAGCCCACGCGCTCCGCAGACGCGCGCACGTCCATGTCGGCGACGGGCTCGCCCAGCACGCGCAGTTCGCCAGTGCGCTCGCCCGCCGGAGCGATCTCGGGCTTGAGCAGCGACAGCAGCGTCGACTTACCCGATCCGGTACCGCCAACAAGCAGCGCAAATGCACCTTGGGGAACAGACCAGTCGAGCCCCTCGAGCACCGCAGCATCAGCATCGGGGTAGGCAAAGCTCAGGCTCCGCACCTCAATCGCCGGCATATCCGGGCCGCACGCCGCACCCGACACCGGCCCCCTATCCAACCGAGCCATCAGCCAAACCTCTTCTCATCAATCGCGTGCAACGCGCAAGGCAGCACCATCCAGGCAGCGTACACGACATAGCCCGGCCACGGCGCCGGCACCGAGAGCTGCGGATAAAACGAATACTGCGTCGTCGCGGTCCACGCCACTGCCGCCGTGGCCACGCCAAACAGCGCAAGCCCAACCAGCGCGGCAACGTCGCTGCGTCCCAGTCGATACCGCGCATACGTCGTACGACGCGTCGCGGCACCCCACCCGCGTGAGCGCATCGCGTCCGCGCGATCCAGCGAATCTTCCATGCCCCAGCCCATCAACACGCTCGACGCCCGCAGGCGCGAGCGCACGGGGTCGGCCGGCGCGCGCCCCGGCACGTCAATCGCATCCTGCACCGCCAGCACCGTACGACCGCGGCGCAAAAACTGCGGGATAAGCCGCATGCACATCGAGATCATGAGCGCGATCACCGGTGCGGCATTACCCAGCAGCGCGAGCACCTTGTCGTATTTGAGCATCGACGCCGCGGCCTCAAACCACAGCACGCTCGCCACAAACAGCCCACCCATGCACAGGCCATATACCATGCTCTCCAGATACACCGCGCGCATGCCAATGCGGAACAGCTCCGTCGAGCCCGAGGCGCTAAACAGTGGATTGACCAGCGCGATAATCAAAATCACCGGCAGCTGCCAGCGGAGTGCGCCCAGCGTGCGGGCAGCCCCACGCGTCGCAAATCCATACGCCAGCCCGCCCGCAAGTGACAGCGCAATCAGCACCGGCTGCATCGAGAACATGGTGAGCCCCAGCGTCAGCACTATATAGAGTGCCGGCACCGCCGGATGCGACATCGAGAACGCCGCGACGGGCTCGTTGCCCGATTCCTCTCGCATGATATCCACGGGCACCTCCCATCCCCTCGCGCAAAACGCCAACGCCGCAGCGCCGCCGCCATGCACAACCAGCGCAAACACCACGCCGGCGGCAGCGACATCGGCCGTCACGCGTCAATCGTTACGCGCTCAACATATGCCTGCGGTATCATATTGCGCCGTGTATCGTTTCCAAACACACGTCTCTATAACGTAACAGGAGATCACATGGACGCAACCGCAATTATCCTCGCTGCCGGCGAGGGCACCCGCATGAAGTCGAACCACTGCAAGGTTTCGCACAAGATCCTGGGCAAGCCCATGGTCCAGTGGATCGTCGACGCTACCATCAAGGCCGGCTGCAGCCGCGTCGTGGTCGTCATCGGCAGCCACGCCGACGAGATGCGCGCCCTGATCGACGGCGCCTACGCCAACAGCGCCACCAAGGTCGAGTGCGTTGAGCAGACCAAGCGCCTGGGCACCGGCCACGCCGTAAAGGTCGCGCTCGAGGCCTGCGGCATCACGCAAGGCCCCGTCGTCGTGCTCAACGGCGACCTGCCTCTCATCACCGCCGACACCGTGGCCAAGTTCGCGCAGACCGTCGCCACCGGCGAGCTCGCCTGCACCGTCATGACCATGACCCCGCCCGATCCTTTCGGCTACGGCCGCATCAAGCTGGGCGCCGACGGCCAGATCGAGCGCATCATCGAACAGAAGGACTGCACGCCCGAGCAGGCTGCCACGCTGTTGGAGTGCAACGCCGGCTGCTACGCCTTTGACGGCGCGCAGCTCGCCGCCCACATTAACGAGATCGGCAACGACAACGCGCAGTCCGAGTACTATCTGCCCGACATGCTCGAGATCCTCAAAGGCCACGGCCAGGCAGTCTCCATCTTCCACTGCGACGACTACCGCGACGGCTTGGGCGTCAACAGCCGTATCCAGCTCGCACAGCTCACCGCCATCGCACGCGACCGCATCAACGAGCACTGGATGGCCGAGGGCGTCACGTTCATCGACCCCACGCAGGCCTGGATCGGTCCCGACGCCACCATCGGCCGCGACACCGTCGTGTGGCCGCAGACGCACCTGATCGGCCACGTCACCGTGGGCGAAGAGTGCCAGCTCGGCCCCAACAGCCGCCTCACCGACACTACCGTCGGCAGCGGCTGCACCATCGATGAGACTATCGCCATCGAGGCCGTCATCGAGAACGGCGTCGACTGCGGCCCGCGCGCCTACCTGCGCCCGGGCACCCACATGCTCGACGGATCCAAGGCCGGCACGCACGTGGAGATCAAGAAGTCCACGATCGGCGAGGGCTCCAAGGTGCCGCACCTGTCCTACATCGGCGACACCACCATGGGCTCCGGCGTCAACGTGGGCGCGGGCTCCATCACCTGCAACTACGACGGCGTGCACAAGCACAAAACCGTCATCGGCAAGGATGCCTTCATCGGTTCCGACACCATGATGGTCGCGCCCGCCCAGATTGGCGACGGCGCGCTCGTGGCCGCCGGCTCCGTCATCACCGAGCCGGTCCCGGCAGACGCGCTCGGACTGGGCCGCGCCCGTCAGGTAAATATTGAGGGCTGGGCCGCCGATTACCGCCGCCGCCTGCACGAGGACGACGAGGCATAACGTTTTACCAAGCATCTAAGGAGCTGTTCCCATGGGGACGGCTCCTTTTTCTATCGTGACCTGCGCGACCGGATGAGTGGTCGGTTCGTGTCCGTTGACGGTAAAGACGTTATCAAGACCCGATTAACCCCGCCGCACGGTTACAATGCAAAAAGGCATCTATATGGCATTCGATGTATAAAGGAGAAGGGTAATGCCGATTAATGATCCCGAGAAGTCGGAGAATATGCGCAAGTCCATCCGCGTGTATTCCGGTTCCTCCAACCGTCCCCTCGCTCAGAAGATTGCTGAGTACCTTGGGGTCGAGCTTTCGGGCCTTACGCTAAAGCAGTTCGCCAACGGTGAGATTTACGCCCGCTACGACGAGACCGTCCGCGGCGCCGACGTCTTCCTGATTCAGTCCGTGGCCGGCGGCAACGTCAACGACATGCTCATGGAGCTGCTCATCGCCACCGACGCTGCCAAGCGCGCATCCGCCCGCTCCATCACCGCCGTCATCACCCACTACGGCTATGCCCGCCAGGACCGCAAGGCCGGCCCGCGCGAGCCCATCACCGCCCGCCTCGTCGCCAACCTGCTCGAGCGCGCCGGCGTCAACCGCATCATCACCCTCGACCTGCACCAGGGCCAGATCCAGGGCTTCTTTGATATCCCGGTCAACCACCTGTCCGCACTGCCGCTGTTTGGCCAGTACTACAACGACATGCACTTCGACACCGATAACCTGGTTGTCGTCTCCCCCGACGTGGGTCGTGCCAAGGCCGCCAAGAAGCTGTCCGACATGCTCGGCTGCGACCTGGCCATCGCCCACAAGGGCCGTCCGCGCCACAACGCCGCCGAGGTCATGGGCATCATCGGTGACATCAAGGGCAAGACCTGCATCATCAACGACGACATGATCGACACCGCTGGCACCCTGTGCGCCAACGTCAAGGAGCTCAAGGCTATGGGCGCTGGCGACATCTACGTCTGCGCCACCCACGGCATCTTCTCCGGTCCGGCCATCGAGCGTCTGAACGACGCCCCCATCGTCGAGTGCGTCGTCACCGACGCCATTCCCGTCGAGGTCGGCGGCAAGATCAAGACTATCTCGGTCGCCGAGGAGTTCGCTCAGGCCATCTCCGCCGTTTACCACGAGGAGCCCGTCTCCACGCTCGTCGGCGGCGACTTCGCGCTGTAGCCCGCCGCGCATCGCATCATCTTTGATGCTTTTAAAGGGTCGGAAGCTCGCTTCCGACCCTTTTTCTATCCCTCGCCAACCTTCCCTGGACAATTAGTTCAGATACGTATTTTTTAAAGCTCCAAAGGGCCGTTCGAAACCTTCTGAGCTCCCCCGGCGGATGCCATGCCGCCCAAAGCTCATCTTTTTCGAGCACAACCGCCGCATCTTTACCCTCAAATCGCCCTCGAAGGCCCTTAGAAACGTCTCGAACACCCGCCGCTTTATACGTATCTGAACTAACTGTCCAGTAGCTATCGTCAACCTTCGCGGCAAAGTTCAATTTCCTGCAATCCCCTCAACCGATTCCACCGATTTCATAACACCCAGCCGTTTGTGGCGCGCAGCGCCCCGCTGAGCGAAAAGAACGGCATGGTGGTCGCATTCTGCCGCCAACTTAGTACGTTATAGCTATGACGACCGTGATTTCACATTTCTCCGCCCTCCGCGCAATTCGTCGCGCACGACGGGCGTACTCTGCCCTACCCTGGGACTCCGTTGATAGTGAACAGCAAGCACAGGCCTTGGCTAGCTGCATTCCCAATAATGACGCGATAGACTTTGGCGCACTTTCGATACTCGACGCCTGGAATGAAGATGATTCCGAGCTACTCGATCTTCTCGTTTCAAACGAAGACAACAGACGCCCCGACAAGCGACTTCTTCAGCATATTCTCTCCGCTCCGCTTCCTGAAGGTGCAATTATGCACGTCGAGGCCGACATCTACGCAACGTCTCCTGCCATGACAGCCATGCTTTGTTCTAAAAATGAATCGGTCGCCAAAACCTTGATGCTCCTTATGGAGCTGCTCGGAACCTACTCCCTTCCGCCCGAGGCAACCTACCCCATCGCCTATGACGACATCTGGCCCAAGGGCGATAGCTGCGCAGCGACGGGCAATCTTGATTGCCTGGGCGACCAGTCGGCAGCCGAACAGCAGAACGAAACCCGCTACGAACAGGCGCACTACAAATGCGAGCCCGCCACGACCATCGAAGATCTCGAGGCGGTCGCGCGCTTCGCCAAAAGTAGCTCATACACCTCGTTTCGCACGGCAGTCAAGCTTGCCCGACCCGGATCTGCATCCCCAGCCGAATCCCTAATGTTAGCCGTTCTCGGAGCGCCCATGCGCTTTGGCGGATTCGGATGTTGCAGCCTGCCCATGGGAGGCCTGCTACTCAACTATCGAATCGACTTCGACACTCTTGCGGTTAACATGTCCTCCGGCATCCCTTACGCCATCTGCGACCTATATTGCCCGGCCGCCGGAGTCGACAACGAATACAACGGAATTGGGCATGAGCTTCAAAACGCTCGCATCCACGATGGCAATCGAAATAATGGCCTCAAGGCAATGGGCATCCACGTCCTGGTTATCAATCGCGACCAAATGAAAGACCTTGTTGCACTCGAAGCCTTCGCCCAAACGATGCATCGACTCGCAGGAGTCCGATTCCGATATCGCATCAAGGGCTATCGCAAGCGTCAGGCCGCTTGGCTCAACGCTCTGCGGGCCGGAATCGGCCTTGCGCCGGTCTAAACGGCGAATCACCCGTGCGCCGTCGAACAGGGCTGGACAGTTAGTTCAAATACGTATAAATAGACACATTGAATTAGGCTGTTTTGCAGCTATCTCTATACCATTCGCCCTATTTGAAAGCGGGGTAGACTTCAAAAACAGCGTCATATGGGCTAACTAAAGTTCCAAAACAACGTATCGGCATTGAATTGAGCAATTCGAGTCCTCAGAACTTATACGTATCTGAACTAACTGTCCACCTCGGATTTTGACGGCCGTCCAAACGCCCCCAAACAACCTCAATTGCCCTCCATTTGACAGCGGCAACAGGGTCGCTCACCATAGCGGGCGACAAATCAACGAAAGGATGAACATGGCAGCTGCACAGCCGCTTAAGATTCGCATGGTTGCCGGACTTGGCAACCCCGGCGAGGAATATGCCGAGACCCGTCACAACGCTGGCTTCAAAGCGATCGACGAGCTGGCCCGTCAGGCCGGTGTCACGTACTGGAAAAACCAAGCAGGCGCCGAGGTCGCGCTCATCAATATCAACGATGCCGAGGAAGAGGGCGGCAAGCGCCAGATCGTGCTGGTCAAGCCGCAGTCGTACATGAATACCTCGGGTGGCCCCATCTCCAAGCTCTGCCGCGAGTACAAGATCAAGGCCGAGGAGCTGCTCGTCATCCACGACGAGCTCGATATTCCCGCCGGCGACGTCCGCGTTAAGGTGGGCGGCGGCCACGCCGGTCACAACGGCCTGCGTTCCATCATCGACAAGATGGGCAGCCGCGACTTTAGCCGTATCCGCACCGGCATCGGCAACCCTCCCGGCAAGATGGCCGTCGCCGACTACGTTCTTAAGCAGCTGCGCGCCCGCGAAGCCGAGGATTTCCAGGACACCTGCGCCCGCGCCGCAGATGCCGCCGGTCTGGCCATCGTCCACGGCGTAATCTACGCCCGCGATCACGTAAACGGCGCCGCTTCCGCCAACGGCAAGCACTAAAACCTACCATTTAGGGATGTTTATTTTGGCAGGTTTCATCTGCGGAAACGCCGCGGCGGCTGCGTCGCAATAAACCCTGTGCCGCTATACATATGCAACGCCCCAAAGGGGGCCGGCCTCAACGAAGCGCGAGGCCGGCCCCCTTTGCCGTTTTGCCTGATAAAACCGACCAAAATAAACCTGTCCCTTTTTGGCAGGTCACTTTTCCCACCTGCCGAAGACACACGTAAACAGCATGTCCATGAGGGTATAATTTGCAACGTATGTCTGCACAACGCCTGTGCGCGTACGGTTTTACTCGGGCTACCGTCCATTTCCGTGGAGGCACGGTTCGGCGGCCCTAACAAGAGAGGGGTTCTATGTATAAGATCCTGGAGAAGACGCAGTTCTCGGAGAAGGTGTTCAAGTTCCGCATCGAGGCGCCCGCAATCGCCAAGCATGCGCACGCTGGACAGTTCCTCATGGTCCGCGCCAACGAGACGGGCGAGCGCGTCCCGTTTACCCTGGCCGGCTGGAACGGTGACGAGGGCTGGGTCGAGTTCATCTTCATGGTGATCGGCAAGACCACCGAGATGCTGTCCACTTACGAAGCCGGCGAGTCGCTGCGCGACGTCGTGGGCCCGCTGGGCGTTCCCACCGAGATGGCCGAGGGCCCCTGCGCCGTCATTGGCGGCGGCGTCGGCCTGGCAATTGCCTTCCCGGTCGCCAAGCACCTGGTCGAGACCGGTCACGAGGTGCACGCCATCATGGGCGCCCGCACCAAGGACCTCCTGCTCATGGAGGACCAGTTCCGCGAGCTCCTCGACGAGGACCACATCCATATCACCACCGACGACGGTTCCTACGGAGAGCAGGGCGTTGTCACCGCTCCGCTGGAGCGCCTGCTGCAGGACAAGGCCGTGAGCCAGGTCTTCTGCGTCGGCCCCGTTCCGATGATGAAGTTCTCGACCCTCACCGCCCAGAAGTACGATACCCCCATCACCGCGTCGCTCAACCCCATCATGGTTGACGGCACCGGTATGTGCGGCTGCTGCCGCGTCGAGGTGGGCGGCGTGACCAAGTTCGCTTGCGTCGACGGCCCCGACTTCGATGCCACCCTGGTCGACTGGGATGACCTTCGTGCCCGCCAGGCCGCTTACCGTTCCGAAGAGGGCGAGTCCCTCAAGGCCTATGAGGAAAAGAGCTGCGCATGCCACTAGTTAACGGTCGTTTCGTTGCCGATATGAAGTCGCCCCGCACCCCCGATAACGAGGAGCCGGCTGCCGAGCGCGCCTGCGACTTCCGCCCCGTCGACAAGGGCTTCACCGAGGAGATGGCGCTGGCCGAGGCCGAGCGCTGCCTCAACTGCAAGAAGCCGTTCTGTGTTGAGGGCTGCCCCGTCAACATCAACATTCCCCGCTTTATCGAGCAGATCCGCGCGAAGGACTTCGGCGGCGCTCTCGATACCATCCGCGAGGACTCCATGCTTCCCGCCATCTGCGGTCGCGTCTGCCCGCAGGAGAACCAGTGCGAGGGTAAGTGCATCCGTGGTAAGAAGTCCGAGCCCGTGGCCATCGGCCAGCTCGAGCGCTTCCTGGGTGACCGCCCCGAGCTCGCCTCCACGCCCAAGATGGCTCCCAAGAACGGCAAGAAGGTCGCCGTCGTCGGTTCCGGCCCGTCCGGCATCACCTGCGCCGGCGAGCTCGCCCGCAACGGCTTTGACGTCACCGTCTTTGAGGCCTTCTTTACCGGCGGCGGCGTGCTGGTCTACGGCATCCCCGAGTTCCGTCTGCCCAAGGCGGTCGTCAAGCGCGAGATCGACGGCCTGGAGGACATGGGCGTCAAGTTTGAGTACAACTCCGTCGTGGGAAACATGGCCACGGCCGAGGAGCTGTTCGAGCAGGGCTTCGACGCCATCTACGTGGCGACCGGCGCTGGCCTGCCCAAGTTCCTCAACGTCCCCGGCGAGAACCTGCCCAACGTCTTCTTCGCCAACGAGTACCTCACCCGCGTGAACCTGATGAAGGCCAACAAGTTCCCCGAGTACGACACCCCCACCAAGCACGGCAAGAACGTCGTCGTCTTTGGTGGCGGCAACGTGGCTATGGACGCCGTCCGTACCGCCAAGCGTCTGGGCGCCGAGCACGCCATCATCGCCTACCGTCGTACCGAGGACGAGATGCCCTGCCGTCGCGCCGAGCTGCACCACGCTAAGGCCGAGGGCGTCGAGGTTCTGCCGCTCGTCTCCCCGCTCGAGTTTGTCGCTGGCGAGGACGGCTCCGTATGCGCCGTCAAGGTCCAGAAGATGGAGCTCGGCGAGCCCGACGAGTCCGGCCGTCGTCGCCCGGTGCCCATCGAGGGCGCCATCGAGGAGATTCCCTGCGATGTCGCGATCTCGGCTATCGGCACCAACGCCAACCCCTTCGCAAAGAAGATCGGTGGCAAGATGGAGCTCAACAAGTGGGGCTACATCGTCGCCGACGAGGAGACCGGCCAGACCACCGATCCCCGCATCTGGGCCGGCGGCGACATCGTCACCGGTGCCGCTACGGTCATTCTGGCGATGGGCGCCGGCAAGAAGGCCGCTGCCTCCATCACCAAGAGCCTGCTGGGCGAGTAATCACCTACAGCGTGGCTTATAGGACAAAATGTGTGTCCACGTTGGGGGCATCGGCGCAGGTCGATGCC
>CAUATU010000034.1:0-23613 GCA_958432255.1 uncultured Collinsella sp.
TGGGTCATATGAGCGAAAACGCCCCTAAGCGAGCAAGGTGACGTGAAAGAGGAGGGAAGCGTACTTTGGGTACACGACCGACGATTGAACGTCAGATTGCCGCTTAGGGGCGTTTGCAGCGTCGACCGGTCCGTCGTTCGTTAGAACGACGGACCCAAAGGCGCAGCGTCGGCCCGTTACGCGGTTTGGTAAAACCGCGTAACTTACATGACCATAACGTAGCGCGATCCCACGTAGTACTGCTTACCCATCAAAACCGGCTCGTCATCGGGACCGGTAAAGCCGGCACGCAGGTTGAGCAGCGGATCGTGCGGAGCAATGCCCAGCTCGGCCGCCTGCTCGGCGTTAGCTCGAACGGCCTCGACCGTACGGTAGCCAACCGAGACAATCGGCGTTCCGCCAACACGCTCGACCTCGGCAAAAATCGACTTGTCCTCAAGATCGGCCGTCAACAGCTCACGGTAGGCGTCAAACGGCACAAAGATGTTCTCCTCAAAGATGGGCTCGCCGTCGGCCGTACGCACGCGCTTGATATGCAGTAGCAGCGCATCCTTCTGCAGACCAAAGAACTCCATCTCGTTTTGGCGCGCCGGAACGATCTGGCGATCGACCACGTGCGCACCGGCCTTCATGCCGTTGCCGGCACACAGCGCGGTAAACGTCTGCAGCGTCGAGGCATGGAACTGACGATTAATGTGCGGCGTGGAAACAAAGGTGCCGCGGCCCTGCTGCTTAACCAGGTAGCCATCGGAGCACAACTCCTCGACGGCGCGACGCACCGTAATTCGGCTCACGTCGTACTGCTCGGCTAGCTCAAGCTCGGACGGAATACGCTCCTTGGGTGCATAAACACCTTTCTCGATCGCATCCTTGATTTCGTCATAAATCTGCTGGTAAAGCGGTGCATTTTTGGGTGTAGGCATATCTAATCACTCTTATCGAAATATCGAAATAACTAATACGTATATAACGTCTAGTTTCATGTTACCTCATAATGATAAAACGATACACCCTCCCTACCAAAAAGCGACAGCTTCATTTTGGTAGGTTTTATCTGGGCAAACGAAGGCCTCCCGAAAGCAGCGAGGCTTTCGGGAGGCTCAAGCGGACAGGATTGCGCCGTGCCGGCAAAATACCAACACTCTACCTGCCGTCGTCCTGCTGCAGGCTGTCCTGCTCGCTGAGGCGCGCCTGTCTGCTGGCCATACGCGCGGGCTTGTCGGGATCGGGTACGGCCGTGGGCATGGGCTCGTCGACATGACCGCCCCACCAGCCGCCCACAAAGTTGAGCGTGTGGAACACATTGATCACGGCACCGGGATCAATGTCGCACACCAGCTTGATAATGTCCTGGCTCTCATAGGTCGAGACAACGGCGTGCAGCAGGTACATCTTTTCGCGGCTGTATCCGCCGATGACCTCGGCGCAGCTAATGCCGTGCTGAAAATGGTCAACATAGGCGGTCATGACCTCGTCAGCCTTGCGCGTCGTGATCTGCAGCGTCACGCGGTCGTAGCGACGATAGAAACTGTCGATGGTCTTGGTCGAAATAAACTGGAACACGATGGAGTACGCCGCGTTGTCCCAGCCAAACATAAAACCAAAGATCGCCAGGATAAAGCAGTTGAAACCAAAGATGACGCCCCAGATGGTCTTGCCCGTGTGGTTGGAAACCCACAGCGCGATAAAGTCGGTGCCGCCGGTGGATGCGCCGGATTTAAGCGCGATGGCAGCGCCCAGACCCGAGACCACGCCGCCAAAAATGATGAGCATGATCTTGTCGCCCAAAAACGGCGCGAAGTGAAAGACGTTGAGGAACAGCGATGAGAGCACGACCTGCATCATCGAGAAGATGACGAAGCGCTTGCTAATGCCGCTCCAGCATAGGAGCGCCACGGGAATGTTGAGCGCAAGCATGCCGAGCGAGATGTCGATATGAACGCCACCCAGCGAGGTAACGCGATCGAGCAGGACCGCGACGCCGGTAAGACCGCTCGGAAGCAGGTCGGCGGGCTGAATGAACGCCTGGATCAGAAATGTCTGGAGAACGGCGGAAATGGTGACCGCCACAACAGTAATGGCGCGGCGGACGATGGTGAGGCGGCCGAGCACGAGCACTCGGTCCGTGAGCTGATCGATGGCGTTCGCCACGCAGGCTCCTTTCGAAGGCAGATGTAGTTGTGGGATATGTCCGCGATTGTAGCATGGAGCGTGCGGGGGCGCTTCAATTCACCCTCTCCCGACAACCAAAGCGGGACCAGCAACCCCACGACCAAAGGCCCAAATTACAAGTGAGCAAACTTTACGCGACCTGCAGAGCACACCCAAAACCGCCACCCCTGTGACCTGCGGTTTTACAAAGGAAGATATGCATTGTGCTCGGCCTGCGCCAAAAAGTCTACTCACTTAGTCCGAATCGAAGCCAAACGGATCAAAATCGAAACCAAATTGAGCCAGTCCACCGCAAAAAACGTTTGAACCCGTACTTCTCGCGGCGGATTGACACTACAAAGCGGCCAAAATGTCGGTCAGATTATCAATAACGGCATCGGCTCGCGATTGATCGAGGTTGACGCCCTCGTGCGGACGCAGTGCCAGGACGCGGGCGCCGGAACGTTTGCCAGCCTCGATCCCCAAAGGCGAATCCTCGATAACCAGGCATTCGGCAGGCTCCACCCCCAGCGCCTCCATGGCACGCAGGTAGATCTCGGGGTCGGGCTTAAACGCACTGCACTCGTGACCGCTGATGGTGTAGTCCAGCACGTCGGCGATACCGGCAATCCCCACCAGCTCGTCAATGAGCTCGCGATAGGACGAGCTTGCGATGGCGCACTTCACGCCGCGCTCGTGCAGCTTGCGCATCACCGGCTCCGTCTGCTCGTTGAGCAGCTCGGCATACGGAACGGGATGGTCTGGGCTGTAGACCTGCTTGTACTCCACGCGCAGGCGCTCGCGCAGCTCAACATCGTCAGGTACCAGCGACTTCCAAATGGCGGGCTCGTTAGACCCCGAAAGATCGGGGATCTCGTCAAAGTGAAAGCCCTTCTCTTCCATAAACGCCACGCGACGACGGTTGTAGAACCACTCGGTATCGACCAGCACGCCGTCCATGTCAAACAGCACTGCCTTGATCATACGTATCTCCTTTCGATAGCAAAAAAGGGGACGGGGCGCAAACCCCATCCCCTCTCAATCAACCCGTAAGGTCTACTTACTTGTGATTAGTAGGAAAGCTTCCACATGTAGCGACGCATGGTCAGCGGGTGCTGACGGGCCTCGGCGATCTGGTTGCCGTACTCGCGCATAACGGCGAGGTGCAGCAGCGGGTTGAAGTAGGTGACGACGCTCGCGGGCACGGCGTCAGCCAGGCCGTAGTCCTTGGAGTCGATCAGGGCGACCTTGGCGCCCATGCGCTCAAGGAAGGTGAGGGCGCGGGCGTCCATCGGACGGGTTGCGCCATCGGACATGAAGAAGACGTAGGGCTTACCCTCGGTGGAAACCTCGAACGGGCCGTGGAAGTACTCGCCGGTGTTGTAGGCGGCGGCGTCAATCCACTGCATCTCGGTGAACAGGAAGGCGGCGTGAGAATAAGCCATCTTCTCGGAGGCACCGGAAGCCATGAAGTAGATCATCTTGTCGTCCTTGAAGTCCTCGGCGAACTTCTTGGCGAGCTTCTTGCAGTGCTGAGCGGCGTTCTCGCAGAGATCGAAGATGTTGGTGAGGCCGGTGATCATGTCCTCGTAGTGGTCATAGCCCTCGGTCTGCTGAAGGATCTCGAGAGCAAGAGCGATGGCGTAGCCAGGCTTCTCGCACTTGGCAGCGTAGTTGGCGTGGAAGCCGTGAACGATGACGTGGTCGGCGTCGACGGTCAGAGCGGAGCCAGCCTTGTTGGTGAGGGAGACGACCGGGCAGTTGTGCTTCTTGGCGGTCTTGTTGGCCTCGACGGTCTCGGGCGTGGAGCCACCGAGGGAGCAGGTGATCACGAAGGTGTGCTCGTTGACCCAGGAGGGCGTGTCGTAGTTGAACTCGTTAGCGGTGAAGATCTGAACGTTCAGCTTGTCCGTGTTGTTGGCCAGGAAGTACTTGGCGGGGTAAAGGTCGGACATGGAAGCGCCGCAGCCGACGAAGGCGACGCTGTGGATCTCGTGGTTGGACAGGACGTCAGCGACGATCTGCTTAGGGAGGTTAAGGTCGATCTCGTACATCTGACACATTCCTTTCGATTTTTGCGGCGCCACATTGCCGGGCGCTCGCAGGGTTACCGTGGTTTGGACCGAGTCGCCGGCCCGTTGAGGATGTGACAAAGGGACTGCCCTTTGTCACGTATAGGGATGGAAGCCTGCCTGGGGTATGGGATGCCAGGCAGGCCCCCGGGGGAAAGCGGTTAGGCGCTTGGTCGCGACTAGGCCAGGATGCCGGCCGCGGAGAGGGCGATGCCGCCCACGATGGCGATCACGAGAAGCCAACCGGTGTTGACGTTCTTCTTGATGAGCCAGTACATAAGGCCGGTGAGGCCGAGGGAGATCATCTGGGGCATCATGCCGTCCAGGATGTCCTGGATCACGACGGTGCCCTCAGCGAACTGCAGCGGGGTGGTGGCGCCGATCAGCGTGGCGATCATGCCGCCCACGGACATAAGACCCACGATGCCGCAGACATACATGAGCTTCTCCATGAGGTCGCCGCCCTGAAGCTTGCTCAGGTACTCGTGGCCGCCCTGATAGCCCATCTTGGCTGCGAACCAAGTGATCAGCACAGAGGGGACGATGGAGATGAGCATGGCCAGGATCGGGCCCATGATGGAGCCCTGCTGAGCCAGCTGAACGCCCAGACCAAAGGCGATAACGCGGATGGTGCCCTGGAAGAAGGAGTCACCGATGCCGGAAAGCGGACCCATGAGGGAGGTCTTGACCGCGTTGATCGAATCGGGATCGAAGTTCTCGGGATCCTTGGCGTACTCCTCCTCCATGGAGGCGGCGAGGCCCAGGATGAAAGCGCTCGTCTGCGGGGTGCAGTTGTAGAACGCCATGTGACGGTGGTAAGCCTCTTTCTTAGCAGCGAGCTGCTTGGGGTCGGACTCATCCGGATAGAGGCGGTCGAGCGTGGGAACCATGCCGTAGAGGAAGCCCATGTTCATCTGACGCTCGTAGTTCCAAGAGGCCTGGATGGCCCAGGAGCGCCAGAAGAACTGGCTGACCTTCTTGTTCAGGGACACGTCCTTGGTTGCGGTTGCCATAGTGTGTTCCTCCTTAGTCTTCGTCGTCTTCGAGCGGATCGTAGTCGGAATCGACGCCGGCAGCAGCATGGGAACCGTTGAACTTGAAGCCCATGAAGACGACAGCCAGGCACACACCGATCAGAGCGACCGCGATGACGGACAGGTTGAGGTAAGCGGCGAGCAGGAAACCGATGAACAGGAACGGAGTCATACCCTTCTTGATCATCATGGTGAGCAGCAGGGCCAAGCCGTAGGCGGTCATGATCTTGGTCGAAACGTTAAGACCAGTGGACAGCCACTCGGGAACCATGTTGACGATGGCCTGAACCAGGTCGGTGCCAACAAAGACGGCAAGGAAGATCGGCAGGAAGTACATGACGGCGTACAGACCGGAGCCGGCGCAGATGTGCATACGATAGGCGGTCTTGAACTTTCCGTTATCGATCGCGTTATCTGCCACATGGGTAAGGGCGGCGATGATGGAGCGGAACACGATGCCGAGGAGCTGACCCAGGACGGCGACCGGGATGGCGATCGTCATGGCGGTCTCGGCGGAAGCATCGGTCAGGCACGCAAAGGCAGCGGCCACGATGCCGCCCAGGACCATATCGGGCGGAACGGCGGCGCCGACCTGCACCAGGCCCATGGACACGAGCTCGACGGCGGCACCGACGGCAAGGCCGGTGGGCACATCGCCCAGCAGCAGACCGACGAGCGTAGCGCCAACGAGGGGCTGCTCGAAGTTAAGACGACCGAGCAGGCGGGAGTCCCACATGCAGAACACGCCGACGAGGCCGACGAGCACCGCACTGATGAACGTATTCATACCCTTCTCCTTTCAGTCAGGCAAAAGCCTGGTTGATTACAGCTTGGCGTCGATGTCGACGCTCTGATACGTAGGGGTCTGCTGGACGTAGAGCTTAATGCCCATGTCGAGCAGCTGGTTGACGTCGGCCTTCTGGGTGGCGTCGAGGAAGACGGAGCTGTCCTTGCCGCCGACCTGATCGGCACCGTCGTGGTTGGCGGTGGCGCCCAGGTTGATGGCGTCGAGCTTGTAGCCCTGGCAGAACTGCAGCATCTCGGCAGTGTTGCCAAAGACGAACATGACGCGCTCGCCGAGGGTGTTGAGCTTGTCCATCTTGGCGAGGGCACGCTCGACGGTGAAGACGTTCAGGCGCACGCCCTGGGGCTTGGCCAGCTTAAGAGCGCCCTTCTTGATGTCATCGTTGGCGGCAGCGTTGTCGACGACGATGATGCGCTCGGCCTGAACCTTGGTGGTCCAGGTAAAGACGACCTGGCCGTGCAGCAGACGGTAGTCAAGACGTGCGAGGACGATCTTGGCGGGACCGGAGCTGTGACGGGACGCCTTGGCCTTCTTGGCGGGAGCCGCGGCAGCCTCGACCGGTGCGTTGGGGTTGGTCAGACCGGTGCGGGCCTCGTTGATGAGGGCCGCGAGCTCGGCGCCCTTGACGGGGACGGGGCTCATAGCGAGCGTGAGCGCCAGCGGGATGTTGAAACCGCTGACAACCGTGAACTTCGTGCCGTTCTTGGAAAGCTCGACCATGTTGTTGTTGACCGAGCTGCCGAGCATATCGGTCAGCACATAGACGGTGTCGTCCGCGTTGAACGTGGCGATCATGGCGTCCACCTTATTGGTGATGGGCTCCTTGTCGTCACGAGCAAGCGACACGACGTGGACGTTCGACACGTCGCCGAGAACCATCTCGAGCGTGTCTTTGGCGCCTGCGGCCAGGCCGCCATGAGATGCGAGAATGATCTGATTCATCTTGCCTCCTCCTTTTCGTTATGGTCATTATAACGTCTTATACGTTGCTTATATTGCTAATTAGTATAAAGACCGTTCGCGGGTAAAAATCGACCGTTGACGGGTTTAACGCAATCGAAACGTTGGTGCAGGGTAGGTCGGCGCTGTCTTGGCGACGCCCGATCAGACGCCTCGCCAATCCCCTATCGCACGAAGTACCAGGGGCTTTCCTGCACGGTGGGCTCCAGCGCGATGCCAGTGCGTTCCTTAAACAGATCCATGTCCTGCGATTTCTCCGTCCACCACGCGTTGGGCTTAAAGGTCATGCTCTCAACGACATGACCGACAAACACGCTGTTGCGCAGCTTGGAGAAGTCGGTATTCATGATCAGGATGGACGCGAGCACCAGCACAATGCCCAGAACCTTGATCGCGCCGGCGGGCTCGGCATAGACACCAATGCCCACCAGTACGGTGACGACCGTCTCGAAAGACATTACGACGGGAACTTTCGATGTCTCGAGCCCCATGGACAGACCCTGCATATATAAGATGTAAGCCACGGCTGTGGGGATGAGTCCAAAGCCAAGGAACAGCAGCAGCAGCTGTGGCGACATTGCCGCGGCGACATCCGGCCACGGAGCCGCGATAGCTGCCATAACCGCACCGCCAAAAACAAAGCCCCAAAACGTGACAGCCAGCGGGTGAACCGTCTTGGTTGCTATCCGGCTAAACACCGCGAGCGACGCACCGCAAAGGCCTGCAATCACGCCCGACGTGACGCCCCAAACCGAAAAATGAAAACCGGAAAGGTCGCCATTGGTCACTGCAAGCACGCAACCAACGATGTTGAAGACAATGGCAACGAGCTTGTTGGGGGTCACGTCCTCGCGATAAAGCACGCGACCGAGCATGACGCCAAACACCGGCGAGGTATAGAGCAGCACCGAGGCCGTGGACATGCCCACCTCGCCCATGCACTCGTAATAGCAGGTGTTGGCGGCGGCCAAACCGACGATACCGACAAGCGCGCAGGGAACAAGCTCTTTAGGGCTTGCCTTGAACAGGGCCAGGGGACCCTGAGCCACGGTAGACCCCTCACCCGGACGGCAGCCCATAAACATCAGGACCGGCGCCAAGATAAGCGCTCCGACCAACAAGCGAAAGGCAGCCATGCTCTGGGACGAAACGCCCATGGCCGAGATGCCGTTTACAAAGATTCCGATGCTGCCCCACATAAGCGCGGCGATCAGCACCAGCACATAGCCCAGATTGCTCTTCTTCAACGCAGCCTCCTCGGTATTGTTTCCAATATGTTTCGTACTACGTTATAGTCGTTATATACATTTTTCAAGACACAAATCGCCGAACGGAAAAATCTGCTTCCCCACATACTCATTGGGGACGTTCCCAAATGACTAGTCATTTAAGAACGTCCCCAACGTCTAAGGCACCGCTGGTTGAGCATAAGTCAGCGAGCGGGCCGCATTTGAGGCAAGGTGGCGTGAAACGAAAGGGCGCTGACCTTCTGGTCGCGCCCTTGAAGTTGAACGTCAGATTGTCCAAATGCGGTCCGCGCAGCGTCGAGCCGTTACGCGGTTTGGTAAAACCGCGTAACTCTTAGTAGTCCAGCTTCCACATGTAGCGGCGCGTCATGTAGTCCTTGTGGGTGACGGCAGAAAGCGCACGCATGTACACGTTGTTGAGGATCGGCGCAAAGATCAGGTGGTTGAAGTACTCGCTCACGCTGTCCTTGATGTCGTTGAGGCCAAGCTCCTTGGCGTCGAGCTGATAGACGCGCTCGCCACCGTACTGGTTGACGAAGCGGATGCCGCGCTCGTCGTTGCAGCGGCTGCGGCCGACGCTGATGAGCTGGAACAGCGAGGTGCGCTTGTCCAGGATCTCGAAGGGGCCGTGGAAGAAGTCACAGGTGTTGATGGTGCAGGAGTCGATCTGCAGCATCTCCTGCACGTTGCAGATGCTAAAGACGTAGGCGGCACCAAAGAGCGGACCCTGAGCCATGACGTTGATGCAGGGCTTGTCGGCGTTCTGCTCGGCCCACTTGGCAGCGAGCGGACGAGTGTACTCGACGGCCTTGCGATAGATAGGGTCGACCAAGTCGAAGGCGGCCATGGCGGTCTCGTACTCGGCATAGCCCTCGGTCTGCTGCGTAAGCTCCATGGCGATCATGGTCACGACAGCGGAGTTGGTGCGGCCCATGCAGGACTCGTCGACGGCCAGGCTGTCGTACTGGATCTTGTAGTCGCAGACCTCGGTGAGGCCGGACTCGTCAACATAGATGGCGATGGTGCTGGCGCCGTGGTCCTTGGCGACCTGGGCGGCAACGATGGTCTCCTTGGTGCCGCGCATGGACACGACGACGGCCAGGGTGTTCTCGTTGACGTAGGCCGGTGTGGCGTGCACGAACTCGTTGCTGGTATAGCTGGAGCTCACGACCTGCGTGGCCTCGTGCTCCATAAAGTACTGGGCAGGATAGTTGCCGCCGTTGGATCCGCCGGCGCCAATCCACACGACGCGCTTGATGCCGCCCTTGTCTGCCTTGTCAGCCAAAACCTGGGAGACGACGTCCTTAACCTGTTCCTGAGTAGTCATCGCGCATCAGCCTTTCTTCTCGTTTGATGCTCTCGATGGCATACAAGTTACATACATGTTTTGGTTATGTCGACTAGTTGTATGCTATATTTGTCTTAGAAATTTTGCTGATGCGGTTTTTGATAACTAGCTACCAGCGGTTTTATTGTTGTATTGAATACATGCTTGATTAGACTCGCATACAAGTTAGATACAGGTTGATCGCACGAACGCTTCATCTAAAAAGAAACTGAGCCAGTACGAGCGCTTGGCGGGCATGTTGCGCGACCGCATCGCCGCCGGCACCTACGCGCGCGGAGACAAGCTGCCGTCCGAGATGGAACTCATGGACGAATCGGGGCTGTCGCGCAGCACCGTACGCCATGCCCTTAAGGTGCTCGTTGATGAGGGTCTGGTTCGAACCGAGCGCGGGCGCGGCGCCTTTGTGGCCGACACGCCGGCGCTCCACGAGAACAACCTGGTGTTTTCGAGCTATACGGCGCAGGTCCAGGGTCAGGGCATGAAGCCCACCACGCGCACGGTGGACTCGGGCTTTACCAAGGCGGGCGGCAGCATAGCCAAGTTCTTTGATGCCGCCGTGGGCAGCAAGCTCGTCAAACTTGTCCGTCTGCGTTATCTGGACGATGCGCCACTGTGCCTGGAGACCACCTATCTACCACCGAGCTTTGAAGCACTCATCGACCGCGATATCAACGGTTCGCTCTACGCCACGCTGCGCCAGGAATTCCATCGCGCGCCGGCACAGGGACATAAGACCTTTGAGGTGTGCTATGCCTCGCAAAACGAGGCGTTTTTGCTCAACGTTGAGCGTGGGCAGGCGCTGATCCTGATCACCGACTACGTCTACGACACCGACGGCCGCCCGCTCCATGTCTCCAAGCGCATCCAGCGCACCGACCGCGCCAAATACACCGAGCCCATCGGCTAGCGCGCCAAACCAGGCAAAATGCACCTAATATACGTTTTACCTGCGGTTTTTATAAAATCTCAAACCAGCATGGCGCAAATGCCAGCATCGCCTGGCAACGCACGCCGTCCAAGCTCGACTGTTCCTGTCCAGAATATCCAGCACCGTAAACCTAAGTGAGTAGACTTTTCGCGATCTGCCGAGCACACCCAAAACAGCCATCTCTGTGACCTGCGGTTTTAGTAAGGCAGATACGCTTTGTGCTCGCCCTGCGCCAAAAAGTCTACTCACTTAGCTCGCAAGGCGTCCCAAGGGGACGATTCAGGTCAAAATAGCATACGAACGTCGTGCTTCTTGCGGCGATTTGATGCCATAAGACAGCCAAAAACCTGCCAAAAAGGGACAGGTTTAGTTTGGTCGGTTTTATCTGGGGTTTTGCTACATCCGCAGGTCAACCGCCTTGGTCATACACACCCAAAACAAAAGTCGCCGCGAAGGTATCCGTATCCTCCGCGGCGGTTTGCAACGTTTGCCCAGATAAAACCTGCCAAAATAAACCTGTCCCTAAATGGTAGGTTTGGGGAGGTCGGGGAACCAGGTTGGTTTGGGTTGGTTAGGGACGCGCTCGGCCAAGACCAACTCCATCCAGCACATGTCGTACCAGCGGCCGAACTTTTGGGCACAGCGGTCGAAGGCGCCCACCAGGCGATACCCCATATGGGCATGGAAATCCTGACTGTTATGCGTCAGATATTCGTCGTCCTTGTCGTGCGGCACGGCAATGAGCGCGCACATGTTGGTGATGCCCATCGCGATCAGACATTGCTTGAGCGCGTCGTGCAGCTTGCGGCCCAACCCGCCGTGGCGCACGTCGCGCGCCAGGTAGATCGACGTCTCGACCGACCAGTCGTATGCCTCGCGGCTGTTAAGCGGACTCGCATAGGCATAGCCTACCGGATGCCCGTCCAGCTCCATCACCAAATACGGATAGCGCTTGAGCGTACGCTCGATGCGCCCGGCGAACTCCTCAACGCTCGGCACCTCGTATTCGCAGGTAATCGCCGTCTGGCGCACATACGGCTCATAGATAGCAAGCAACGCCGGCGCATCATCGGGCGTCGCCAGGCGAATCGTCGGCTCGGACATCTCGGTCATACAACCCTTCTCCCCAAAAGCAAAGGCCGCCCTGCGCCAAGCCCAGGCGCAGGGCGGCCCCTTGTCATTACATCAGGCTACAGGACAGCCGCCAACGCGTCGATATCCTCCTGCGTCGTGGCCCAGCTGGTGCAAAAGCGCACCACTGTGTGGGTCTCGTCGTACTTTTCCCAGTACTCGATCGAGGCATGCTCGCGAATGCGGGCCATGTCTTCGTTGGGCAGAATCACGAACTGCTGGTTGGTCGGCGTCTCCAAGAAGAACTGGTAGCCGCGCTCGTGCAGCACGCGACGCAGCGCCTGAGCGGTCTCAATCGCCTGGCGACCAATCTCATAATACAGGCCATCGGTAAAGAGTGCCTCAAACTGGACGCCCGTCAGGCGACCCTTGGCCAACAGCGCGCCGTGCTGCTTAATGCGCGGAATAGGATGCGCCGGAGCATGCATGCCGCAAAACACCACGGCCTCGCCGCACAGAGCGCCGCACTTGGTGCCACCGATGTAGAACACGTCGCACAGCTGCGCCAGCTCGGGCAGGGTAATGTCGCACTCATCGGCCGCCAGCGCATAGGCCAGGCGAGCACCGTCCACAAACAGCGGAATCTCATGCTTCTGGCACACCGCGTGAATCGCCGCGAGCTCGGCCTTGGAGTACAGCGTGCCGTACTCGGTCGATAGGCTCACGTACACGGCACCTGGGAACACCGTGTGCTCGTAGCTCTCGTTTTCGTAGAACACCTGGATATAGTTCTCGAGATCCTCGGCGTGCATCTTGCCCTCGTAGCCGGGGATGGTGAGCACCTTGTGGCCGCCAAACTCGATGGCGCCCGCCTCGTGGCAGGCGACGTGGCCAGTCTCGGCAGCAACAACGCCCTCGTAGGGCGCGAGCAGCATGTCAATCACCGTCGCGTTGGCCTGCGTGCCGCCCACCAGAAAAAACACGTCGGCATCGGGGGCCTGGCAAGTCTCGCGAATAAGCTGCTTGGCACGCTCGGTGTGCGCATCGGTACCGTAGCCGGGCTGCGGCTCCATGTTGGTGTCGACGAGTGCCTGCAGCACTGCCGGATGTGCGCCGTGGGAATAGTCGTTGTTAAATGCGAGCATGGCAATCCTCTCTTACCGGATATCGGCCAGATGATTCAAACGGAGCTATTGTACGCCGTTGGGATAGGCAACGCGCGCGGCAAGGCACTCAAGCGCCAGCACCAGGGCAAAGCCGCAGCTCACGTCACTCAAAAAGTGTGCTCCAATCACGATACGGCCAAAGGCGACGAGCGCCGCGACCACAGCCGCCGTCCAAAAGACCACGCGGCGGCGCGACGGCTTTTCCTTAAAGGCCGCTGCGGGAAGCCCGGCGAGCATAAGGCCGATCGCCGCGTGCGCCGTGTGTCCGCTCGCAAACGACTTGAAGCCGTCCTTGATCACGCCAGCGGCGATATAGGTCCACTTGTCGGGATTGCCGATCACCCACCACGGCTGAAAATTGAGCCCCGGTGTGACCTCGATCACGCGCATGCGCGGGCGCGACCACAACGGCTTGACGATCACGTTGAGGATAATGGCCTGAGCGACCCACACGGCAAACACCATCAACGCCCAGCGCGTAAGCTCGTCAGGCTCGGTCGTGCGCGTGAGGCGATAGATGATAAGGTTGGCGGCGATGACCAGTACAAACGTCAGCACCAGCTGAACGGCAATGAGTTTACCGCCAACCCGCAGGGACGAAACAATCTCGTAGCCGGCCAGGCCAACGTTGACGAGGATGCCGAACACGGCGAGCCATTTGCTCCCCCTGGAGTCGGGACGCACCGCGCGTACGAGCATAACGCCCGCGACGCTTGCCGTCAGCTCGAACGGCAGCTCGCCGGCGGCCTCGATAAGGCGACCGTACATACTGCCGATATTGAACAGCGCGCTCGAGATCTGATAATCGAAGAAACTGCCCACGCCCAGACAAAGGCACAGGACAACCGCGATAATGGCGACATCTTTCTTATAGATGTATCCGAACATGCTTTCCTTTCGATGGGGCTGGAATCAACCTGCAACGTGGCGGGACAAAGACAACTTCATCCCGCCACGCCCCCTACTTGTTAGTCGTCGTCACTAGCGCCCAGCTGTTGCAGCAGCATGAGCGCCGCGGCCACGGGGCCGGTGCCGTCGTTGGCGTCGAGGCCGCGACCCAGGCCGCTGCCCGCACCGGCGCCCGCCTTGTAGGGCACCGACAGCTTGCGGCTCTTGGGGAAGTTCACCGCGCCATAGCGGGTCTTAAGCTCAAAGGCCACCTTCTTGGGCACGTCGACGCCCAAAAACGTGATGCGACCGCCGCTGAGCGTGACGCTCTCGAGCCCCAGGCGCTCGCCGCGAATGCGGATGCGCGCGCGATTGAACAGGTTGAGTCCCGCCAACGGCAGCTCACCGTGCGCAGCCTCGGTCTCCTCCTGCACCTCGTCGATACTCTCCAGGTCCTCAGCCGCCGCGAGCTTGCGGTACACGAGCACGCGCTGGTCCACCGCCGGCATGTACTCCTCGGACAAGAAGTAGTCGGCCGGCAGGTTGATGCCCACATTCGCCGCCTCCACGCCGGCATCGTCATCGCCGCGTGCCTCGGCTACGGCCTGTCCCAGCATCTGCGTAAACAGGTCAAAGCCCACACTCGACAGGTTACCGTGCTGCTCGGCACCCATGAGCGAACCGGCACCACGGATCTCCAGGTCGCGCATGGCGATGCGCATGCCGCTGCCCAGGTCCTGGAACTCGGAAAGTGCGGTCAGGCGCGCCGTCGCCTCCTCGGTGAGCGGCAGCTCGCCCGGGAACATAAAGTACGCGTAGGCCTGCGTGGCAGAGCGGCCCACACGGCCCTTGAGCTGGTAGAGCTGTGCCAGACCCAGGCGCTGCGAGTCCTCGATGATCAGTGTGTTGGCGGTCGAGTTGTCGATGCCGCTCTCCACGATGGTCGTGGCGATGAGCACGTCGATCTTTTTGGTCGCGAACTCGATCATCACGTCCTCGACCTCGCGCGGGCTCATCTTGCCGTGTGCCACACCCACGCGCGCCTCGGGCGCGGCCTCGTGCACGCGCGCCACGGCGTCGTCGATAGTCTTGACGCGGTTGGACACGTAATACACCTGACCGCCGCGGCCCACCTCCAGGCGAATCGCCGCACTCACCACGTCGGGGTCGTACTCCCCCACGTGCACGATCACGGGACGACGCCCGGTCGGCGGCGTCGTGATCAGGCTCATATCGCGCACGCCGCTCGTGGCCATCTGCATGGTTCGCGGAATCGGCGTGGCCGAAAGCGTGAGCACGTCGATCTGCTCACGCAGGTTCTTGAGCTGCTCCTTGTGCTGCACGCCAAAGCGCTGCTCTTCGTCGATGATCACCATGCCCAGGTTCTTGGGGTTCACATCGGCCGAAAGCAAGCGGTGCGTGCCGATGAGCACATCAATCGTGCCCTCGGCAAACGCCTTAAGCGCGCGCTTTTGCTGCGCCGGGGTGCGGAAGCGGCTGAGCACCTCGACCTCGAGGCCAAACGGGGCAAAGCGCTCAAAGAACGTCTCGTAGTGCTGCTGGGCCAGAATGGTCGTGGGGCAGAGCACCATGACTTGGCGGCCGGAGTCCACGCACTTAAACGCCGCGCGCAGGGCGACCTCGGTCTTGCCGAAACCCACGTCGCCGCACAGCAGGCGGTCCATGGGCTTGGGCGCCTCCATGTCAGCCTTGATGTCGGCGATAGCCTCCAGCTGGTCGCGCGTCTCGTCGTAAGGGAAGCTCTCCTCCATCTCGATCTGCTCGGGCGTATCGGGCGGACAGGCGATACCGGTAATCGACGAGCGGCGCGTATACAGGTCGACCAAGTCAAACGCCAGCTTTTTGGCGTTCTTGCGCGCCTTGTTGGTGGCACGCGTCCAGTCGGCGGTATTGAGCCTGGTCAGGCGCGGCTTGTCGCCGTCGGGGCCAACATAGCGTGTGATGCGGTCGACCTGCTCGAGCGGCACGTAGAGCTTGTCGCCGTCGGCATATTCCAGCAAAAAGTAGTCGCGCTCCTTGCCGCCCACTTCCTGGCGCGCGATCTCGCTAAAGAGCGCGATGCCGTGGGTAGCGTGCACCACGTAGTCGCCCGGCTTAAACGGGAAGGTGATCTGCGTAATGTCAACCTTGCGGCGGCTGCGCGCGCGGTTGGCATCCATGCGGGCGTTGAGGTCGGCGATCGAGAACACCGCCAAATTGGCGTCGGGCACCACCACGCCCTGCGGCAGAGCGGCATCGACAAAGGTCACGCGCCCGCGCGAGATGGTGGGCACGGCGGCGCCGGCGGCAGCCTGCGCGGCGCCCGTCTCGAGCGAGCGGGCGTTGAGCGCGTCGGCCTTACGCTCGCGAACGGAAGCATGGGCCTCCTGGCGTGCGGCACGGTCGGCGGAATCCGCCGCTGCCACGCGCACGCGGTCGCCGATAGCGCCGACATTTTCGGGCGCAGCCGTCAGCGACTCCTCAAAGGTAATGCCCTCGTCGCCAAAGGTGAGCTCCATCGACTCGCGCGCACCGCGGTCAGGGATGGCAAACACGCAGGCGTAGCGCTTGCCCACGACTTCCTGAATGCGCGTCATAAAGCGATTGTCCGAGCCTGCGATGGCTGGCTGCTCAATCTTGAGCTCGGCCGTCACCGCGCCGCCGGCACGAATCAGACTCACATAGTTCAGGCGCTGCTGAGCACCAAAATCGAGCTGCTGGGCGCGTACATACAGGCCATCCAGTCGGTCAATCCCCGCCTCGCCGGCACGCGCCTCGATATCCTCGTAGGCGCGCAGACAGTCGTCGAACAGCGAGCGCGGCTCGGACAGAACCACGAGTGCCTTGCCGCTCACGTGTGCCAGCGGGCTCACGGTCTGGCCGTACATCACTGGCAAAAAGCGGTCGAGCTCGGGTGTGACGATGCGCGCGTCCACCATCTCGAGCAGCGCCGCCAGTTTGCTGTCGTCCTGGCTGGCGCGATAGAGCGCCACATGCATGTTATGGACGGCCTCGTCGGTAAGCGCCAGCTCACGGCACGGGAAGATCTCGATACTGTCCTCGTTACCGATGGTCTGCCCCGTTGAGCTCACCATGCGGCGGATGCGGTCAATCTCATCGCCAAAGAACTCAATGCGCACGGGCGCCTTTTCCTGCGCGGGAAACACCTCGACGGTGTCGCCGTGAACGCGGAACAGACCGGGCGCATCAGCGGCACCGGCATTGGTGTAGCCCATGCCCACCAGGCGCTGCGGCACCTCGTCAAAAGGAATCTCCTCGCCCACCGCAAAAGTGGTGGACTCCCAATAGCGACTCTCGACCGGCGGCACGCAGCGCAGCAGCGCACGGGCCGAGGCAACCATGATGCAGTTGTCCCCGCGCACGATGCGCCCCAGAGCCTCGCAGCGCTGCGCCACCACGGCGTCGTCGGGCGCCTGCTCGCGCCACGGATAGTCCTTACGCTCGGGAAAGCGGCACACGTGCGCCAGGCCCACATAGGCGGCAAGGCTGCGCGCGGCGCGATCAGCCGCATCCTCGCCGCTCACAATGTAGACCGTCGGGCGCGGGCGGCGCGCAAACTGGGCGGCCGCCATAAGCGTGCGGCCCGACTGCGACACAGCCAGCGTCACGTCCTCGCCGGCATCGAGTCCGGCCTCGACGGTCTGCAGCGCCTCGGCAGTGTAGAGCTGCGCGGCTATACGGTGAATGAGCATGCTGTTCCTCCGGCATCGCAACGCCAAAAGCCCGCCGGGGCAAGCTCGGCGGGTCGTACGTCAAATACATTGTCTGTCATGGTAGCGCATGGAGAGGACTCCGGCTCAAGGGCAAACCCAGCCCCGCAAAAAACGCCAGACGAAGATGCGTTCCGCCCTACCCCGCTACGCGCACGCTGGGGCACAAATCTGCCAGCGGACACTCGTCACACTTGGGTTTGCGGGCGTCGCAGATCTCGCGACCGAAGGTGATCCACTGATGGTTGACCGACTCCCAATACTCGCGCGGCAAAATCTTGAGCAGATCCTGCTCGGTCTTGAGCGGCTCCTTGGCATGCGTCTTGGGACTCAGCATCAGGCGGTGCGCAATGCGGTTGACGTGCGTGTCCACCGCAATGCCCTCCACGATGCCATACCCCACGTTGAGCACGATGTTCGCCGTCTTGCGTCCCACGCCCGGCAGCTTCACGAGTTCCTTCATGTCGGCCGGCACCTCGCCGCCATAGTCGGCGACGATCATCTGCGCGGCCTCGACGGCATGCTTGGCTTTGCTCTTGTAGAAGCCGAGTGACTTGATGGTGTCTGCCACGTCAGCCACGCTCGCCCCGGCCATGGCCTCGGGCGTGGGCCACTGGGCAAACAGCCGCGGCGTCACCTTGTTGACCTGCGCATCGGTCGTTTGCGCCGAGAGCAGCACCGCGATCAGCAGGCGGAAGGGATTCTCGTGGTCCAAAAAGCACTCGACCGGGCCATAGCGACGGTTGAGGCGCTCACACACCTCGATGGCGCGCTCGCGCTTGGCGGCATTGGTCTCGCGTGGCATAACGACTCCTCGGCTCAACGGCACAATAAACTTATGGGCACAATTGTCCCACGTCCGAGACGCTTACGCCTCCAAGAATGCGCCGGTCTGACGGCTCCACAGGCTCGCGTACTCGCCACCCGCCTCGACGAGCTGCGCATGCGTGCCGTCCTCGACGATCTCGCCGTCGGCCAGCACCACAATGCGGTCGAGCGCCGCCACGGTGGACAGGCGGTGCGCCACCACAATGGAGGTACGTCCACGCATCAGGTTTTCGAGCCCCTCCTGCACCAGCGCCTCGGACTCGCTGTCGAGGGCAGAGGTCGCCTCGTCGAGCACCAGAATCGGCGCGTCGGTTAGGATGGCGCGGGCGATAGCCACGCGCTGACGCTGGCCGCCCGAGAGCTTGACGCCGCGCTCGCCCACCATGGTGTCAAAGCCACGGGGCAAGCGGTCGATAAACTCCAGGGCATTGGCCAGGCGCGCGGCCTCGCGAATCTGCTCATCAGTGGCGTTGGGACGACCGTAGGCAATGTTTTCGCGAATGGAGCGGTGAAACAGCAGCGCCTCCTGCGGCACGTAGGCAACCTGGCGGCGCAGGCTCTGCTGCGTGCAGCGCGAGACATCCTGACCGTCCACGAGCACGCGACCGCCCTGAACATCGTCCAGGCGCAGCAGCAACTTGGTAAGCGTCGTCTTACCCGAGCCCGATTTGCCCACCAAGCCCACGCGCTGGCCCGCCGCCACATGGAGCGTCAGGTCATCGAACACGCTCTCGTCCGCCGCAGCGTCACGGTACGCAAAGCTCAGGTGCTCAAAATCAATCGCGCCCTCGGTCACTTTGAGCTCAGGGGCGTCCGGGTCGTCTGCCACCAGACGCGGCTCGTCCAGCACGCGCGTCATCTCGGCCGCATCGCCGAGCGCGCGGTTGATGCGCTGCATCATGGAGCTTACGTAGTTCAGGCGCATGGTGAGGTTATAGGTGTAGGTAAAGATCATGACGAGCGAGCCGGCCGAGATGCCAAACCACGCGTTGCCGCCCGCCACGAACACACTCACCACGGCCATAGTGATGACGATAAGACCCGAGGTCGTAAAGTTGCGCTGCATCATGGCGTGCATCGAGACCGTCTCGGCATCGCGCGCGGCACGATCGGCGACGTCGAACAGATCGCGTTCAAAGTCCTCGCGCCCGCAGGTCTTGACGGCCAAGATGTTCGTGACCGCATCGGACAGCACGCCCGAGAGCTTGTTCTGCGCGGCGGACGTCGCGGCTGAAAGCGGCATGATGCGCTTGTACATAAGCCAGACAAACGCGATGTAGACGACCATGATGCACACCAGGATCACGGTAAACGTCGGCACCACCGGGGCGAGTGCGGCCACGGTGCAGATGACCGAGGTGATGGTGGGGATGAGCGAATACACCGTCACGTCAACCAGACCCGTGTAGCCGCTCATAAAACGGCTTGTCTGGCTCACAAGCGATCCGCCAAAGCGGCTGGTATGGAATGTCATGGATTGGTTGGAGAGCGTGTCGAAGCATAGACGCGCCAGGTGATAGTTGCCTGCAATCTCGAGCTTGTAGACGGTGTAGTCCTGCAGCTTGGAGAGGATCTGACCCACCAGGTTAACGAGTACGAGCGCCAGGATATAGGGGCCGAAGACCTCAAACACCTGGTCACCCGCCACGGGACCGGCTTGAACGCGGTCGACAATGAGGGCCATCACATAGGTATTGGCAAACGTCAGCAAAAAGATGTAGCCCGCCGACGAGAATACCGAGAGAAAGACAATCAGCGGCTGCGTGCGCGTGACACCCCAAAACCGCTGCAGCGTGCGGCGCACGGTGGAGCGGCTGAGCGGGCTGGTGCTTCTCTGAGACATGGGCTTCCTTTCGCATCTGATAGGGCGAAACGCCATTGTTGCACATTGGAGCACGCTTCAGACAAGTGCGATACGAAAAGCGGTGGGGCGCCCGCGTTTGCGCCGGTGCCCCACCGTCTTGTTACAATTAGTCCTCGTCTTCTTGGTCTGTGAGAAGGTCCGCGGGCGTGAGTCCCAAGATCTCATCGGCTTGGTCGGTATCTTCCAGCGCGTCGATGTCCTTGAGCTTGCGCTCCATGACGTTGGTGCGCGTGGTAATGATGCCCTCGACCGTTTTGCCCGCGGTCTCGATCTGCTGCTGGGCGCGGCGCAGCGCCGCCTGATAACGCGGCAGCTCGGCCTTGACGGCGGAAAGCACGCGCAGCACGTCGTCGGTACGTTTTTGCAATTTAAACGTCTGGTAGCTCATCTGCAGGCTGTTGAGAATGGCGGCCATGGTGCTGGGACCGGCAACGTTGACGTGATAGTCGCGGCACAGAGTTTCGATAAGCCCGGGGCGGCTGACGATCTCGGCGTACAGTCCTTCAAACGGCACGAACATGATGCCAAAGTTGGTCGTTGCCGGCACACTCAGGTACTTTTCGCAGATGTCCTTGGCCTCGCGCTTGACCATGGTGTCGAGCGTCTTGCGCGCAGCCGCCACGGTCTCCGCATCGCCCGACTCCTGCGCGTCGAGCAAGTGCTCGTACGCGTCGCCCGGAAACTTGGAGTCAATCGGCAGCAGCACGGGGTCGCCCTCGTCCACCGGCAGCTTGACGGCAAACTCAACACGCTCCGAGGCTCCGGGCCTGGTGGCGACGTTTTCCAGATACTGGTCGGGTGTAAGGATGTCCGCCAGAATTGCGCCCAGCTGCACCTCGCCCAAAATACCGCGCGCCTTCACATTGCCCAGCACACGCTTAAGATCGCCCACGCCGGTGGCGATGGATTGCATGTCGCCCAACCCCTTGTACACGGCCTCGAGCTGGTCGCTCACCTGCTTAAACGATGCCGACAGGCGATCGTTGAGCGTGCGGGAGAGCTTCTCGTCCACCGTCGCGCGCATCTGATCGAGTTGCACGTTGTTGTCTTTGCGGATAGCACCCAGCTGGGCATCGACCGTCTCGCGCACCTTGTCCAGGCGGTGCTCGATGCCCTCGCGGTTGGCACCGAGCTGTTGGGCCGTCTCGCGGCGCAGGTCATCCATCCGGTCACCAGCTTGCGAGAACTCGCGTGCGATGGTCAGGTAACGTTGCTGCTCCACGGCCGCATCTGTCGTCTGCTGCTGCGCGATGGCATTGGCCGTGCGGCGAGTTTCGGCCAGCGCGACGTTCAGAGCATCGAGCGCGTTGTTGGCCTGCTCGAGTGCTGCCAGCGTTTCCGCGCTACTGTCGCCACGCTCCCGCAACTCGGCACGCAGGCTCTTGAGCTGGAGGGCGCAAGCCACAGCAACCCCCACCGCCACCAAGGCGATCACAACAAGCACAATATCAATAGCAGACATAAACTCCGCCCAACAAACCCAATCGAGCACCAATCAAAACCGCGATCAATCTTACCCCGCCACACACACCGGGCGCCCGGCCCCTTCTTGGGCGCCCCTCTCCTCCGCATATTCCATAATGCGGCGCGCCGTTTTCCTGCTCACCTTTGAGTCATCGCCGGCCAAGTATGCGTATACGTTTCCTTTATTCAGGCGCAGAGCACGGCAGAGGCCATAGCGCGTTACACCCGATTCCTCCAATGCTTCCAGCGTTTTCTTTCTCATCAGGGCGTTCACCCTTCTATCGGCCGCCGGCTTTTCCTTCACCGCTCTATACGCACGCCAAACGTTGGCATAACGATTAGGGAGCTCACTTTTGGCGCATAGAGACGCCATGCTACCCGCTTGGCCGTACAAGGATAAAACGTCTCGGTAGTCCTGTTCCATCCACGAGCCCTCGGATAAGCCCAGAACGTATTCGGCTTTTCCTTGCGCCAAAGCGAGCAAAAACAGAGGCTCCGCCACGCGCGGCGCATCCGTCGTCGCCTGCTCAACCAATTTTCTAAAACTCAGCGACTGCTGTCCGGATAGCTCTCGGCAATAGCCTTTTAAGAATCCCTCAAAGGTCAGATTCAACCGAGCACCTCCTTTTTGTATTGCCTGTATGCACAGACCATCTCTTGATAGCCTCGCTCCGAAGGCGACGACGCCAGTGCTTCTCCCTCGTCGAATATAAGCCGTTCGAGCAGCCCCCAATCAAGTCGGTCGACGAATGCCTGACTATGAAGATCGATGATGTCGTTCGGACGGTAGGCATAGAGCTTCATTACCGCCAGGTCCTCCAAGGATGGCGTAAAGTACCTGATAAAGCGCGCCCCAATATCCAAGGGAATCAAACGATCTTCGTAATTGAACGGCATCTGATTACAATATGCCACCGCCATACCATTCACCTCGGGGTATCGAGCTATGATCTCGCGGAGGCACCTGTCTGCCTCAAACACATCAATGTCATGTGTAACCGAACGATTCGTCACATCGTTTAGCATGAAGGCGCTTCCTCCCACCAATACAACGCTCGGCCTGTCGTCTCTTGGACCTATTTCCAGCTCTGCCTCTTCGTCAATGCCCAACAGAGTCTGCTCTAAATCCTGCTTATACATATCAAATCCTGTTATTATTCATCTACAATAATACTATTCAGTCGCACGATAGGGCCCGTAAGATGCAAGGATTCCACTCGTGGCGATAATCCTTGCATCCAAGAAGACCAATGGTGGCAAACGTCAGCCTTCCCAACCGACCTGGATGGTTGTCATGACATCGCCTAGGCGCTGGCCGAGGGCTGACAGATGTTGGAGCACTTCGCTGGGCGAAGCACCGTTAAGAATGCAGGTGAGCGCATACGACGCCAGAAAGATGACTGCAAGCCCCAGCGGGATGAGCACGATCATCGCCAAGGTGCGCAGGCGCTGGCCCACGCGGCGACGACGCGCACGACGCTTGTCGAACGCGAGCTCCTGCGCATATGAATCTTGCTGTACGGAATAGGCCTCTGGTGCCGATTCGCACCCGGGCACAGCTGCGGGTACAGCAGCGGGCACGACATTCTGCGCAAAGGGCTGGACTGCCGCCCCTTGCATTTGCATCTCCATGAGTCGTTGCTGCTGACGCAGCATGCGCTCGGCTTGTTGCTGCGGAGTCTCAAGAAACAGATCCATGCTGGCCTCCAAAATCGGAGCATTCGACGCTTACGACCAGCATCCCGCACCGCCATGACCGCGACAACGCAATCGCCGGCAATAGCCACAAAGTTTCTTTTGCTCAAAAGCTGTCGAAAAGCTCAACAACTCCCCTACCAGCACTTTCTCTGAGCTTTTTTCGCCAGCAATCTTTTGGCCTTCCACCCTTACGCCAACTGACCAAAATCTAACCAAAAGCTTGACGAAAATTGTGGAGACCGGGACCCCCCAAACAAAACGTGCCGCCCCATAAGGGACGGCACGCAAACTTCTTATCTGCTTTTCTGTAACGAGCACGCGACGACTCAACGCCGGAGCGCAGGGCGGGGAAACCTTT
>CAUATU010000035.1:0-23458 GCA_958432255.1 uncultured Collinsella sp.
GGCCCTTGCGGCGTAGTCGCTATTTATTCAGTCCAAGTTTCGGGGCGCAGTTCACAGGCACCTTTGTGGTGGTTTTTGCATTTGAGCAGCTGTCCATGGAGGTGCACGATGGTATATATCCCGTTTTGGCTCTGCATCTTTGCCGGCGCGGCGATTGATGCCCGCGAGCGACGGTTTCCCAATGAGCTTGTCGCCGCGTGTGCGGTGGCGGCTCTTGCAGGCGTCTGGCTCGACCTCGGTTTGAACACAGCACTTGACCACGCAGGTCTTGCGGTCATCGTCTACCTTGCCCTTGTGCTGACTGAGTCCCTCTGGCGTCGTTTTCGCCAAACCTCGGGCATTGGCATGGGGGACGCCAAGGCACTCTTCGCGCTTTGCACCTTCGATCCTATGGGCGGCATCGTGGCATTTGTCGCCGCGCTCCTAGGCCTTGCCATTGCCTGCCTCATCACAAAATCGCGCTCTCTGCCATTGCTGCCGTTTTTGGTACCGATTTTTGCCATAATCGAGGTCGTGGGCTGCACTTTGTAACCGATTGCGCATCCTTCTTAAGGAGCATGCCATGGCAACTAATCAAGAAACAGCCGTCATCAAGGCGCGCATGGACCGTATTCCCTCGGCGTTGTCGCCCGAACTTGTCGAGCACATTGCCGCCGATCGTGCTTCGGGCTATGTTAACCCGTATCGTTGCAACGACGATCAGGCCATTCGTCGTATTGATCGCGACGCTGACAAAGGCACGCTTATGCGTCCGGCGTTTATGCGCGATACCGAAAAGATTCTGCATCTGCCCGCATACACGCGCTATGCAGGCAAAACGCAGGTCTTCAGTTTTCGCAGCAACGATGATCTGTCACGCCGCGGTTTGCACGTGCAGCTTGTCTCCCGCATTGCGCGCGATATCGGTCGCGCCCTGGGGCTCAATTGCGATCTGATCGAGGCGATTGGCCTGGGCCACGACTTGGGACATACGCCCTTTGGCCATGCCGGTGAGCGATTCCTCAATGATATTTACCACGAGCGCACGGGTCGTTACTTTTTCCATAACGTGCAATCAGTTCGTGTGCTCGATGCACTCTACGGCCGTAATGTGTCGCTTCAGACGCTCGATGGCGTGCTATGCCATAACGGCGAGTACGAGCAGCGTGTGTTTGAGCTCTCGGACATGAGCTCCTTTGACCAGTTTGACCAGACGGTTGAGGATTGCATTGCCACGGGCTATAGCGCAATTGAGCATCTGCGTCCCATGACGCTCGAAGGCTGCGTCGTTCGCATCTCGGATATTCTTGCCTACGTCGGTCGTGACCGTCAGGATGCGATCGCGGCGGGTCTGCTTTCGCCCGACGCTTTTGACGATGGTCGGGGCGGCGCCTATAACAGCTGGATCCTCACGCACGCTTCCATCGATATCGTTGAGCATAGCTATGGTAAGCCGCGCATCGAGATGAGCGAGGACCTGTTTGAGGAAATTCGCCGAGCCAAGCGCGAGAACTATGAGAAGATCTATAGCAAAGGCGGTATCGAAGGCGATTCCGAGGCGGAGCTGCGCGAGGCGTTCGAAAAGCTCTACGACCGTTGCCTGCGGGATCTAAACAGTGGCGACGAGTCCTCTTATATCTTTAAGCACCATATTTCGCGCATTGAGCAGCAGCTTTCCTACTACGATCGCACCTATGCCTGGCAGGACGACAAGGATCAAGCCGTGGTGGATTACATCGCGAGCATGACGGACGGTTATTTCTGCGAGCTGACGAGCAAGCTGTTCCCGGGTCTAAAGTTTCCGCATCGTACCTATATTAACGAACGGTAGTTCGTATTTATTCGGTATACTGTTTGTGGAAAACGTTTTTGATTGATGCATGGGATGGCTATGGACGACCTTTTTTCTGCTTCGACGCGCGAGCGTTCCTTTCAGAATGCGCCGCTTGCGGTGCGCATGCGCCCCAATTCGCTCGACGAGTATGTGGGCCAGCAAAAGGCCGTCGGTAAGGGCTCATGGTTGCGTGCCGCGATCGAGCACGACGTGCTTTCGAGCGTGATTCTGTACGGGCCGGCCGGTACGGGTAAGACGACGCTGGCCCATATTATCGCCAACCATACCAAGAGCGAGTTTGTCGAGGTCAGCGCCGTGACGGGCACCGTAAAGGACTTGCGCCGCGTGATCGACGAGGCCAAGACGCGCCTGAATACGTACGACCGCCGCACCATTCTATTCATCGATGAGATTCACCGCTTCTCTAAGTCGCAGCAGGATGCCCTGCTGCATGCCGTTGAGAACCGTACCGTCATTATGATTGGCGCTACGACGGAGAATCCGTACTTCGAGGTCAACTCGGCGCTGCTCTCACGTGGTCGAGTCGTGGAACTCGAACACCTTAAGGACGAGGACATTGCCACGCTGATCGAGCGTGCGCTCGAGGCTCCGCATGGTCTGAACGGTAAGTTCTCGGCCGATGAGGATACAGTCAAGACCATTTGTGCGCTGGCTGCGGGTGATGCACGCTCGGCCCTGACGACGCTTGAGTTGGCGAGCGAGATTGCCGTCACGCGTCCCGATACCGATGGGACGCCGGCTCCGGCGGCGGGGGAGCGGTATCCCATCACGGTCGACGATGTGAAGATCGCCAATCCGCGCCGTGGGTTTTCGTATGACAAAAACGGTGACATGCACTACGATATTATCAGTGCGTTCATTAAGTCCATGCGCGGTAGCGACCCCGATGCCACGATCTATTGGCTCGCGCGCATGATTGATGCGGGGGAGGATCCCAAGTTTATCGCTCGCCGTATTATGATTCATGCTTCTGAGGACGTTGGCAACGCCGACCCGCAGGCGCTTTTGGTGGCACATGCCGCGTTTAAGTCTGCCGAGGTCATTGGCTATCCCGAGTGCCGTATTAACCTGGCTCAGGCTGCACTCTATGTGTGTTTGGCCCCTAAATCCAACGCGTGTGAGGCTTCGATCGATGCGGCGCTGGCCGATATCCATTCTAGTGGGCTTCGCGAGGTGCCGAGTTATTTGCGCGATCGTCATCGCCCAGGCAGCGACGACTACGGTGTGTATAAATACCCGCACGATTATCCCGAAGGCTGGGTCGATCAGCGCTATTTGCCCGAGGGGCTGGAGCGCGGTGCGTTCTGGCAGCCTGCCGGGCGCGGCTGGGAAGAGTGGCGCGTAGAGCAAAGCGAACGCGACCGCAGCGGGAATGCACCGAAGTAGCTGCTGATAATTTTGTCCCACGTTGCTGCTCTTGGCATGTTCGGTCCCCTTTGGGGTACCATGAAAAGCGTCTGTATTTCGATTCTTCCGGGAGGCTTGTATGAGTCCCATTCAAATCGCCCTGCTGCTGCTCGCCGTTGCCGGCGTGTGGGCCATCGCTGAGCTCGCGCTTACCCTGCGCAAGACCCGCAATGTTGTCGACTCGCTCGATAAGACCGTGAACGACCTCAACAACACCATCGCCGAGGCTCAGCCTGTGGTGGCAAAGCTCGATGGCGCTGTCGATGAGCTTACGCCGGCGCTTGCCCAGATGGAGCCGCTGCTTAAGTCGAGCAAGACGGCAGTTGATGCCCTTACCTCTAATCTCGTAGAGGTCGAAGCCGTGGTTCGCGACATTTCCGAGGTTACGGGCAGCATGGCCGAGGCCAGCAATGCTGTGTCGAGCGTGACCGACTCTGCCGCCGGTGCTGTGCAGAAGCTCTTCAATAAGGTGAAGGCTCCTGCAGCCGACGCCGATCGCAAGCTCGCCGCTGCCGCTGCGGAGGCCGAGCAGCCTACCGAGCGCGTCCTAATTGGCGAGGACGAGGCCGCCGCGGGCGACGATGATGGTCAGAAGTCTGTATCCAAGCCGGCTCAGTATTACACCTATACGCCCGCCGAGACCTCTGAGGAGTCCTGCGATGAGTAGCGAAGCAACCTGCCCTATCACGCTGACCGTTGCCGGTGACCCGCGTCTCGCTCGCCTTGTGCGCATGACGGCAGCCAACGTTGGTGCCCTGTGCTCTATGTCTGTCGATCGCATCGAGGACATCCGCATGGCTGCCGAGGAAGCCTTTATCTTTGGCTGCACGGCTGTTGATTCCGACGACATCTCAATCAAATTCGATGTCGATGAATCTCACGTTGGCATGACCTTTACCTTTGGCGATCAGGCCACCGTCGACGAGGATGACCAGGCTGCTGTTTATGCCGAGCTTATTTTGGCGAGCGTGTGCGACTCCTACGAAAAGACTGCGGCGCCCCTGACGCTTTCCCTCGACCTCAAGGCGGATATTTAATATGACCGAACGTTCCCGGAGCGGCAAGACCGCTTGGGACAAGGAGAAAACCCGCGAGCTGTTTCGTCGCTACAAGGAGACCGGTGATCCGGACGCCCGCGAACAGCTCGTCATGTCCCATATGAACCTGGTAAGGTTTCTTGCCAACAAATTTAAGAATCGCGGCGAGCCGCTCGACGACCTCATGCAGGTCGGCTATCTGGGCTTGCTCAAGGCTATCGACCGTTTTGATCCCGAGCGCGGACTCGAGTTCACGACGTTTGCGACACCCACTATCCTGGGCGAGATCAAACGCCATTTTCGCGACAAGGGCTGGAGTGTGCGCGTACCGCGTCGTCTGCAGGAGCTCTCGGCCAAGGTCAACCAGGCTACTGACAAACTTACCAACGAGCTGCAGCGTTCGCCCAAGGTTGAGGAGATCGCTGAGTATCTAGATGTGACTGTCGATGAGGTCCTCGAGGCTATGGAATCGTCTTCGGCCTATACCTCGGTGCCCATCGAGGCTCCTGGTGCGTCCGATTCCGACGATGCGCCCTCGATTCTCGACCGTTACGCCGACGATGACAACGAGCTCGACTTTACCGATGACCGCCTGGTGATCGAGGAAGCCATCCGCGATTTCTCGCCGCGTGAGCGCGAGGTGATCGAGCTGCGCTTTGTGAAGGGCATGACCCAGATCGAGATCGCCAAGAAGCTGGGTATTTCTCAGGTGCAGGTTTCGCGTCTGCTGCGCCGCACGCTTAAGAAGATTCAGGACAAGATCGACCCCGACGGAGTGATGATTCGTTCATGAGTGAGCACCCCCAACAAACCGATCGCGTGCTGCGCGATACCCGTATTCTGACGTTGCGCATTTGGGCTGTCGTCGGCTGTATCGTGATCGCTGCCGTCATCTTTAACCTCATGGGCATCCTGGCACCGGTTATTGAGTTTCTTGCCGTCGGCTCCATCATTGCTTTTGTGATGTCCCCGATCACCAATTGGCTCGAGCACCATGGCGTGAATCGTGGCATCGGTTCGCTTATCGCGCTTATTGTTGTTGTTGCCGTGCTCGTCGGTGTCGTTTGCATCTTGTCGCCGATTCTCTTTGGTCAGATCATGGAAGTCCTGAGCCGCCTGCCCGAGCAGCTTCGTGTTGCGGGTGGCGATCTCAATGAGATGATCTCGCATGCCAAGACGCTCAACAACACGCCGCTCAAGGAGTATTTGGACGATAATCTTTCGTCCCTGGTTGCCGTGGCATCGAAGTATGTGTCTCAGATCGCTGCCGAGCTTGGCCGCGGCGTGTTCCCGCTCATCACCAATACGGCCTCGCAGTTGTTCGTGATCTTCCTTGGTCTGGTGCTTGCATACTGGATGGCCTGCGACTACCCTCGCATGCACCACGAGATTTGCACCATCATCGGTCAGGAGAAGGAGACCTCGTACCGCTTTATGGTCGCCATCCTTTCTCGCTCTGTCGGCGGCTATATGCGCGGTATGGTCGTGACGTCCATCTGCGGTGGTTTCCTCGCCTTTATCGGTTTTATGATCATCGGCCATCCGTATGCGGCGCTCATGGCTATCTTTACCGGCATCATGCATTTGGTTCCGGTCGTCGGTCCTTGGGTGAGCGCAGCAATCGCCACAGTGCTCGGTTTCATGTTCAGCCCCATGTTGGCGTTATGGACGCTCATCGTGACGATGGTCGCGCAAAACGTCACCGATAACGTGATTTCCCCTAAGGTTATGCAGAGCTCGGTGCAGGTGCATCCCATCATGAGTCTCACGGCGCTCGTTATTGGGTCGGCACTCATGGGCCCCATCGGTATGATTATTGCCATCCCGCTTTGTGCGGCCCTCAAGGGTATCTTCGTGTACTACTTCGAGAATGAGACCGGCCGCCAGCTTGTGGCCTATGACGGCGCCGTGTTTAAGGGCACACCGTACCGCGATGCCGATGGCAACCCGGTCGCCGCCTATGACGCGCTCGGCGACGACACCTTCATCTACGAGTCCGAGCTCATCGGCAACGAGACCGCGCCCGAGGCCAAGGCCATGCCCAAGCCCGAGTTCGATAATCCCTGGATCAAGCTCTCGGGTTTGCAACCCGATGCCACGGGCTTCTTCAAGAACCCCTTTGCCAAGGACGATGACTCCAACTCGGACGACGATACCAAAACCGGCATCGACGGCTCCATGGACGATGATGACAACTAGCGGGGTAATTCGGATTAATATTCATACGCGCTAACATGCAATTTCGCTGAAGGGCCGGCATTGTGCCGGCCCTCTTTTTTGCACTTGCGCGGTGGGATGGTAATATCGTTACGTTTGAACTGTTTCGATGTGAAACCGAGGAGATTCCCTCTATGAGTGCTGACTACCCGTCAATGACTACGGCCGAGATTCGCTCCAAGTTCCTCAACTTCTTTGAGGAGCGCGGTCTTAAGCTCTATCCTTCTTCGTCCCTCGTCCCCGACGATCCTTCGCTGCTGCTTGCCAATGCCGGCATGAACCAGTTTAAGGAGTACTACCAGGGCAAGAAGACCATGAAGGAGATCGGCGCGATCTCCTGCCAGAAGTGCGTCCGCACCAATGACATCGATTGCATCGGCGAGGACGGCCGTCACTTGTCGTTCTTCGAGATGCTCGGCGATTTCTCTTTTGGCGGCGTCTCCAAGGAGCAGGCTTGCGCCTGGGCCTTTGAGCTCATCACCAAGGAGTTCAAGCTGCCGCTCGACCGCCTGTACTTCACCGTCTTTACCGAGGACGACGAGACCCACGACGTGTGGCGTTCTCTGGGCGTTGCCGAGGACCACATCTCCCGCTTGGGCGAGGACGACAACTTCTGGGCCGCTGGCCCCACCGGCCCCTGCGGTCCGTGCTCCGAGATCTACTTTGACATGGGCGAGGAGGTCGGCTGCGGCAGCCCCGACTGCAAGCCTGGCTGCGACTGCGACCGCTTCCTTGAGTTCTGGAACCTCGTGTTTACCCAGTACGACCGTCAGGAGGACGGCTCCATGCCGGAGCTGCCGCACCGCAACCTCGATACGGGCATGGGCCTGGAGCGCATGGCCGCCATCATGCAGCACAAGACCGCCAATTACGACGGCGATTTGATGCAGCATCTCATCAAGCTGGGCGAGGAGATCAGCGGCAAGACCTATGACGCCGACGATTACTCCGGTGCCAGCCGCTCCCTGCGCATCATCGCCGACCACTCCCGTGCTGTCGACTTTATGATCTCGGACGGCATCCTTCCCGGTAACGAGGGTCGTGAGTACGTCCTTCGCCGCCTGCTCCGCCGCGCCGTGTTCCACGGTCGCCTGTTGGGCATCGAGGGTGCCTTCCTGACCAAGTTTATCGACGAGGTCAACGCTCAGATGGGCGAGGCCTATCCCGAATTGCTCAAGAACGTCGCGCTCGTCAAGGGTATCGTTGCCTCCGAGGAGGAGCGCTTCTCCACGACGCTCGACAACGGCCGCGTTTACCTGGACGAGGCTCTGGCAGCGCTTGCCGAGGGCGCTGTGCTTCCGGGCGATGTCGCCTTTAAGCTGCACGATACCTTTGGTTTCCCCATCGACCTGACCGTCGAGATCGCCGGCACCGCCGGTCACGACGTCGACATGGACGGCTTTACTGCCTGCATGGAGGACCAGAAGGCCCGCGCCCGCGCTAACGCCAAGGGCGATGCCTGGGGCAGCTTCAACGATGTGTGGGTCGAGCTTTCCGACAAGGTCGCTGCGACCGAGTTCGACGGCTATGACAACGATGTGATCGAGGGCGCCAAGGTTGTCGCCATCGTGCGCAACGGCGAGTCCGTCGATTCCGCTGCCGCCGGCGAGGACGTCGAGGTCGTGCTCGACCGCACCCCGTTCTATGCCGAGATGGGCGGCCAGCAGGGCGACGCCGGCAAGCTTTCCGCTGAGGGCGTTGTTCTGACCGTTGCCGACACCAAGAACCACAACGGCCTGTATGCCCACGTCGCGCACGTTGCCGATGGCACGCTGACTGTCGGTGCCGCTGTTACCGCCGCGCTCGACGCCGAGCGCCGTGGCTTCCTGCGCCGCAACCACACCGCCACGCACCTGCTCGACGCTGCCCTTAAGCAGGTCCTGGGCGAGCACGTCTCCCAGGCCGGCTCGCTGGTGACGCCCGAGCACCTTCGCTTTGACTTCACGCACTTCGAGGCCCTTTCCTCCGAGCAGCTCAAGGCTGTAGAGGACCTGGTCAACCAGCAGATCTTCGCCTCCAAGCCGGTTGTGACCCGTGTTATGGGCATCGACGAGGCTAAGGCTGCCGGCGCTGTCGCTCTGTTTGGAGAGAAGTACGGCGATGTCGTCCGCGTCGTCTCCGTGGGCGCCGAGGACCAGCCGTTCTCCCGCGAGCTCTGTGGTGGCACCCATGCCGCCAATACCGCCGAGATTGGCCTGTTCAAGATCATTTCCGAGTCCTCCACGGGCTCCAATGTCCGCCGTATCGAAGCCGTGACCTCCAAGGGTGCTCTCGACTATATGGCCGACCGCCTGGCACTCGTTGACGCCGCCGCCGCTGCGCTCAAGTGCCGCGTCGACGAGGTTCCCGCCCGTGTGGAGAACCTGCAGGTCGAGCTGCGCGAGACGTCCAATAAACTCAAGAAGGCGCTCACCGGTGGCTCTTCCGATGCGATCTCCAGCGCCATCGAGGGTGCTGTCGAGCTCGGTGGCTACAAGCTCGTCGTTGCTGAGCTCCAGGGCCTTGAAGCTGCCGACCTGCGCAACGTATGGGATACCGTGCACCAGAAGGTCGCCGGCCCTGTCGCTTGTGTCGTCGCAAGCGTGACTGAGAAGGGCACTCCGGCCCTGCTCGCTGCCGGCTCCGATGACGCCGTGAAGGCCGGGTTCCACGCCGGTAACGTGATCAAGCAGATCGCGGGTCTGGTCGACGGTCGCGGTGGTGGCCGTCCCAACATGGCCCAGGCCGGTGGCAAGAATGCCGCCGGCATCGCCGATGCCCTCGCGGCCGCCAAGACCGCGCTCGGCGCCTAAGAATCTAGGTAGTCGCTGTGGTCGCGCTTGCGCTGGACATAGGGGAGACCAGGATCGGCATCGCCGTCTCGAGCCGTGATGGCATGATGGCGATGCCCGTCAAGGTGCTCCCGGCCGCCGAGGTCACCGGTATGGCCAAGACGTTCCGCTACCTGGTCGAGGACTATGAGCCCGACATCCTGGTTAGCGGACGTCCCTTGACCATGGCCGGTGAGCCCGGCCCCCAGGCCGAGCGCGTTGCCGCCGTGGCGCAAAAGATTGCCGACAAGCTCGATCTTCCACTGGAGTTTGAGGACGAACGTCTGTCTTCGCAAGAGGCCAAGCGTATCCTGCGCGAGCAGGGCCTCAACGAAAAGCAGATGAGGGGCAAGATCGACATGATTGCCGCCAGCCTGTTTTTGCAGACGTGGCTCGATCGTAAAAACGAGGAGGTTTCGCATGCCTAGCGCTTCCGATCCGCGCCAGCAGAATCGTACACGGCAGCCGGCGTCGCGCCCTGCTCAGCCTGGCCAGCGTCCGGCACAGCCGACGCAGCGCGCAGCTCAGCCTGCCGCGCGCTCGGTGCAGTCCTTCTCTCATTCGGCCCAACCTGTTCAACGGACGGGTCAGCAGCCTTCTGCTCGTTCTGTTCAGCATTCGGCTTCTCACGCGGCTCAGCAGCCCACTGCTCGTACGGCCCAGCCTGCAGGCGGTACCCGCTTTAAGCAGCAGGCACCTACCCAGCGAACTCAGGCCCCTCAATCGCATTCGCATCACACTCGCGGTTCGCATGGCGTTGCTCCGGCGACCCGCTCGAGCTACAACACGCATGCTCGTCGCGGTGCTCAAAAGAAGAGTGCTCCGGTTCCCATGATCATCGGCGTTGTGGTGGCGGTGCTTGCGCTTGCTGCGATCGCTTTCTTTGTCGTGCCGGCCGTCAAGGGCTTCTTCGCCGGTGGAGATACCAAGGTCACGGCTGGTCAGCAGGTTACGGTGACCATTCCCGACGGTGCTTCGGGCGATACTATCGCCTCGATTCTCTCCGAGAACCATATCGTCGAAAATCCCAAGGATTACTATGCGGCGGTGAAAAAGCTCAACGCCGATATGTCGCTCAAGCCTGGCACCTATTCGTTTACCACGCTCATGGATGCGACCAAGGTTGTTCAGCAGCTCATGGAAGGTCCCAACGCGGGCTCCAATGCGCTGACTATCCCTGAGGGCCTAACGGTCGATCAAGTCGCCGACCGTGTGGCCCAGGCCTACGACGGCATCTCTAAGGAAGACTTCCTCAACCAGGCCAAGGCCTCCAACTACGTGGACGACTATAGCTTCCTTAAGGGCGCCGCCAACGACTCGCTTGAGGGTTTCTTGTTCCCCAAGACTTATTCGTTGGGCGATTCGCCGACGGCCGATGACGTGATTCGTGCTATGCTCGATCAGTTTAAGACCGAGTACAAGTCGCTTGACTTTGCGAGCTGCGAAGCCAAGATCAAGGAGCGCTATGGTGTGGAGATGTCCGACTACGACATCGTCAACTTGGCCTCTATCATTGAGCGCGAGGGCCTCAACGCCGATCAACGTGCGCACGTGGCCTCGGTCTTCTACAACCGCCTTGCCGGCAAGCTCGACGGTCTGCGCTATCTCAACAGCGATGCGACCATGATGTATGTCACCGGTGGCGAGGTTACCGCCGACGACCTGCAGAGCGATAGTCCGTATAACACCTATAAGCACGAGGGCCTGCCGCCCACGCCCATCTGCTCTCCGTCGCTCGAGGCGCTTAAGGCCACGCTTGAGCCGACCGACTCCGATGACCTGTATTTCTACATTACGCAGGACGAGGAGTACTTCTCGCAAACCTACGAAGAGCATCAACAGTCTTGGAATTAGCATGAGGATTTTTAGCCCCAAACGATACGTTTCCTCGGTCGATCGCATCGACCTCGATACCCTGTGGGCCGACGGCAAACGCGCCATTCTGCTCGATCGCGATAACACCCTGGTGCCGCGCGACACCGAGCAGGTTCCCGCCGCGGTTTCCGCTTGGCTTGACGCCGCCCGCGCCAAAGGCTTCAAGCTGTGCATGGTGTCCAACAACTGGCATCGCGACCAGGTCATGAGCTCTGCACGCGAGCTGGGACTCGAGGCCATCAGCCACGCCATGAAGCCGGCGCCGTTTGCCCTCAAGGCGGGTCTTAAGCGCCTCGGCGCCACGGCCGACGAGGCGGTGCTGATCGGTGATCAGCTTTACACAGACGTGTGGAGCGGCAATTTCGCCGGCGTCGATACCATCCTTGTAAAGCCGCAGGCGACGCAGGACCTGTGGTATACGCAGATCTTCCGTATCTTTGAGCGCCGGGCCCTGCGCGACCTTCCCTGCGAGGAATAGGTCTCGCTATGTCCCAGCACACTAAACACGGCTGCGACCATATCTTCTTTATCGGCTTTTTGGGCGCGGGCAAATCGACGCTCGCGCGCAACGTCGGCACTATGTTCAAACGGCGTTTTATCGATACCGACCGCCTGGTCGTGCGCCGCTGCGGCAAGTCGGTAACCGAGATTTTTGAGACCGAGGGCGAGGATCGTTTTCGTGAGCTCGAGACCTCGGCGCTCCGTTCGCTCCAAAGCGAACGTAGCCTGTTGGTTTCGTGCGGGGGCGGCATTGTCGAGACGCCGGTGAATATTGAGTTGATGCACGAAATGGGTACGTGCGTGTACCTCGAGGGCGACTTCGAGGATTCGATTCGCCAGATTCGTCGGTCCGACACGCGCCCCGATTTCCGCTCGCCCGAGCATGCCGCGCGTCTGTTTGAGCATCGCCGTCCGCTGTATCGCCAGGCCGCCGATATTACCCTTGATATTCGCAACAAGTCCTTCGAGGACGTTTCCTATCTTTGTGCCGAGATGCTTTTGGAGCGTGGACTGCTATGATTCGCCGTCAACTGATCAATTTCCAAAACCGCAGCGTCGATGTCCGTGTCGGATTGGGTGCGTTCGATGAGCTTTCGCGCATGTTTGCCTCGGCCGTGGGCAAGCCTAAGCGCGCGATGGTGGTTTGGAACGACGTCACATCCGAGCGTTTTGGTGATGTCGTCGAGCATGCGCTGGTTGATGCCGGTTTTGTCATGTCACAGCTCTCCCTCGAGGTTTCGCCTGCCGGTGCTACGCTGGCCGATGCCGATGCTATCTTTGGCGCCTTGTCTGCCAACGGCATTACCTGCGACGATCTGGTTGTCGCCGTTGGCGATGCCGCAACCTGCTCGGTTGTTAGCTGGTGCGCCAACCAGTGGTGCGGTCGCACCGAGTGCGCGCTGCTGCCGACGACGTTCGACGCCATGCTCACGGTCGCGACGACCATGAAGCCGCTCGTCGCCTCGTCGGCCAATGCGCTTCCCGCTATCGCGTTTCGTCCCGAACCGGGCTTGGTCGTGTGTGACCTCGACCTTGTTCGCGAGACGGACCCCGAGGACCTCAAGCTCGGCTTTGTGGTACTTGTTGGCACCATGCTTTCGAGCAGCAAGTCCCGCTGGAATCAGTTTATTGAGACCGTCCCCGAGATTCTCGCGGGCGAGGAGGTCGCACTCGTCAATGCCGTCCAATGGTCTCAGACTGCCCGCAAGGACGTGCTGACGGCCACGAACCCGAGCGCTCGCCATGCGCTCGATTTTGGCAAGACGGGGGAGCGCACCCTGCGCGCCTGCTTGGGCGATGCCGCTTCGCAGGTCCCTGCCTACCAGCTGTTGTCTGAGGGCATGCGCTTTGAGGCGCGCCTAGCACATGATGCCTGCGACTTCGATATCGACTATGTGTTTGATGTCGATGACTGCCTGGAGGACTTTGGTATCGAGGAACTTGCCTTCGATCTGGAGCCTGCCGCATATATTGAGGAGTTCCGTAGGCAGCAGTTTGTTCGCTCAAACCGCAGCATGTTGCCGCTGCCCGCGGCACTCGGCGCCATTCGCCTAACGAACGTTGAGGACGAGGTTCTTGAGCGCCATGCTCACGCCTACTTGGCTTCTCGCAAAGAACTTCTCTAAGATTTATTGACTTCCATCGTCTTTCGTATCATGTTGAGGGGCGGGTTTTCAATCGGTTGCGGATCGCATGCGATTCCATCGTTCGGTTGAGACCCGTCCCGTCTATATAGAGACAACAAGAAAGGAATCTGCATGTCTGAGTTTGCTGCCGGTCCTGCCGGTCGTATCGAGCGTGTCCGTGTCCTGATGGCCGAGCGTGGCTACGACGCCATCGTGGTGCGCGACGAGGCCAACCTTCGTTGGCTTACGGGCGTTAAGGGCGTCTTCGACTACACCTTCGAGTTCCCGCACGCTGCGTTTATTACGGCCGACCAGTGCCTGTTCCACACCGACTCGCGCTACCTCAACAGCTTTGAGGAGAACACGCCCGCCGGCAGCCCCTGGGTCTACGACATGGACGAGGGTACCATCCCCGGCTGGGTCGCCGGCAAGATTGCGGCTAACAAGTGCCGTGTCTGCGCTGTCGAGGACGATATGCAGATTAACTTCTACCAGGGTATTCAGCGCGGCCTGGAGGACCGTTCCGTCGCCTGCATGCTGCCGCTGATGCACGACGACATCCGCAAGATGCGCGCCATCAAGGATGCCGAGGAGATCGAGCTCATGCGCCATGCACAGTCGATCACCGACGCCGCCTTCCAGCACATGCTCGGCTTTATTAAGCCCGGTATGACCGAGAAGCAGGTTCGCAACGAGCTCGAGAACTTTATGTTCGCCAACGGCGCCGACAGCCTTGCCTTCGGCTCCATCGTGGCGAGCGGTCCCAACACCGCCAACCCGCATGCCGTGCCGAGCGACCGCGTCATCGAGAAGGGCGATTTCGTTCTCATGGATTACGGCGCGGGCTACTGCGATTATCGTTCCGATATGACGCGCACCGTCGTGATGGGCGAGCCCACGCAGGAGCAGCTCGACCTGTATGCGCTCGTGCGCCGTACGCACGAGGAGTGCGTCGCCGCCATCCACCCGGGCGTCGAGGGCAACGACATTTTCAAGCTTTCCAAGAAGATCATCGGCGATGCCGGCTATGGCGATTACTACAACCATGGTCTGGGCCACGGCGTGGGCATCGACATCCACGAGCTGCCCAACTTCAACCGCAGCAAGAACACCATCGAGATCGGCTCGGTTGTCACCATGGAGCCCGGCGTCTACCTGCCCGGCGTGGGTGGCGTGCGCCTTGAGGACTACGGCGTGGTCACCGAGAACGGCTACGAGCCCTTCACCAAGACCCCGCACGACCTGCACGTTATCGACTGCTAGTCTACTTCGGTAGATAGTTTGGGGCGGGGCGTCCGGATCGATTCGGACGCCCCGCGTTCTCTTTTTATGCGCTCGCCGCAGGCGCCGTCTGCAAGTGTATAATTTCTGTCGTATGTAATTTGGACGCTTGTGCGTTCTGCCCATAACAAGAAAGGTCGCTATGCCTACCATTTCTACCGCCGACTTCAAGAACGGCCTCGGTCTCCGCATCAAGGACAAGGTCTACACCATCGTCGAGTTCCAGCATGTCAAGCCGGGCAAGGGCGGCGCGTTTGTGCGCTACAAGACCCGCGACATCAAGAGCGGCCGCGTCGTCGAGAACACCTGCAACGCCGGCACCAAGTTCGAGAGCGTCATGCTCACCACCCGCGAGTTCCAGTACCTCTACAACGATGGCGCCGACTACATCTTCATGGACAACGAGTCCTATGAGCAGGTTCCCGTTCCCGAGGACATGGTGGGTGAGAACTCCAAGTGGCTGCGCGAGAACGACGTCTGCCAGCTGCTCTTCGCCGACGATGAGCTCATGGGCGTGACCCCGCCGATGTTCATTGAGACCACCATCGTCCAGACCGACCCGGGCTTTAAGGGCGACACCGTCCAGGGTTCCACCAAGCCGGCCACGATCGACACCGGCGCTGTCATCCAGGTCCCCATGTACCTCAACGAGGGCGAGGTCATCAAGGTTGACACCCGCGACGGCAAGTTCGTCTCCCGCGTCTAGCAACCAACTCTTCTAGGAGGACTCATGCCCCAGGAAATCAAGATTGACGGCATCGGCATTTCGCCCGATGTTCTGACCGCCATCGTCTCGCGCGCCGTGTCCGATGTCGAGGGCATCGCCTCCGTTGGCGTCAAGGACCTTGCCACCAACCTTGTCTCCATGATGCTCTCGTCCAAGGCCCCGGCTTCCGAGCCGGCGGTTGAGGCCGAGGTCGTCGGCGACAAACTCGCACTCACCGTGCGTGTCGTGGTGTTCTTTGGCTATCCGTTCAAGAAACTCGCCGAGGCCGTTCGCGCCGCCGTGGTCGCTGCCATCGATGCTCAGGTGGGCGTCGAGGTCGAGCGCGTTGACGTTTGCATTGACGGCCTCGTTTTCCCCAAGGAGTAACCTTTGAGCCTTAAGGTTTATCGCGGGCGTACGCTTGCCCGCAGTCAGGCGCTGCAGCTGCTGTTCCAGGCCGAGGCCACGGACAGTCCGCTCGAGCGCGTCCTCGAGGGTGATTTCCTGATCTCGAAGGGTCCCCTCGACCCCTATGCGCTGGAGCTGTGCCGCGGTGCCTATGAGCATATCGACCGCATCGACTGTGCTCTGCGCTCTGTTGCCAAGAACTGGGATCTTATGCGCATGCCCGGCGCCGACCGCAACCTGCTGCGAATCGCCGTTTACGAGATGCGTTTCCTCACCGACGAGGAGGTCTCTGACGCCATCGTGATCAACGAGGCCGTCGAGCTTGCCAAGGCCTATGGCACCGACCAGTCCGCGTCGTTCGTCAACGGCGTGCTGGGTAAGATCGCTCGCAGCGAGGAGCTGCCGGGCGAGGACCTATACCAGGAGCTGCTGGCCGAAGATCGCGCTCGCGAGGAGGCACAGGCTGCCGAGGCTGCCGCCAAGGTTGCGGTTGCTCAGGCTGAGGCTGGCGTGCTGGCCGAGGATGCGGACGCCGCCGAGGCTGACATCGACTCCGTCGAGGAGTAGTCATGCCAGAGGGTTCTGTCCGTAACTTTGATGAGATCTCGGACCGTCTGGATCAGATCATCGCTACCGTTCGCTCCAAGGATACGTCCTTGGAGCGTTCGCTCGATTTGTTTGATGAAGCGATTGAGCTGGGCTCCCGCGCGGTCGATATGGTCGACAAGTTTGAGTTGACGCCGCGTGAGGCCGATAAACTCGAACAGGAATACGATGAGGATGCGGCAAACGAATCCCAGGATAACTAGGCCGCATCTCCGGATACGAATGGTTGATTGCATTCATGAAACGCGTGCGTCTTGATGACGAACTGATTTCACAGGGCATCTGCGCCGATCGCGCGGATGCCCTTCGCACTCTTATGGCCGGCTTGGTCTCGAGTGGCGGCGAGCGTTTGACTTCGCCAGGCCTTAAGGTGATCCCGGGCTTGCCACTGCACGTGAAGGGACGCATTCCCTATGTTGGCCGCGGCGGTCTTAAGCTCGAAGGCGCGCTTGATGCGTTTGGCATCAATCCGACGGGCCTTGCCTGTCTGGATGTGGGCTGCTCTACCGGCGGCTTTACCGATTGCCTGCTCAAGCGTGGTGCCGCGACCGTTGTCTCGGTCGACGTGGGCCGTGCCCAGTTCGACTGGTCGCTGCGCCAAGACGATCGTGTGACGCTCCACGAGCGCACGAATGTGACGCAGTTGCCCGAGCTCGGCTATGCCGGCGCTCTCGACCTGGCTGTGTGCGATGTCTCGTTTACCAGCATCGCGAACATTATCGATGCGGTGCTGGCGTGCCTGGCGCCTACGGGTGCATTCTGCACGCTCGTAAAGCCGCAGTTTGAGGCTCCGGCGGCGCTGGTGGGCGAGGGCGGTATTGTGACCGATCCCGCCGTGCGCCGCGATACACTCGTGGCGGTGGTTGAACTCTTTGCTGCCAAGGGCCTGTTCCCGGTCGATGTGTGCGTGTCGCCCATTCATGGTGCCAAGGGCAACGTTGAGTTTTTCCTGTACGGCACGAGATTTGCCCCCGGTGAACGTGCCGACGATGAGCTGCAATCCCAGGTATCGGTTTTGAGCGAGAAAGCTGCAACGCTATGAAGGTCTTTCTGGTTCCCAATTACTACAAGCAAGAGGCGGTCGAGAGCGGCCTGATGCTCGAGCTTTGGCTGACGCGCCAGGGCTATGAGGTCGCATGGGCTGCCGACCAGCGATCGAAGATTCAAAGTACGCCTGATATTGACGGCTCCGATCTGGTCATTACGCTCGGCGGCGACGGCACGCTGCTGCGTGCTGCCCGCATCCTCAACCATCGCGAGATTCCTATCCTCGGTCTTTCCTATGGTCACCTGGGCTTTTTAACTGCTGCGAGCCCCGAGGAGCGCGACATTCTTAAGGTCGTGAGCGACGCCCTTTCCGGCGAGCTGCACGTGAGCCGTCGCGCCACCATCGCTGCGGATATCGTGTCCGTGCGCGAAGACGGTACGAAGGATGTCGTGCGCACCTTCGCCCTCAATGACATGGCGCTTACCCGCGGTCCGCTGTCCGATATGGTCGAGTTCGACATCACGGTGTCGGGCCACCATATCGATCGACTGCGTGGCGACGGCGTGGTCGTGTCCACGGCGACTGGTTCTACGGGTTACGCACTCAGTGCCGGGGGCCCCATCGTGAGTCCCGACTATACGGGCATGGTCTGCGTACCCATTGCGCCGCACACCATTCAGGCCCGTGCCTTCTTGACTTCGCCGAGTGATGTCGTCGAAATCTTTATGTCCGATGATCGCCCGAGCGTTCCGGCGATTGCTATCGATGGACAGTTTATTACCTGCGATGGCACCGTTGAGAGCGTGGCTGTGCGCCGCGGTCCCGGAGATGTGCTGCTGCTCGATTACGGCCCCGAGAGCTTCTATAACTCGGTGAGCCGCGTATTCTACGGAGTCCGTCATGATCGATGAGCTGCAGGTTTCTAACATTGCACTTATTCGCGAGGCGGCGCTGGTGCCGAGTGCCGGCCTGACTGTCCTGACCGGCGAGACCGGTGCCGGTAAGACCGCGCTGCTCTCGGCCCTCAAACTTATTTTGGGCGAGCGCGCGGATTCGTCGACGGTGCGCGAGGGCGAGGCGATCGCGAGCGTCGAAGCACGACTCTTCGACGGGCCGCACGACACGGAAGGGTTCACCGTACAGCGCAGCCTTTCCGCCGAGGGCCGCAGCCGCGTGAAGATTGACGGCTGCATCGCCAGCGTGCGCGAGCTTTCAGAGCGCGTCGGCGTGATGATGGATCTGTGCGGTCAGCACGAGCACCAGCGCCTGCTCGATCCGGCGCATCACGTTGCCATGGTCGATGCCTGGGCAGGGCGCCCGGCACTCGAGGCACTCGAGCAGTACCGTGCTTGCTTTAAAGCCTCGCGCGCGGCTGCCAAGGAGGTCCGTCGCGTCGAGGAGGCCTCGCGTGCGCAGGGGAGTCGTGTCGAGGAGGCGCGCTTCGCCCTGGAGCGCATTGCCGAGGTCGACCCCAGGCCGGGTGAGTATGAGGAACTCGAGCAACTGCTGCCGCGCTCCGTACATGCCGAGGTACTGGTTGCCACGGCTAACGATGCCCATGCATCGCTTGCCGCCGAAGGGGGAGCGCTCGATGCCGTGAACGGCGCCGTGGCAGAGCTTTCCCGTATGGCTACCGTCGATCGCAAACTGGGTGACATTGCCGATGCGCTTTCGGATGTCTGTATCTCCCTTGAGGATTGCGCGAACGAGCTGCGCGCCTATCGCGATGGGGTCGCCTTCGATCCTCGCGAGCTCGCTCGCATGCGTGAGCGGTATTCCGACCTCAAGGGCCTGTTGCGTCAGTGGGGTCCCACTATGGACGATGTTTTCGCCATGCGCGATCGCTCGCAAGAACTGCTGTCCCTGGTCGATGATGGCGATGAGCAGATCAAAAAGGCGCGTGAGGCACTCGGGAGCGCCGAGCGCGAGTTGTTTGCCGCTGCCAAGGCACTTAAGCGCGCTCGCAATACGGCGGCCCCGCGCTTCTGCCACGAGGTTGGCCGCCAGATGGCGCGCTTGGAGATGGGTAGTGCCGAGCTCGTCTGGGAGTCGCGTGATCTTCCCCGTGCTGAGTGGACGCCCGTTGGTCCTTCGAGCTACGAGCTGCTATACCGCAGCGGTGCCGGTTTGACGCCGCGCCCCCTGCGTCGAATTGCGTCGGGCGGCGAGCTCAGCCGCGTCATGTTGGCGAGTAAGGTAGTTTTGGGTAACGCCGATGGTGTCGATACGCTCGTGTTCGATGAGGTCGATGCTGGTGTCGGTGGCTCCACGGCGCGTGCGCTCGCGGGCGTGCTGGCAGATCTCGCCGCTACGCATCAGGTGATTGTCGTAACCCACTTGGCGCAGGTCGCCGTCATGGCCGACAAGCATTATGTTGTCAGTAAGGAACCGGGCGATGTTCCCCAGACGCATTTGGACGAGGTAACCGGCGAAGCGCGTACCGCCGAGATCGCCCGCATGTTGAGCGGCGATCAGTCCGAGGCAAGCCTGGCGCACGCCAAACAGATGCTTGCGGAGGCGCGTGCCTAGGCCGAGCCGCCACATGTATGTCCAATCCGGCCGCCACGAAACGGGTCCATCTACTACGTTTGGCAGGGCATCGGCAACCACGCCAAGAATTGCAAAAAGAAAACCGCAGGTAGAACGCCTGCGGTTTTCTCTATTTTGGGTGTATGGTTGGCGCTTGAGGTTAAAACGTAGTAGATGGGCGGATTTCGTGGCGAGGGGCGTCTATCGGCTCCCCAATCTACCTACTCAACGACCTTATCCGGCTGGATGAGCTCCTCGTAGTAGCTGATATGCTCACGCGCGTCTTCAATCTCGGGCAGCAGGAAGTTGTAGATGACTTCGATGATCATCGTGGCACTGATCTTGGAGAACGCAAAGTCGCCTGTCGTCAGCAGCGCTTCGTGGTTGACGGTATTAAAAGTGTAGTCTGCCAGGCGCGCGAGTGGGGATTTGCTGTCACTGCTGATGACGACTACGGTTGCGCCGCAGTTGCGAGCCGCTTTTGCCATGCGATTCAATCGGCGCGATTTGCCGGAGTTTGAGATAAGCACGATGACGTCACCCGGGCGTAACGTGAGCGCAAAGCCGATTGATGTCTCGCTAATGGTGCTCGCCATGCAGCGCAGGCCCAGCTGCGAAAACTTAAACGTCGCATCGAGCGCGACCGCGTTCGTATTGCCCACAGCTGCAAACTCAATAACCCCTGCATGCTTAAGGGCATGCACAACAGCCGCCAGCGTATCGTGGTCGATCCCGTCGATGGTCGCATTAAGCTCGCTCACCTTGGCAGCCAGGATATTCTTGAGGCTCTGCTCCATATTGTCGAGCGAGACCTCGTCAGTCAGGCCCTCGTTACGCTGGCTTTCCAAATCCCTCGCCAACGAAAACTGAAAGCTGCGGAAGCTACCAAAGCCAAGCTTGCGGCAGAAGCGCGAAACGGTCGCCTCGGACGTGGCGGCGGCGCGTGAGAGCTGAGCGGCCGTGAGGCGCGGCGCCTCGGACTGGTGCTCCAATATATAGTCGACAATGCGCTGCTCGGACTCGCTGTATCCCTGATGGGTGCTTATGAGGGAAAGTGCGCTCTTGCTACTATCGGTCATGGATGGCTCCTGGTTGGCATGAAAATCCAATTTGATTTGCAATGCCATAGTATACGGGCATTTCCAATTACAAGATACACCTTGCCGTTTCAAGTGTTGATGGTAAACTTTCACCTACCGTTTACGGTTATGAAAGAACCTTTCACCGGAGAATTGCACCTTGCCTCTTCTCACGCGGACGGTAGGTTGGTATCTTTCAGTTGTGGAAAAACGCGCATCGAGGCGCGTGTAGGGGAGCGCCCGCGGGCGCTGTACTCAAGAAGGAGGGACACATGGCTAAGTTTGACATCATCGCCGCCACCGGTTGCCCGACCGGCATTGCGCACACCTTCATGGCGAAGGAAGCGCTGGAGAAGGCAGCTGCCGAGCGCGGTCTGACCATTAAGGTCGAGACTCATGGCCAGGTCGGTGTCGAGAACGAGCTCACCAAGAGCGAGATCGCTGGCGCCAAGGCTGTTGTCGTCGCAGCCGATAAGGATGTCCAGGCTGAGCGTTTCGCCGGCAAGCCCATGGTTTCCGTTGGTGTTTCCAAGGCCCTGTCCGTTGAGGCCGCCGGTAAGCTGATTGACCGCGCGCTCGCCGCTAAGGGCGACAGCACGGTTGCAGCCGCTGCCGATGTCGAGGACGAAGTCGAGGAGAAGGAGTCCATCGGCCACGTCATCTATAAGCACCTCATGAACGGCGTCAGCCATATGCTGGTCTTCGTCGTTGCCGGTGGTGTCCTGACCGCCGTTTCGTTCCTGTGGGGCATTACGTCCTTCGATTCGACGGCGTCTGACTACAACAGCTTTGCTGCGATGCTCAAGATCATCGGCGGCATCGCCATGAACCTCATGGTTCCGGTGCTTTCCGCCTACATCGCCGAATCCATCGGCAAGCGCCCGGCGCTCGTCCCCGGCTTTGTTGCCGGTATGATCGCCATCCAGGGCCTGCCTGTTAACGCCGAGACCGGCATGATCGACGCCGGTGGCGCCGGCGTGGGCTTCGGCTTCCTGGGCGGCATCGTCGGCGGCTTCCTCGCCGGCTATGTCATCCTGCTGCTCGAGAAGGTCTTTGCCGGCCTGCCCAAGAACCTGGACGGCCTCAAGGCTATCTTCCTGTACCCGCTGTTCTCGACGGCTATCGTCGGCCTGGTCATGCTCGGCATTTCCGGCCCCATGGCTGCCATCAACACCGCCATGATGGACTTCCTCAAGGGCCTGTCCGCCTCTGGCGCCGTTGTCTTGGGTCTTGCCATCGGCTGCATGTGCGCCTTTGATATGGGTGGCCCGGTTAACAAGGCTGCTTACGTCACCGGTACCGCTATGCTCACCGAGGCTCTGGCCGCCGGTGTTGGCACCGATACCTACAACTTCGGCACCAACTTCATGGCTGCCGTCTCCGCCGCCTGCATCGTTCCGCCGCTGATCACCACCTTCGCCGTCGTTGTCGGCAAGAAGTACTTCAGCCAGGAGGATCACGACGCCGGTGTCGTCAACCTCATCCTTGGTTGCACCCACATCACCGAGGGCGCCATTCCGTTCATGACCAAGAACATCTGGCCCGTCATGCCCATCATGATGCTCGGTTCCTCTATCGCTTCGATCCTGACCATTATGTTCAACGTTCACGATCCGGCGCCTCACGGTGGCTTCCTGGTCCTGCCCGTTGTCGAGAACGGTCCGCTTTGGGTCCTCGCGATCCTCATCGGCGCTGTTGTCGGTGGCATCCTGTTCGTGGCCTTCAAGAAGTACGACTTCGAGAAGAACCAGAAGGCCGCTCCTGCAACCAAGCCCGTTGAGGCCCCCAAGGCCGCTGCCGTCGAGGCCCCCAAGGCCGAGGCTGCCGACTTCGTGAAGGTCGAGAATGTCTTTGTCGCCGAGGACTTCGCTTCTCGTGACGAGGCTCTGAGCTTCGTTTCCAACCAGGCCGTCAAGGCCGGTATCGCCAGCGACGCCGACGCCGTGATGAACGCCTTCCTGGCCCGCGAGGCCGAGGGCACCACGGGCATGATGGAGGGCTTCGCCATCCCGCATGCCAAGTCCGACGCCATTACCGAGGCTGCCGTCATCGTCGTCAAGGACGAGTCCGGCGTGACCGGTTGGGACACCATGGACGGCGCTCCCGTCAACGTGGCTATCGCCCTGCTCATCCCCGGTGCCCAGGCCGGCACTACGCACCTCAAGATCCTGTCCAAGGTCGCCGAGGCGCTCATGGACGAGGACTTCCGTGCCACTGTCAAGGGTTCCACCGACGCCGCCGAGATCGCCAAGACGATCAACGCCCGCCTGGTCTAATCCCCCAGCTCGCGAATAACATCGCCCCCTGTAACAAAGGCGAGGACTCCACCCGGAGCCCCCGCCTTTTTCATTCCCTTCTGAAAGTTGCGGTGAAATAGGAACTGTTTAAACGTTTCAACCCCAAAATCAGTCCTTATTTCACCGCAACTTATAAGAGGGAATAGGCGCATCTATCAGCACTGAGCTTAGCGCGTTCAGATCCTCAGCCAGAATTCTGTTCCGCCGATATTGCTCTGGACCGACCGACTTTCCGCAGCTCGCCCGCCGGGCGGGGCG
>CAUATU010000036.1:0-23250 GCA_958432255.1 uncultured Collinsella sp.
GATTAATGGATGGAAACGGGTGTTCTATCGGGACACACATTTTGTCCTATAAGCCCAAAACGAATCGTAGTCGTATAAGGCGTCATTTTTTTCGCACCCTTTTTGCTGACGCCATTGCATGTTTTGTATAAAACGCATGCGTATTTTCATTGAATTCCCCATGTGATCCGCGCGCAAATGTGGAGACAGGGACCACATGCCCAAAGCTCCTTCCAGCGGTTTTCTATCACACGACGGTTTTTCGGCGGAACTCGGCATGCTTTTGTCAGCATTTGGTTTGCTTCCCGTACTTACCCGCATGATGCCCCGGTAGATAATCAGCCATGCCCGCAATCCGCACGGCCTACGGTCGAAACCAGGGGAGGCCACATGGACGAAATCGTCTGCGCAAACACCGCATTCCGCTACTGGCGCTGCCCACCGCAGGTGCATGACCTCTACCCGCGCCTACCCAGCTCCGATGACGGCTGGCGGGCCCTATCCCAAGCCCCTTTCGCAACCGATGTCCTCAAGACCCCGATTATCGCTGTTGCTTCGCCAGGTTGTTGTAATCACCACTCGGGATTGCGCTCCACTATTCGCTGGGAAGGGGCTTCGGATACCGGCACAACAACCGACACTCATTTAGGCTTTAGCGTCACCAATCCGCTTAACACGTTATTTACTATGACACGCTTTGTGTCCCAAATAGATCTCGTACTGGCTATGTACGAACTTTGCGGCTGGTTTTCTGTTTTCGAGCCGACCCCCGCTGTCGAAATGCAGTTAAAAATCGCGTTAAAGGAGAATCGCAATTCCAGCACGCAGGATCTGTTCGAACTTGGAGAAGGCGAAGACGAGATTCCTTGGAAACGAGTTTATGCCCGCACAACCGTAAAGGCCCCAGCAAATGAAGGCCAAACGAACAATCACGAGGATGGAAGAGAGGTTACGAAACTCAAAGGTACTTCGCTTTGGATGAGAAAGCCACTCATCGAACTGAGCGACTTGCATCGATTCGCCGAAAAGGTCAAAAGTCAAATGTGGGGAAAGCAGTTTTATGATGCCGCTCAGCAGGTTATCGGCATTGCTGCATCTCCACTCGAGGTCGCGGGGGTCCTGCTTCTAAGTCGTTCTCGACGTCTAGGTGGTTCAGGATTCAGATACGTATACCTCAACGATTTAACCCCTCTATCCGAGGAAGCCCAAAGCATCGCAGGTCAAAAGGTTTGCTACGGTGACATCGTGATTGTAAACCCAATCCTAATGAAGGCAGCAATTATCGAAATCCAAGGTGAGGTCATCCATGGGTCAGGCGCGGTACTTAACCAAGATGCGGAGCGCATGACTGCGCTCCAGAGCATGGGTTTCGATGTGTTCCTGGTAACCCACGATATGCTTAACGACAAAAAACAGCTAGACGCCATAGTCAAAAGCGTCTGCAGTCGTTTGGGGATTCGATATAAAGCCAAATCCGAGGCAATGAAGCGCGCCGAGACGCGACTGCGAGCAAATGTTCTGTGCAACTGGTTGGAACTCGGAAATTAGCCGGCGACAAGGCGCTAGAACGACCTAGTTTTCCTGCTAGTGAATTAGTATCATTTCAAAACTATGCCGGATTACGGGGCTGGACCCGGACCGGCCGTCCATACCCTGCATTTCGCTGAATGCGCAAGTCATCTACCTGCGGTTTTGATTTTACCGATTACGGCATGCTCGGGGGTTCCCGGCCTGGCCCCGTAAACCGGCATGGTTTTGAAATCGCCGGGTCGGCGGGAGCGCGATTGGCCCCGATAATGGGCCCGGCGCCGGCGGGATGGTCGTTGGGCGGATGGCGGCCCGTGGGGTGGAAGCGAAAACCGGCGAGCGGCGGAACCCGAGATGCCCTGGGCGCGCCCCGCGGGCCGGATCCGGCATCGCGGGTCCCTTGCCCTCGAGTCCGTGCCGCGCTCTCGTCCCAGCGGCGCCCGCGCCTCCGGAAAGTTTTTCCAAAAATGTCCTTGCATCGTGGTCCGAGTTCCCGTATAGTACTTCTTCGCACGGGGGCGTAGCTCAGCTGGGAGAGCGCTTGACTGGCAGTCAAGAGGTCAGGGGTTCGATCCCCCTCGTCTCCACCCGAGCATTGAATGAGGCTCCAACGCAAGTTGGGGCCTTTTTTCATATTGGCACACAAGGTCAAAGGCGGCACCATGATCCTCCTGGTCGACAAAATCGAAAAAAGCTTCGGCGCGCGCGTCCTCTTTAGCGGCGCGTCCTTCCAGATCAACCCCGGCGAGCGCTTCGCGCTCGTGGGCCCTAACGGCGCCGGCAAAACAACCATGCTCAAAATCATCATGGGCATCGACAGCCCAGACGCCGGCCAGGTCCAGTACGCCAAGGACTGCCAGGTGGGCTACCTAGAGCAGGAAACCAACCTGGAGCAAAAGGACACCACCATTCTCGCCGAGGTCATGGCCGCCGCCAAGGAAATCCGCCGCATGGGCGAGCGCGCCAACGAGTTGCAGGGCCAGATCACCGAGCTCTCCGAACAGGGGAAGGACGTCGATGCACTCCTCAACGAGTACGGACAGGTCCAGGACCGCTTTGAGCACCTGGGCGGCTACGAGCTCGAGAGCAACGCCCGCAAAATCCTGTCCGGCCTGGGCTTTAAGGTCACCGACTTTGAGCGCCCGTGCTCCGAGTTCTCCGGTGGCTGGCAGATGCGTATCGCACTTGCCAAGCTATTCCTGCGCCACCCCGACCTGCTGCTTCTGGACGAGCCTACTAACCACCTGGACCTCGAGAGCGTCCAATGGCTGCGCGGCTTTATCGCCAACTACGACGGCGCCGTCCTCATCGTCAGCCACGACCGCGCCTTCATGGATGCCTGCGTCGACCACGTGGCGGCGCTCGAGAACCGCCGCGTGACCACCTACACCGGCAACTACAGCAGCTACCTCAAGCAGCGCGAGGACAACCTGGAGCAGATGCGCGCCAAGCGTGCCGCACAGGAGCGCGACATCGCCCATATGCAGGTCTTCGTCGACAAGTTCCGCTACAAGCCCACCAAGGCCGCCCAGGCGCAGGAACGCATCCGCAAGATCGAGCAGATCAAAAAGGAGCTCGTCATCCTGCCCGAGGGCCACAAGCACATCGACTTTAAGTTCCCCGACCCTCCGCGCTCCGGCGACATGGTCGTGGGCCTGGAGGGCGTCTCCAAGTCCTACGGCGACAAGCACATCTACAGTGACATCGACCTCAAGCTCTACCGCGGCGAGCATGTGGCGCTCGTCGGCCCCAACGGCGCCGGCAAGTCCACCCTCATGAAGATCCTCGCCGGCCTGGAGCCACCCACTACCGGCACCCGCGACCTGGGCACCAACGTGGGCGTGGCCTACTACGCTCAGCACGCACTCGAGGGCATGACCGAGTCAAACACCGTCCTGCAAGAGATCGACACCGTCACGCCCAAGTGGACCGTGCCGCAGCAGCGCAGCCTGCTGGGCGCCTTCCTGTTTAGCGACAACGATTCCATCGAAAAGCAGGTTCGCGTCCTTTCCGGCGGCGAAAAGGCGCGTCTGGCCCTGGCAAAGATGCTCGTGGCCCCCGAGGCGCTCCTGTGCCTGGACGAGCCCACCAACCACTTGGACATCGACTCGATGGACATGCTCGAAAACGCCCTGCAAAACTTCCCCGGAACCATCGTGCTGATCAGCCACGACGAGCACCTGGTGCGCGCCGTTGCCAACCGCGTGATCGACATCCGCGATGGCAAGGTAACGGTCTACGACGGCGACTACGACTACTACCTCTACAAGCGCGAGGACCTTGCGGCCCGCGCCGCCGCCGAGGCGGCAGGGGAGAGTGTGCCGGCCACGGCCAAGTCCGCCAAGGTCACCGCGGCCCAGCCCGATGCGCCCTCCGCTGCTCCCAAACCGGCGGAGGGCAAAAAGACCAAGGAGCAAAAGCGCGCCGAGGCCCAGGCCCGCGCCGCGCTCAACAAAAAGCTCAAGGGCGTGCGCAACCAGCTCAAGAAGATTGAGGCCGAGCTCGACAAAAAGCGCGCCCGCTATGACGAGCTTATGGAATTGATGGCGAGCGAAGAGCTTTATGCCGATCAGGACAAGTTCAACGCCGCGCTGGGGGAATATAACGGCCTTAAGCAAGAGCTACCCAAGCTCGAGGACGAATGGCTGGAGCTTTCCACCCAGATCGAAGAGGAGACCGCGCGTGAACTCTCGTAAGGCCGCCGCCGTGGCGATGAGCATCATCGCCATCGCCTGTCGCATCTGCGGCATCTTTATGAGCGCGATGACTGTGCTGCTGTGCTTTAGTGGCCTCACCGCCAAGCTGCAGATCGTGGGATTTGTCGTTGAGCTTTCGCGCGCGCTGCCGAGCGCCATCGCCGGCTACGGCGTCATCACGTCGCCTTTTGGCGGTGTGTTCCGCCTGGATTATGCTATCGTCGCTGTGATCCTGTTTGTAATTGACTACCTGCTCACGCGCGCCTCGCGCCGCGTCCGCTAGGGGAGCGTTATGTCCAGCAGCTACATCATGAACCTGCTCGCCAGTGCCGTCGCCGTCATCATAGGTATCGTGATCCACGAAAGCGCTCACGCCGCCGCTGCCTGGGCTCTCGGCGACAAGACGGCCCGATCGCGCGGTCGTGTCTCGCTCAACCCGCTCAACCATATCGACCCGTTTGGCACCATACTTCTGCCGCTGCTCATGCTTGCCGCCGGCGGCCCGGTGTTCGCCTTTGCCAAGCCGGTGCCTGTCTACCTCAACAACCTCAAGCACCCCAAGCGCGACGAGGTCCTGGTGAGCGTTGCCGGCCCCGCATCAAACATCGCCCTCGCGTGCCTCGCTGCCGCTCTCATGCAAGTAACGTACGGCAACCTCTATGCAAGCATGTCCTTTGCCGTAGCGTCACAGATCATGAACTTCGGCGCCACGTTTATCGTGGTCAACCTGTCGCTCGCGTTCTTTAACCTCATCCCGATCCCACCGCTCGACGGCTCGTCGATCATCGTGCCCTTCCTCAAGGGCAAAGCGCTCAACAACTATTACCGCCTGCAGCAATACGCTATGCCCATACTCATCCTGGTTCTATACCTGCTGCCTATGTGGACCGGCATCGATGTAATCGGCCGCTTTTTCGACGTTACCGTGTAACCGCTTGCTGAGCAGCTGCTCAACTTCGCAATCGCTGGCATCTAAGGTAAACTTACAGGTCGACCGTGCAAAGCGGTCGTAACATGCACCCAAACCGCGCCGCGAAGGCGCCGTCAAAGGAGGTCGAATATGTCGTATCGCGTGTCGACGCAGGTCTACAGCGGACCGTTCGACCTGCTGCTGCAGCTGGTAACCCGCCAAAAAGTAGATATCGGCGCCATCTCTATCAGCGAGGTGGCCGAGCAGTACCTTGCCGAGGCCGAGCGCATCGAGGCACTGGACCTGGACGTGGCGAGCGACTTTTTGCTGGTCGCGGCAACCCTTTTGGACATCAAGGCTGCCTCTCTGGTGCCGCAGGAGGCCCCGCGCAAAGCCGATGACGACGATGACGAGTTCGACGAAGACCTCGAGGAGCTCAGCGCGCTCGACGGCGACGCCCTGCGCGAGGTCCTGATTCAGCGCCTGATCGCCTACAAGCAGTTTAAGGGCGCGGCGGCAGCACTTGGGGCGCGCATGCAGGCCGAAAGCCGCATGCACCCGCGTGTGGCCGGCCCCGACCCCGAGTTCTTGGGCCTCATGCCCGACTACCTGGCCGGCATTACCCTGCGCGGCCTGGCCGTCATCTGCGCCGACCTGGACGGCAAGCGCCAGACCTTCCTGCTGGAAGCCGAGCATGTGGCGCCGCATCGCGTGCCGCTCGACCTGACCGTGGCCTCAGTCGACCGCTTTACCATGGCGCACCAAACCTGCACCTTCCGCGAGCTACTGGACGGCGATGCCACCACCGAGCAGCTCGTCGTCACCTTCCTGGCCATGCTTGAGCTCGCCAAGCGCGGCTCGCTCACGCTGAGCCAGGACGAGATCTTCGGAACCATCTGTATCAACCGAGTCGAAGGGGCCGAGGCATACGTGCCCGGCGAGGGCCCCGAGCTCACCGAATAGGAGCCGCAACCATGTCAACCCTTTCCACGCTGGAGGCAAACAGCCTCAAAGGCGCCCTCGAGGCGCTGCTGCTGGTGTCGAGCGACCCGGTGAGTGCGCCCGCGCTGGCCGGCGCACTGGATATCGCCCCCGGCGAATGCGCATCGCTGCTCGCCGAGCTCAAGGTTGAGTACGAGGAGGCCAACCGCGGCTTTCAGCTGCGCGAGGTCGCCGGCGGCTGGCGCCTGTTTACGCACCCCGCCTACCACGACGTGGTCGAGGCCTATGTGTTGAGCTGGGACACGCAAAAGCTGTCGCAGGCGGCGCTCGAAACCCTGGCCGTCATCGCATACCACCAGCCCGTGACTCGCGAGGTGGTCAAGGGCATCCGCGGCGTCAATTCTGACGGCGTCATCGCGTCGCTCGTGGACAAGGGCCTGGTGCGCGAGCTCGGCCGCGACCCCCAGCGCGGTCAGGCCATCATTTACGGCACGACCAACGCCTTCTTGGAAAAGTTCGGCCTGCGCTCCACCCGCGACCTACCCGATCTGGAGCAGTTTGCCCCCGACGAGCAGTCGCGCCAGTTTATCCGCGAGCGCCTGAGCGGCCGCAGTATTCAGTCCACGCTCGAGGAGCAAGCCGAGGACCTGGACGAAGAGCGCGAACTGCTCGATACCGATGTTGAAGATGTTGAGGCAGCCGAAGACTTGGAAACCCTGGTCGTCGACGAGACCTCGGAGGATTTGCATGACGAGGACTAACGAAGTAGGGGAGACGCGCGCCGTGGGCAACGCAGCACCCGCAACCGGCGCCCAGCCCGTCTACCCGCACACCATGCGCCTGCAGCGCTTTTTGGCGCGCGCGGGCGTAGCGAGCCGCCGCGGCTCGGAGGACCTGATGACCGCCGGCCGCGTGACCGTCAACGGGCTGGTCGCGACCGAGCTGGGCACCAAGGTCGATGTCGACCGCGACCATATCGAGGTCGACGGCATACCCGTCAAGCTCAACCAGGGCGCCGTGTACCTGATGCTCTACAAGCCGACCGGCTACCTCACCACCATGAGCGACCCGCAGGAGCGCCCTTGCGTTGCCGACCTGGTCCCCCGCGACCGCTTTCCGGGACTGTTCCCGGTGGGCCGCCTGGACCGCGACACCACGGGCCTTTTGCTCTTTACCACCGACGGCGACCTGTCACAGGACCTGCTGCACCCGAGTAAGCACGTCTACAAGACCTATCAGGCGCTCGTGGACGGCCACTTGACCGATCGCGACTTGGAACCGCTCCGCCGTGGCATCGAGCTCGACGACGGTCTGTGCCAGCCGGCTATCTGCCGCATCATCAACGCGCGCGAGGCAGAGGCCGTGGCTCCGCAAGGTATCAAGCACGGCACCACCGCCGTAGAGGTCATCATCCGCGAGGGCCGCAAGAACCAGGTTAAGCGCATGCTGGGCAAGATACACCACCCGGTGATTCGCCTGCACCGCTGCAACTTTGCCGGCCTGGAGCTCAAGGACGTGGCCAAGGGCTCGTGGCGCGAGCTCACCGACCGCGAGGTGCAGATCCTCAAGGCCGGCGGTATCCCACCCAAGCAGGCCAGCTTCAAGCGCGGCAGTGGTAAGCCCCAGGACACGGCCGCGGCCCGCACGCGTCACCACGGTAGCCACGGCTCCGCGCCCAAGCGCAACACCTACCGCGAGCGCTACACAGGCTAGGCAACCCGCCAAGCCGCAGCTCCCGCGTCCCATACCAGCACGTCAACTACCGAAAGGAAGCATTGCATGATCGTCGCCATCGACGGCCCCGCCGGTTCCGGCAAGTCCACCATTGCCAAGGAGATCGCCCGCCAGCTGGGCTTTAACAAGCTCGACACGGGCGCCATGTATCGCGCCGTCACCTTCGCCGCGCTCGACCGCGACATCGACCTGGACGACGAGGCGGCCATCGATGCCCTCGCCGAGCAGATCGAGATTCGCTTTACCAACGGCATCGGCGAGGACACGCGTCTGACCATCGACGGTCAGGACGCCTCGGCTGCCATCCGCACCCCGCAGGTGGACGCCAACGTGTCCAAGGTCTCGGCCTACCCGGGCGTGCGCGCGGCCATGCTCATCCACCAGCGCCGCGCTGCCGAGGACCGCGACATCGTCGCCGAGGGTCGCGACATCGGCACCGTCGTGTTCCCCAACGCGCAGGTCAAGGTCTTTCTGACCGCCGACCCGCGCGAGCGTGCCCGTCGCCGCGTGCTGCAGCGCCACCAAAACGACGCCCAGCCGCTCACCGAAGAGCAGCTCGAGTCTGAAGTCGACGAGACCCTCGATGCCCTCAGGCAACGCGATAAGCTCGACAGCAGCCGCGAGGTCGCACCGCTCGTTCCCGCCGAGGACGCGGTGCACGTCGACTCCACCGCCCACACCATCGACGAGGTCGTCTCTATCATCGAGGATCTCATCAACCAAAGGAGGTAGCCCATGCGCCTGTTTAAGCAGACGCCCGAGGATTACTACAACGCCCCCTACGCCGAGTTCCCGGCGCTCATCCGCGGCACCGTCGCCGTGGTCATGGCAATCCTGTGGGCCTTCTCCAAGCTCATGTGGCGCTGGAAGGTCGAGGACAGCGACCTGCTGTTTGAGCGCCAGGAAGACCGCGGCAGCGTGGTCATCTGCAACCACACCTCGATGGCCGAACTCCTGGCCGTGGAGACGGCGTTATTCTTCGGCGGCCGCCGCATTCGCCCCATCTTTAAATCCGAGTTTGCCAAGAGCAAGATCGTACGCTGGGCCTTTAGCCGTGTGGGCGGTATTCCCGTCGAGCGCGGCACCGCCGACATGAAGTGCCTGCGCGCCGCCCAGCATGCGCTGCAGCGCGGCGAGGACGTCCTGATCTTCCCCGAGGGCACGCGCATTCGCTCGCGCGAGATCAAACCCGAGGTCCACGGCGGCTTTGCGCTCATCGCCCAGATGGGCAAGGCGCCCGTCAACCCACTCGCCATTTGCGGCTGGTCCGACATCACGCCCAAAGGCAAAAAGCTCATGCGCCCCAAAAAGTGCTGGATCCGTGCCGGCAAGGCCATCTCGCTTTCCGATGCACCGGCCGAGCTCAAGCGCAAGGAGCGCCTGGCATGGTTTGAGTCCGAGGCCATGAATCGTGTCTACGCCATGCGCGATGACCTGTGCGCCGAGCACCCGGGTAGGTTCTAGCCATGAGCGAGGAAGTCATGAACACTGCCAAGGCTGTGGCCGGAAAGGTCGACGCCCCCACCATCGAAATCGCCGCCCACGCCGGCACCTGCTACGGCGTGCAGCGCGCGCTCGATATGGCCCTGGCGGCCGCCCCGCAGGTGGGGGATACCGCTCAGGTCCACACCCTGGGCCCGCTCATCCATAACCCCATCGTGGTGCGCGAGCTTGCCGAGGCAGGCGTCGGTCTGGCCGAAACCCTGGACGATGCCGTATCGGGCACCGTGATCATTCGAGCTCACGGCGTGGTGCCGCAGGTGATTGAGGCCGCTCGCGAGCGCGGCCTCGACGTGGTCGATGCCACCTGCCCCTACGTCAAGAAGGTCCACGTGGCCGCCGAGCGCCTGGTACGTGAGGGTTATCGCGTGCTCGTCGTGGGCGAGCCGGGCCATCCCGAGGTGGAGGGCATCCTGGGCCACGCCGGCGATGACGCGCAGGTCGTGAGCTGCGCTGCCGATGCGGACGCGCTGCCGCTCAAGGGCAAGGTAGGCCTCGTCGTGCAGACCACCCAGACCGCGCAGAACTTGGCCGAAGTCGTGGCCTCCATCACCCCGCGCGTGCAGGAGCTGCGCGTGATCAACACCATCTGCGCCGCCACAAGCGAGCGACAGCAGGCAGCAGCCGCACTTGCCAACCGCTGCGACTGTATGGTCGTGGTGGGCGGCAAGAACTCGGGCAACACCCGCCGCCTGGCGCAGATTTGCGCCGATGTCTGCGAGCGCACACATCACATAGAGGAGGCATCCGAGATCGAGGCGGCATGGTTTGCCAACGCACGCCACATCGGCATCACCGCCGGAGCCTCCACCCCGCAAGAACACATCGAGCGCGCCGTCGAGCGCATCAAGGAGCTTTGCCGCTAATCATGGACCAGACCGTACCCGCATACGCCGCCGAGGTGGCCGATTACGGGCGCAGCCGCGACCCCGAGCCGGGTGAGGGCGCGCTTGTAAAGAGCGTGCGTCCCGAATCGCCCGCATGGGATGTGGGTATCGAGCCGGGCATGCTCGTGCTCACGGTCAACGGCGAGCAGCTGACCGATATGATCGTGTGGCTCTGGGAGGCAGATGACGATACTGTCGAGCTGGAGGTATTTGATCCGCGCGACGGCACCGTCACCCCCGTGGAACTCGATCGCTTTCCCGGCGAGGACTGGGGTCTGGAGTTCGATGGCCCCATCTTCGACGGCATGCGCACCTGCGTAAACGCCTGCGTGTTCTGCTTTATGACCATGCTGCCCAAGGGCGGACGCTCCACGCTCTACATCCGCGATGATGACTACCGCCTAAGCTTTTTGCAGGGCAACTTCGTCACGCTGACCAACCTCACCGACGAAGATGTGCAAAACGTCATCCAACGCAACATGAGCCCCATGAACGTGTCGGTCCATGCCGTAAGCCCCGACGTCCGCCGCCGCATGATGGGCCGCAACGCCCAACGCGGCATGGACGTACTCGAGACCATCATGGCCGCCGGCATCGAGATCCACGCCCAGATTGTGCTGTGTCCCGGTATGAACGACGGCGAGGAGCTGGAAAAGACCCTGCGCTTTTGCGAGGAGCACGAGCAAATCACGAGCCTGGGCATTGTGCCGCTCGGTTTTACCAAGCATCAGAACCGTTTTAGCTGGTCCTACAGCGACAAGCCCGAGCTGGCGCGCGAGACTATCGCCATGATCCGGCCTTTCCAGGACCGTGCCTTCGAGCGCTTTGGCCGCCACACCTTCCAGATGAGCGACGAGTTCTATCTGGACGCCGGCATCGATCCTCCCGAGGCAGACTTTTACGACGGCTACCCGCAGTACTACGACGGTATCGGCATGATCCGCTCCTATCTGGACGAGACCGACAACGTGCTCGCCGCCGATGCCGAGCGCCTGCGCCGCGTTCGCGAGGCAATCGCCACCCAAGGCCAGCGCCTGCTGTGCCTCTCGGGCGCCAGCGCGCGCGATACGGTGGCGCGTTTTGTGGAATCGCCGCAGGGCCTTGCCGGTACCGTCACGGCCATCAAAAACCGCTACTTTGGCGGCAACGTGGACGTGACCGGCCTCATCGTCGCCTGCGACATCTTGGAGCAGCTGCCGCAGGACCTGTCGGGGGTTATGCTCTTTGTGCCTAAGCTCATGTTCAACGCCGACAGTATGACCCTTGACGAGTATCATCGTGACGAATTACTCGCACGCCTTACCGGTCGCGGCGCTGAGGTTCATGTGGTGTCGACCATGCCGCATGAGCTGCTCGATACCCTGGAGCACATCCTTGGCACAACGCCCGCCGATTCAACTATTCCCGCTGACCCTACCCATTAAAGGAGAGCAGATGAAACCTATCGTCGCCGTCGTCGGACGCCCCAACGTGGGCAAGTCCACGCTCGTCAACCGCCTGGCCCAGACCTCGGACGCCATCGTCCATGAGTCCCGCGGCGTCACGCGCGACCGCTCGTATCACACGGCCGATTGGAACGGCCGCGAGTTCACCATCGTCGACACGGGCGGCATCGAGCCGCTCAAGAGCGACGACGTCTTTGCCACGTCCATCCGCGACCAGGCCCTTGCTGCCGCCGAGGAAGCAGCCGTCATCCTATTTGTGGTCGATGGCCGCACCGGCGTCACCGAGGAGGACGAGTCGGTCGCCCGCATGCTCAAGCGCTGCGACAAGCCGGTCTTTCTGCTGGTGAACAAGCTCGACAACCCCGACCGCGAAAACGACAACATCTGGGAGTTCTATTCGCTCGGCATCGGTGAGCCCACGCCGCTCTCGGCCCTGCACGGCCATGGCACGGGCGACCTGCTCGACGACATCGTGGCCCTGTTGCCCGAGGAGGAGGACGAGGTCGCCGATGAGTTCCCCGACGCGCTGAACGTGGCCATCATCGGCCGCCCCAACGCCGGTAAGTCCTCGCTGTTCAACCGCATCCTGGGCGCGGACCGCTCCATCGTGTCCAACATCGCCGGCACGACGCGCGATGCCATCGACACCGTCGTCGAGCGCGACGGCAAGCACTACCGCATGGTCGACACCGCGGGCATTCGCAAGAAGAGCACCGTGTACGAGAACATCGAGTACTACTCCATGGTCCGCGGCCTGCGCGCCATCGACCGCGCCGACGTGGCGCTGCTCGTCGTCGACGCCTCCGTGGGCGTCACCGAGCAGGACCAGAAGGTCATGGGCTTGGCCATCGAGCGCGGCTGCGCCATTGTGGTGCTGCTCAACAAATGGGACCTGCTCGACGACGACCGTAAGCGCGAGGCCTGCATGGAGACCGTCGACCGCCGTCTGGGCGTCATGGCTCCCTGGGCCCAGTACCTGCGCATCTCGGCCCTCACCGGCCGCAGCGTCGAGAAGATCTGGGCGATGGTCGATGCCGCCGAAAAGACGCGCTCGCAAAAGATCACCACCTCGCGCCTCAACACGTTCCTCACCGACCTGCGCGAGTTTGGCCACACCGTGGTGGACGGCAAGCGCCGCCTGCGCATGCACTACGTGACCCAGACGGGCGTCAACCCGCCGACGTTTACGTTCTTCGTCAACCACAGCGACCTGGTCAACGACACCTACCAGCGCTACGTGGAGAACCGCATGCGCTCGACCTTCGATTTTTCCGGCACGCCCATTCGACTCTTCTTTAGGAAGAAGGAGCAAAAGGATGCATAATCCGATTCTGCTGACCGCCATCTGCGCCGTGGTCTCGTTCTTTATCGGAGCGATTCCGTTTGGCCTGATCCTGGGCCGTGTGTTTAACCACACGGACATTCGCAAGGCGGGCTCCGGCAACATCGGCACCACCAACGCCCTGCGCGTAGCCGGCCCCAAGGTGGCCGCGCTCACGCTGCTGCTCGACTGCCTGAAGGGCGCCATCTGCGTCATTATCGCGCGTCCGCTTATCGCCGATCTAGGCTATGGTTTTCCGCCGAATATCATGGCGCCTGGAGCCCCCGGCGACTGGATGCTCGGCGTCATCTGCCTGGCAGCGGTGTGGGGCCACATCTTCTCGCCGTACCTTAGCTTCCACGGCGGCAAGGGCATCGCGGTCGGTCTGGGCGTAATCCTCGCATGGTACTGGCCCATCGGACTTTCGCTGCTGGGCATGTTTATCGTGGCCGTCGCCATCACCAAGTTTGTGTCGGTGGGCTCGCTTGCCGCGGCCATCGGTCTTCCCATCGCTGTCTGCGCGGTCTTTCCGTACAGCAGCCTGGGTCTCAAATTTTGCATGGCGCTGATCGGCATCACCGTGGTGTGGGCCCATCGTGCGAACATCAAAAAGCTCATGACGGGCAAGGAGTCCAAGCTCTCGTTTACCAAGCGCGTCACCGAGCCCGACGATAAGTAGGAGAGAGTCATGAATGTTGCGCTGATTGGCTCCGGCTCCTGGGGAACCGCCGTCGCCGGCCTTGCCGCCGCGCGAGCCGAGCGCGTGATAATGTGGGCCCATAGCGAGCAGACGGCCGCCGGCATCAATGGCGAGCACCGTAACCCCCGTTATCTGGTGGACTACGAGCTGCCCGGCAACGTCGTCGCCACGACGGACCTGACGCAGGCGCTCGACGGCGCCGAGGCCGTCATCTTTGCCGTGCCCTCCACGCACCTGCGCAGCGTATGCCATCAGGCAGCACCCTTCATCGCCGCCGACACCCCGGTGCTCTGCCTCACCAAGGGCATCGAGCCCGAGTCCGGCCTGCTCATGAGCGAGGTCATCGCCAGCGAGATCGGCAACGATCGGCGCGTGGCGGCGCTCTCGGGACCCAACCATGCCGAGGAGATCTGCCGCGGCGGACTTTCTGCCGCCGTCATCGCCAGCGAAGACCCGCAGATAGGGGAGACCTTTAAGGACCTGCTCCTATCCACGGCCTTCCGCATCTACCTTTCGCAGGACATGACCGGCGTCGAGGTATGCGGCGCCATGAAAAACGTCATCGCCATCGTGTGCGGCATCTCCGCCGGCACCGGCGCGGGCGACAACACGCTCGCCCTTATCATGACGCGCGGTCTGGCCGAGATCAGCCGACTGGTGCATGCCCGCGGCGGGCAGGCCATGACTTGCATGGGCCTTGCCGGCATGGGCGACCTCATCGCCACCTGTACCTCGGAGCATTCGCGCAACCGCACCTTTGGCTACGAGTTTGCCCACGGCGTGTCGCTCGACGAGTACCAGACGCGCACGCATATGGTGGTCGAGGGCGCCGTCGCGGCCCGCAGCGTCAGCGAGCTCGCCCGTTCACTGGGCGTAGACATTCCGCTCACCTTTGCCGTGGAGCAAACGCTCTACAACGGTGTTACTTTGGACAGGGCGCTCGAGATTCTTACCGACCGCGTCCCCTCTCAAGAGTTCTACGGACTCACCGACTAGCGCAGAAAGGCTACTACCATGGGTTCCATCAAAATCGCTCCGTCTGTCCTTTCGGCCGATATGGCCAACCTCAAGGGCGAACTCGACAAGATCGCCGGCGCCGACTTTGTGCACTTCGACGTCATGGACGGTCACTTTACCGGCAACCTCACCTTTGGCGTAGATATCCTCAAGGCCGTCAAGCGCTCAACTGACGTGCCGGTCGACGCGCACCTGATGGTGTCGAATCCCGACGAGACAGTCGATTGGTATGCCGATGCCGGTGCCGATATGATCACCGTGCACTACGAGGCCTCCACGCACCTGCACCGCACGCTCACGCACCTGCAGCAGCGCGGCGTTAAGGCCGGTGTGGTGCTCAACCCCGCCACGCCCGTCTGCGTGCTCGAGAGCATCATCGACGTTGTCGATATGGTGCTACTGATGAGCGTGAACCCTGGCTTTGGCGGCCAGAGCTTTATCCCGGGCACGCTGCCCAAGCTCCACGAGCTCAAGGCCATGTGTGAGCGCCACGGCGCGTCGCCCATGATCGAGGTCGACGGCGGCATTTCTTCTAAGAACATCGCCGAGGTCGTCAAGGCCGGCGCCAACGTGCTCGTAGCCGGCTCCGCCGTATTTAAGTCCGAAGATCCCGCCGCCGAGGTTGCGCTGCTACAGAAGCTGGGCAATGAGGCCGCACAGGAGGCATAGACCCTTATGACCGCAGGTCAAAACCGCATACCCGTGAATCTTGACTACGCCGCCTCGACGCCCATGCGCGCCGAGGCGCTCCTTGCGCAGCGCGAATATGACGACAGCGAGCTTGCCGGCGTCAACCCCAACTCGCTGCACTCGCTTGGACGCAAGGCCGCCGCACGCCTGGAAGTTGCCCGTCGCGAGATCGCCCGTAGCTTTGGCGCACGCGTCCGCCCGTCCGAGATTATCTTGACCAATGGCGGCACCGAGGCAAACCAGCTGGCGCTCCTCGGACTTGCCGAGGGCGCCCGTCAGCACGACCGCAAGCGCAACCGCGTGATCGTATCTGCCATCGAGCACGATTCGATTCTGGACAACCTGCCGCTGCTGCGTGCCGGCGGCTTTACCGTCGATCTTGTGCAGCCCTGCCGTGCGGGCTACATCGAGACCTCCGTGCTGAGCGACTTGCTTGGCGATGACGTCGCGCTCGTGAGCATCATGGCCGCCAATAACGAGACCGGCGTGGTGCAGCCCATCCGCGAGCTGGCCGCCGCCGCGCATACCGTGGGCGCCCTGTTCCACACCGATGCCATCCAGGGCTACTTGCATATTCCGCTCGATGTCACCGAGCTGGGCGTCGATGCTATGACCGTTGCCGCGCATAAGATCGGCGGCCCTGTGGCATCCGGCGCGCTCTACCTTAAGAACCGCACGCCGCTGCGCCCCCGCATCTTTGGCGGTGGACAGGAAGCCGGCCGTCGCGCCGGTACTCAGGACCTGCGCACGCAGCTCGCCTTTGCCGCTGCCGCCTGCACGCTGACGCCCCATGTGGCCGAGGAGCGCGAGAAGCTGCAAGCCCTTTCCGACAAGCTCTACGCCACGCTTACGGCCCACCCGCGCATTCACGCCACCATGGGTGACTACGCGCAGGCCGACCGTCTGCCCGGCATGGTATCGATCTATATTGACGGCATGGACTCCGAGGAGCTCATCATCAAGCTCGACGCCGCCGGCTTTGAGGTATCGGCAGGCTCGGCATGCTCGAGCGGCAGCATGGACCCCAGCCACGTTTTGAGCGCGATGGGCATCGGTCGCGAGCAGGCGTTGGGCGCACTGCGCATCTCCTTCGATGACCGTGTGAATCCGGGCGATCTGGACGACTTTGCCCAAACGCTGCTTTCGATCGTAGGTGCCGCATGATCGTCGCCCAACTCGAGCGCGCCCTGCTTGCACGCTATCCTAAGACGGACGCCGAACCCTGGGACCACGTAGGCTTATCCGTTGGCGACCCCGACGACGAGATCCGTGGCGTGGCCTGCGCGCTCGACGCTACCAGGGACAACGTGCAGCGCGCCTTGGAAGCCGGAGCCAACGTGTTGCTCACGCATCATCCCGTCTACATCAAGGCGCCCGAGGCATTTTGCCCGCCCAGCGCGACGCGTCCCCAGTGCAGTGCGGCGCTCTACGAGGCGGCCCGCTGCGGCGTGAGCATCATCTCGCTCCACACCAATCTGGACCGCTCGCATGAGGCTCGCGTTTGCCTAAGTACGCTGTTGGACGCCGCGCCCGCAAGCTCGCTGGAGCACGTGGACGACCCCGAAGCGACCGGCCTGGGCGCGCTTGCAACGCTCAACGACCCCTGCAGCCTGTGCGACCTTGCCACTCGCGCCGCCACGGCGTTTGGCAGCGACCCACGTGTGTGGGGCGAGGCCGATCACCCGTGCCGCACCGTCGCCATTCTGGGCGGTTCCCTCGGCGACTTTGGCGAGCTTGCCATCGCCGCCGGTGCGGATACCATCGTGACGGGCGAGGCGGGCTACCACGTGGCGCAGGACCTAGACTTGCGCGGACTGCCGGTGATCCTGCTCGGCCATGACCGCTCCGAGGAGCCGTTCGTTGATATCTTGATGAACTCTGCGGTTGACGCCGGGGTTGACCCCCGTCATGCGATTAAAATACTGAACCCTTGCCAATGGTGGACTGTGACAAAAGGAGAGAACTTATGAGCGCCGGCGCTACGCTACTCAAGCTGCAACAGATCGATTTGGAGCTCGCCCGCAACAAGAGCGAACTTGCCAATATGCCGGAGCTCAAGGAACTCGCTTCCAAGCGCAAGACCTACGTTAAGCTCAAGGCCGAGATGACCAAGCTCTACGCCCAGCGCAAGGACCTGGATATTGAGCTCGACGACCTCAACACCACCGAGATCCAGACCAACAACGCTATCGAGGCCGCCAAGAAGCGCCACGTTGACGGCTCTGACTACCGCGAGGTACAGGACCTGGAGAACGAGCTCGCCACCCTGGCCAAGCGCCTGGACAAGATCGAGCACACCCGCAAGGATGTCGTCGTCGCCCACAAGGAGGCACTCGACCGCGAGGCTCGCGCGCAGGCCATCATCGCCAAGTTCGAGGAAGGCGTGAAGGCCGACACCAAGGCCGCCCGCGCCAAGGCCGCCGACCTCCAGGCACAGATTGACGCCGCCACCAAGGAGCGCACCGCGCTTGCCGCCACGCTGCCGACCGACGTGCTCACCGACTACGAGCGCCTGCTCAAGCAGTTCCGCGGCCTGGCCGTCGAGACCATCAAGGGCAACATCCCCACGGTCTGCCACACCGCGCTGCAGGCGTCGTCCATGAGCGACCTCAACCACGACGGTAGCGAGATTACGCACTGCCCGTACTGCCACCGCCTGCTCGTGCTCCCCAGCAAGGAAGCCTAACGATGACGGCGGCACCCAACAATTCAATGCAACTTGAGGGAAAAACGATCCTGCTGGGCATTACCGGCGGGATCGCCGCCTATAAGTCGTGCAATATCGCGCGCCTGTTGCAAAAGCGCGGCGCGCGCGTCAAGGTCGTTATGAGCGAGCATGCCACCGAGTTTGTGGGCCCGCTCACCTTCCGTGCACTCACCAACGAGCCGGTCGCTGTAGGTCTGTTCGACGACCCCTCCGACCCCATCCACCACATTTCGCTGGCGCAGGAGCCCGATCTGGTGGTCGTGGCTCCCGCGACGGCCAATATCATCGCCAAGATGGTCAACGGCATCGCCGATGACCTCATCTCCACGACGCTGCTTGCCACGCCGCGACCCATCGTGATCGCACCCGCTATGAACAACGGCATGTGGAAGGCGCCGGCGACGCAGGCCAATATAGCCTCGCTGCGCGACCGTGGCGTCCATGTGGTGGGGCCCGGCAGCGGCTACCTTGCCTGCGGTGACGTGGACACGGGACGCATGAGCGAGCCCGAGGACATCGTCGAGGTCGTCTGCGAGGTGCTCAACCCCGCGCCTCAGGACCTGGCAGGCAAGCGCATCGTGATCACCGCCGGTCCTACGCACGAACCGATCGACCCCGTGCGCTTTATTGGCAACCGGTCGTCGGGCAAGATGGGCATCGCCCTGGCGAGGGAGGCTGCTCGCCGCGGCGCTGCGGTCACGCTCGTGTTAGGACCGACGTCGCTCGATGTCCCCCGCGGCGTGGAGTGCGTGCGCGTACAGACCGCCGCAGAAATGCTGCAGACAGCGCTGAGCGCCTTTCAGACGGCCGATGCGGCCATTTGTGCGGCCGCCGTCGCCGACTACACGCCCGCGGCCCCTGCCGACCATAAGCTCAAAAAGACCAACGAGCGCCTGGATCGCATCGAACTAGTCGAGACGGTCGATATCTTGGCCGAGCTCTCGCGCCAAAAGGAAGAGCGGTGTGTGATCGGCTTTGCGGCCGAGACCGATAACGTCGTGGAGTACGCGCAGCGCAAGCTCGCCCGCAAGGGTTGCGATGCCATTATCGCCAACGATGTCTCGCGTGCCGATTCGGGTTTTGGAACCGATACCAACAAGGCCTGGATCGTGAGCACAGCGGGTACGCAAGAACTTCCCGTACTAACAAAACCCCAGCTCGCAGATACAATTTTGGACTTGCTTCAAAATTTGTAAAAAAGTTCTTGCGCAAGGGCAAAGTTTCGGGTTAATATACTCCCTGTTGCGAGCGAGAGCAGAGCAACAAACAAAAGCTTCGGGACGTGGCGCAGCTTGGTAGCGCACTTGACTGGGGGTCAAGGGGTCGCTGGTTCGAATCCAGTCGTCCCGACCAGAAGTTTGTAGGTCAGGCACCTAGTGCCTGACCTTTTTTGTTTTAAGCAATTGCTTAATTTTGATTAAGCAACAGGGTGCCAAAAATCTACCTGCGCGATAATCACCTTTTGCGGCTACTTGCGCGTTTTACACGCGCTTGAGTCGATTTATTTACGCGCTATGAATCTACATACGCGTAGCTGGTATACAGCCGAGTATAGGCTGTATTTATCGCGGCGATTTACACAGAAATAGCGACTGTAACGAACAAGCGTGTCGCAGTATATATTCCAGCAGTTCATTTGATCGGTGGACAAGTGGGCTGTTGCAACGAAATGCCAAGCAGGATGGGCTCTATACGAGGATGCCGCAGGAGTAATGGCGGGGGAGTGCGGCAGGCGCTCTGAGAGCCGCTGTGTGACCTCATTTCTCCTCAAACCGATAACCTATGCCACAAACATCAAACCGTTCGAGTAACCGCCAAAAGAAAAGCCCGCACAGGCCGTGCGGGCTTAACAGATGAATCTAGAAGCACCAAGCTGGGCAGACGCGATTCGAGTTCGTCGCGCCGTAGTTGTACGACGGATCGCCGTTGCTGTTGACATAGAGGAAGAGCGCAGAGGCGCTCGGATTCAAGGAACGCTCCCACCAAGCGACGCCAACACTCAGGCAATCGTTACCCGAATAATTGTTCGTCACCTTACCCTTGAAGGCCTCGTACTGGGTTCCTTCGTTTCCGATCCAAGAATAACCAGACCAGCCGTTATAAGGGGTCTCGACGATTTCGGAATAACTGAGCATGAACAGCTTGTCCGAGGTCGCCGTCACGGCGGCATTCTTGTCGGTTCCATCAACGTTGTTCGTCAGCTTCCTGACCGGCTTCACCTTGGATTGGAAATCGGAGGGCATCAGGTTCCAGATCTCGCCGGAGTTCATCTTCGCGCGGAGTTCCGACTTCTCCCAGCCACCGGCATTGGTGTTGGTGGCGTTCACGCGAGATTTAATACCCGTCGAGGTGGCGAGGAACGTCAGGCCCGCCTTGCCGCTACCATCGGCCAAGTCATCGTGGTTGATGCCGATAATCTTGTACTCGAGCGTCTGACCATCGGTGAGCTTCATCGAGAACTTCGTCCCTGCATTCATCGCGGCCTCCGCCTTGGCGAAGGCGGACGATGCCTCGCCCTTCGCGGCGATGTCCTCGGCCACGGCCTTCTGCTCTTCGAGGGTCCAGTCCTTCGCGTCCTTGGCGATAGCCGCCTGGACGGTCGCGGAATCGGTACCTGCAGACCCTCCGCCGGATGCGCCTCCCTCGACGCCGCCAACCGTCCCATTGTTCACCGTGTTGCCGACCAGGTTGAACTGGTTGCGGATGGCTCCGGCCACGCCGGGTCCCGCGAACACGATCACCAGGCCGATGACCACGATGATCAGGACGTACTCGATGATTCCTTGGCCTCCGGAGGCGGATACCTCTAGGAGATACCCCCCCCCGGAGGTTCTGCGCCGCTGCATGCATATGCGACACTCCCTTCGCTCAGGGTGAATAGAAACGAGCTGAGCGTAGGGTTATCGCGGGAATCTGTCTTTGTCTTGCCGCTGCGGCATCTTGACTATTGCCATGCCTTGGGAAGGATTACGCCGGGTACGTTCTTGTTGGAGTCGCTATGCAGTGTATTCGGGCTGATGTTCCAGTCGGAACAATCCAGATGGAGACTCCGGCACTGCTCGGACATTCCCGTTAAGTCATATTCAGCACTGAAATCGCACTTGGCACCGAGACCAGTTACGTCCACATCCGCGTCCGGAACGAATCGAAGCGGCATCCCGTTTCAAAACGTATGCGTTTCACCATGAGAGAGGGATCTGTCATGAGCTGGAAACCGAGAAAATGCATTATCGCCTTACTGACTTTGGCGACTCTGACGTGTTTCGCCGCCTTAATCGCCGTCAATATCAAACCGCAACACAATGCTTATCCCTCATCTTTGTCCATTAAAATGGGACAGGATTTCAGCCTCGGTCCATGAAGGAGACTTTCCCATATACATAGATTAAGATAATACCGTGTATGACGAATACGAACTTGAGCATATTCCGTCCGTATTCATACTGGATGATCAAGGAAACATCATCGGCTCAGCCGAGGGAGAGAAAGAATCTCTTGCCTTATTAAAGAAATACGCCGAATACAACGGATAGAAAGCGGCAGGAGGCGATATCGAGTAACTATCAAAGGCCAGATTAAGGAGCCCGCCATGAAGAAATGTCTACCCTCCATCGTCTCAGCAACTCTTTGCCTCTCCCTTGTCATGACACCATTTGTACCCGTTGCGGCAGCCTATGCCGACGAGGGATCTCCCGCCGAGAGCAGTGAGATCTACGTCGGAGACAACTACGACGAAAATTACAATATATCCCCTTTTGAGCGCGGGCGCTGCACGGATTCATATTCCAAGGCGTGGTGCGATTCTCACGGATTTGCAAATAACCGCCCTGTCCCTCACAAGGTCAAGCTGATCCCGAAGGAGGAGGCTTGCCTGCGCGATCTCTACGTTGCTGGCACCGCTGGTGTGATCGCCGGTTACGTGACAAAAGGTCCTGCCGGCGCCTTGTATGCAACCGCAAGGGCATCGTACCGACTTTTCACTTGCCTGTTCTAAAAGGCAGTTGCCATGCTGTCGCAAAATCAATCGAGATACTTGGACACAATCGGCTTTGCCCTGCTCGCATCACTCTTTGCTAGCGACCTTTTGCTGAAACCGCCCAAGGAACTCGTTTTGCTTGCCATAGACTGCATTTCCGCCCTTTACTTTACGGCAACCCTAATCGTCGGACTAAAGGAGAGGAAAAAAGGCGCAGTCGTTGCGTCCGCCGTAGGCGTGATCACAGCCATTGCATCATTCTTTATCTGACACATTGGTGATTTAGGGGCGATATCGTAGGAATACGACCGGGAGAGTCGGGGACCAGATTGCCCGGGTTGCCCGGTCGGCTCGCGCGACGGCGCGGCGGTTCCACAGAAAGCTCTCCCGACTTCACGCCGTTTCTGATCGCATTGTAGACAGCCATCTCGTCTTCGCAGTCGGCGAGCACGCGGTGTGCGTCGTCGATTTGGATGTCCAGTAAATCTCGAAGGTCCTCCATGCACCAGCGTCCGAGATTTGGCCATGCGCGTTGCGCGAGCTGATAAGTGTCGATTGCGATGTTGTGGTTAAAGTCCAGGCCAAAGCCGTCCCAGGCAGAACAGCTTTGTTTCCTTGATTATCACCTTCATCCGGACACTTCCCGCATTCATCCGTGTGTGTACGGATGAATGCGGGGTTCAATACCCCGGCGGCCTAATCGGCAGACCGCCGGGAACTCTCACTCCTCGATAAAAGCCGGCACTCGGTTAGTCCTGCGCATCTTGAAATCGCCGGTCTCGTGGGAGACGTAGAGAATGCCGTCCATCCCATCTCGCGATGCATATGAAAGGTGAACAGAACCGCAATCCGCTCCATCATTGTCGAGAAGATCGAACGAATTCGGGTCGCTCGTTGCGGCCAAACGACCACTCAGACAAGAGCCATCGTCATTACAGATTTGCCATTCCATGTCTTCGCCTGCAAGAATCGCCATAGACGGCCTGGTCGCGCCATCGTTGACATACATCCCGTCTATGCCAAACCCATTTTCAGCGCCATCGATGAACGACTGCTCGGACCTATACCTCGCAAATGATGCACATAGCACCATTGCAAGACAAAGTACAAAGCCAACAATCGCTATCTTTGCATAGCTCTTGCCTATCATGTCATTCACCTCCCTCGTATGTATCGAGGTATTCCTGCTTGAGCGTCTGCGAGGACGACTTGATCTTTT
>CAUATU010000037.1:0-22884 GCA_958432255.1 uncultured Collinsella sp.
AGGCACCTTTGTGGTGGTTTCGGCTCCGATGTTCCACTGTCTCGATCTGTAACATCTAGCGGCCCTTTTCGATCCTAGATGTTACAGATTGAGATGAAATGATCGGCGGCGATCGTTTGTCTCAATCTGTAACAACCGCTCGTCAAATAGGGGCCCAGATGTTACAGGTCGAGACAAACGGAACCACCGCAAAGGCGCCTACCCCTTCATGGTGGTTTTCGACAAAAGAAGCCGCCCCGATAACAGAGGCGGCATCAAGCAAGTCTATTTATTAGCGTCCCTCAAGACCCAACGAGAACGCAGAAATGTAGCCCGGGGCTTACCCTTTCCCGAACGCGACCCTCGCGAAGCGCGTGAGCGGGCGGGAAAGGGTAAGCCCCGGGCGGACAATTAAGTGCGTTACTCGGCAGCGGCCTTGAACTTGTTGTAGTTGATCAGGCAGCCGGCCTTGACGATGGCACGCTCCTCTGCCGTCATATCGGCAATGTAGAGCTCAATCTGCTCGACCGCACCGTCGGCGCGCACCACGTAGGCGGCGATGTCCTTTAGGTCACCGTCGAGCGCGGCACGGATACCCGGCACAAAGACATAGTCGCCCACCTCAAAGCTGGGCTCGGCCTCCATCTGGAAGGGCACCATACCCCAGTTCATCACGTTGGAGCGATAGCGCTTGGTGGCGTACTCGTGGACGATGTTGGCCAGACCGCCGATCACGCGCTGACAGCTCGCGGCCTGCTCGCGGGCGGAACCGTCACCGGGCTTCTTGGCATAGAGCATGGAGCCGTACTCAGTCGCCTTGGCATCGGCCGCGACACCCGCGCCGACCAGCGCCTCAAACACGCCCGCAAGCTCGGCATCGAGTGCCGCCAGATCGCCTGCTGCCTCGCCGGCAACGCGGCGCTTCTCCACGGCGTCGACCTCCTTGGAGCGACCCACGTAGGCCGGATCGCGACGGCTGAGCGTAAACTCGGCCAGGCCCAGCGGGTTGGAGCGGAAGGAGCTCGTCTCGCCCGAAGGAATGAGCTCGTCGGTCGTGGTGACCGGATCCATGATCTTGGAGCACACCTTGAGCAGGATATCGTCGCCGAGCGGCTCCATCGCGGGCCACGGCTTGATGTTGGGACCCTCGACCAGCTCGTCGGCAGGCTCCGCCTTGCCAAAGCCCCAGTACACGCGCTTTTTGTACGGCGCGTCGTCAAAGGTGTACTCGCAGGCCTCGTCCCAAGTCTCCTCGGGCAGGTCGGTCGCCGGCGTCAGGACGCCGCCGTTGGCAGCCGTCGCCGCAATGGAGCGGGCGTCCATCAGGGCCACGGCGCTCAGCTGGCCATTGCCCGGCTTGGAACCCTCGCGGTTGGGGAAGTTGCGCGTAGTGTGGCGGATCGAAAGGCCGTTGTTGGCGGGCGTGTCGCCGGCGCCGAAGCACGGGCCGCAGAACGCCGTGCGCACGATCGCGCCGGCCTCCATGAGGTCGTAGATGTAGCCGCGGCGTGTAAGCTCGAGTGCCACGGGCTGGCTCGTGGGATAGACCGACAGCGAGAACTCGCCGCAGCCGGTGTTGGCGCCCTTGAGCACGCGGGCAGCCTGGACCACGGAGTCGTAGTTGCCGCCCGAGCAGCCGGCGATAACGCCCTGCTGCACGTGCAGCTTGCCGTCGACGATCTTGTCGAGCAGGCTAAAGTGCGTCTTGCCCTCGCCGATCTTGGCGGCCTCGAGCTCCACCTCGTGCAGGATGTCCTCGAGGTTCTCGTTGAGCTCGTCAATCTCAAAGCCGTTGGAAGGATGGAACGGCAGCGCGATCATGGGCTTGATGCTCGACAGATCGACCTCGACGCAGCCGTCGTAGTAGGCGACATCGGCGGGCTTGAGCTCGCGGTAGTCGTCGCCGCGGCCGTGCATGGCCAAAAACGCGTGTGTGTCCTCGTCGGTGGCCCAGATGGAGGAAAGGCAGGTGGTCTCGGTGGTCATGACGTCGACGCCGTTGCGATAGTCAGTCGTCATGCTCGCGATGCCGGGGCCCACGAACTCCATGACCTTGTTCTTGACGTAGCCCTTGGCAAAGACGGCGCGGATGATGGCGAGCGCCACATCGTGCGGGCCGACGCCGGGGCGCGGAGCGCCCGTGAGGTAGATGGCGACGACGCCGGGATAGGCGACATCGTAGGTGTCGCGCAGCAGCTGCTTTGCCAGCTCGCCGCCGCCCTCGCCCACGGCCATGGTGCCCAGGGCGCCGTAGCGGGTGTGCGAGTCGGAGCCCAAGATCATCTTGCCGCAGCCGGCGAAGTTCTCACGCATAAAGGAGTGGATGACCGCAATATGGGGCGGAACGAAGATGCCGCCGTACTTCTTAGCAGCGGAAAGGCCAAAGACGTGGTCGTCCTCGTTGATGGTGCCGCCCACGGCGCACAGCGAGTTATGGCAGTTGGTGAGCACGTAGGGCAGCGGGAACTGCTCCATGCCCGAGGCACGCGCCGTTTGGATGATGCCGACAAAGGTGATGTCGTGGCTCGCCATGGCGTCGAAGCGGATCTTGAGCGCCTCGGGATCTCCGGACGTATTGTGTGCCTGGAGGATCGAATACGCGATGGTGCCACGCTTGGCATCCTCGGGCGTCTGCGTAATACCGCGCTCGGCAGCCTCGGCCGCAGGCACAACCTCGCTGCCGCCGCACAGGTAGATGCCGTCCTCGTACAGCTTAACCATACTGTCTCCCACTCTGCCCGAAAGGCTCGGGCGCATAGCATACATTCGTTCAATATCGTGCCATAGAACGGTTGCGAGTGGGTTACGAATCTGCGCGTTCACTTTATCTCAGTAAAGTAGAGGACGAACCCCCCCCCTGCATCACTCTCTTGACAAGGAGTGTCCCAAAGTGCCGGCACAAAAGGAACGTCCCTAAGTGCCGCATCCGGGCCATGGCAACGCCGATATTTTGGCGCGGACAGCGAAAGCCCGCCAGAGCGAGCAAGGTGACGTGAAAGAGGAGGGAAGCGTACTTCGGTACGCGACCGACGATTGAACGTCAGATTGCCGCTCTGGCGGGCTTGCAGCGTCGAGCCGTTACGCGGTTTGGTAAAACCGCGTAACTACAAATCCCCGCCGGCGCCCAGCAGCTTGCGCATGACTTGCTCGGGGTTAACTGAGCCGTCGCGCGGGGCCAGGGCGGTGATCTTCTTTTGCATCTTGTACTCGTGCAGCTCGTCCTCGAGCTGGCGTACGCGGGCGCGGAGCTTCTCGTTCTCGCGTTCGCGCTCCTCGGCACGCTCCTTCATATCGAGGATGCGCACCACGCCGGCGAGGTTGATGCCCTCGTCGGTCAGTTGGTTGATGAGCTCCAGGCGCTCGATATCGGCACGCGAATACAGACGCGTGTTGCCGCCCGAGCGCTGGGGATTCACCAAGCCTTTGGACTCGTAGACGCGCAGAGTCTGCGGGTGCATGCCGGTCAGCTCGGCCGCCACGCTGATCATGTACAGCGGTTTGTTCCTATTGTCCTCGGCCATGCTACCTGACCCCTTTCCGTCTCGTTATCGTCCATCATAAGCCCGTGGGCGCGGGCGTGCGCCGCGACCGCCCTAGTACGTCGCCTTGTAACGGTTGACCTTCTCGCGATAGTCGCGTGTGTCGGTCTCGCGCAGCTTGGTCATGGCATCGCGCTCGTCATCGGATAGGTTCGTGGGGACCTGCACCTTGATCTCGACGAGCAGCGCGCCTGTGCGGCCACGGTGCTTAACGTCGGGCGCCCCCATTTCCTTAAAGCGGAACTTCTTGCCCGTCTGGGTACCCGCGGGCACCTTCAGACGAACCGTCGCACCGCCGGGCGTCGGCACGTCCACCGTGCAGCCGAGCGCCGCCTCGTAGACCGAGACCGGTACCTCCATGGTCACGTCGGCACCTTTGCGCTTAAACAGCGGGTGCTCCTCCACATGCGTGGTCACGACCAGGTCGCCGCGCTCGCCACCCGCAACGCCATACTCGCCGCGACGCTTGTAGCGCAGCTTGCCGCCGTCGACCGCACCCGCAGGCACCGAGACCGTAATGGTCTGCTGCTCACCTGTCGAGGGAATGCGATAGGTGACCTTGTGCGTCACACCGCGAAACGCGTCCTCGGCCGTCACATCGACGGTCAGCGACAGGTCGCCGCCCTTGCGAGCACGGCTGCGGCCAGCGCCGGCACCGGCAGCGCCCGCAGCCCCGGCAAAGCCCGAGCCCCAATCGCTGCCCCAGGCGCCGTTGCCGCTAAAGATGCTGTCGAAGATGTCGCCCCAGCCGCTGGCACCCGCGCCGGCACCGTAGCCGCCGCCATACGCGCCGCCCGCGCCCGGCATACCGCCAAACATGAGCATCTGGTCGTACTCTTTGCGCTTCTTCTCGTCCGAAAGCGTCTCATAGGCCTCGCTGATCTCCTTAAACTTGGCCTCGTCGCCGCCGGCATCGGGGTGATATTTTTGCGCGAGCTTGCGAAACGCGCTCTTGATCTCTTTGTCGGAGGCGCTCTTGGATACGCCCAGGATGTCATAGAAGGTTTTGCCTGCAGCCATCGTAGCTCCTCTCCTGTTACGTCCGCCGCCCATGCAGACGACGGTTCATGCTTTCATATGGCACTAGGCCAGAAAGGGCCCCGGGTGTTGCCCCGGGGCCCTTCTCAATTACTCCTCGGTGCTCTCGGCCGTATCGGCCGTAGCATCCTCGGGCGCCGCTTCGGGCTCCGGTGCGGGGCGCTTCTCGCCACCGTAGGTCACCGTCACCATCGCGGAACGCAGGATGCGATCCGCCATGCGGTAGCCCTTCTGGTACACATCGTTGACGGTCTCGTCGTACTGCGACGCGTCCTCGACGCGACCCACGGCCTGGTGCTCGAGCGGATCGAACGCCTCGCCCTTGGGGTCGATTGGCTCAACGCCCTCGTGCGCGAACACGTCGAGCAGCTTGGCATGTACCGCGTCAACGCCATCGACGAACTGCTTAAAGTCGTCGGAAAGCTCTTGACTGCGGGCATGGTCAATCGCGCGCTCGATATCGTCGATCACCGGCAACAGCGCGGTGACAAGCTTCTCGGTCGCGCGCTCGCGCTCGGCGATACGCTCATTGGCGGTGCGGCGACGGAAGTTCTCCCAGTCGGCCTGCAGACGGGCGGTGCGCTCGGTGGCGTCCTTTGCCTTGTCCTCTGCGGCCTTCTGAGCCTCTGCCGCAGCATCGAGCTCGCTGCGCACGTCGGCGAGCTCCTTTTGGGCCTGCTCGAACTTGAGCTTAAAGTCGTTGTCGGCGGCTTCCTCACCGGCGCGGATAGCAGCTTCCACCATCTCGTCCTCGGTCATCGTCGCCTCCTTGTTGGAATCCTCTACCTGGTTCTCGGCAGCCTCGGCGGCCGCGGCCTCGTTGGCCTCGGTATCGTCGACGGCCTCTACGGGAATCTTCACGTCCTTCTCCTCAGAGTCAACGGGGGCGGCGCCAGCGGCAGCCGCCTCCGTGCGAGCTTTACGGGCGGACATGATTACTTGTCCTCGTCGTCCACAACCTCGTAGTCGGCATCGACGACGTCATCGTCGGCAGGCTGGGCGCCGGCGGCACCGTCGGTCTGCTGCTGAGCGTCGGCGTAGACAACCTGGGCCAGCTCATAGGCCACGGACTGCAGGGACTCGCCGGCGGCCTTGATGGCCTCGACGTCAGAGCCCTCGAGCGCCTTCTTGGCGTCGGCGATAGCGGCCTCGGCCTTGGACTTCACGTCAGCGGAAACCTTGTCGCCCAGCTCGTTGAGGGTCTGCTCGGTGGAGTAGCACAGGCTGTCGGTCTGGTTGCGGACCTCGACCTCTTCCTTCTGCTTCTTGTCCTCCTCGGCATGAGCCTCGGCGTCCTTGACCATACGATCGACTTCGTCGTCGGACAGAGCAGTGGAGCCGGAGATGGTGATCTGCTGCTCCTTGCCGGTGCCCTTGTCCTTAGCGGAGACCTTGACGATACCGTTGGCGTCGATGTCGAAGGTGACCTCGATCTGCGGCACGCCGCGGCGGGCAGCCGGGATACCGGTCAGCTGGAACTTACCGAGCGACTTGTTGTCGCGGGCAAGCTCACGCTCGCCCTGGAGCACGTTGATCTCGACGCTGGTCTGGTTGTCGGCAGCGGTGGAGTAGACCTCGGTCTTGGAGGTCGGGATCGTGGTGTTGCGGTCGATCATCTTGGTCATGATGCCGCCCATGGTCTCGACGCCCAGCGACAGCGGGGTAACGTCGAGCAGCAGGATGCCCTCGACGTCGCCGGTGAGCACGCCGCCCTGGACGGCAGCGCCGTCGGCAACGACCTCGTCGGGGTTCACGGACATGTTGGGCTGCTTGCCGGTCATAGTCTTGACGAGCTCCTGGACGGCGGGCATACGGGTGGAGCCGCCGACGAGGATGACCTCGGTCAGATCGGAGAGCTTAAGCTTGGCGTCGCGCAGGGCGTTGGTGACAGGCTGCTTGCAGCGCTCGAGCAGGTCGCGGGTGATCTTCTCGAACTCGGCGCGGGTCAGCGTGTAGTTGAGGTGCAGCGGGCCGGACTGGTTCATGGTAATGAACGGCAGGTTGATGGTGGTCTGCTGGGCGGCGGAGAGCTCCTTCTTGGCGTTCTCGGCGGCCTCCTTCAGACGCTGCAGGGCCATGGGGTCCTGACGCAGGTCGACACCGTTCTCCTGCTGGAACTTATCGGCCATCCAGTCGATGACGCGCTGATCCCAGTCGTCGCCGCCCAGGTGGTTGTCGCCCGAGGTGGACAGAACCTCAAACACGCCGTCGGCGAGGTCGAGGATGGAGACGTCGAAGGTGCCGCCGCCCAGGTCGAAGACCAGGATGCGCTGGTCGGTGCCCTGCTTGTCCAGGCCATAGGCAAGAGCAGCAGCGGTCGGCTCGTTGACGATACGCTTGACGTTGAGGCCGGCGATCTTACCGGCGTCCTTGGTGGCCTGACGCTGGGCGTCGTTGAAGTAGGCCGGGACGGTGATGACGGCGTCGGTGACGGTCTCGCCCAGATACTTCTCGGCGTCAGCCTTCATCTTCGCGAGCGTCATGGCGCTCACCTGCTCGGCGGTGTAGTCCTTGCCCTCGATGTCGACGACGGCACGGCCACCCTGGCCCTCCTTGACCTCGTACGGCACGGTCTTGATCTCGGAGGTGCACTCGGAGTACTTGCGGCCCATGAAGCGCTTGATGGAGAACACGGTGTTCTTGGGGTTGGTGACAGCCTGGTTCTTAGCGGCCTTACCCACGACGCGGTCGCCGTCGGCACGGAAGCCCACGACGGACGGGGTGGTGCGGTCGCCCTCGGCGTTCACGATAATGGTCGGAGAACCGCCCTCGAGAACGGCCATTGCGGAGTTAGTAGTACCAAGGTCGATACCAAGAATCTTGCCCATTAGAAATTCCCTCTCTCTTGTGCGTTTGCACCGACTCGGCGGTCTGCCGAGCGGTGTTTCGGCTTGTCTTTCAGGATGTAGTGTATCCCCTTATGGGCCGGAATATACAAAATCTAAGTCAATTCATATAAGATTTCTTATTGCTGAGAGTTTAGGTTCTTAAATGCGCAGGTAGATGCGCTGATTGAGTTCTCGGCAAATCTATCGAGATCTATGTAGAGATGGCTGAGGTTTGCGTCCGGGGGTGCCTGGGGGCCGTCTTGCGGAAAGCTCATCCCAGTTTGAGCGTGGATTCCGGGTCGCAGTTTCCGTCTGAAGGCTCAACCGAAAACCGTATCCCGTTTTGAGAGCTGATACCGGCTCGCATTTTCCGCTAGCGGGCCTAACCGGAAACTGCGACCCGGTTTTCGGCCAAATAACGGGATGCCCTTTCCGCAGACGCGCTCAATAGCTCAATATTTCAAGTCACCTTTAGCTAACATTTGCGCAGCTCAACGGCCCCACCTGCGCATTTTTTAGTAAACCTTGGCATACTCGGCGAACGGTATGAAGATGCCGGCCAGAGGGTATTGCAAACGGTCGCTCCCGTGGTATGTTTTTGCCCGAATCAAACCGGCGCGCATCGCCTGTAGCGTCGGTCAACAGAGAGGAAACTACCATGGCTCATCCCGTAATTGATGCCGACGAGTGCATCGCTTGTGGCGTTTGCGTCGACTCCTGCCCCGCTGGCGTTCTGGAGCTCCAGGACGTCGCTACCGTCGCTGACGAGGACTCCTGCGTCGCCTGTGGCGCTTGCCAGGACGCTTGCCCCGCCGGCGCGATCACCGAGATCGTCGAGGAGTAACAACTCCCCCACTTGCACACTCACAAGTACACCGTGCACAAAAAGGAGGCCTCCGCATCGCCGCGGAGGCCTCCTTTTGCATATGTGGGCAGCTAATTGGGGACGGTGTCGGGCTAGGACAAATCATCCTCGTAGGGCATTAAATCGGCTAGGTAGCCTTTCTCTTTGAGCATGGCCTCGATCTCGTCGAGGGTTTGCTCATCCTCCGCGGCGATGCGATGGAAGTGGTAGCCGCTGGTCACCGTTAGCAGCGGAAAGCTCTTGCCGCTCTCGATATCGCGCAGATAGCGCTCGACATCGCGGCGATTGCGGATGTCCAGATCAGCCGTGATCTTACCGTATACGCGGTGATTGACGATCACATTGAGCACGGAGCCGCCGGCGTCGACGATACTCGTGAGCTCATCGCCCGCCTGCTCCACGCTGTGGCGAACCTTGACCAAGCGCGTGGGCACAGCGGGGCTGCTGGGGGCCTCCTGCAGCACATAACCACGGTTGGTCGCCACGATATCGTGCCCGTCGGCGCGCAGCAGAGCGATGTCTTGCACGACAATCTGGCGGCTCACACCCACCTCGCGGGCAAGTGCGCTGCCCGAAACGGGTCCCTTGGCTCCCTCGAGCACGGCCATGATGGCACGGCGACGCTCGCGGGCGTCCATTATTTACCGTCCAACAGACGCAGGTGCTTGAGCGAGAGGTCGAGAATCGGCGCAGAGTGAGTCAGCGCCCCCGAGCTAATAAAGTCAACGCCCAGGTCGGCGAGCGCGCGGATATTGCTGGCGTCCACGTTGCCCGAGCACTCGGTCTTGGCGCGGCCGGCGATAAGCTCAATCGCGGCAGCCATATCGTCGTGGGTCATGTTGTCGAACATGATGATGTCGGCGCCGGCCTCCACAGCCTCGCGCACCATGTCCAGGTTCTCGCACTCAATCTCGACCGTCGTGGTAAACGACGCATGGGCGCGCGCCATCTCGATCGCGCGCGCCACGCCACCGGCGGCATCGATGTGGTTGTCCTTGAGCATGACGGCCGTCGACAGGTTGTAGCGGTGGTTGCTGCCGCCGCCGATCTCGACCGCCGCCTTCTCAAACACGCGCATACCCGGCGTGGTCTTGCGCGTGTCGACGAGCACAGTCTTGGTGCCCTCGAGCGCTGCAGCCATCTGGTGCGTATAGGTAGCGATGCCGCTCATGCGCTGCAGGTAGTTGAGCGCCACACGCTCGCCCGAAAGCAGCACGCGCGCGTCGCCGCGCACCTGACCCACATGGTCGCCGGCGTGCACCTCGTCGCCATCGGCAACGTCGAGCAGCACCGAGCTCTGCGGATCCAGCAACTCAAAGGTGCGGGCAAACACATCCAAGCCGGCGATGATGCCGTCGGCCTTGGCGATAAGCTCCACCGTGGCGGGGCGCGCCGTGGGACACACGCTCGCCGTGCTCACGTCCTCGAACGTGATGTCCTCGCGCAGGGCCTGCAGAATCAGATCATCGGCGACGAGCTTCATGGTAATGGGATTCATGGTCTACTCCTCCACGGCCTGCGTGCCGGCAGCACGGGCCAAATCATCGATTGCCAGGGTGTCGGCGCTCAGAGCGCGATGACGGCCATCGAGCGCGGGATCGCCCGCCTGCTCCACGGCCAGCGACTCGCCGGTACGCATGCACCACGCGGCGCGACGACCCCAGACCAGCGCCTCGAGCAGGCTGTTTGATGCAAGGCGATTCTTGCCGTGAACGCCATTGCAAGCCGTCTCGCCCGCGGCGTAGAGCTCTGGCATCGAAGTGCGGCCGTCCTTATCGACCCATACGCCGCCCATAAAGTAGTGCTGCGTGGGCGTAACGGGAATGGGCTCGTCCAAGATGTCGCGACCGTCCTCCAGGCAGCGCGCGCGAATGTTGGCAAAGTGCCCGGTCACCACATCGCGCTCGACGGGGGCAAAACTCAGCCACTCGTGCTCGGCACCGTCCTGCTTCATCTGCTCGCGAATAGCGGCGGCGACCACATCGCGCGGCTGAAGCTCATCGGTAAAGCGCTCGCCGGCGGCGTTGAGCAAAATCGCGCCCTCGCCGCGGCAACTCTCGCTGATCAGGAAGGTGCGACCCGGCTGCGGCGAGAACAGTCCCGTGGGGTGAATCTGCACGTAGTCCAGATGCTCCATCTTAATGCCATGCTCCTGAGCGATGTAGCAGGCATCGCCCGTGAGCTGCGGGTAGTTGGTCGAATGGTCGTATACGCCGCCGATGCCGCCCGTTGCCCACAGCGTGTGGCGGGCATGGATCTTAAACGGCTCGCCGGCATGCGCGCCCTCGGCGGTATTTACCAGCTCGTCGGCGGGACGAACCGAGTTGTTCTCGTCCACGGGAACGGCGACGACGCCGGTGCACACCGTGGCACCGTCACGCTCGCCCGTTAGGATGTCGGTCATGGCCACGTGCTCCAAAATCTGCACGTTATCCAGCTTGCGAACGGCCTGGAGCAGCTTGGTCGTGATCTCCTTGCCGGTAATATCGGCATGGAAGGCGATGCGCGGACGGCTGTGCGCGCCCTCGCGGGTAAAGTTGAGGCTGCCGTCGGCCTTGCGCTCAAAATCCACGCCCATGGCCAGCAGGTCGTTGATGACCGAGCGGCTCGAGCGGATCATGATGTCGACGCTCTCGCGGCGGTTCTCGTAATGACCGGCGTGCATGGTGTCCTCAAAGAAGGCATCGTAGTCCGAGCCTTCGGGCAGCACGCAAATGCCGCCCTGCGCGAGCATCGAATCGCACTCATCGACCGAGCCCTTGGAGAGCATGATCACGCGCGTGCTCGTCGGCAGGTTGAGAGCTGCGTACAGGCCCGCCACGCCGCAGCCGGCAATAACGACGTCGCACTCCATGTCGGGGTATTGTTTGGTTTTCACAGGAATCCTCTCCCTTGTAATGTGGCATAAGGGACTGCCCCTCATGTCACATTGTTCTAGCGCGCTGCGTACTCGAGCATACGGTCGAGCGTAAGTTTTGCCTGGTCGGCAGCCTCGTCCGACACACCGATCTGCACCTCGCCCTCGCCCGTCTCCAGGCAGCGCACGAGCTTTTCGAGCGTGATGAGATCCATGTTGACGCAGGTGGGCTGCACCGCGGGGAAGTAGAACTTCTTGCCGGTGCCCTGGCAGCGGCGCTCGAGCTCGTAGAGCACGCCGCGGACCGTCACGATAATGAACTCGCTCGCGTCGGACTCCTCGGCGTACTTGATGATGCCGGCGGTGGAGCCGATGTAGTCGGCCTCGGCCAGGACGTCGGCCTTGCACTCAGGATGCGCCAGCACGAGCGCGTCGGGGTGGGCCTCCGTCGCGTCGACGATCTGCTCGACGGTGATAATGTGATGGCGCGGGCAGTAGCCGTTGTTGAGGATGATGTGCTTTTGCGGCACCTGCTCGGCTACGAAGCGGCCCAGGTTTTGGTCGGGAATGAACAGGATATGCTGCTGCGGCAGCTCGGACACGATCTTGACGGCATTGGAGCTGGTGACGCACACGTCGCTCCAGCTCTTGATCTCGACCGTGGAGTTGACGTAGCACACCACGGCCAGGTCGTCGCCGTACTCGGCGCGCGCCGCGTCGACCGTCTCGCGCTTGACCATGTGAGCCATGGGGCAGTCCGCGCCCGGCTCGGGCAGCAGCACGGTCTTAGTGGGATTGAGCAGCTTGGCGCTCTCGCCCATAAACTCCACGCCGCACAGCACGATGGTCCGCTGTGGCAGGCTCTTGGCGAGCTTGGCCAGGTAGAAGCTGTCGCCGACGTAATCGGCAACGGCTTGGACCTCGGGCGCCACGTAGTAGTGCGCCAGGATTACCGCGTCACGTTGGGTTTTTAGTTGCTGAATGGCCTCGACGAGTTCTGCGGGCACCAGTGCCACGCGCTCCGTTGCCGTCGTTGCCGATGCCAGGCCGGCCGCGATATCGCGTGCAAGCTCCGACGCATCCATGTTCGCGCTCTGTGCCATCAAGGCCCCTCTCTTTTGGCGAATCTTGGGGCTTTAGTATGACACCTAGGTTTACAGCTGACAAGACAGCTGTAAACCTAGGTGTAAAGTTGAAATAAAGATTCAATCATGTGGCAGGTCCATTTTTGAACTGGCAAGCTGAGGCTAGCCGAGCTCTCGATAGCGCAGGAGGCATCTTTCGCCACCGCAATACCGCTTGGCGCGAGTTGCACGCCGTGGGGCGCAAACGGTCCGCACCTCCGCAAGCGGCGCGTGCCCGATGTGGCAAAATCGAACTACTTAAGGGGGCCGAATGCTCAAGATTATTGCCTGCGACGATGACGTCGCTTTTCTAGATAGACTGCACCGAATGATCGATCGTTGGTCGACCGAGACGGGCACGGCGGTCGATATTGCGCTCGTCACGCGCGGCGAGGACCTACTGGCCCGCCATGCCGCATCGCGCGCCGACATCATTCTGCTCGACATGATCATGCCGCTCGTCAACGGCATGGACACCGCACGCGAATTGCGCCAGGCCGATACCGCCGTGCGCCTGGTGTTCCTCACCTCGTCGCCCGAGTTCGCACTGGAGTCCTACGAGGTCCGTGCCTTCGACTATCTGCTCAAGCCCGTGACTTACGAACGCCTGGCGCAGTTACTCGACGAGCTTTCGAGCATGCGCCCGGCGGCAACCGACGAGCTCGTGATCAAAACTTCCTTTGGCTACCACGCCCTGCGCCTGTCCGACATCGAATATGCCGAGGCGCGCAACAAGCACGTGGTCTTCCACCTGCGCGACGGACGCGATATCGAGGCACTCGAGTCGTTCCGCAGCGTCGAGGACCGCTTGGAGCAAAACGCGGTCTTCTTTAAATGCCACCGCAGCTACCAGGTCAACCTGCGCAATATCGATCACTTTGACCGCACGGACATCGTCATGCGCTCGGGCGCGTGCATCCCGCTTTCGCGCAGCTGCAAGCAGGGATTCCAAGACGCCTACTTTGCGGTGCGCTTTGAGGGTGGGAGACACTGATGGTCTCCTCGGTCGAAATGGTCCTTTGGGCAATCCACCACGCCACGACGCTGCTCTTTGGCGTCTTTGCCTCGGCGGCGCTGTGCGGTGTCGAGATCAACCGGCGTCATGCGCTTGAACTGGTGCTGGTCGGCGTCGTGACCGGCGCTGCCTTTTCGATCGCCAATGCCGTCGGCGGCGAGCTTTTCGCCCGCCAGGTATATCCGCTCGTCGTGCATCTGCCGCTCGTCATCTATTTGTGCGCGCGCTACCGCCTGAGCCCGCTGCTTGCCGTGCTCGGCATTACGAGTGCCTATCTGAGCTGCCAGTTCAGCAATTGGATGGGCATCGCCGCATTTGCCGCAACCGATTCTCAGATCGCGTACTATCTGGCGCGCATCGCGACCACACTCGCCGTCTTTGCCGTCCTGCTGCATTGGGCCGGCGACATCGGTCCGCGCTTGGCGATTAAAAGCACCACCGAGCTGGGCATCCTTTTAATCCTGCCGCTCGTCTATTACGTCTTTGACTATGCCACCAACGTCTACACCACGCTGTTCCACTCGGGCTCGGTGGTGACGGTTGAGTTTTTGGCCTTTGCGCTCTGCGCGTTCTACCTTATGTTCCTCGCCGTCTACCTGCGTGAATACGAAGAAAAGGAAACCGCCGAGAGAGAGCGCTGGATGCTCGAAACCCGCGACAGCGTCGCCATCAAAGAGCTCGAGGCTTGGCGTCAATCTGGGCGCGAGCTGTCGATTCTTCGCCACGACATGCGCCACTTTCTACGCGGCCTGGCCGCTTTAATTGAAGAGGGCCACACCGACGAGGCGCTCGATCGCATCGACGAACTCTGCGAAGCCGGCGACCGCACCGCCGTACGCCGCTTCTGCGCCAACGAGACCGTAAACATCGCGCTTTCGTCATTTAACTCGGATATCAATAGAAACGGCATTACCGCCAACTTGCGCGCCGCCGTACCCGAAACCATCCACGTAGGTGACGCCGACCTGTTTAGCGTGCTCTCAAATGCCTTGGAAAACGCTATCACCGCCGCAAGCGCCGCGCCCCAGGGAAAGCGATTCGTCGACTTTGACCTGCGATTAGAGGACGGCCAGCTGCTGCTGTTAGTTTCCAACACGTTTGACCGCGCGCCGCGCATGGTCGACGGCATGCCCGTAGCCGGGCACACCGGACACGGCTTTGGAACCAAGAGCATTAAGCTTGCCGTCGAACGCATGAACGGCAACTGCCAGTTCCGCATTAACGGCGATCGGTTTGAGCTGCGCGCTGTGATGTAGAAGTGCGGCGCCGATCTCGCGGCGTGTCTTGCCCGCCAGGCAATCGCTCACCGGCGCCAATCCGCTACAGCGGAGCGGCCGCCGGGGTCAGCTGCTTGATGTATGCCCACATGCGCTGCTTGGCGGCTTTGTCAGTGAGCGCCGCCTCAAAACCGTCGAGCGCGAGCACGCGGCGACCCTGCACATGGGCGACCAAGCCGGGCTTGAGCATGGCGGTGTCGAAGTCATCGATTGCCACGAGCATATCGGCGTAGGTCTCGCGCATGGCGTCAGCCGCGTTGTTGTCGAGCAGTAGCACCGCCTCGGGGTCCAAAGCCTCAAGCGCCTCACGGAACAGCTCGCACGGCAGAGTCTCGCCCACCGCGACCGCTCCGTCACCCACGCCGGCGACGCTTGCCAGCACGCAAAAATCCTCGGGCGCGTAGCCGATGGCCCCAAGCGCCTTGCGCAACGCCGCGCCATCCGGGCCGGCGGCAAGCTCGCCACCCGAACGCTCGGCCTCGTCCAAATCGCCTTTGACCAGCACGATCGGCGAGCACGCGTTGCCCGCGATACGCACGCCACGACCCGCGAGCGATGCGAGCTCCTGCTCGGTCGCCTGGGCGATGGCTTCTTTTTTCTGGCTTTGTGACGTGGGCATGCGCTCTCCAATCGTTTGCGTGCCCACCATTATATAAAAGAGCTGCCCGCGAGTGGTTGCTTTGCGGGCCACTGGGTATAAGCACGGTCGTACTGAGTTTTACGCGGCTGAGCCGCGTCGCATTATGGAGGTCACCATGGCTGACATTAAGCAGATTACCCCCGAGAACTTCGATTCCATCGTTAACGACGGCCTGCCCGTGCTAGTCGATTTTTGGGCGCCCTGGTGCGGGCCCTGCCGATCGCTCTCGCCCATCGTTGACGAGGTGGCAGACGAGCTGGCTGGCAAACTTGCCGTTGTCAAGTGCAACGTCGACGACAACCAGGACCTGGCCATGAAATATGGCGTCATGAGCATCCCCACGCTGATTGTCTTTAAGAACGGCGAGGAAATTGACCGCTCGGTCGGCGCTCTGCCCAAGGCGAGGCTGCAGGCGCTGCTGGAGAAGCATCTGTAATACGCTTGTTACTTACCCGCCGTCTATGAGCGCTTTTGCACCGCTCGCCGGACTTCTAGATGCACCGAGTCCAACCACGGATAGTATGGTAGTCACAAACAGCCCCCAGTGAACGGGTGCGGGTCGCACAGACTCGTACCCGTTTTCTTATGCAGCTGCACGCAGAGCGGGCGTAGTAAAATCTGAACCACTGAACTGCCCCATACAAAAGGAGATTTCCCATGCATGATGTTGGAATGAACATGAGCCAGCTTGCCATGAGCGTCAAGCAGGTCGACGACACCATCGAGCTCGCTCACGAGTGGAGCCATCAGCTGCTGCATGCGACCGAGAATTTTGACATGGAGCGCATCGGCGCCAAGCTCGAGGCCGCCATGGCCGCGCTCCACGAGGCGCATGACGCGCTCGAGGGCTACGAGGAAGCCATCGAGGCCGACCACAACTCCGTCGGCTCCGTGAAGCTGGTGTAAGGTGGCCGAACACGAGCACTGCTACGGGTACGAGCACGAGCATCCGCACGGGGCGGACGGTGACGCGGGCTGCCACTGTAGTGGCTCCGGCTCCGAGCTGGTCCGTTTTTCGGTTACCGCACCCGACGACCTGCTGCGCCGTTTTGACGAGCAGATCGGGCGCCGCGGCGACGTGGCCAACCGCTCCGAGGCCGTGCGCGACCTGATTCGCGCCTCGATCGCCAAGGAGCAGATGCGCACGCCCGATGAGCATGTTATCGGGTCGCTCACCATGATCTACGACCATCACACCGGCGATCTGACACGCCGCCTGGACGAGGTGCAGCACGACTACACCAACGAGATCGTATCGACCATGCACGTGCATCTGGATCACCACAACTGCTTGGAGATTCTGGCGCTCAAGGGTCGCGGCGAGCGCGTCTACGAACTAGCCGACCGCCTGCTGGGCCTGCGCGGCGTTAAGCACGGCGAGCTCACGTGCGCCGCCACCAAGCAGAGCCTGGGGCTGTAGCGGAATTTCCCGCAGCGCACCTGCCAAAAAGGGACAGGTTTGTTTTGGCAGGTTTAGCGTTTTACCTACCAAAATAAACCTGTCCCTTTTTGGTCGGTTTTGATGAGGGGTGTCGCATGCGGCATGTGCATATTCATGTGACGGGCATTGTGCAGGGCGTTGGCATGCGACCGTTTGTGTATCGCGAGGCCATGGCGCATGGCATTTGCGGATGGGTGCTCAATGCGGGCGACGGCGTGCATATCGAGGCGCACGCTTGTGCCGAGGCGGTTGACGGATTTGTCGCTGCGCTTTCTGAGCATGCGCCCGCGGCGGCTCGCGTTGAGCGAGTCGATATTGCGGATTTGGAGCCTGGCGGTTGGAGCACTGCCGATGAGCAGGGCTTTCACATTGTGGCGTCGCAGGACCAGACCGCGCACACCACACTTGTCTCGCCCGATATCGCCACCTGTGACGATTGCCTGCGCGAGTTGTTCGATCCCGCCGACCGACGCTATCACTACCCCTTTATCAACTGCACTAACTGCGGACCGCGCTTTACCATCATCCGCTCGCTGCCTTACGATCGAGCGGCTACCTCGATGGACCGTTTTCCCATGTGCCCCGAGTGTGCCGCGGAGTATGCCAATCCGCTCGACCGGCGTTTTCACGCGCAGCCCGATGCCTGCTTTGATTGCGGGCCGCATATTACGTGGCGTGAGGCTGTGAACGGCGATGCGTGCGGGAATTCGTCCGCGACACCGGCCGTCGGCACCACACGCGAGGCCAGCGACGCTATCATCGAGCGCTGCGTTGAGCTGCTGGCCAGCGGTGGCATCGTCGCCATCAAGGGCCTGGGCGGATTCCATCTATCCTGTGACGCTGCCAACGAGCAGGCGGTGGCCGAGCTGCGCCGTCGCAAGCGTCGCAGCAATAAGCCGCTTGCCGTCATGGTGCGCAGTCTTGCCGATGCCGGGCGCCTGTGCCATATCGACGACGCTGAGCGCGAGCTTCTCGCCGGCAGTATCCGCCCCATTGTGCTGCTGCGCCGGCGCACTGTTGGCGAGGGCAACGGCGGTTCCCCCGACATCCTCGCCCTCGCGCCATCTGTCGCGCACGACTTGCCCGAGCTCGGCGTCATGCTCCCCTATACGCCGCTTCAACATCTGTTGCTTGCAGCTGCCGCGTCGCATGACATGCATGCGCTGGTCATGACCAGCGGAAACCTGAGCGAAGAGCCCATCGAGACCGACGACGCCCTTGCATGGGAGCATCTCGTTGCCGCCGGCATCGCCGACGCGCTGCTCGGCAACGACCGCGCGATCCTGTCGCGCTACGACGACTCCGTGGTACGCGTGGTCGACGGCGACGTCATGCCCGTACGTCGTGCACGCGGATATGCGCCGCAACCGCTGTCGTTGCCGGCGCTCGACGGCACCACGCCCTGCGTACTCGCCTGCGGGCCGCAGCAAAAAGCCACGATTGCACTCACTCGCACGGACTCGGACGGTCATACGACCTGTTTTGTGTCGCAGCATATCGGCGATGTCGAAAACGGCGCGACTTTCGATGCTTGGAGCGCCGCGCGCTCGCGTCTGGAAAACCTCTTTGACCTGGCGCCTGCCGCCTTGGCATGCGACATGCATCCCAGCTATCTGTCGAGCCAATGGGCGCGCGAGCACGATCTGCCGCTTATCGAAGTCCAGCACCACCATGCGCACATCGCGAGCGTAATGGCAGAGGCGATTGTCGCAGGCCGGCTTGCGCCCGATGCACGCGTCCTCGGCATCGCCTTCGACGGCACGGGCGCCGGCACCGATGGCACCATATGGGGCGGTGAGTTTCTTGTCGCCCGTCTCACCGATTTTGAGCGCGTCGCGCATTTGCGCACCTGGGCGCTCCCCGGCGGGGCGGCCTCCGTACACGATGCCCGCCGCAACGCCTTTGCCCTGCTCAGCGAGCTCGACCTGCTCGAGCACCCGGGAGCCGCGGGGCTCTTGAACAGCCTTGACGAGCAAACGCGCAGCATAACGGCAACGATGATCGAGCGCGGCATCAACAGTCCGCGCACTAGCAGCATGGGTCGCCTGTTTGATGCCGCAACCGCGATTTTGGGCATTTGCGGCCAGGCAACCTACGAGGGCGAACCCGCCATCGAGCTCGAAGCCGCCGCCTGGCGCGCGCTCGACAGCGAAATCGCCCATTTTCCCGACGACAACGCCGGCTACTCCGCATCTGACCCATCGTGGCTGGACGGCCCCTATGTTCTGGACCAGAAAGCACTCTTTGAGGCACTTTTGGGAGGAATTGAAGCCGGAGCGCCCGCCAACAGGCTCGCACTCGACTTCCATGTCGGCATCGCGCGCTCCTCGGCGCGCATCGCCAGCGATATCTGCGTGCACGAGGGCATCGACACCGTCGCGCTCTCGGGCGGCGTGTTCATGAACCGACTTCTGCTTCAGCTCCTCGCCCGCGAGCTCAAAAGCGCGGGCCTTACTGTCCTTGTCCCCCACACCGTACCCGTCAATGACGGCTGCATCGCCTACGGTCAGGCGGCGGTCGCAAGCGCTCGTCTTGCGCAGATTGCATCACAGTAGCTCGCCCTCGCACGCCGCCGTCTCACAGGCGTAACGCGTTTGCCCGCGAACCCCGCGAGCGCTACCATCAACTGATGGATTATTGAGCGCCCGTCCAGCGCAAAGCGTATAAAAGGGGAACAATATGTGCCTTGCCGTTCCCGGTAAAGTAGTCAAACGCGACGACGACCTCAAGGCCACCGTCGACATGATGGGCATCGAGCGCCCTGTTTCGCTAAGACTCGTGCCGACGGCGCAGGTTGGCGACTATATTCTCGTACACGCCGGCTTTGGCATCCAGATCGTCGACGAGCAGGAAGCGCAAGAAACGCTCGAGCTCGTTAATGCCATGACCGAACTGGCCGAAGAAGACCAACTGGCCAGCAACCCGGCCGAGGCATACTAGTGGCGGCCGGACAGCCGGCTCGCTCCGGTATCGACTTTTCGGCATTTCGCGATTCCAAGCTGGCCCGCGAGCTCATCGAACGCATCCATGAACTCGTCGGCGACCACACCATCAACCTTATGGAAGTCTGCGGCACGCACACCGTGAGCATCGGCCGCTATGGCTTTCGCTCCATTATGCCGGCCGGGCTCAAGCTGCTGAGCGGACCGGGCTGCCCCGTCTGCGTTACCGCCAACCGCGACATCGACCACGCAATCGCGCTCGCCAACATCGACGGCGCCATCATCACCACCTTTGGCGACATGATGCGCGTGCCCGGATCGTCCACCTCGCTCGCTGCGCAAAAGGCGGCGGGGCGCGACATCCGCATCGTCTACTCCCCACTCGACGCGCTCGACATTGCCGAGCAAAACCCCGATCGCCCGGTCATTTTTATGGGCGTGGGCTTTGAGACTACGACGCCCACCATCGCCGCCGCCATCTTGGAGGCCGAGGCGCGTGGGCTTTTGAACTTTTCGGTCTATTGCGCCCACAAGACCACGCCGCCGGCGTTGCGTGCCATCGCCAACGATCCCGAGACCACCATCGACGGCTTTATCCTGCCGGGCCACGTCGCCACCATCACGGGCTTGACGCCCTTTAGCTTTTTGGTCGATGAGTTCGATACCCCGGGCGTGGTCACAGGATTTGAACCGGTCGATATCCTGCAGGGTATCTGCATGCTGGTCCAGATGGTTGTCGAGGGCAAGCCCGCGATTGGCAACGCCTACCGCCGTGGCGTCAACACAGACGGCAACCCCGTGGCGCGCCAGCTGGTCGAGCAGGTGTTTGAGCCATGCGACACCACGTGGCGCGGGCTGGGGCCGATTGCCAACTCGGGCCTTTCCATCCGCCCCGAGTTCTCGCGCTTTGATGCCCGCGCTCGCTTTGACGTGCCCGTTGAGGCGACGGTCGAGCCGCGTGGGTGCCGCTGCGGCGACGTGCTGCGCGGGGCCATTACGCCGAGCGACTGCCCTCTGTTCGGCCACGCTTGTACACCCGAGCACCCCGTCGGCCCGTGCATGGTGAGCTCCGAGGGCAGCTGCGCAGCATATTTCCGCTACCGAGGCTAATTGGTTCCGCCGTTCTAACGGACGGCGGACCGGTCGACGCTGAGCCTCACCCATATAATTCCACCCACGATTGGAGTTTTCGATATGTCCCATAGCGTTACCGATAGCACCGTCCTGCTGGGTCACGGCTCCGGCGGCCAGATGATGAAACGCATCATCGACGAGGTCTTTTTGGATGCCTTTGGGTCGCCCGAGCTGCTCGAGGGCAACGATGCCGGCGTCGCCGCGCTGCCCGCGAGCGGGCGCATCGCCATGTCGACCGACAGCTTTGTGGTCTCGCCGCAGTTCTTCCCCGGTGGCAACATCGGCCGCCTTGCCGTGTGCGGAACCGTCAACGACGTCGCGACCTCAGGCGCCAACGTGCGCTACCTGTCGTGCGGATTTATCCTCGAAGAGGGCTATCCCATGGATAAGCTCCGCCAGATTGTGCAGACGATGGCCGAGGCGGCGCATGAGGCGGGCGTGTCCATAATCACGGGCGACACCAAGGTGGTCGAGCGCGGCGGGGCCGACGGCGTCTACATCAATACCGCCGGCGTGGGCGAGGTTCCCACGGGCGTGGCGCTCAGCGGCGCCAACTGCCGCCCCGGCGATGTCATCCTGGTCTCGGGTACGCTGGGCGACCACGGCATCGCCATCATGAGCCAACGCGAGGGCCTGGCGTTTTCGAGCACGATCGAAAGCGATGCCGCGCCGCTCAACCACCTGATTGCCGACGTTCTGGCCGCAGCGCCCGGCACGCGTTGCTTTCGCGACCCCACGCGCGGTGGCCTAGCGTCCACACTCAACGAGTTTGCCCAGGCCAGCAATGTTGCCATGGAGGTCGACGAGGATGCCGTGCCCGTGCGTCCCGACGTGCAGGCTGCCTGCGAGATGCTCGGCTACGATGTGCTGCAGGTGGCAAACGAGGGGAAGATGGTTGCCGTCGTGCCGGCCGAGCAAGCCGATGCGGCTCTAGCCGCCATGCGTTCCGCCCGCTACGGCGAGAACGCCGCGATTATCGGCCGCGTGGTGCCGCTTGGATCGAGCGCTCGACCCGCCGTGCGCGTGCGCACCGGCTGGGGATCGACTCGCATCCTCGACATGCTCGTGGGAGAGCAGCTGCCGAGGATTTGCTAACGACAAAGGCTCAGGGCTATTAAAGATATTCAGATTCCAAACATGCCCGGCACGCATGCCCAGTATCATGGGGTGCGTTTTGGAACCCAATGACGGGAGCTTTCATGGCAGCAGCTTTTTCCCATGTGATTTTTGATCTGGACGGCACCATCCTCAACACGCTCGAAGACCTGGCGGCCGCCGGCAACCATACCTGCGAGACGCACGGCTGGCCTACGTTTGCCGTCGACGAGTACCGCTACAAGGTGGGAAACGGCATGCTCAAGCTGGTTGAGCGCTTTATTCCTGCCGAGTATGCGGGCGACGGCCGTATGTTTGAGCAGACGCTTGCCGAGTTTAGGGCTTACTACGGCGAGCACAAGGAGGACCACACCGCCCCCTATGCCGGCACAATCGAGATGCTCGACCGCCTGCGTGCCGCGGGCGTGCAGCTTGCCGTGCTCACCAACAAGGACCACATCTCGGCGGCTCCGCTTATCGAGAAGTATTTTGGTTCCGAGCGCTTTGCGCTGGTACAGGGCCGTGTCGATGCGTTTCCGCCCAAGCCCGAAGCACCCGTCACGCTACATGTGATGGAGGAGCTGGGTGCCAATCCGGCAACCACGCTCTATGTGGGCGATTCCAATGTCGATATCCTGACCGGCCACAACGCCGGCCTTAAGAGCGCGGGCGTCAGCTGGGGCTTCCGCGGCCGCGCAGAGCTGGAAGCCGCCGGCGCCGACTACGTGGTGGACACCCAGGCAGAGCTCGCGGCGCTGATTCTGGGCGAGTAACCGCTCATCCCACCCACGGGTAGCTAATGCGGGACGGGACTCTTTTAGCTGCCCCCTGCACCAAAGGAGTGTCCCCAACTGCCGGCAGAAAAAGAACGTCCCCAAGTGCCGCCCCAATGACCACCATAGCAACGCCGCAGGTACAAGTGCCACTTTAAGCCAGCCAAGGGAACGTCGCTGTTTTGGCAACGACAGCGAAAGCCCGCCAGAGCGAGCAAGATGCCTTGAAACAAGGCGGCATTGATCTTTTGATCATGCCGCCGAAGTTGAAAGGCAGATTGCCGCTCTGGCGGGCTTGCAGCGTCGAGCAGTTGCGGCGTTTGGTAAAACGCCGCAA
>CAUATU010000038.1:0-22833 GCA_958432255.1 uncultured Collinsella sp.
TAAGCCCTCGTCCCTCCCAGGTTGACCTACTCGAGGTCGTCGCCCTTGTGGCGTTAGGTCTGAAAATAATAAGAAGCCTTCGCGCTGCGGAATGATTTTGGAAACTAAGTACGGGACCCGCCCAAACCGTCCTGCTCAATCGCCCTTGTGGCGTTAGTGTCGGAAAAATAAGACGTTGCTTTTTGCCCCCTGCGGAAAGATTGGGGAGCTAAGCCCTCGTCCCTCCCAGGTTGACCTACTCGAGGTCGTCGCCCTTGTGGCGTTGGGGCTGAAAGGGTGGGACGCGTGGGTTATTTGGTTGTTAGGGTTAACAGGTCGTTGGGGGTTTCGAGGTTGTAGGTGGCATTTGGGATGTCTTGGTGTGATCCCCATGCCGCTCTGGCAAAACTGACCCCTGCCGAAGTTGCGCATTGTTCGTCGTAGACGGTGTCGCCAACGTAGACGACGTTGCCAGGATTCGCGCCCGTACGCCGGAGATATTCGAGCATGGGAGCGGGTGCGGGTTTATGTTCGGTTGTGTCTTCGACAAGGATGATGTGCTCAAAATACTTATCGAAGCCAAGGGGTGCAATTTCTTCTGCGTATTCGTCGCGCGCACGTGAGGAGACGATGCCAAGTTTGCAGCCGTTGTCGGCGAGTGTTGCGATGACTTCAAGCAAACCTGGAAACACGCTGATGGTGCTTTTAAAGCTGGCGGCAACTTGGCACCAGCGATCCAACGTTGCCTGCGAGTAGATCCCAAGTTTCTCAAGGGCATCCTTGCCGGGTATGCCGAGGGCAAAGTCAAGCTCGTGTCGGGGAAGCGTTTTGCCGGTTTCTTCTTGGACAATCTGGCCAAGCGATGACAGAACGCTTTCTTCTGTATCTGCCAATGTCCCATCAACGTCAAATACGATATGGTCAAAGTGCTTCATATGATTGCTCCTCTCTGTTGTTTGCCTGCAAGTTTGATGCAGTGACAGAAGAAGGGCTAGCGGGATTTCTGCCTGGTGCTATCGAGATTCTGCCTCGCTGCTCGATAGCTCGAAGGAGTGCACCCCATTTGTTCTTTAAATACCTGGCCAAGATGGCTTGGTGTTATAAATCCGCATTGGCGCGCGACTGTCTGTACCGTTCGCGTGGTGTGTGCCAAAAGTTCGCAAGCACGGTTTATGCGGTATGCGCGTAGATATGCCGCCGGGGTCGTTCCTGCACAAGTTTCGATAATGCGGTAACACTCTCTTTCGCTTACGCCGGCTGCAGATGCCATCTGGGGCACATCTATAGCGGCTGCATAGTTTGCGCGGATAAAGTCCAGGCTTGCCTTGAACTGTACGTCGCGGCTGGTCATCCAAGAGGCGTTGTCGGAGGAAAAGAGCGGTTCGGCCTTGGCGTAAATCTGAATCCAGAGCTCTGACAAGTTATTCCGAAGCGCCATCTCGTTCTGCGGCCGTTGAAGGTCGTGGTTAAAGGAACTCTTTAGCAAATCGATAAAGGGCATATCGTCGGGGTTGGTGAGCGACCATTTGAGCACATCGACGCTTCGACATTGCAGCAAAGGATTGATATAGCGCTTTTGAAGGCGTCCCGCGGGATCGCCGAGCATCGACGGCTGAAAGATATGCAGCATTTGAATGGCTGGCGCCGAATTGGGTGATTGCAGCGTGCTGTGCAAAACGCCGCCGTTGATAAAGCCGGCGGACCCTTCCTCAAAGCGTACGTGCTCATGAGCCGCGCGCGTTCGATAGTCAATCGCTCCCTGCTCCATGTAGAAAAGCTCAACTTCGGAATGCCAGTGCCAGGGGACGGAATTGCCCGGATAGCGAGCGAATTCTGCGCGTTCGGCAATATAGGGCCAGTCTTCGGCGGTCTCGGGAAACGCTTCCTCGCGTCCTCCGCGGTGCAATTCTATGTGATCCATGTTTCGCATGGCATCAGTATAAAGCGCGATGGGCTTAGATTGCTCTTGCCTGTTCGGGGAACGCCTTGTCTAGGGATGCTTGGAGCTTTTCGAACGATGCTCGCAAGTTGTGGCTCTGGTCGGTTGAGCGTTTGGCTTTTGTGGTGGGGGAGTCGAGGAGGCCGTTTCTCTGTGTCGGGGGGAAGGAGAAAAGGTCTGCATGTTTTGGGGATGGCTGCCGTGCTACGGCATTGGAAGAATGCATGCTTATACGGCCTCCTCGATGTCCACCAAAAGATTGCGCTCGGGGTATGCTGCTAGGTCCCGTGCGTTGGCAGTATTATGCCGCGGCTGTTGCAAAGAATCGCTAAAGAAAAGCTTAATGAGGTTTGACGTTGCGATGAAACCGCAGGTCAAAGCTATCGAGTAACACTCTTGAAAGGTTTTGGACTTAAGGGCTTTCTAAGGTTTGTGACGTGGATGTGGCGCGGACATGCGGAGTGTGTGAATGCTCGCTGTTAGCGCTGCGGCTCTGCGGCGCGCACCTGCTCGATGACCTTTTCCATCGTGGCGTCGATGCGGTCTTTTTTGAGCTCGCATTCCCAGACGGTTATGGGTGTCCAGCCCATTTGAGTGAGTGCTGCCACGGCAGCGCGGTCGCGCTCGACGTTGCGGCGGAACTTTGCCCCCCAAAACTCAACATTGCGCTTGGGCTGGCTCGGATTGCACTTAGGGCAGCGATGCCAAAAGCAGCCGTTGACGAAGATGGCGATCTTGCGCCCGGGAAAGGCGATGTCGGGCTTGCCGGGAACCTTCCATTCCAAGCGATAACCCGTAAGGCCCGCGGCCCGTAGGCGTTGTCGTACGAGCAGCTCGGGCTTGGTGTTGGCACGCTTGTTGCCCTTCATGGACTTTTTGATGGCGGCGCGACGGCGCACCAGTTCGCGCTCGTCAGCGGAGAGGTCCGAGGTATCGATGCCGTCGAGCAGACCGGGCTTGGGTCGCTTCTTGCTGCGGCGCTTGGCTTTGCGCTTGGGTTTGGTGGCGGGCTCGTCGGCCGTGGTGGCCTCGGCGTCGTTGGCAGTGCCGTTGGCCTCGAGCCGATCTTCCTTCAACTCAATCAGAGCATCGATAAGCTCTTTGTCGGCGGGCATCCACTCAACCGTGGCAAGCGAGGTGCGCGGAATCCAACGGATATCGAGCTGACGGTCGTGCTTCTGGGGCTCGCCGGACTCTTTGGCCAGCGAGCAGTAGTAGCACTCCATGGAGAGATGGAAATCGGGGTAGTCGTACTCAACGGTATAGAAATCGCGCAGGTTGGTGACTTTTACCTGCAGCTCTTCCATGAGCTCGCGGCGTACGGCGTCCTCGGGTGTCTCGCCGCGCATGAGCTTGCCGCCGGGAAACTCCCAAAGTCCCTGCATGTCGCCGTAGCCGCGCTGCACGGCAAGCAGCTCATCAGATCCTTCCTTGCGAATGATCCCAGTGGCAACATGAACAGTCTTCAACAGGAGCCCTCTCTCAATATCAACACGTGGCAGGCTAGCTACCCGTACCTTACACAACGGTAAGGCAAGCGTAAGCCATATCGATGGTAGCCGACTCGTCTTCTTGCGACTATAGATGCCGTAGACTAATTGCAAGAAAGGACTCGGTATGCAAACCACGCACATGGCGACCCCGGTACTGGAGGTCGCGCATCTCGAAAAGGTATACGGAGCGCTAGGCAACGTGACCCGCGCGCTCAACGACGCCAGCTTTACCGTCAACCGCGGTGAATTCGTTGGCATCATGGGCGCTTCGGGCTCGGGCAAGTCGACGTTGCTCAACTGCGTGTCGACCATCGATAGCGCCACAAGTGGCACGATCCGCATCAACGGGCAGGACGTGACGCGCATGAAGCAGGCTAAGCTTTCGCAGTTCCGCCGCGAGGAGCTCGGCTTTATCTTCCAGGACTCCAACCTGCTCGATACGCTCACGGCACGCGAGAACATCGCCCTGCCGCTCACCATCGCCCGCACAAACTCGGCAGAGATCTCGACCCGCGTGCAGGATGTGGCCGCGCGTCTGTCCATCAGCCAGGTGCTCGACAAGTATCCCTACCAGATGTCCGGCGGTCAGCAGCAGCGCGTTGCCGCGGCTCGCGCACTCGTCACCGACCCCACCATGATCATGGCCGACGAGCCCACCGGCGCCCTCGATTCCAAGAGCGCTCGCCTGCTGCTCGAGAGCCTGGAGGCCCTCAATCGCCGCCTGCGTGCCACCGTGCTCATGGTCACGCACGACAGCTTTGCCGCCAGCTACACGAGCCGTGTGCTGTTTATCCGCGACGGCAAGATTTTCACCGAGCTGCGCCGCGGCGACACCGACCGCCGAGAGTTCTTCGACCGCATTATGGAGGTCGTTGCCATGATGGGCGGTGAGGGCTCCGATGCTCTGTAAACTCGCTTGGGGCAACGTCCGCCGCGCCGGCCGCGACTACCTCGTCTACCTTTTGACGCTCACCCTGGGCGTTACGGTCTTCTATGCCTTTAACACCATCTCGATGCAGGTCGACATCGCCGGAATCGATGAAGAGGGCTTGGCACAGGTTATGGGCAGCATACTCGGCGACCTGACGTACTTTTTGGCCGGTGTCATGGCCTTTTTGATGGTGTACGCCAATAACTTCATCATGAAACGCCGCAAAAAGGAGTTTGGCCTGTACCAGGTGCTCGGCATGGGGCGCGGGCGCGTCGCCACGATCATGGCGCTCGAGACGGTGATTGTCTCGGTGGTGGCCTTTGTCGCCGGCATTGTGCTGGGTGTGGGACTCTCCCAGCTCATGACGTTCTTTACGGCCTCGCTCTTTAAGACGCAGATCGCCAATTTCCACTTCTTTTTCTCGATGCATGCGTTCAATCTGACCCTTGTCTGCATGCTCGTAATGTTTGTGCTCACGCTACTGCTGAACCTCCGCGCCGTGCGTCGTACCAAACTCATCGAGCTTATGGGTGCCGAGCGTCGCAACGAGAGCATCAAGACACGCAACCCCTGGATCGCGATTGCCATCTTTGCCGTGGGCGCGGTGCTGGTGGGCGTGGCCTATTACCGTCTGCTACGTGATGGGTTCCCGCTAACCGCGACGGACAGCAAGCTGCAAGAGGCCATGAACCAGTTTGGTATTACGACCGCTATGGTTACCGTGGGCACCTTTGCCCTGTTCTGGGGACTCTCGGGCATGCTCATCAAGCTGCTGCAGAGCCTGCGCAGCGTGTATTGGCGCGGCCTCAACATGTTTACCGTGCGCCAGCTTGCGGCCAAGGTCAACACGGTGTGCTTTTCGATGGGCGTCATCGCGATGCTCCTGTTTTTGGCCATCACTTCGGTGACGTGCGGTATGTCGATTGCCAACGTGATGAACGAAAACCTGGAGCGCTATAACCCTGTAGACGTGTCTCAGACGTATGTCTATTACACGCCCGATACGTTCGACTACTACAAAGAGTACGTCAATCCGTCTGATGAAGCCGATCGCATGGTGCCGGCCGATACAACGGTCGATTTGTACCCCGCATGGCACGGCAGGGGCAATTCGGCGGACAACAACGACGAGACCGGCAAGAAGGTCGATATCGCCGATGTTGCCGGTGAGCATGTGCAGATCGATTCGTATCTGAGTTACCCGTTTGGCGGCTCGAATCCTTCGGTGACCCCAAGTGAGATGTGCAAGATCATGGGCGAAAAGCTTCCCAAGGCGTTCGGGGGTAGCAATGCCGATACGATGGGTCTGTTTGTGACGCCGGCGAGCCAGTACAACAAACTGCGTCAGATGATGGGCGAGGAGCCGGTGCACATCGGTCACGACCAGTATCTGCTCACGTGTGATATGGGCGGCGAGCTGGTCGACCTGTACACCAAGTATATGGCTGGCGGCCATGCCCTTACCTTGGGCGGGCATACGCTCAAGCCCGCAACCGATAAGTCGGACGAAGATACGGCGGCCATCGCCGACTCGGCGATGGGCAGTAATCCGGGTACCGTCGTCGTTGCCGACGAGCTGTTGTCCCAGCTTAATCTGCAGCCGTATTCCAGTAGCCTGCTCGTTAACTACAAACAGGGGATGGATACGACCGAGGCAGACGAGAGCATTAAATACACTCGGCTCGACGATCTGCTCGTTGACGGCAAGAAGCCGGGGTCGTGGGGAACCTTCATCACACGCTCCGAGATGTACGCGCAAGCAGCGCAAATGAACGGTCTTATTAGCTACCTAGCCATCTACATCGGCTTTGTATTGGTCGTTGCATGTGCGGCGATTCTGTCGATCCAGCAACTCTCCAACGTGGCCGATGGCAGCCGCAGCTATCGTGTGCTGGCACAGATCGGCTGTGAGGACCGCCAGATTCGCCATTCGGTGATGGCGCAGCAAGCGGTATTCTTCCTGTTCCCGCTGGCAGTGGGCCTGGCGCACTCCTTTGTGGCACTTAAGGTGATCATCGAGCTGGTGAGCATTTTCGGAAATATGAGCATCGGCGGCACCGTGGGTCTCACCTGTGCAATCTTCCTGGCAGCATACGGTGGCTACTTCCTGGTGACCTACCTCATGAGCACCGGCATGGTACAAGCTGCCATCGCCACCCGTTACAGCGAGTAGCAAGCTGGTAAAACCGTCGCAAAATCAGAGGCGTATGACCGCCGCGAAGGGACCAGGGGCCCTTTCGCGGCGGTTTTTGCCAATCTGGTGCGTCTCAGATACAAGTGAGTAGACTTTTTTGAACCTGCCGAGCACATCGCGACAAATGCTCAATAAAACCGCAGGTCAGAGCCGTGGCGTTTTAGGGTGTGCTTAGACTCCTGCAAAAAGCCTACTCACTTGGTTTTTCTGCTAGAAGACCGCCGCGAGGGAAGGCAACTCCCTTACGGCGGTTTGGACGTTTGCCCAGATAGTCGTTGGGGACGTCCCCAACGACTACCCAAGGAGTGTCCCAAACTGCCGGCAGAAAAGGAGCGTCCCTAACTGCCACATCAAACGAAAGGGCGCCGACCTTCTGGTCGCGCGCTTGAAGTTGAACGTCAGATTGTCCAAATGCGGCCCGCGCAGCGTCGAGCCGTTACGGCGTTTGGTAAAACCGCGTAACTAAATACGCTCCGCGATCTCGTGGATGAGGTAGTCGGTCTTTTCCCAGCCCAGGCACGGATCGGTGATCGACTTGCCGAAGACGCCGCCATCGACCGGCTGGTTGCCGTCCTCAAGGTAAGACTCGATCATAAAGCCCTTGACCAGCTTGGAGATGGACTCGTTGCGGCGGCAGCTGTCGAGCACTTCCTTGCAAATGCGATACTGCTCCAGCGGACGCTTGCCCGAATTGTCGTGGTTGCAGTCGATGATCGCTGCGGGATTGGCATAGCCGGCGTGCTCGGTGTAGCGTTCGGCCAGGCGCTCCAGGTGCTCGTAGTGGTAATTGGGGTAGGTGCGCCCATCGAGACCGATGTAGCCACGCATAACGGCGTGCGCGAGCGGATTGCCGTCGCACTCGACCTCCCAGTTGCGGAAGATGAAGCTCTGGTGCGCCTGCGCGGCGTAAATGGAGTTGAGCATAACGGTGGTAGAGCCAGCAGTGGGATTCTTCATGCCGACGGGTACCGAAATGCCGCTCGACACCAGGCGATGCTCCTGGTTCTCGACCGAGCGTGCGCCCACGGCAACATAGCTCAGCAAGTCGACGAGGTACTGGTAGTTGGAGGGATAGAGCATCTCGTCGGCGGTGAAGAAGCCCGTTTCCTCAATAACGCGCAGGTGCATATGGCGGATTGCCTTGACGCCCTCGAGCAGGTCATCGGGAGCCTCGGGATTGGGGTTGTGCAGAAGACCCTTGTAACCGGTGCCCTTGGTGCGCGGCTTATTGGTGTAGACGCGTGGAATGATGATGAGCTTGTCCTTGACCTCCTCGGCGGTCTTGGCCAGTCGGTTCATGTATTCGAGGACCGAATCCTCGCGGTCGGCAGAGCACGGGCCGATGATGAGCACCTTGCGTGCGTCCTCGCCGGTAAAGACTTTGGCGACCTCGGCGTCAAATGCCTGCTTTTTGGCGGTAAGCTCGGCAGAAAGCGGCATTTCCTCGCGGATCTCCATGGGGATCGGCAACTTGCGTTTGAATTCCATGGCCATAGGGGCCTCCTCAATCTATAGAAAGAGCAATAAGCGTATTGTTGAGTGTTCGGCATTATCCGCTGTCGCACGCTAAAGTGCAAGCCCTTGTTACCCCGAAACCCGCAAAAGGGGACAGGTTTATTTTGGCAGGTTTTATCTGGGTAAACGTCGGAGGATGTCGGGAGGGAGTGGCGCCACGGGGCATCGTCTACGACATGCCGCGGCAGAAAGTATCAACGAATTCGTCGTAGGCGTCTGTCTGAAGGAGCCGCATGGTGTTCTCAACGTTACTAAAGACCTCGATGATAAGGTCGAGCACGTCTCGGAAAAGCCCCATATCGTCCTGTGTGATGCCGATCATGAGAGCAAAGCGAATGTCGTGCCGTCCCCAGGGGATGGGCGTGTCGCAATGCGCGACGGCGATAAACGAACGTTTCGGGTAGACCGAAATCGCGTGTGGCACGGCAAGGCAATCGGTGAATGCTGTGGAGGAAACTCCTTCGCGAAGATGGACGTCTGCAACATAGTCGGCATCGACATAGCCAGCGGCGATTGCGGCAGTACCGAGCTCGTCGATGCAGGCTGCGGCGTTCGTCGCGTTGACGTTGCGACAATAGAGCTCCGGCTTAATCAGATGACGCAGCAGCGTGCGCGCATAGTTGTGGCGATGCTTTTCTTGGATGCGGGCCAGCCGGTCGCGCACCTTGCGCAGGTTCTGCTTGGTGAGGATGGGTCCGATCAGAATCTTCTCACATCCGGCGGGGACGGTCACATCGATGGTGGTAATGACGGCGTCGCATTCGGGCGGCTCGGAGAGATAACGGTCGCAGCTCATGATCGAGATAATCTGCGCTTCGTCTTTGAGTGCGATCTCTAGGTCGTCGACGAGTTTATGCGCGAAGTCATGGTAGTCCTCGACGATTACCGTGCAGGTGAGAAGGTTGTTGGGTGCCGCGACACGCTCGAAATACGCGCCGATGTGAAACGCAACGAACGCGATTTCATTTTCGCCGATTTCGACATTCATGACGGTCGAGAACCGGTGCGTTAAGTAGACGGCCATGTCGTAGACGGGCGCGTATTCGCTCTTGATCTGTGAGGCGAGCGGGTTGGGATAGCTTACGTGGTAGACGGCGCGTTGGTAGGCGTTGAACATGTGAAGCACGAGTTGCAGTCGCATGGGTTCGTCGATGAAGTGTGGAATGTTGTAGCGGGCGCCCGTTTCGTCGAGGATCTCGAGCACGGTATCCACGAATGCTGGGTCGATGATGCTTGCCAGCTTTTCGAAATCGAGCTCGCGGTATTCGACGCGTTCGATCGAAAGCGCCAACAGCAAGAGGATTTGCTGGAAGTCAGCGCGGGGAATCTCGCAACCGAACTCCTGCTCGAAATAGGACGCAATATGCTCCGCACAGCGAACGATTTGGTCGCGTTGGGAGAGCTGCGCTACGAGGCCGTCACCGTCGATGGGGCCATCGACTTCGCTGAGCTCGTTGTTCGAGGTGAGGCGGATGATGATTACCATGAGATGGACGAGCAGGTTGGAGAGCGCGTAGTCGTTGATGAAGAGTTCGGATCGCTGGCAGATTTCGACGAGGCTCGCAAGGATCTGCTGGACGTCGAAATTGGGGAACATACTCTCGAGCGTGCGCGTCGATGAGAAATATCCGTAAGAGTTATGGGTGGCGATGTGCCCGAGTAGTTTGCGCTTGTTGCGCTCGAGGCCAGTGAGGCTTACCTTGAAATCATGCGTCTCGACGAATAGATTGAACCGGCCGGCGAGTTCGCGTACCTCGGGCATGACGGCGCTCGCAAGCGTGCTTTCGGATATGCAGAGCTCGGCGGCAAGATCGAAGACCGAGAGCGGTTCCCGAGCGTTGACCAGGTGCGATGCTACATAGTTGCAGCGGGCATCGATGCCGATGCCGCCCGTGGGTTCCCCGCCCCGCTCGGGTGCGGACTTAATGCTGGGGCACGCCGGTGAGGAAAGGGCCTCGTCAGCATGTGCTAGGCGGTAGCCTTCCTTAGACGATTCGATGATTGTGTCGCCCTGACCGTTGATCTCGGTCACATAGTTGCGGATGGAACGCTCACTTGCGCCCAGCATGGTGGCGAGCATGGAGGCGGAGACCCATGAAGTGGCATGCTCCAGAATATCGACCATGCGGTTGATTCGGTTTTGCTTTGCGCTTGCCACGGCCGACTCCCAACGAGATAGAAGCGTGCGCCCGCCGAGGGCGCATCCCACGGGGCATGAAGCGCCCCGATGTTGTCATCATGCGCCATGGTATCGCAGAGGGTCGTGGGCGAAAAAGTCTCAATTTGCCGCATGAACGGAAAGACTGCGGCATTGCCGCTATGGCGGAAAACCTGACACTTTGCCGCCATGCGGCAAAAAGAGGGTTCGCGGCAGGGTAGGGGCAGGCCGTATAGTGCAGTCACGGTCAAGGGAAGCCGGGTCGACACGGTCTCCCCAAACGTACGAGGACCGAGGCGGCAACCGAGCCGCTGCGGACTCGTTTATTGGGAAAGGAGTACCCCTCATGGCAGACGAGAACGGATGCGTCAGAATTCTCCTCGCTTGCGGTATCGGCGCTTCGACGGGTTTCATGGCCGCCGGCATGCGCAAGGTGGCAAAGTCCAAGGGACTCAACTGCACCATTAAGGCAGTCAGCAAGTCCGAGATTATGGATTACGCCGACAAGATTGATGTCCTTCTGCTTGGTCCGCACTTCGCCTCCGAGGTGCCCGAGATCCAGGCGCAGGTGGCGTCTCATGGCGTGAAGGTCATGGCCATCGACCCGGATTACTATGCGGCACTCGACGGCGAGAGCATCCTCGAGGATGCTTACGACCTGCTTGACGAAGACTAGGAGGGGACAACATGCTGCAAAAGTTCATGGAAGCGGTCCAGGCGTGGATCACCGAGCATGTCGTCCCCGTGATGAACAAGCTTACCTCAACTTATTGGTTCGGCGTCATCTCAGACGCGGTCCTCTACATCGTTCCCTTCTCTATGGTTTCGGCAATCCCGAGCCTTTGGAACATCATCCGTCGTTTTGTCCCGACGCTCCCCGATCTGTCGCCGCTCACGACGTTCAGCTTCGGTCTCGTTGGCCTGTTCATGGCGTTTATCATTCCGCACAACGTCGCGGTTAAGGAAGATCGCAAGGACCGTAGCATGATCGCCGGTTTCACCGGTATAGGCGCCTTCATGCTGTGTATGAACCCTACGATCACTGAAGACGGTTACGTTTTCCAGATGGCCAAGTTCGGCGCCGGCGGTATGTTCACCGCCATGGTTGTGGGCTTTGTCGTGGGCTTCATCTACAAGCGCATGGCTCGTATGACGTTCTTCTCGGAGGACAGCATGGTCCCCGACTTCGTCAAGAACTGGTTCGATAACATCATCGCCGTCTTGCTGTCGCTCTTCGTTGCGTGGCTTTTCACCAACATGCTTCAGGTTGACGTCTTTGGCGCCGTTGCGATCATTCTGTCGCCCGTCACCGGCTTTGCCCAGACGCTCCCCGGTACTATTGCGATTCCGCTCGTCATGGACACCTTCTATTTCTTCGGCATCTCCGGCTGGGTCTTCTCGCCCATCCAGCAGTCCATCCAAAAGTCCGCCCTTGCCGAGAATATGGCTGCATATGCCGCCGGCCTTACCCCGACGAACATCAACGCCTACGGCATTACTCGCTACATCATGATCGGCGGCGAGGGCGCCACGCTCCCGCTGGCTTTCTACATGCTTTTTGCCAAGTCTAAGAAGAACAAAACGCTCGGTCGCGCCACGATCGTCCCGTCTCTGTTCAACATCAACGAGCCGCTCGTGTTCTCTACGATCGTTGCCAACCCCTTCATGTTCATCCCTATGGTGCTTCAAGCCATCATTCTGCCGGCCAACGCCTATCTGTGGATGAGCATGGGCTGGGCGAGCCTTCACGTTGAGAATTTCGACATGAACTTCCTGCCCAATGCTGTCTCGGCGTTCTTTATGTCCGGTGGCGACATTCGCAACGTTGCCCTGGTTTGCGTGAACCTGCTGATCGCCGCGATTCTCTGGTTCCCGTTCTTCAAGGCGGCCGACAACTATCAATGCAAGGTCGAGGAAGAGAAAGCAGCTGAAAAGGCAGCCAAGAAGGCGGCGAAGAAGGCCGCCAAAGAGGCTGCTGCCGTAGCCGCCGTCGCCGAGTAGGCGAGACACCGGGGCCCATTGCCCTGGATTACGTAATCATTCGATGCCCCGGTTGTGGAAACGACCGGGGCCACAGGAAAGGAGACCGCGATGGCCGAGGAAGAGCCCATTAACATTCCCGCCGTTGCGATGAGCGTCATCATCAACGCCGGCGACGGCCGTGCCTGTATCGATAAGGCGATGGATGCCCTGGCAGAGTTCGATTTCGACGCGGCAGAGGCCCACCTGGCGGAGGCCGACGAGAAGATCCTCGAGGCCCATAAGTCCCAGACCGAGATGATCCAGCGTCAGGCCGGAGGCGAGGAGGTCGAGTACTCGTTGCTCTTTGTCCACGCCCAAGACACGCTCATGACCATCAGTGCCGAGCTGCACATGGCCAAGAAAATGATGCCCGTCGTGCGTGCACTCGCCGCGAAGTAGCGCCGTGAAAGCCGCGCGCGTTTCTAAATTCAAAACGACTCGTTACCTATTGATTCCGACCATTGAGAGATGAGGACATAGCATGATTGATCTTTCTACTTATGACTTTGGCGATGCCTTCCCGGAGGGCTTCCTCTGGGGCGGCGCCACGGCGGCCAACCAGGTCGAAGGCGCCTGGAACGAGGGCGGACGCGGACCGGCCGTCTCGGACTACGTCATCCTGCTCGACCGCGAGACGTGTGCCCGCGAAGGCATTGTCGAGGGCGGACCGCTCAACTCCGTGACGCGTCAGTCCCTTGCCGCTCGCAAGGCAAACGAGATGGCCTACGACTTTCCCAAGCGTCGCGGCATTGATTTCTACCACACCTACAAGGAGGACATTGCGCTCCTCGGCGAGATGGGCTTCGGCGTCTTCCGTATGAGCATCTCCTGGAGCCGTATTTTCCCAAACGGTGACGACGCGCTGCCTAACGAGGAGGGTCTGGCCTTCTACGATAAGGTGTTCGACGAGTGCCACAAGCACGGCATTGAGCCCATGGTTACCCTCAACCATTTCGATATGCCGCTCCACTTGGCAGAGGAGTATAACGGTTTCGCGAGCCGTCACGTTGTCGACGCTTTCGAGCATTACGCGGAGACGCTCTTCCGCCGCTACAAGGGTAAAGTCAAGTACTGGATGACCTTCAACGAGATTAACCACGTGTATGCCAACCCCTGCACCTGCTGCGGCGTGATCTGGGATGAGAAGGAAGACGGCTCCAACCCCTATGCTGGGCGCTGGCCCGAGAAGTTCCAGGTCGCGCACAACCAGCTTGTCGCGTCCGCCAAGGCTGTCATCAAGCTGCGTGAGATCGACCCCGAGGCACATATTGGCAACATGCTCTGCCGTCTTGAGAACTACGCCGAGACTTCCAAGCCCGAGGATCAGCTCCAGGTGCTGTTTGAGGACCACTTCAACTGGTTCTTCACCGATATCCAGGCCAAGGGCGAGTACCCCTACTACGTAAAGCGCTTCTTCCGCGACTACGGTGTCGACATCAAGATGGAGGACGGCGATCTCGAGACCCTCAAGGCCGGCGTGGTGGACTACATCTCCATCAGCTACTACATGACCTACATCATGCGCTATAAGGGCAAGATTTCCCCCGAGCCGAGCGGTAAGCTGCTTACCGAGATCAAGAACCAGTACCTCGAGATGACCGAGTGGGGCTGGCCGATCGACCCCGTGGGCTTCCGCATCACGCTCAACCACATCTACGATCGCTACCACCTGCCGATCTTTATTGCCGAGAACGGTAACGGCATGACCGAGAACCGCGACGAGAACGGTTATTGCGACGACGACGCGCATATCGAGTACATGAAAGAGCATGTCGAGCAAATGCACCAGGCGATTCTCGACGGTGTCGACGTCTTTGGTTATGCCTGGTGGGGCCCCATCGACCTGATCAGCTCCGGCACCTCCGAGATGACTAAACGCTATGGCCAGATTTCGGTCGATCAGGACGACCATGGCGACGGCACCGGCAAGCGTGGCAAGAAGAAGAGCTTCTTCTACTACAAGAAGCTCATCGCCAGTAACGGCGCCGACACCGCGAGTGACAACATCGTGGTCGAGTAGCTCGGCCCCTTCGCCGGGATGCCTGTAGGGCGGGTGTCCCGGCGGCTTTTGGAAACCTTGATCGAAAGAAGGACTCGGATGTATTCAAAGACCACGACCGTTGTAAACGCAAGCGGCATCCATGCCCGCCCTGCCTCATTGTTTGTTCAGAAGGCATCCGGGTTTGGAAGCAAGGTGACCGTGCGCAACGTTACCAAGGGCAGCGACCCCAAGGATGCTAAGTCGATTCTCATGGTTATGGGTTTGGGGATGGCGTGCGGATGCGATGTCGAGATTGCGGCCGATGGTGCCGACGAGCAGGCCGCCGTCGATGCGCTGGTTGAGCTGATCGAGAGCGGTTGCGGCGAGTAACCGCAAGGCTTTGATGAGAGGGGAGAGGGCGATGGCTCGAGGGTTTCGTGGGGTGACGACAATCGTTCGCCGGCAGGAGGCTCGCCGGTCCATGTTGGCGCTTGCAGGCGTGGCCTGCGCGTATGCGGGGATGCTTGTACTTATGGAGGCGACGACAGGTGCGGTCGCGCCGCCGCTCGTGCCCGTAGTGTCATCAATCTCGCTTTTCGTTTCAATCGCCGGTATCGCATTGGTGATTGCATTTGAGGTCCGCGCGTATCGTGCACTCACGGAAGCGTGTGACGCTGAGCCCCAAATGGGTGACAAGATGCTGCTCGGTGCCGCACTTTGGTTTTTGGGCGGTCTGCCCCAGGCATTCGTGACGCTACTGCGCACCGTAGCGATTACTGGCACGCTCGATATCAAACAGACGCTCATCCAGATCGGCGTGACGCTGACCCTGGCACTCCTTGCCTGGCCACGTTATCGCGATTGCTTCTAGGTTGTTTTAAAGCGCGCAATGGCAAAAGATGGCCCGCTGATTCTGCGTAATCAGCGGGCCATCTTTTTGTAGTTATGATATTGGGCTTACGCCGCCTCGTCGAACTGCGAATTGTACAGGTCAGCGTAGAAGCCACCCTGGGCGAGCAACTCGTCGTGTGTGCCCTTCTCGACGATGTCGCCGTCGCGAATCACCAGGATCACATCGGCGTTGCGGATCGTGGACAGGCGGTGCGCGATGACAAAGCTGGTACGGCCTTGCATCAGCGCATCCATGGCGCGCTGAATGAGCTCCTCGGTGCGGGTATCCACGTTGGAGGTCGCCTCGTCCAAAATCAGCGCCGGGCGGTCGGCCAAAATGGCACGAGCAATGGTCACGAGCTGGCGCTGGCCTTGCGACAGGTTGGTGCCTTCCTCGTTGATCATAAAGTCGTAGCCGCCGGCGAGCGTATGGATAAAGTGGTCGCAGCGCGCGGCGCGTGCGGCGGCCTCGACCTCGGCATCGCTCGCATCGGGACGTCCATAGCGGATGTTCTCGCGGATCGTGCCGTTGAACAGCCAGGTATCCTGCAGCACCATGGCAAACTCGCCGCGAAGCGCCGCGCGGTCCCAGTCGCGCACGTCGATGCCCTCGACGCGCAGCGAACCGCCGTCCACGTCGTAAAAGCGCTGCAGCAGCTTGATGAGCGTGGTCTTGCCGGCGCCGGTGGGGCCGACGATGGCGATGGTCTGGCCGGGTTGCGCCTCGCAGCTAAAGTCGTGGATGATGGTCTTGTCGGGCGTGTAGCCAAACTTGACGTGATCAAACTCCACATGGCCGGGGCGCTTCTCGGGAATCTGCGCGTCGGCTTTCTGCTCCTCCTCGGGCGCGGCCAGGAACTCAAAGACGCGCTCGGTGGCGGCGGCCATCGACTGCATCGTGTTGCTCACGTTGCCCAGCTGCTGTATGGGTTGCGTAAAGTTGCGAACGTACTGGATAAAGCTCTGGATGTCGCCGGGCGTGGCATTGCCGGTCAGCGCGAGCTGTGCGCCCACCACGACGACGCCCACGTAGCCCATGTTGCCCACCAAGCTCATAAGCGGCATCATCAGGCCCGACAGGAACTGCGAACGCCAGCCACTAATAAAGAGGCGGTCGTTTTGACGGTCGAACTCTTCGATCGAGGCCTCGGCGCGGTCGAACACCTGAATAACGTTCTGGCCGGCAAAATCCTCTTCGATAATGCCGTTGACGGCGCCCAGGACTTGCTGTTGCTCGCGGAAGTACGGCTGCGAGAAGTGAATCATTACGGTCAGGATAATCGCGGCTGCCGGCAGCGTGAGCACAGTGACGCCGGTGAGCGGCAGACTGATCGAAAGCATCATGACGAGCACGCCGATAATCTGCGTTACCGACGTGATGAGCTGCGTCACGCTCTGGTTGAGCGACTGGCCCAGCGTATCGACGTCGTTGGTGATGCGGCTGAGCACGTCGCCCTTGCTGTGGCCGTTGAAGTAGCTCATCGGCACGACGGCGATCTTGGCGGCGATCTCCTTGCGCATGCGATAGCAAATCTTTTGCGTGACGCCGGTCATGAGCCAGCCTTGGATCAGGCTGCAGACAGAGCTCGCCAGATACAGACAGAGCAAAAAGCCGAGCGTTTTGGCGATCCAGGCAAAGTCGACATCGCCGGTGCCGTTGACCTTGGCAACCAGGCCCTCGAACAGTTTGGTGGTAACCTGGCCGAGCACCTTGGGCCCCACAATGTTAAAGATGACCGAGCACACGGCAAAGGCGACGGCGGCAAACACGGCAATCTTGTGCTGGCCGATATAGCCGAGCAGCTGCTTCATGGTGCCCTTAAAGTCCTTGGCCTTTTCGCCGCGACGCATGCCGCCCATGCGGCCCATGGGTCCACGCTGACGGGTGGGCTTGGGAATTTGAGTCTTGGTCTCGTCTGCCATTAGCGCTCGCCTCCTTCCATGACGGCTGCAATCTCTTCTTGGGTAAGCCCCAGCTCCTCGGCGGAAAGCTGCGACTGTGCGATCTCCAGGTACGCCGGGCAGCCGTGCAGCAGCTCCTCGTGCGTGCCGGTGCCCACTACGTGACCGTCGTCGAGCACGATGATCTGGTCGGCGTGCATGATGGTCGCGATGCGCTGGGCCACGACCACGAGCGCGGCGTCGGTGACGTTTTTGGCGAGCTCCTCGCGCAGGCGCGCGTCGGTCTTGTAGTCGAGCGCGCTAAACGAGTCATCGAACACCACGACTTCGGGCTTCTTGGCCAAGGCACGGGCGATGGCCAGGCGCTGACGCTGGCCGCCCGAGACATTGGAGCCGCCCTGGCTGATGGGGGAGTCGTAGCCGCCCTCGCGCTCGGCGATAAAGTCCTCGGCCTGGGCGATGCGCGCGGCCTGGCGCATGTCATCATCGCTTACCATGTCGCCGGCAAACTTGAGGTTGCTCTCGACAGTGCCCGAGAACAGGCGACCCTGCTGCGGGATGTAACCGATGCGGCGGCGCAGCTCGGAAAGGGTCATGTCGCGCACGTCGATGCCGTCGAGCGAAATGCTGCCGCCCGTGACGTCGTATAAGCGCGGAATCAGCTGTACGAGCGTGGACTTGCCCGAGCCCGTGGAGCCGATGATGCCGAGCATCTGGCCAGCATGCGTGGTGAAGTTCACGCCGCTGATCACATCGGCGCGGGCGTCGGGGTACTGGAAGCTTACGTCGCGGAAGGTGAGCTCACCGCGCGGCGCGCTGGCTGCGGGCAGCTTGGGCGAGACGGGGTCGTTAATGCTCGTGGGGCAGGTGATAACCTCCTCCACGCGCTCGGCGGCAACCTCGGCGCGGGGCAGAATGACCGACACCATGGTGAGGATCATAAACGCCATGACGATTTGCATGGTGTAGGAGATAAACGCCATCATGTTGCCGACCTGCATCACACCGTCGGACACGCCCTGCGCGCCAAACCACACGATAAGCACGGTGACGCAGTTCATGACGAGCATCATGAGCGGCATCATAAAGCTCATGGCGCGGTTGGTGTAGAGCTGCGTGGTCATCAGGTCGAGCGAAGCCTTGTCAAAACGCTCGAGCTCATGCTCCTCGCGGTTGAACGAGCGGATGGGCATAAGGCCGTCGAGCAGCTCGCGGGCGGTAAGGTTCACGCGGTCCACGAAGCTCTGCATCTTTTTGAACTTGGGCATGGTGAGGCCCATAAGCACGCCGACGACAGCCGAAACCGCGATGATGGCCACGGCGATGGTCCACTCCAGGCCGGTGTGGTTGGCCAGGACGCGCATGACGGCGACGATGCCCATGACGGGGGCCATCAGGCACATGCGGATAAACAGGGTTGCGGCCATCTGGATCTGCTGAATGTCGTTGGTGCAGCGGGTGATGAGCGAGGCCTGGCTAAACTTGCCCACCTCGGCCGGCGAGAAGTGCATAACCTTGTTGAAGGTTTCGCGGCGCAGGTCGCGGGCAATGGAGCAGGCGGTGCGCGAAGCCACGGCGCCGGTCAGGATGGTGGCGACGAGCGAGACCAGACACAGACCAAACATCGTGGTCGCCATGCGGCCCAGGTAGGCGTTCTGCACGTCGGCGGGGTCGATGCCCTGTGCCTTGTACTCGTCCTGCACGTAGCTCACGGCGCGCTGGGTGACGATGGAGCCCGACATGGAGCCCATTTTGTCAGCCATATTGTTGGCACCATCGACGAGCTTGCCCTGATCGATAAGACCGCCTTCAACGCCTAGGCGCAGGCTCTTCATGGTGATCTTACCGCCATCGGCATCAATCTGCTTTTGCATGTTCTGCGCCGCTGCGGCCTTCTGCTGCATCTCGGCGAGCTGCTCGGGCGTCATCGCCGCCATCTGCTCGGGGGTGGGCATGGCCTGAGCGGCGTCGCTGTCTTTCTCGCTGGACGTGCCGGTCATGTCGCCCATGGAGTCGGCGTCGATGCCTTGGTTGAGCGAAAGGACGACGGTCTCGGGCAGGCTCATAATGTCGGCGAGCTTGCCTCCATCGGCACGCTCTTCCTCGGTGCCCTTGTACGTTCGAATACCGTTATTGTCCGCCTTGCTAAACACGGCCTCCACAGCTTTGGCGTCCTTGGCGCTAATAAAGAGTTCGAGGTCGTCGAGCGATTCGGCGCGGATGGTGTCGGGCACGGGCGAGGCGATACCGCCTTGCTGCACGCCCACGTCGACGATATCGCTCATATAGGTAGGCAGCGCCAGGTCGGCGTTGCAGCTGATTACGATAAGTACGATAGCTGTGAACAGTGCCAGGATATGCTTTTTAAAGAGCTTGAGAATCCTCACTCGGCATCTCTCCTTTCTTGATTGCGGTCGATAATTTCGTTGGCACGTCTAAGAAGGCGCACCATCTCTTGGGTATCTGTTTCGCCGAGCTGCTCGAGGAAGGCCGCGGTGCGCTCCTCGAATTCCCGACGTTTAATTTCGAGATCCTGGAATCCCTTGTCGGTCACTATGACGTGTACGCGACGACGGTCGGTCTTTGAGTGCTCACGCTCAACCCAGCCCTTGGCTTCGAGAGCGCGTAGGATATTGGCAATGCGGGCGTTCGAGACCCAGGCGCGATCAGCGAGTTCGCTCGGCGTGAGCGAACCGCCAGCGAGCATAAGGGCGCGCATGACAGCCATCTCGCCGCTGAGAGCTTTGTCCACAAAGCGCGAAACGCGCTGGTGAATGCCGCCAAACTCGGTAAGGAGCTGACGCCCAAGTTCACGGAAATCGGTATCTTCCACCGAAAACCCCTAACACTAGAAACTATTTTCGGTGAAAGATGATACCCTTGCACGCGCGCCCTATACAGTAGATTTTGAGACATGCCTAGAAAACTACCTTTAGGCGACCTCCGTGCACCGTCGGTGCCAGTAAAGTTAGGGAGTAGATCTCTAGGCATGTCCTAAAGCCTACTCAGAGGCACTTTACCCTGCTAAAGCTGGCATAACAGCTAGAGTGATGGACGTATAAAGGCAAGGGGAAATATCAAACAAATCGGTGAACGGTAGTTGTTCGCGCTCGCATTTCCTGCGGATTTGTCAAAAACGCCATAATGGTATAAAAAAAGAAACATATAACAGCCCTGATGAGGGAGGTGGCTATGTTATCCTTCTCAAACGGGTGAAATCTTGGGTTTTGGGTTGCAGTTCCAAGGTGGACAAACGTTTTTCCCTGCACCAACGTGTGATGAAGAACGGAAGAAGCCGGTAGTGCAAACCGAACATTCAAGAATTCAATAAGCAGCGGTGTGAGAGAGCGCCGCATTATACGTAACTAGGAGCGTGGTTACACAATGCAGGAGGCATGGGAAGGCTTCAAGGAAGGCATTTGGACGGGAGAGGTTGACGTCCGAGACTTCATCCAGAAGAACTACACCCCCTACGAGGGCGACGAGTCGTTCCTCGCCGGTCCGACCGAGCGTACCAAGGAGCTGTGGGGCGAGGTTCTCGACCTGCTGCTCAAGGAGCGCGAGCAGGGCGGCGTCCTCGATATGGACACCAAGACCGTCACGGGTATCGTGAGCCACCCCGCTGGCTACATCGATAACGCCCATCGCGAGAAGGAGACCATCGTTGGCCTCCAGACTGACAAGCCGCTCAAGCGCGCGCTGCACGTCAACGGTGGTATCCGCATCGCTTGCCAGGCTGCCAGCCAGCACGGCTACAAGGTCGACGAGAGCGTTGTCGAGCGCTACACCTTCGAGCGCAAGACCCACAACGCCGGCGTCTTCGATGTTTACACCCCCGAGATGCGTGCTTGCCGTTCGGCCCACATCATCACCGGTCTGCCCGATGGCTATGGCCGCGGCCGCATCATCGGCGACTACCGTCGTGTCGCCCTGTACGGTGTCGACTACCTGATCAAGGACAAGGAGGCCCAGAAGGCTTCCACCCCGACGGTCATGACCGCCGACAACATCCGCGATCGTGAGGAGCTGCAGGAGCAGATTCGCGCCCTCGGCGAGCTCAAGATGATGGCCGAGACCTATGGTTTCGATATTTCCAACCCTGCTACCAACACGCAGGAGGCCATCCAGTGGATGTACTTCGCCTACCTCGCTGCCGTCAAGGAGCAGAACGGCGCCGCTATGTCCATCGGCCGTACCTCCACGTTCATCGACATCTACGCTGAGCGCGACCTTGCCAACGGTACCTTCACCGAGGAGCAGATCCAGGAGTTCGTGGATCACTTCATCATGAAGCTCCGCATGGTCAAGTTTGCCCGTACCCCCGAGTACCAGGCCCTGTTCACCGGCGACCCGCAGTGGGTCACCGAGTCCATCGGCGGCATGGGTGTTGACGGCCGTACGCTCGTTACCAAGATGAGCTACCGCTACCTGCACACGCTCGAGAACATGGGCACCAGCCCCGAGCCCAACATGACCGTTCTGTGGTCGACCCGTCTGCCCGAGAACTTCAAGAAGTTCTGCGCCAAGACTTCCGTCGCCAGCTCCTCGATTCAGTACGAGAACGACGACCTCATGCGCGTTTACCATGGCGACGACTACGGCATCGCCTGCTGCGTGTCCTCCATGCGCATCGGCAAGGAGATGCAGTTCTTCGGCGCCCGCGCCAACCTGGCCAAGTGCCTGCTGTACGCACTCAACGGCGGTGTTGACGAGGTCTCCAAGAAGCAGGTCGGCCCCAAGTACCGCGCCGTCGAGGGCGATACGCTCGATTACGACGACGTTGTGGCCAAGTACAACGACATGATGAAGTGGCTCGCTGGCGTGTACGTCAACTCGCTGAACATCATTCACTACATGCACGACAAGTATTGCTACGAGCGCATCCAGATGGCTCTGCACGACAAGCACGTGCACCGCTGGTTCGCTACGGGCATCGCTGGCCTTTCCGTCGTGGCTGACTCCCTGTCCGCCATCAAGTACGCCAAGGTCCACCCCGTCCGTGACGAGAACGGCATCATCGTCGACTTCGAGACCGAGGGCGATTTCCCCAAGTACGGTAACGACGACGACCGCGTCGACCAGATCGCTCACGACGTTGTGCACCAGTTCATGGAGTACATCCGCATGAACGATACCTACCGCAACTCCGTGCCCACGACCTCGGTTCTGACCATTACCTCCAACGTCGTGTACGGTAAGAAGACCGGCTCCACGCCCGACGGCCGCAAGGCTGGCCAGCCGTTCGCCCCGGGTGCTAACCCCATGCACAAGCGCGATAGCCACGGCGCCATCGCTTCGCTGTCTTCGGTTTCCAAGCTCCCGTTCCGCGATGCTCAGGACGGCATTTCCAACACCTTCTCCATCATCCCGAGTGCGCTCGGCAAGGAGGACCAGGTGTTCTTTGGCGATATTGACCTTGATCAGCTGGGCGAGTAACTATTGTTAGTGCTATACTAACAATAACGATTACTGATTAGCGCGCCGGTTCCGGCCGGCGCCTATTAATCGAAGGAGACACATTATGAAGGTTTCTGAAGTTTCCGAGACCCAGGCCGATAACCTGGTCCACATGCTCGACGCTTACGCCGAGAAGGGTGGCCACCACCTGAACATCAACGTCTTCAACCGTGAGACGCTGCTCGACGCTCAGGCTCACCCCGAGAAGTATCCGCAGCTGACCATCCGCGTTTCCGGCTATGCCGTGAACTTCCACACGCTCACCAAGGAGCAGCAGGACGAGGTCATTGCGCGCACCTTCCACGACAAGTTCTAAAGGGATTTAACTCCCGCAGGGTTACTGGGGCCGGTTTTGGGTTATTTTCCAAAAC
>CAUATU010000039.1:0-21332 GCA_958432255.1 uncultured Collinsella sp.
AAACTTCATCAGTGCCCGCCCCACGGGAAACCGGCGGGATAGACCAGTTCAGATGGGGCTTTGATGCATGGGTGGTCTGTTGGTGGGCAAATGGGTATCATACTGTGGTTATTGCATCGACTCTGCGATGCATTGTTGTACGTTCCCGACGGTCGGTTTGCCAGAAGCGCCCCGCCGGTTGTTCCAGACCCGTTTCGAAGAAAGGAAACAACACTCACCTATGGCAGCTAAAAAATCATCTCCCTTGAAGATCATCCCGCTCGGCGGCCTTGATGGCATCGGCAAGAACATGACGGTCTTCGAGTGCGGCGACGACATGGTGCTCGTCGACGCTGGCCTCATGTTCCCCGACGACTCGCAGCCCGGTATCGACCTGGTGCTTCCGGATTACACCTACGTTCTGGAGAACGAGGAAAAGCTCCGCGGCATCGTCGTCACTCACGGCCACGAGGACCACACCGGTTCGCTTCCGTATCTGCTCCAGGATCTCAACAACAAGGTACCCATCTTCTCGAGCAAGTTGACGCTTGGCTTTATCGAGGGCAAGCTTTCCGAGTTCCGTATTCGTGCACCCAAGTTCCGTGAGGTCAAGGGCGGCAGCCACGTCAATTTGGGTGGCATCTCGCTCGATTTCTTCTCGATGACGCACTCCATCCCGGGCGCTCTGGGCGTGTTCATCCGCACCAACCAGGGCACCGTTATGCACACCGGCGACTTTAAGCTCGACCAGACGCCCATCGACGGTGTCACGCCCGACTATGCCGCTATCAGCCGCTTTGCCAAGCAGGGCATCGACCTGCTGCTGTCCGACTCCACCAACGCCACGGTCCCCGGCTTTACCAAGTCTGAGGCCGAGGTTGGCCCCAATCTGCTGCATGCCATCAAGAATGCTCCGGGCCGCGTGTTCGTCGCGTCGTTCTCGAGCCACATCCATCGTCTGCAGCAGATCTGCGACGCCGCCCGCAAGTGCGGCCGCAAGGTTGTCGTGACCGGTCGTTCCATGCTCACCAACACCCGCGTGGCGCGCGAGCTCGGTTATCTCAACATCGATGACGCCGATATCATCGATGCCTTCGATATTGACAACCTGCCCGACGACAAGATCGTCGTCATGTGCACTGGTTCGCAGGGCGAGCCTCTGTCGGCCCTTTCGCGCATGGCTAACGGCGAGCACAAGACGCTCTCCATCCACGAGGGCGATACCGTCATCCTCTCGGCAACGCCGGTCCCCGGTAACGAGAAGGCCGTTCAGCAGGTCGTCAACAGCCTTGCCAAGCTTGGCTGCGACGTGTGGGATAAGAACCGCGCCCTCGTTCACGTCTCGGGTCACGGTAGCCAGGAGGAGCTCAAGCTCCTGATGGCCATGGCCAAGCCCACCTACTTTATGCCGGTCCACGGCGAGGCCGTGCATCTACGCGCCCATGCTCAGCTTGCACGCAAGATGGGCCTCAAGGACGATCACATCTTTATCCTCGACAACGGCGATACGCTTGAGATGCGTGGCGGTATCGTCAAGCGCGGTACGCCTGTCGAGTCTGGCGTCGTCTACGTCGACGGACTGCGCATCGGTGATACCGACCCCATCGTCCTGCGCGATCGTCAGAAGCTTGCCAACGACGGTATGGTCACGGCTGTCGCTATCGTCTCGCTCAAGCACAAGAAGATCGAGGCCATCGAGTTCTCGGGCCGCGGCGTCTCCTTTGCCATTGACGACCAGTTCTCCGAGGATGCCTCCGCATCCATTATGAAGACGATCGAGAAGGGCAAGTTCAGCTTCACCAGCAGCGGTTCCGACGCCATTCGCAAGGCCGTGCGCGACTCGCTCTCTAACTTTATCTGGAGCCGTACCCGCACTCGTCCGATGATCATCCCGGTCGTCATGGAGGTTTAGTTTGGCGCGCGGATCTGCACAAAACGCCAAAGGCAACAAAGCCAACAACCAACCGGCATCTGCTAAGGGTGCCGGTTCCCATCTTCGTGCCAATAAGGGCCGCGAGGCCGAGTTCGACGATTTCGAGCCCCTGGTCGAGCCTTCGGCCAACCGCGATATCGCCGGCGTGGTCATTGCCGTTTTGGCGATTGCGTCCTTCATTGCCGTGATTTCGCCAGCGACCGCACCCGTTACGGCTGCGGTTGCCGGTTTCTACCACCTGGGCTTTGGTCTGGGCGCCTACGTGCTGCCGATCGTCATTTTGCTGTTTGCCGCCACGCTCTTTTTAGGCGAGGACTCGCCGCTCAACGTGCGCTCTGTTGCGGGCGGCGCTGTGGTCTTTATCGCCGTCGTCTCCATTCTTTCGCTGATGGTGCCGGGTACGAGTGACTCGTGCGACCTTATGTTCACGCCGCAAAACCTGTCCGCCTCAGGTGGCTACATCGGTGCGTTTATTGCGAGTGCGCTGCAGAATGCCCTGGGAAAGCCTATCGCGATGGTGGTCCTGTTGGGTCTGGCCGTCGTCGGCTTTGTCATCATCGGCTTTTCGGTGGGTGGCGTTTTGCGCTCTGCCCGCGACCGTGCGGCCGATTTTGCCGAGCGCCGTCGTGCCGATGTCAACGCGAGTCCGTGGGGTGACGACGAAGCTCTGTCGGTGCCCGGCGTTGCCCGTCCGCACCTGAGCATTCTTCGTCAAAAGGGCTCCGATGCCGCCGTGACCACGGTCATAGGTGACGATGCCGACCCGGTTTTGGACGATGACGACGAGGACGAGGATCCGTTTGTCGACGTGTCCGACGCCGTGGAGGCCGAGCGTGCTAAGACGACGCTGCTGCCGCGCCGTCATGCCAAGAAGGGCAAGAAGGCTCCCAAACTCAATACGAGTGAGCCCGATCCGTCTTGGTCCGAGAGCGAGATTGAGCTTACCGAGGGTGATGACGAGGACGACGAGTCCCCGCTCGAGACTGCTAAAACCACCTTGCTGCCGCGTCGTCAGGCAAAGCGCGGTCAGGTGACCGGCCAGCTTTCGATGGAGGACGATCCGGACAAGGTCGACGAGTCCGAACCGCCGTTTGCCGTGAATCCCGTTTCAGTCGCCCCTCAAATTCCTGATTTCCTCAAGCATCCCAAGGTTGCCGATACGGCTGTCGCGGGCGCTGTCGAGGCGTCTACTTCGAGCGGTGGGGGAGCGGACAATGCCTCCGCGGATAACGAGGGCGAAGAAGAGGACGGCCTTAAGCTTCCGCCGCTCGAAATCCTGCATGCAAACCCTCAGTCCGCTTCTGCCGCGTCGTCGGACAAGGAACTGGAACAGACCGCCGAGTCGTTGCAGTCCACGCTGCTAGAGTTTGGCCGTAGCGCTCGCGTCGTCGGCTGGATTGCCGGTCCCACGGTGACGACCTTTAAGCTGCAGCCCGGCGAGGGCGAGCGCGTGAGCAAGATTTCGAGCCTTGAGGACGACATCGCACTGTCGCTTGCTGCACAGTCCGTGCGTATCTTTGCACCGATTCCCGGTACCTCGCTCGTTGGTATCGAGATTCCCAATCGCAAGCGTCAAAACGTCAACCTGGGTGACGTGCTGCCCTATGTTAAGGGCGGTCCGCTTGAGCTTGCCATCGGCCGCGATGCAGAGGGCACGCCGGTCGTCGCCGACCTCGCCAAGATGCCCCACCTGCTGATCGCCGGTACCACGGGTTCCGGTAAGTCGGTCATGATCAACTCCATCATCACGACCCTGCTCATGCGCGCCCTTCCCGAGGACGTTCGCTTGATCATGGTCGACCCCAAGCGCGTCGAGCTCGCAGGATATAACGGCCTGCCGCATCTTTACGTGCCCGTAGTGACCGAGCCCAAGCAGGCCGCGAGTGCCTTGCAGTGGGCGGTGTCCGAGATGGAGCGCCGCCTGAAGGTCTTCGAGCGCCTGAACGTGCGCAAGATCTCGACCTATAACGAAAAGCAGGCCGTCGGCGAGTTTGAGCATTACGATAACCCGCCGCAAAAGATGCCCTATCTGGTCATCATTATCGACGAGCTTTCGGACCTGATGATGGTTGCCGGCAAGGACGTCGAGGCGTCGATCGTGCGTATCGCCCAGCTGGGCCGTGCCGCCGGTATCCACCTTATCGTGGCGACTCAGCGTCCGAGCTCTAACGTGGTGACGGGTCTCATCAAGGCAAACATTACCAACCGTATCGCCTTCAACGTCGCAACGGGCATCGACTCCCGCGTCATCATCGACCAGATGGGTGCCGAAAAGCTCACCGGCTTGGGTGACATGCTGTTCTCAAAGGTCGACTGGGGCAAGCCCCGCCGTATCCAGGGCTGCTTTGTTTCGGATGACGAGATCAACGAGATTGTCGAGTTCGTCAAGTCGCAAAGTGAGCCCGACTACCATGAGGAGATCCTGTCGGCTGTGGCACCTGCCTCCATGTCCATGGCAGGTGGCGGCGGCATCGTTCGTACCGGCGTTGCCGAGCCTCAGGACGACGATCCGCTTATTTGGGAAGCCGCTCATATTGTGGTGGAATCGCAGCTGGGCTCCACATCTGGCCTGCAGCGCCGCCTGAAGGTTGGCTATGCGCGCGCCGGGCGTATTATGGACATGCTGGAAGAAAAGGGTGTCGTCGGTCCGCCCGACGGTTCCAAGCCGCGCGAGGTCCTGCTGGATGAAGAAGGCCTTGCCGCGCTGGAATCCGTCGACGCCGAGATGGCACGTGAAGATCGTGAGTTTGGAGGATTCTGATGGCTGCACGCTTTGGTGACATGCTGCTCGAGCAGCGTCGCCGAATGGGCCTTTCCATTCAGCAGGTCGCCAACACCATCAAAATCAGGCCGCAGATCATCGAGTTTTTCGAGAATGGCAATTTTGCATCGATGCCTCCGCGCGGCTATGCGCAGGGCATGATTTCGAGCTATGCGCGCTTTTTGGGCCTCAATCCGCGGGAGGTCGTCAACGCTTATTTTGACGATCTGATGGCGTATGAGCGCGAGACGTCGCAGCAGGGTGGTCGTTTTCAGGACGCCGCCGGCTACGTCAATTCGCGTTCCTCGGTCGACAACGGCCGCTTCCTGATGGTTCAGGGCGGGCGTTCGACGCGTTATGGCCAGCGCCCTCAGCAGGCTGGCTATGTTACCGAGACGGGCTCGAGCGAGGATATTCGTTCCCAGCGCGATCGTTTTCGCAGCACGCCGGTGCCCGAGGAGCGCGCACTCCCCGCTGCCCGCGGTGTCGCACGAGACCCTCGTGTGGGCTATGGCGATGGTGGTTATTCCGATCGCGGGTACCGTGGCGTTTCTTCCGGTCGCCCGCGCGGCGGCTATGCAGACGCCGACACTACGCAGGTGACGCCTCGCCTTCGATCCCAGTCGCAGCCTTATAGCCAGCGCTCCATAGCGCCTCGCTCGGGCCAGCGCAACTACCAGGGTCGCGGCGAGCTCGCCTCCCGCTCGGGCCAGCGCAATATGCAGCGTCAGGGTAGTTATCGCGGTCGTTCCGACAATAACCGCGGTCGTATGCCCCAAGGCACTGGTCGTGGTGGTTCAAATCGTGGACGCGGCGGTGGGCGTGCTCCCCAGAACAACGGTCTCGATCCACGTATCGTTTACGCCGGTATCGGTGCCGTGGCGCTGCTGCTGATCGTGCTCATCGTGGTGATCCTGCGTGGCTGCGGCGCCTCGGCGCCCGAGAAGACGCCCGAGACGCCCGTTGCCACCAAGACCACGACCAAGAAATCTTCCAAGGAGACCGAATCCGTCGATGATGACACCGATGAGGCGACGGACGAGTCGACCGAATCGGGCACCGCCAAGACGACGGCCAAGAAGGAAGAGAACGAGGTCACAAAGGTCAAGATCTCCGTTGCCAAGGGTAAGACCGCTTGGATTGAGGTCAAGGTTGATGGCAAGTCGGTCTATGGCGCCCAGGCGACCGGCCCCTTTGAGCAGGAATACACGCCCGAGTCCTCGATCGAGATCACCACGTCCAAGCCTTCCGATGTCACCGTTACCAAGAACGGCGAAAAGGTCCGCTACGACACTAAGACGTCGGGCGTGGCGCGCGTGACGATCACCGTTCCCAAGAAGGAGACGACCGAGTCCAAGGACGGCGAGAGCACTGACGGTTCCGATGGCACCGAAAGTACCGACGGAATCGATGGAACCGACGCCCAGTCCACGGACGGCACCGATACCGCCACCGACGGTCAAACGACGACCGATTCTACCGATTATTCGTACGACAGCTACTAAGCCGCTCGTAAGCGAAAGGATTACCCATGGCTAAAGATTCCAGCTTCGACGTCGTGTCCGAGGTCAATATGCAGGAGGTCGACAATGCCTTCCAGCAGACCACGCGCGAGATTTCCCAGCGCTATGACCTGAAGGACTCCGGCGCCACCATCGAGCTTTCGAAGGGCGACAAGCTCTTTACGATCAGCGCCCCGGCCGACTTTGTCTCCAAGCAGATCATCGATGTCCTGAGCTCCAAGCTCATCAAGCGCGGCATCGATCTTAAGGCCGTGTCCTGGGATGCGCCTCAGGCTGCATCGGGCGGTACCGTGCGCGTGCTCGGTCACATCGTCGAGGGTATCGACCAGACGACCGCCAAGAAGATCAATAAGGACATCAAGGATCAGAAGCTCAAGGTCAAGGTGACGATTGAGGCCGACAAAATGCGTGTTTCCTCTGCTTCCAAGGATGCGCTGCAGACCGTGATCCAGTTCCTGCGCGACCAGGACTACGGTCAGCCGCTGCAGTTCACCAACTACCGCTAATTCATTCGAAAGGACTGCTCTCCAACATGGATACTCCGTTGGGCTCCGTACTCTATATCACCCTCGGGTGCGCCAAGAACGAGGTCGATACCGACCGTATGCGTTCGCTGCTGACCGCTGCGGGCTACGAGGAGGCATTCGATCCGCAGGATGCCGATATCGCCATCGTCAATACGTGCTCGTTCCTTGCCTCTGCAACGTCCGAGAGCATCGAGACCACGCTCGAACTTGCCAATGAGGTGCAGGACGGCGTTCGTTCCTGCCCGATCGTCATGTGCGGCTGCGTGCCGTCACGCTACGGCGACGACCTGCCCGACGAGCTGCCCGAGGTCGCGGCCTTTGTGAAGGCCGACGAGGAAGACGGCATCGTCTCTGTCATCGATGACGTTCTGGGTGTCGAGCGCGAGATTGCCGCCTATATTCCGCAGGTCAAGCGCACCGTCGAGGGCGCTGTCGCATACGTCAAGATCTCCGATGGCTGTAACCGCTTCTGTAGCTTCTGCATGATCCCGTATATCCGCGGTCGTTATCACTCGCGCAATGCCGAGAGCATTATCTCCGAGGTACGCGATCTGGTCGCCGGTGGCGTGCGCGAGATCGTTCTGATCGGTCAGGACACGGGCATCTGGGGTACCGACTTTGCCGACGAGGACCTCGCCGAGGGCGCTCCGCGCAATCTGGCGCAGCTGTTGCAGGCCGTTGCTGAGGCGGTGCGTCCTCATAACGTGTGGGTCCGCGTACTCTACCTGCAGCCCGAGGGCATGACCGACGAGCTTATCGAGACCATTCGCGATACGCCCGAGGTGCTGCCCTATATCGATATCCCCGTGCAGCACTGCGACGCGCGCATCCTCAAGGCCATGCGCCGCTCCGGTTCGCGCCAGGAGCTCGAGGACCTGTTCCGCGACCTGCGCGAGCGCATCCCCGGTATCGTGATCCGCTCCACGGCCATGGTCGGCTTCCCGACCGAGACCGACGACGAGTTCCGCGATCTTATCGACTTTATGGATGCCGTGGGCTTCGACTACACGAGCGTATTTGCCTACTCGCGTGAGGAAGGCAGCCTAGCCGCCAAGATGGAAGGCCAGGTCGACGAAGAGGTTAAGCTCGAGCGCGCCCAGGAGGCCATGGATCTGGCCGAGTCGCTCGGCTTTGCCGCGACAGCCGCGCACGTGGGCGAGCGCGCCCAGGTGATCGTCGACGGTATCGAGGAGACCGAGGACGGTGCCGAGCTGATCGGACATGCCTGGTTCCAGGCGCCCGATTCCGATGGTGCGGTGCATCTGGATGCCAGCGAGGCATCTGTGGGCGATATTCTGACGGTCGAGTTTACCGATAGCTTCTGCTACGAGCTTATCGGTCATGTTGTGGAGTAGGAGAGCGTCGTGGCTAACGAGAGCAATAAGGAACTGACGAGTGTTTGGACGCCCGCCAACATCGTGACGTGCGTGCGCATCGTCTTTATTCCGGTGTTCATGATCGTGTCGGCGCTGTCTCGCGTGGGCGTTACCGGTACGGATTTGAGCACCTTCGACGGCCCGCTCGCCGCCGCCGCCTTTATTCTGTACGTCATCCTGTCGTGCACAGATAAGGTTGATGGCTACCTGGCTCGTTCACGCAACGAGATCACCGACTTCGGTAAGTTCTTGGATCCCATCGCCGATAAGTTGCTCGTGTTCTCGGCTCTGCTGCTGTTTTTGGATTTTGGTACCGTAACCGTGTGGTCGGTGTTCATCATCCTGTTCCGCGAGCTGCTGGTGAGTGCCCTGCGCATGGTCGCGAGTGCGGCCGGTGTGGTCGTTGCGGCCGATAAGCTCGGCAAGTACAAGACGGCCACTACGATGGTTTCCATCTGCGGTTATCTGTGCGTTTTTGCGATGTCTGGCCTTAACCTGGCCCCGGTGGCGCTGACGCTCGGTATCTATGGCGTCTCGCGCTTCCTGTACGCCGTGGCCGTTATCCTGACCGTTATCTCGGGCGCTCAGTACTTCTGGAACTGCCGCAAGATCGTCTTTTCGGTCTAGGTCCTGGTAGGCATGACGGAATCATTTGAGCAGATTGCCGCGCACAATGAAGAGCTCGCACGCGATATTGTCGAGCGTGCAAGCGTTCGTGGTGTGACGGTTTCGACGGCTGAATCTCTTACAGCCGGCATGATCGCCTCGACGATCGCCGATATCCCCGGTGCCTCGGCGGTGCTGCGCGGCGGTGCGGTGACGTACTGCGACGAGATTAAGCATCGCGTGCTCGGCGTTAAGCAAGAGACGCTCGACCACTATACCGCGGTGTCGTATCAGACGGCGCGAGAGATGGCTGCCGGTTCGCTGGAGCTGTACCAGAGCGATATTGCCGTGAGCGCGACGGGCTATGCCGGCCCCGGTGGAGGCACCGAAGACGACCCGGCTGGCACTTTTTATATTGGTTGGGCGTATCGCTCGGCCGATGGGGGAGTGTCGGTCGTGGACTCCATTCGTTGTCACTATGAGGGCGATCGTTCGTGTGTTCGTGCCCATGCGGTCGCGGAGGCACTGGGTCGCATTGTCTGCGTGCTCAATTCTATGGAATAGACGTGTTTTAAGGGGCCTCCGGGCCCCTTAGTTGTGGAGATAGGGACCTCTGGCGAATCTGCTCTTAGTGCAGGTAGTTGGCGCAATCTTGCTCGTCATGCCTTGCTTGGCTCGCCTGCGGTCAAGTTTTTGGTCAGTGTTTGGATGGCTTTTGGTTGGGTTTTGGAAAGGTTGGCTGCATATGATTTATCTGAACGGTTGACCACGAACAGCCGTTCGTTTATTATCGATGCAGATTGTTAAGAGGAGGGCTATTCATGGCCAAGAATTCAGGTCCCGTACGTACCGTTCATGCTCGCACGACGGGTAAAGAGCGCGATGAGATGATCGCCACCACCAAGGCCGAGATCGAGAAGAAATTCGGCCAGGGTTCCATCATGAGGTACGGCGACGGTGGTCCCGAGCTCGAGGTCGAGGCCATTCCCACGGGCGCCCTGGCCCTCGATGCCGCGCTGGGCATCGGCGGCGTGCCGCGCGGCCGTATCGTCGAGATTTACGGCCCCGAGTCCTCCGGTAAGACGACGCTTTCGCTCGAGATTTTGGCAGAGGCCCAAGCTATGGGCGGCGTCGTGGCATTTATTGATGCCGAGCACGCGCTCGATCCCACGTATGCCGCGCGTATCGGCGTAGACATCGATGAGGTCCTCATTTCCCAGCCCGATACGGGCGAGCAGGCGCTCGAGATCGTCGACATGCTCGTGCGTTCTGGCGCCATCGACGCCATCGTCGTCGACTCTGTCGCCGCTTTGACCCCGCGTGCCGAGATCGAGGGCGAGATCGGCGATACTACGGTCGGTCTTCAAGCCCGTCTGATGAGCCAGGCACTCCGTAAGCTCGCAGGTTCGCTCGCCAAATCTAAAACGACCTGCATCTTCATTAACCAGCTGCGCGAGAAGATCGGCGTCATGTTCGGCAACCCCGAGACCACGACGGGCGGCCGCGCCCTCAAGTTCTTTTCGTCGGTGCGCATTGATATTCGCCGCATCGACAGCATCAAGCTCAAGGACGAGGTTATCGGCAATCGTGTGCGCGCCAAGGTCGTTAAGAATAAGGTTGCCGCTCCGTTCCGCTCTGCCGAGTTCGACATCATGTACGGCACGGGCATCTCTAAGGAGGGCTCGATTCTGGACATGGCCGTCGAGTGCGGTATCTGCAAAAAGATGGGCTCTTGGTTTGCTTACGGCGAGGACAAGCTCGGTAATGGTCGCGAGGCAGCTAAGGCCTTCCTACGCGAACACCCCGATTGCGCTGACGAGATCGAGCATAAGGTTCGCCTCGCCTGCGGCCTTGAATTCGATGACGATGCTCCGTCCGAGGTCGAGCTGACCGATCAGCCCGAAACCGAGGAGTTCGATGAGCTTTACGCCATCGATGGCTCTGCGATGCTCGATGACGACGACGAGTAGCGGATGCCCTCATGTCGTATACGGTGACCGAGGCCACGGTCGTCTTTCCCGATAAGAAGGCGGCCTCCTCGTTCTCGAGTGGGTATGCATCAAAAAAGCCTTGCGCACATATCGACTGTGAACTCGAGGGCGGTTTTGAACGATCCATTTGGATTCCTGTTCGTGTCGCGCGCCTGTTTCTTAAAAATCGCCCCGAACTTCCCTGCGATTGGGATGAGTTTCGCGAGGCGGTGCAGCTCATTGAGCGTAAATGCGCGCTTACCATGGTGACTGAGATGCTGTCGCGCCGCGATCATGCCACCGGTGAGGTCCGTGATAAGCTGGCTCGTTATGGATTTCGACAGCCCGCAATTGATTTTGCCGTCCAGCGTGCCACTGAGTATCGCTTTTTAGATGAGAACCGCTTTTGCTCGTACTTTATCGAGGAACGTAAACGACGCGGCTGGGGACAGCGCAAGATTGAGACCGAGCTCAAGCGCCGCCATGTCGTACTCGATGATATCCCCGGCTATCCCGAGAATTATTTTGCCGCGGATGACGACTTGGCTCGCGCATCGGCTTTACTCGCGAAGCGTCGTGTTACCGAGACACGTGGATTCGAAAAGCTCGTCCGTTTTTTGATGGGCAAGGGCTTTTCGTACCACATCGCCGCCGATGCCGTTAAGGCGCGTCTCGATGCCGAGCGTGAGGAATGTGCAGTTTAGACACATGTGTTTTGCGTACCTGCCGTTCACCGTTTTTTAGCCGCCGTGCTGGGTCCATTTATTTGACAGTTGTTGCGGTTCAACGTACGATAAATACTGTCATTTGCTTTGTGATATGTGCTCATCTTTGATGAGTTTGTTTATATGTTTATCTGTATCCGACCCGCATAAGCTGCGCCCATATTGCTCAAATGTCGCGAGCCGTTCGTAAGGACGGTTCGCTTTGTTGTGTAACGAATCCATAAAAAGGAGTGAGCATGCCTATCATCGCAGCGCTCGTTGGCATCGTTTTGGGTGCCATCGCCGCCATTGCCTACATGCGCACCGCCAAGCAGGGTAGTCTTCACGAGGCCGACGAAAAGATCCAGTCGGCACATGCACAGGCTGAGTCCCTCATCGGTGATGCAAAGCGTCAGGCCGAGACCCTCAAAAAAGAGGCTCTGCTTGAGGCAAAGGAAGAGATCATCAAGAATAAGCAGGCTGCCGAGGCCGAGGACAAGCAGCGTAAGAGCGAGATTCGTACGCTCGAGAACCGTGTGATGCAGCGCGAGGAGTCTCTCGATCGCCGCAACGATGCCCTCGACAAGCGTGAGCACCAGCTGTCCAGCCAGGCTGGCCAGGTCGAGAAGCGTTCTCGCGAGCTTGAGGAGCTCTGCGCCAAGCAGACTTCGGAGCTCGAGCGCATCGCCGACCTGACCCGCGAGGACGCTCACAAGGAGCTCCTCGACAAGGTTCGCGGCGAGGTTACCCACGAGGCCGCCACGATCATCCGTGAGTCCGAGCAGCAGGTTCGCGCCGAGTGCCATAAGACCGCTCAGGAGATCTTGTCCCTGGCGATTCAGCGCTGCGCCGCCGATCACACTGCTGAGGTCACCGTTACCTCTGTGCATATTCCGTCTGACGACCTGAAGGGTCGCATCATCGGCCGCGAGGGCCGCAACATCCGCACCTTCGAGCAGGTTTCCGGCGTCAACCTCGTGATCGACGACACGCCCGAGACCGTCGTTCTTTCGAGCTTCGATCCAGTCCGTCGTGAGACCGCGCGTGTCGCCCTCGAGAACCTTATTGCTGACGGCCGCATTCACCCTGCCCGCATCGAGGAGATGTATCACAAGGCCGCCGACTTGGTTCAGCAGCGCGTGCGCGAGGCTGGCGAACAGGCTGCCTTCGATACCGGTATCCACGATCTGCACCCCGAGATCGTTAAGACCCTTGGTGCTCTGCGCTACCGCACCTCGTTTGGTCAGAACGTGCTCCAGCATTCCCTCGAGGTTTCCGACCTGTGCGGCGTGATGGCTTCCGAGCTTGGCCTGGACGTTGTGACCGCCAAGCGTGCCGGCCTGCTGCACGATCTTGGCAAGGCTATCGACCATGACGTCGAGGGTCCGCATGCCGTTATCGGCGCCGAGCTCGCCCGTCGCTATGGCGAGAAGCCCGTTATCGTTCACGCTATTGAGGCTCACCACGCCGACGTCGACCCCAACACGGTGCTCGATGTTCTGGTCCAGGCTGCCGATGCCGTTTCTGCCTCTCGCCCCGGCGCCCGTCGCGAATCGGCCGAGAATTACATCAAGCGCCTTGAGAAGCTCGAGGAGATCGCCAACTCCCATGACGGCGTCGAGCGTACCTATGCCATGCAGGCTGGTCGCGAGGTCCACGTCATGGTTCAGCCGGACAAGATCTCCGATGCTCAGTCCACGGTCTTGGCTCATGACATCGCCCATCAGATTGAGGAAGAGATGGAGTATCCCGGTCAGGTGCGCGTCGTCGTGATTCGCGAGAGCCGCGCTGTCGATATCGCTAAATAACATGAACGACGCGAACGAGCTCATCTCATTTATCGCGTCGATGTCGGGGGAGGGCAACCTTCGCGTCGAGGAGAACCTTGGCGAGGGGTATGTCCGCCTCCGCGTTTCGGAGGCCGAACGGCGCCAGGCAAAGCACGACATTCAGCATGTCGAGGATATTGTCATCGAAATGCTGCGCAACGCTCGTGATGCCGGCGCCGACAAGGTCTATCTCGCCACGACCAAGGAAGATGGCGTCCGTACGCTCGTCTTTCTGGATAACGGCTCGGGTGTGCCGCAGGATATGCAGGAGCGCATCTTCGATGCCCGCGTTACCTCCAAGCTCGAGAGCATGAAGATGGATCGTTGGGGCGTTCACGGTCGAGGCATGGCATTGTTCTCGATTAAGCAGAACACCGACGAGGCACGCGTTGTCGCGTCGGATGTTGACCTTGGCTCGGTCTTTAAGGTGAGCGTTGCTACTGACCGCCTTGGCGAGCGCGCCGATCAGTCCAGCTGGCCTCAGGCCGTGAAGGACGAGGACGGTCACTATGTCTGCGCCCGTGGCCCTCACAACATCATTCGCGCCGCCTGCGAGTTTGCCCTCGAGGAGCTGCGCGCCTGTGATGTCTATTTGGGGTCTCCGTCCGAGATTGCCGCGACGTTGCATGCGCAGGCGTCCAGCCGTCTCGATGCTTCTCGTCTTTTGTTTATCGATGACGAAGCCGAACTTCCCGTGGTCGATCGCCTGGGTCTTGCTTCGGATGCAGAAGACTTTATCCGCATCTGTTCGGGTTTGGGCCTCGAGATGTCCGAGCGTACGGCGCATCGTATTTTGGCGGGCCAGATTAAGCCCGTTCGCGGTGTGACCGCACGCCTGCTACGCGAGCGCGATTCGTCCTCACATGCGTCTGCTCCGGTTGATCTTGCCAAGGATCGTCGCGGGCTGCGTATTGCCAAGGACGACATGGCGCAGTTCTCGCGAGCCGTCGAGCGCGATTTTAACGACCTTGCATCGCGGTACTATCTCAACCTTTGCGGCGACCCCAAGATTCGTGTTTCACGTGATCGCATCACTGTGACGTTCGATCTTGCCAAAGAGGAATAGCATCTTTACCGAGACCGTTCGGTACGATACAGTTATTGCAGTTAAAACGTACTTTTAAACGCAGGAGTTTCTTCATGGATTGCCTGAAGGTATCAAGCAAATCATCGCCCGCGTCCGTTGCCGGCGCCATTGCCGGCATGGTCAAAGATGGTGTTCCCGTCAATATTCAGTGTGTCGGCGCGGGTGCCGTCAACCAGGCCATTAAGGCTGTGGCCATTGCACGCGGATTTTTGATTCCGACCGGGTTTGATATTTCCTGTGCTCCGGTGTTCTCCGACATCCTCATCAACGGGGAGTCGCGCACGGCCATCCGTCTTTCTATTTACGTTCATCAGATTAATCGAGCCGCTATGGATAACGTTGTGATGGACGACGTTAAGCCTGTGGCATAGCGTGTTTGTTCTTTGCCCGCGCTCTTTGATTCCGCCTTTTCCACCTCGTTAGGACTTATACACATGGACCAGGGTTCCGTACGCGATATTCTTGCCGGTAAAACCTACTTTATCCGCACCTTTGGCTGCCAGATGAATCAGCACGATTCCGAGCGCGTGAGTGGCCTGCTCGACTCGTATGGCTGCCTCATGGCGCTCGATCCGGAGCATGCCGACATCGTCGTGTTCATGACGTGCTGTGTTCGCGAGGCCGCTGACACCCGTCTGTACGGTCAGTGCAACTCTTGTAAGAGCCTCCCGCCTTCGCCTTCGGGCAAGCGCGTGGTCGCCGTGGGCGGCTGCATCGCGCAGCGAGACGGCGAGGGTCTGCTCACCAATGTCGATAACGTCAATGTTATCTTTGGCACGCATTCCATCGCGCATGTGGCTGAGCTCATCGCCGAGGCGTTCTTGGACGGCAAGCGTCATATTCGCACCAATGAGCACGAGGACACGGATGCCATGAGCATGCCGTGGCATCGTGAGACCCAGTATCACGCCTGGGTGCCCATCATGACGGGCTGCAATAACTTCTGTACCTATTGCATCGTGCCGTATGTGCGCGGTCGCGAAAAGAGCCGCCCTTTCGAGGAGATTGTCGACGAGGTGACCGGTCTCGTACGCCAGGGCGTGCGCGAGATCACGCTGCTTGGCCAAAACGTTAACTCGTATGGCCGCGATCTGTTTGGCAAGCCGCGCTTTGCCGATCTGCTGCGTGCCGTGGGCGATACGGGTGTAGAGCGTATCTTCTTTACCTCCTCGCACCCCAAAGACCTGCTGCCCGAGACCATCGACGCTATGGCCGAGACGCCTGCCGTCATGCCCCAGCTGCACCTGGCAGTTCAGTCGGGATCGACGAGCATCCTTAAAGAGATGAACCGTCGCTATACGCGCGAGGATTACCTGGGGCTCGTCGATCGCATCCGCAATCGCATGCCCGATATCGCGCTTTCGACCGATATCATCGTGGGCTTCCCCGGAGAGACCGAGGAAGACTTTGAGCAGACGCTTTCGCTTGCCGAGACGGTCCGTTATGCTCAGGCCTATACGTTTATCTATTCCAAGCGCGCCGGTACTCCGGCAGCCGAGATTGACGATCCCACGCCCCATGAGGTGATTCTTGAGCGCTTCAACCGTCTGGTGAAGGTTATCGAGACCACTGCGCATGAGTATAACCAGGGTGAGCTCCACACCGTCGTGCCGGCGCTTATTGAGGGTACGAGCAAAAAGAATGACGCGGTGCTGTTGGGCAAGAGTCCTAAGAATCAGACCGTTCATGCACCGATTCCCGAGGGCTACAGCATCAATCAGCTGATTGGCAAGATTGTCGATGTTGACATCGATGTTGCCAAGACGTGGTATCTATCCGGATCCGTTGTGGGCGAGCCGCGCTAATGATTTCTCACGGGGCAAGCCTTTCTGCCGTTGCGATTGTCGGTCCGACCGCGGTTGGTAAAAGTGATGTCGCAGATCGTTTAGCGGCTCGTCTTTCGTCCGAAGTGCTGTCGTGTGACGCGATGCAAATCTATCGAGGCATGGATATCGGCACTGCCAAGATGGCACCAGAGGAATGCACGGCGCCTCTACGCCTGGTTGATATTGTTGAACCGGGCATTGCATATTCTGCAGCGTTGTATCAGGCAGACGCACGTGTGCATGTTGAACGCTTGCTGGGCGAGGACCGCCTACCGGTGTTTTGCGGGGGTACAGGCTTGTATCTCAAGGCCGCCCTGGATGAGATGGATTTTCCCTCGGGCGAGCTTGAAGACGATCGCCGCGCGGGCTATCAGGAGCTTGCCGAACGCATTGGCGAGGAAGCGTTGCATGCGCTGCTTGCCGAGCGTGACCCCGAGTCTGCTGCGGTCATCCATCCCCATAATGTTCGTCGCGTGATTCGCGCGCTCGAAATGCACGATGATGGCGTGTCCTACGCGCAGCAAAAGTCGCAGTTTAGTGTTCCGCGCGAGCATTATCACGCTCTGTGGTTTGGATTGATGCGTAATCGCGAGGCGCTTTACGAGCGAATTAACCTACGCGTCGATCTGATGTTTGAGCAGGGTCTCGTTGATGAGGTTCGTGGTCTTATGGACCAGGGGCTGAGAGATGCCCTGACTTCGATGCAAGCGATTGGCTATAAAGAGATCATCGATGCCTTTGACGGCGTGATTTCTATGGATGAGGCTCGCGAACTCATCAAGATGCGCTCGCGTCGCTATGCCAAGCGTCAGCTTTCGTGGTTTAAACGCGATGACCGCATCGTGTGGTTCGATATGGACGAGTTTACGATCGATGAGGTCGTTAAGGATATCCTTCACCGTATCGAGGCGGCCTAATGGCTCGGTTTCCCCTCGTTCCCACGGCGCCTGAGCCCGAACGCGCCGTTCTTGTCGGAGTTGAGTGGCGCGATAACGCCTGGCCGCTCGATCGTTCGCTTGACGAGCTTGAGCGCCTAGCCCATACGGCTGGCGCCCAGTGCGTGGCGCGTTTGTCACAGCGTCTGGTTAAGCCGTATCCAAAATCGTTTATCGGCTCCGGTAAGGTTGAGGAGCTTTGCGGGCTCGTGCATCGTATGGATGCCGATGTTGTTATCTTCGACGACGATTTAACGCCTTCGCAGCAGTCGTATCTTGAGAAAGCCGTGGGTGAACCGGTTAAGATTATCGACCGTACGGCGTTGATTCTCGATATCTTTGGCCTGCACGCTCAGACCCGTGAGGGCCGCCTGCAGGTGCAGCTAGCCCAATTGCAGTATCTGTTGCCCCGCTTGCGCGGTATGTGGAGCCATCTTGCTAAAGAGCAGACACGCGGTGGCATTGGTTCGCGCTTTGGCCAGGGCGAAAGCCAGCTCGAGGTTGACCGACGTTTGATTCGCAACAAGATTGCCGCGCTTCGTCGCGAGCTTAAGCAGGTTGAACAGCGCCGCGACGTCCAGTCAAAGAGTCGTATCGAGTCGCCGGCGTTTCGCGTTGCCTTAGCCGGTTATACCAATGCCGGCAAGTCGACGTTGCTCAATCGCCTGACCGGGTCTACGGTGCTTTCACAGGACAAATTGTTTGCCACGCTTGATCCGACGACGCGCTCGTATCGCTTGCCCGGTGGCCGTGGTATGACCATTACCGATACCGTTGGCTTTATTCAAAAGCTACCGCATGGTCTCGTTGATGCCTTTAAGTCCACGCTGTCCGAGGTCCTTGGTGCCGACCTGATCCTTAAAGTTGTGGATGCCTCTGACGAGGACTACGAGCGCCAACTCGAGGCAGTCGATCGCGTTCTTGACGAGATCGGTGCCGGTGAGCGTTTGACGCTTACGGTGTTCAATAAAATTGACCTACTCGATAGCGTTGATCGATTGAGTTTCCGTCGTCGCTATCCCGAGGCCGTGCTGTTCTCGGCCCAAACGGGCGAGGGGCTCGACGATCTCGTCGACCGTATTGCTCGTGAGGCAGCTGCCACCGATGTGTTGCTCTCCGCTGATATCCCGTATCGCGAGGGCGCCCTCATTACGCTGGTGCATGAGCAGGGAACCCTTCTGCATGAGGAATATCTAGAGGACGGCGTTCGCATTGTGGCAAAGATGCCGGCCCGAATCGCGCCGCGTCTTGAGCGCTATCGTACGGAATAAACGAGCTCTAGCACGCCTAGAATGACAGGCTGATGGAGCAGGTAGAACGGTAAGGCATGCCGACCGAGGACTGCGAGCGCCGGGATGGGATTGGCGTATGCCCATGCTGGCGCTTCAAGGCTTGATGCTTGTGCTGTTTGGGCAGCAAAAAAGCCGGTAAGGTACATAAAGACAAACGGAATGAGCGGATAGTAATCTCCCGAAACAAAACCCGGGCCCGGGAATCCAAGCCATGCCAGGTAGGGGAGTGGGTAGACCGCTTTTGGAATGCCCCAGGTTAGGGCAAAAAGAACAAGGCACGCTGCGATGCCCCACGAGCCCGGTATTTTTTGAAGTAACGGACGGGTGAGTGCAACCACCGCGGTGCACGCCGCCATGCAATAAATGATGCCAAAGTTTACCGAATCGTCGACTGATACCAGTGTAGTTGCAATCCATACGACCAAAGCTGCGGCCGCGTACTTGAGGGCGCGTTTAACGTTATTACGCGAGAGCGTGCACATCCAACCGGCGATAAACAAAAATACCCAGCTGATACTTGCGCGCCAGATATCCTGGAAAACCGTTTCGGTAAACCATGGCATATCCCATCCATATAGGTAGGCCAAATCGTAGCAGGCGTGAAAACCTGCCATCGACAGCATCGTAAACCCGCGGACGGTATCAAATATGGTGATGCGTTTTTGCATTACGAGAACCGGCGCATTAAACCGACAACTTTACCCAAAATAACGGGGTTCGCCGCATAGATGGGCTCCATAGTGTCGTTCTCGGGCTGCAGGCGCACGCGCCCCTGCTCCTTGTAGAACGTCTTGACGGTTGCCGAGCCATCGATCATAGCCACGACGATTTCGCCGTTCATGGCGCTCTTTTGCTCGCGAACGATAATGTAGTCGCCGTTGTAGATGCCGACATTGATCATTGAGCTGCCGTGCACTTCAAGGATAAAGGAGCCCTGGTCTGTGGCGATTTCGGTCGGGATGGTAAAGGTATCCTCGATATTTTGCTCGGCCAGAATGGGAATCCCAGCCGCGACGCGACCGACGAGCGGCAGCGAGACCGTTCCGCGGGGCGCTGTGGGTTCATCGGATTTTGAAATCGAAACAGAGGATCCGTCCTCATCAAAGAGCTCAAGGGCGCGCGGCTTGGTGGCATCGCGCTTGAGCAACCCTCGAGCCTCCAGGGCAGAGAGATGAGCATGCACCGTGCTGGGGGAGGAGAGGCCTACAGCCGATGCCATCTCGCGTACGCTGGGCGGATAGCCCTTCTCCTGCTGATATTCCTTGATGAAGTCGTAAATCTGCTGCTGACGCTTGGTAATTTTGCGAGCCATCAGGGGATCCTCTCTGCCAATGTCAAACAAATGTTCGATTATTGCTTGACAGGAACAACTGTTCGAAGATAATAATAACCGAACATTCGTTCTCGCGCTAGACATTTTTGTCCGCGCGGCTTGATAAAACTGTTCTCAGCAAAACACGCGAGAGGAGAACATGATGAACGCAACGGATATGGTCCAGGGAAACCTCGCCCTTAAGCTCGAGACGCCTGCGGCACCGGCTTTCACGGTTGTCAAAGGCGGCCGATCTGGTTTCCAAACACTGCCTGGCAAGCCCGTCCGCAGCCAGTGCATCGCCACGACTTCGGCCCCCGTTGCCCTAAAGGTCTCGACGATTGTCGCCCTGGCCGTTGCGCTTACGCTTTTCTTTGTACTTGCTACCTCGATCTTCAGCGCTCGCCACGCCGCATATGCCGAGTCGGCATCCAACGTTACCTACGAGACCGTCCGTGTTCAGTCTGGCGATTCCTTGTGGTCGCTTGCCCAGGAGCATCCGATTGAGGGTCTTTCGACACAGGAGACCTCTGATATGATCCGCAACGTCAATCACCTGGAGCATGGCTCACTCGATGCCGGTGCGCATCTTAAAGTTCCCGCACGTTCCTAAGATTTACGCACCGTCGCATGGTACCCTTGTAATCGTTTTAGAGGAGGTACCATGCGCTGTCCCAAATGCGGCAAGGCACATACCCGCGTCGTTGATTCCCGCATGCAGGAATCTAATAACACCATCAAGCGCCGTCGCGAATGCTGCTCGTGCAATTATCGCTTTACGACATTTGAGCGTTGTGAAGACCCTATCGAGGTCATTAAGTCAGACGGATCCAAGCAACGGTTCGATCGCAATAAGCTGCTGGTCGGTTTGATGCGCGCCACGATCAAGCGAGATATCGATACTAAAACGCTCAACGAGATCATTGACGATATTGAGGTTGAGCTTCGCTCCCGTACGCTCACGGCCGTTACGTCTCATGAGCTGGGCGATATGGTTCTTAAGCGGCTGGCCAAGATCGATAAAGTGGCCTACATCCGCTTTGCCTCGGTCTATCGCGATTTCAAAGACGTCGATGAGTTTCTGCAAGAGCTCGACAAGTTAAGGTGATTTCATGTCCAACATTACCGTTAACATTAAGCGTCTCGACCCAACCGTCGAGCTTCCCAAATACGCCCATCCTACGGACGCCGGCCTGGACCTGCGTTCCAACGAGGATTGCATTCTGAAGCCCTTTGAGCGTCGCCTGGTCTCCACGGGCCTAGCTGTCGCCCTGCCCGACGGCTACGCCGGCTTCGTCCAGCCCCGCAGCGGCCTGGCCATTAAGCAGGGCCTGTCTATAGTCAACACGCCCGGTCTCATCGATGCCCACTACCGAGGAGAGCTCAAAGTTATCCTCATCAACCTAGACCCCACGAACAACATCCAAATCAACAAAGGTGACCGCATCGCTCAACTTGTCATCCAAGAAGTCCCCACGGTCAACCTTATAGAAGTAGAAGAACTAGACAAAACCGACCGAGGAGCCGGCGGCTTCGGCTCCAGCGGCGTAGCTTAGTCGTTTACGTACTGTCCGCTGACCGGCCCGACCCGCCTATATATCATCCCATGCTCAAACATTCTCGCTTTGCAGGGGCGCATGGATTCCGCTTTCGCCTGAGCCCCACACATATC
>CAUATU010000040.1:0-21131 GCA_958432255.1 uncultured Collinsella sp.
TGGGTCATATGAGCGAAAACGCCCCTAAGCGAGCAAGGTGACGTGAAAGAGGAGGAAAGCGTACTTCGGTACGCGACCGACGATTGAACGTCAGATTGCCGCTCTCGGCCGTTTGCAGCGTCGAGCTGTTACGCGGTTTGGTAAAACCGCGTAACTATATACCTACAGCAATTCGATTTTTCCGTCCTTCACCGTCAGCCCCATATTGCCGGAGAGCAGATCGTCCAGGCGCGAGCCCACAAGCTCAAAACGCCAGCCTTCGCGCAGGGGGCTCTGCTCGGGGTGCTCAATATAGTCGGCCAGGTCATCGCGCGAGGCAATGACCGAGGTCGCCACGCCCGAGCGCTCGGCAACCAGGCGGATGAGCGCGTACATCAGGTCCGTCACGCTCTCCAGCTCCGGAGAGATCTGGCGATGCCCGCGCACCATGAGCGGCAGGCGATCGTGCGGGCAGCTCGCGCCGCGCTTGATGGCCATGAGCGCACCGTCCACGTCGCGCTCCCCCAACTGATCGGTACCGCGAATGCTACGGAACTCCTCAACACGCACGGGATTGCGCTTAACGAGCGCAAGCAGCGTGTCATCGGACATGACCCACTTGCGCGGGATGTTACGGCGCTCGGCGCGGTCCTCGCGCCAGGCGGCGAGCTCGCGCGCGATGCCCAACTGGTGACGGCTGCACGAATTGATGCGTTTGACCTTGCGGAACGCCTCGTGGCGATCGGCGCGATAGTGCGACTCGTCAGCCAGCGGGCGCAGCTCGTCGAGCACCCAGTCCACACGGCCCAGCTCGCGCAGACGGCTCATCATCTCGGTATAGGCGACGATCAGGTACTTGACGTCATCGATCGCATACTCAATCTGCTTATCGGTCAGCGGGCGACGCGACCAGTCGGTCAGCGACTCGGTCTTGGGCAGCGAGACGCCGCAAAACGTCTGCACGAGCGCGCCGTAGGAAATCTGCTGGCGCTCGCCCAAAAAGGCGGCGGCGACCTGCGTATCGAAAATCGGTCGCGGCAGCACGCCCACGGTATGGAGCATGACCTCCATATCCTGCGAGCACGCGTGGAAGACCTTGGTCACGCTCTCGTCGGCCATAAGCTCGGCCAGCGGCGATAGGTCGTCGATTACCAGGGGATCGACCGCGACGCTCTCGGCAGGGGTGGCAATCTGAACCAAGCACAGACGCGGATGGAATGTGCGCTCGCGCAAAAACTCGGTATCGACGGCAATCGCGTCGAACTCACGGGCGCGCTGGCAAAAGTCGAGTAGAGCCTGATGTGTGGAAATGTACATATCAACCCATCGAATAAGGTTAGGCCCGAAAAACACGGGTAGGATATCGGCATTGCCTTACAACTATACTCGGTTAGTCACAGAACGGGAACGTAAGTATGCGCTGCCTTATCATCCACAACCCGGCATCGGGCCCCAGCTCAGATGAAATCTACGCATTCACGCACGCCCTCGCGCAGGGCGGCGACGAAGTCGTGATGCGTTTTATCGGCGATGGCATGGAGCCCGAGGACGCCGTGGCAGACGTGCGCGAGTTTGATCGCGTGGTGGTCTCGGGCGGCGACGGCACCGTCTCCAACGTGCTCGACCAGATGCGCGGGTGCGGTGTCCCCACGCTCGTCTTCCCCTCCGGCACGGCCTGCCTGTTCTTTAACAACATCGGTAATGCCCCCGAGGCAGCGGCGCTTGCCAAGGCTTGCCGCGCCGGTCGCACGGTCAAAGTCGACATGGGCGAGCTCTTTTGGCTCGACGAGAACGGCAACGAGAAGCGCCACGGCTTCATCATCATCGCCGGCTCGGGCTTCGACGCCGAGATCATGATGAAAGCCGCCCCCACCAAAAACGACATCGGCGAGATCGCCTACTTCCTCTCTGCGCTCGCCACGCCCAACCCTACGGTAGCGCACTTTACGATTGAGCATGACGGCATTGTCGAGGAGCTCGACGGCATCTGCTGCATGGCCGGCAACACCTCGGTCATCCAAAACGACATCAACCTGTTCCCCGACTGCCGCATGAACGATGGCATGGTCGACATTGCGGTCATCGAACCCGTGCGCACCGTGCAGCTGCTGCCTACTGTGATCACCGCTGCGCTTGACCCCGCCGGTAAGGTACTCGGGCGCCCGCAGTTCAAGATCATCCAGACCAAGGAAGCCAAGATCACCTGCACCCCGTCGCTGGGCATGCAGTTCGATGGCGAGATCATCTCCAGCAACTCGGGCGTCTTTGGTGCCCGCGCACTTCCGCAATGCCTCGACCTCATCGTCGACGAATTCTCCCCACTCGGAAAATAGGAGGACCCCATGAACGACAATCCCCTGCTTGGCTTTATCGTCATTGTTCTGGCCATGCTCGTCGGCTATGCGATCAACGTGATCCACCGCCGGAAGAAGTAATTCCACATTGGTATGATATTCATCCAATTATCGTCTCCCCTGCTGTTTATGCATTTGCCAAACAGCGGGGGATTTTCATTTCGAGCATTCCCAGCTACTTTATTCGGCTACAGTAATTACAGGGCGTCTTTATTAAAGTAAAGCTACAAACTGAGTATAATTAACCGCTCATCGCATATTTCATTACGCTTATCGAGTAAGTTTCTTTCATAGATGAATATTGTTTCCAGTTCGTTACGCTAATGAGGTGTCTTTATTGGCTGAAGCCCTCTGGCAACGGAGGGCTTTCGCACGCTGGGAGGGAAAATGAGGAAAACTCACCCCGTCAACGCGCTCAAGAAGCTAGGCATAGGCCTCGCCTTTGGAGCTGCGACCATCATGTCCATGCCGACATCTGCGCTCGCCTGCACGCAGATGTACATGGGCAAAAACCTTACGGCCGACGGCAACACGTACTACGGCCGCGCCGAGGACTTTGGAGCGCGTTACCTCAAGCACTATGGCATCGAGCCCGCTCATGAACCCGGCTTTACGTACAGCTCGATTGAATCTGCTTTCGAATACACTTCGAATAAGCCTACCTATCGCTACAGCTATGTACGCGACCACCCCTCCAACTGGTTGGGTCGCACCGACGCCTACTCCGAAGCCGGAATCAACGAGAAGGGCGTGTCCTGCTCTGCCACGCTGAGCACCTCCTATAACGAGGATGCCGAAGCAGCAGACCCCATCGATGAGGGAGTGGGTCTGGGCGAATATAGCTATGCCAGCATCATCTTGGGCGAGAGCGCAACCGCTCGCGAGGGCGTCGAACTCATCGGCAGCTTGGTCGACGAAAAGGGCGTCTGCACCAACGACCAGATCATCATCGCCGACAACAACGAGACCTGGCTGTTCGCCACGCTTTCCGCCCATCAGTGGATCGCCATGAAACTGACCGACGACGTCGCCTCACTCAACCCCAACATCGGCAGCCTCAACTACGATGTCGACCTCGATGACACCGAAAACTGCCTCCACTCTGAGGGCATCCAGTCCATGCCCGAGGAAAAGGGTTTCGCTAAGTACACAGACGGCAAGTTCGACGTTGCCAAAACGTATGGCGAAAGCCTCGCCGATTCTGGCGTTCACCAGTGGTCCCGCTATGTGCAAGGCCGCAATTATTTTGCTAGTCCGCTGACCGAAGGCACGGATTACGACATTATCACCGTTAAGAAGGATGAAAAACCCGCCCAAAAGGGAGCTATGGTCAGCGAAATCCAGCCCCTGTTCTTCAAGCCTAGCAAGTCTGGCTGGAGCACCTTTGAGCTGATTCGCGCCTTCGGCAACCGCGGCGAAAACGTCCCAGGCCTTAACGCCAACACTGACGGCGTCTACGCCATCGGCAGCGAGCGCAACACCGAAATCAACCTTTTCCAGATTCGTCGCGGGTATGATCCAGAAGTCGCTACCATCCAGTGGGAGATGCTCTCCCGCGCCGCGTACTCTGTTGCCATCCCGCTGTACTCCGCTTTGATAACTGAGGTTAGCCCGTACTTCAGCGATCAGACCGTCTCCTTCGATCACTGCAGCGTGAAAGACGTCGTGTACAACGAGGAACCCGAGAACTCCATCAACTACGTTCTCATGGACATCAGCTCGCTCTGCTTTGAGAACCCCGACACCCTTGGCACCAACGTCCGCGCCTACCTCGACGCCCTGCAGAATGAGCTCATCGAGCAGAACAAGGAAGTCGACACCGCCATGCTGGCCGAGACGACCACCGAGGGCCGCACCGCTCTGGCCAACAAGGCCGGCAAGGCTGCCACCGAGAACACCTACGTCAAGTGCAAAGCCCTGCTCCAGGAGATGCGCGCCTATCAGAAGGCCGGAAACTTTGCCGAGCCCTTCACTCCGAGCGATCTGAACACTGAGACCAACGGCCTCAAGGTGTCCATCACCTATGCCAAGGACGCTCTTGCCACCGACCCGGTGACCCCTGATCAGCCTGGAACTCCCGAGCAGCCTGGCACTCCTGAGCAGCCCGGCACCCCCGAGAAGCCCGCTAAGCCCGAGCAGCCCGCCACCAAGCCCGAGAAGCCTGGCAAGTCGGACACCACGACCACGGTAACCACCAACAAGACGAACACCAAGGGCGGCCTGCCCACCACCGGCGATCGTTTTGATGGCCGCGCGGTGGCTGCATTCGCCATCGCTGGCGTTGCCGTCATCTCCGCAGGCGGCTATATCCTCTATCGCCGCAACAAGGAGTAATCCCTCACTGGTGCGGGCGGGATGGCACGGTTCGTCCCGCCCGCCTTTTTGACCGGCGGGAAACACCGCTGAAATCTTTTCAAAAAAGATTTCCCCGCACACACTTTGCTGTGCTATAGTGCAGCGCAACAGCAACAAGGTGCGACCGCGCCACGGCATCACGAAAGGAGCCACCAACATGAAGAACACGATGAAGTCTCTCAACAACTGGTGGTGGCGTGATGCGAATACGATCGGTCGACAGTGAGTCCCTCACGCCTGTTTTTGCGCTCTAGGTGATTGGAAGGCCTCCGGTTTCGACCGGGGGCCTTTTTCTATCTCGAGCCCGATCGCATTCGCATCACGCGCCCCCGCTTTTCTCTTGCACCCCCCTTCCGAAAGGATTTTCACCATGTCTCAGAACACCACCGCCACCCAGCCCCGCACCGTCCAGACCGCCGACCGCGGCAAACTCGACGTCCGCGCCCTCGTCCTGCTCGCCATCCTGCTCGCCGCCGGCTTCATCCTCAACTTCACCGTCGGCAAGGCCATCTCAGGCATCTCGGGCGGCATGATCAGCCCCGAGTTCATCATCTCGGCCTTCTGCCTCACCATCCTGGTCGTTCGCCCCAACATCGGCCAGGCGCTCGTCATTGGCCTCATCTCGGCTGCCGCAATCCAGATCACCACCACTTCGCCGTTCGTCGATTTTGCCGCTGAGGGCATCGCCGCCATGCTCATGGCCGGCATCGTCAACGTCGCCGGCAAGAACGGTCAGGTCAAGCCCGCGATCGCCATTGTCGCAACCTTCCTGACCACCTTTGTCTCCGGCGTCATCTTCATGGTCATCAAGATGGCCATGCTCGGCGTGGTCGGCGAGCTCGCCGCCGCCATGTTGCCCGTCGTCGCCATGACCGCCGTCTTTAACGCCATTCTGGTCGGCGCCCTCTACTTGCCCATCCAGAAGGCCCTTAGGCTCAACTAACCCACAGTGCCCCATCGGTAAAGACTGTCCCAAACAACGAGCTCTTGGGGACGTTCTTAAACGACTGGTCATTTAAGAACGTCCCTAATGACTATGAAAGGTATCCATGGAAACGATCATCAACGTCGACGATGTCTCGTTCTCCTATGGCACGCAGACCGAGCAGGCGCTCAGCCACATCTCGCTCAGCGTGAACAAGGGAGATTTCATCGGCATCATCGGGCCCTCGGGCGCCGGCAAGTCCACGCTTGCCGCCTGTCTGTCGGGTGCCGTGCCCCACCACTACACCGGCACGTTCTTTGGGTCCGTCATGGTTGACGACCACGACACCTGCGAAGTCTCGCTCACCGATGTGTCGCAGATCGTCGGCAGCGTGTTGCAGGACATCGACACACAGATGGTCGCCTCGGTCGTCGAGGACGAGATGCTCTTTGGCCTCGAGAACTTTGGCGTTCCCCACGACCAGATCGAGCGGCGCGTGAGCGAAACGCTCGAGACCGTCGGCATCAGCGACCTGCGCGACCGCGAGATCGCCACCCTCTCGGGCGGACAGAAGCAAAAAGTGGCCATCGCCGCCATTCTCGCCATGCGTCCGCGCGTCTTGGTTCTCGACGAGCCCACCGCGGCACTCGACCCCGCCAGCTCCACGCTGGTTTTCGAGACCCTGCGTGAGGCCAACCGTGCACTCGGCATCACCATCGTCGTCGTTGAGCAAAAGGTCGCCCTGCTTTCGGAGTACTGCAACCGCGTGCTCGTGCTCAACCATGGCGAAATCGCGCTGCAGGGCGAGCCACACGAGGTCTTCGCGCATACCGACGAGCTCCGTGCCATCGGCGTCGACTGCCCTCGCGTCACGCGCATCTTCAATAGCCTCGAGGCCGATGGCCTGGTAAGCGGTACCCCTTGCTTGGATGTCGATGAGGCCGAGCGCCTGATTTCGGGCATCGTCGACCCCGCACACGCGGCCATCGAAGCCCAGACGCCCACCGGTTCCCCGCATGCACCGTCGCTGCGTCCGCATGCCAAGGACGCCGAACCCGTACTCACCTTCGACCATGTCGAGTTTGCCTATCCCAATGGCGGCGCCGCCGTCCACGACCTCAACCTGACCCTCTATCCCGGCGAGCTCGTGGGCATCGTCGGCCAGAACGGTGCCGGCAAGACCACGCTCACCAAGCTGCTCACAGGCCTGCTTAAGCCCGCCTCGGGCAGCGTGCGCGTCACGGGACTGGATACCGCAGCCGTTCCCACGAGCCGCATCGCCCGCGAAGTCGCAACCCTCTTCCAAAACCCCGACCGCCAGATCTGCAAGGATACCGTACTCGACGAGGTCGCCTTTGGCCTGGAGCTTGGCGGCATCGACCGTGCCGAGGCACTGCGTCGCGCCCAGCTCGTCATCGACCGATTTGGCCTGCCTGCCGATGAGGCGCCTTTCTCGCTTTCGCGCGGTCAGCGCCAGATGGTGGCACTCGCCTCTGTCGTGGTCGTAGAGCCCAAGATCGTCGTGCTCGACGAGCCCACGAGCGGCCTTGATTACCGCGAGTGCATGACCGTCATGGAAACGGTGCGCACCATGGCCGAGCGTGGTTGCGCCGTTATCATGGTCTGCCACGATATGGAAGTCGTCTCGGATTTTGCCGAGCGCATCGTGGTGATGGCCGACGGTCGCATCCTCGACCGCGGCCGCACGCACGAGCTGTTCTCGAACATCGAACTCATGCAGCATGCCTACGTTGAGCCGCCCCAGGTCATCGAACTCTCGCGCCGTCTGGCATCTTCCGTCTCGCCCGCTTTTGCGCAGGTGAGCGAGGTCACCGATGTCGTTCGAATTACCAAGGAGATGGTCCACCGTGGTTAACGTCATCGACTACATGCCGGGCGATACGCTGCTGCATCGCCTGAATCCCGTCGTCAAACTGGGCCTCGCCGCCACCATCATCGTCGGCATCTTTTTGTCCGACACCTACGTGGCGCTGCTGGGCTTTCTGGCGCTCACGCTCGCACTGGGAGCTTACGCCGGCGTCGTCGACCGTCTGTTCTCGCTGCTCAAGTTGCTGATTCCGCTCGCGCTTATCATGCTGATGCTCCAGCTGGCCTTTATGCGCGATGGCAACGTGGTGTGGGGTTTTATCACCGACACGGGCCTCATCACAGGATCGAAGGCCTGCCTGCGCCTGCTGGGTGTGGCGTTACCACTCATCCTCATGCTCATGGTGACCAAGCTCAACGACCTTGCCAACGCCTGCGTCGAGGTGCTGCATGTGCCGTATCGCTATGCCTTCACCTTTACCACGGCGCTGCGCTTTGTACCGGTGTTTGGTCAGGAGATGAATGCCATCATGGAGGCGCAGACCGCACGCGGCGTCGAGTACGACACCAAGAACCCCATCAAGAAGCTTAAGCTCATGCTGCCACTGTGCGTGCCACTGCTCATCTCGAGCGTGGGCAAGACCGATGCCACAGCCTTGGCGGCAGAACAGCGCGGCTTCTATCTGCGCACACGCGCCAGCTCGTACAAGCGCTATCCCATCAAGGGTCTGGACATCGCCGTGCTCATCGTCAGCATCGCCCTCATCGCCATCGGCTTCCTGTTCTAGTTCACCACCGACAGCAACCACCCAACGCAAAAGGGCTCGGCTCGCACCAAACGAGCCGAGGCCTTTACTGTTTCCCCAGATAATACCTACCAAAAATAAACCTGTCCCTTTTTGGCAGATCGAGGGCTATTGGCGGTAGGGGGCGCCGCAGCGGATGATGGATTCGCGCACCAGGACATCCATGGCGTCGAGGGTGATCTCGGGCATCTCTCGGTACTTCTGCAGCACCGAGAGCTCGGTGCAGGCCAGAATGACGCGGTCGCAGCCGCTACGGGCGAACTCCCACATCACGCGGTCGAACTTATCCATATCGGGCTCACGTCCGGCCTTCACATCATCGTAGATAAGCGACATCACATCGTTCTGACGTTTCTCGCTGGGATAGACGACCTCAACACCCGCAGCCTTACATTCGCGACCGTAGACGCCCGCGCCCACGGTGCCATCGGTTCCCATAATGCCAATCTTGTGCACCGGCTCGGCCGGCATACTCAGGTTGGGGTCGAACTCGCACTCCCCCATCACCGCACCGGCCAGAGCATAGCGCACCGACTCACGCGGCATGTGGATAATCGGCACCTTCGTAAACGACTGGATCTGGTCGTAGAAGTAGTGTGACGTGTTGCAGGGAATGGCAATGTGCGCACAGCCCAGCGACTCGAGTGCCTGGGCACACTCTTTCATGGTCGCCAGCAGCTTGGCATGCTCGCCGGTCTTAATGGCTAGCGTGCGGTCGGGCATGGTCGACTTGGAGAGCACCACCATGTCGATATGTTCCTGATCGCAGGCAGCAGCCGTATGACGCACCACCTGGTCGTAGTAATACGACGTGGCCTCGGCGCCCATGCCGCCGATAACTCCCAGCTTTTCCATCGCCGCCTCCTTGGTGACGCTTGCGCAATTGCGCGTATCATACCCGCGCCCGCCCGATGCAAACCGGACGGGCGCCGCGCCCATCTACTTGTAATACGTCTTGAACAGCTTAAAGTGGCGCAGCTTGGTGTGCCACATGCGCAGCCAGCGGTTAAAAACAAAGTCGCCCTTCATAAACGAAGGGTCGGCGCCCTTGCCTTCCTTGTCCAGGCGATGCACCTTAGCGCGCAGCTCGGGATCCTTGACGTACTTGTCGACGACGCCCATGGGGACGACCATCCACAGGGCCTCGTCCTGAGCCGTCACAAACTCCGGCTCAAATGGACGGTTGAACACATACTCGTCCACCACATACTTGGCAACGTTAAAGCCACTGTTAGTGACGTAGTAGTTGCTGCGGCCCTGGCGCGTGTTGAAATCGAAGAACTTAAACGAGCCGTCGCGCTCGTCGTACTTTACGTCAAAGTTGGAATAGCCCACAAAGTGAAGGTCCTCGAGCAACTTGCGCACGCCGCCCATGAGCTCGTCGTTGGGCTCGGTAATGATACAGGCATGGTTGCCGACACCGTGGGGCTGATGCTCCTCGAGCAGCACATGGCCCAGGCACATCATGCGGACCTTACCGTTGCGGTCGGAATAGCTGGTGAGCACGCGCATGTACTCGTCGTTGCCGGGCACGCGATCCTGCAAGATCAGGTCGTCGGTGTAGCCGCTGGCATACGAATCGCGAATGACCTGTTCCAGCTCGGCGCGGTCGGCAATCTCATAGGCCTTCTTCTGGCCCTCGAACTCATGCTGCCACCACATGATGCCGTCAGAAGGCTTCAGAATCATCGGGTAAGGAAAATCGATCTGGTCGAGCGCTTCGGCAGGCGCCTCACCCTGGGCATTGAGCATCGCCTTGGTAAAGGTAAACGTGTGCGGATAGGGCACGCCATGCTTCTCGCACAGCTCGTAGAAGATCTCCTTCTTCTGGCACTGCTCGAGCATGCTGTAGGGCGCGTAGGGAGCGACGATGTTATCCGCCAGCTCATCGGCATCCTTTGCCTGGGCCACCAGGGCAACATAGTTATCGCCGCAGCCCATCAGGACGATCGTCTTATCGGCATGCGCCTGGGCAATGCCGTTGACGGTCTCGAGCATCACGGGCATGGTGTCGATATCCACGTTGGGCGTGTAGTCGATAATCTGGCTGCGGTACGCGGGACCCGTCTGATACTTGCCAAAGACCAGACTCTTGACCTGGTACTCCTCGTAGAAGGCGCGCGCCACCGAATAGGCGTTGATGTCGCCACCGAGCAGCACGGGAATGAACTCGCGCTCTGTAAATTGCAATGCCATGGAAACTTCCTATCATGAACTGCCCACACAACGGGCGGTCTTTGCGCAACTGATTTATTCTAGCGTGCCAAGCCGCCGGCGCCCAAAGCTCCACCGTATCTATGGCAATCGACGTAATCGTCCAGCACGAAGGCCAGCACGAAGACGGCGCTCACCGTTGTATGACAACGGGCAATGAACCTACCATTGTTGTAGGATTCAGTGTATTGACATCCTCGAGCGAAAGGCGCGCACGTGCCCCAAGACCATCCGACCGATAATCCCATCCTCAATGCCGCGAGGCGCGAGCTGGCGAAACGTGCGAAAGCGACCGCTCCCCTGTGCACGGCAAACGACGCCTACAACGGACCCGCCCACATCGTCTCGATCAACACGTCGGTACACAAGGGCACGCGCAAGTCGCCCGTCGCCGATGGACGCGACACCGTTATAGAGCAATTTGGCCTCGCCACCGATGCGCACGCCGGACATTGGCACCGTCAGGTTTCCTTTTTAGCCGCGGAGTCCATCCAGACGGCGCAGGCACGCGGGCTCGACGTACACGAGGGTGACTTTGGAGAGAACTTCACCACGCAAGGCATCAATCTACTCTCGCTCCCCCTGGGAACGCAGCTCAAGATTGGCAACGATGTCCTGGTCGAAATCAGTCAGATCGGTAAGGTCTGCCACACCCGCTGTGCCATCTACTATCTCGCCGGCGACTACATCTTTCCCCACGAGGGCGTTTTTGGCGTGGTGCTAAAGGGCGGAGAGGTCCATACCGGCGACGAAATCCAGGTGGTCAAGCTCGGCGACGGCACCTGTTCGTTCACCCCCGCCGAGGCGCTCGAAGAGATTGAGCAGGCTCGCCAGGAGGGCACGCTGTAGTTGTAAAACCCCACGTTGAGATAGCTTTTACAGCCCCAAACCCCTCTTAAACAGGCCCCCGTAACGTTAAAGTTGAACTCTATGGTTTCTCAACAATTCATCATAACTGCAGGTCAAAGCCAAAGCCTCAAGTTCAACTTGACCCTTTGGAACCTTTAAGGTTCAAGTTGAGGTCGAAAGCAGTAGTAGAATACCGTTCGAACCATAACCTACGATTGATTGCAGAGGGACTGGATGCAGCATTCGAATCATCGCACCGCAGCGTTCATTGCGTCGAAGCCGGCTCGTATCATCACGAGCGCCGTGCTCGCCGTTGCGCTGACGGCCACGCCGATGCTCTCCCCCGTTGCGGCGTATGCCGCCTCGCAGGCAACGCAGGACCAGCTTTCCGCAGCCCAGCAGAAGATCGAAGCCGCCACGAGCGCCTACAACGACGCCCGCACCAAACTCGATGACCTGCAAAAGCAGATTGACTCCAATGAGGCAAGCATCGAGGAAATCGAGGCCAAGCTTCCCGAGCAGCAGGCCAAGGCAAGCTCCGCCATGCGCGATCTGTACAAGTATCAGAAGGGCACCAATCCCATTGTGAGCTTCCTGGTCAACGCACAGAGCCTGGGTGAGTTCATCACGACCTGCAAATACACCAACCAGATCACGAGCTCGAGCGTCGACGAGATCGAACAGCTCAATAACATGCAAACCGAACTCGAGCAGAACAAGGCTGAGCTCCAGCAGGCCAAGTCTCAGCTTGAGGCAGAGCAGAAAAACGCCGAGGATGCGCTGGCACAGGCCCAGCAGCTCCGCAGCGAGGCACAGGCAAAAGCCGAGCAGGAAAATGCCGCCGAGCTTGCCAAGCTTGAGGCCGATAAGGCCGCTGCCGCCGAGAAGCTCTCGGGCGAGGGCGTAAGCGGCAGCAATTCCAGCAGCCAGGCCACCAACACCAACACCACCATCGACACCACGGTGAACAACGCCAATACCGGTAGCTCCGATTACGATTCGTTCATTAATGAGTGGACGAGCCGCATCGACAATTATCTCGCCGGCTCCCCCATGGCAGGCCAGGGCTATAACTTTGCCGTCGCCGCTTGGAATACCGGTGTCGACCCCCGTTGGTCCCCCGCCATCGCCTGCATCGAGAGCACCAAGGGTGCTTATTGCGCCAATTCTTACAACGCCTGGGGCTGGAGTGCCCGTGGCGGCGGTTGGCGCAGCTTTGGCAGCTGGAGCGAGGGCATCTCCGCTCACGTTGCCTATCTGGGCGCCAACTACGGCTCCACCCTTACCCCGGCAGCAGCCAAAAAGTACTGCCCGCCCACGTGGCAGGACTGGTACAACAAAGTCGCCGCTCAGATGAACCGCATCTAAGTGCAACTGCAAAGGGCCCCAACGGGGCCCTTTTCTTTTAGGTAGCGGAGGTATCGACGACGCCGGTCGCATTGGCAACCGCGACTATGACGATCATGCATAGGAGCAGCACACCCAATGCCTTGAGCCAGAGTTTCGCGAGTTTCTTGCCGCGATAGCTGTCGAGCAGCGCGAATCGCCGACGAAGACGACGCTTGTCGAACAGCGCAAAATGCATAAGCACCATAAGGCCATCGACAAAGAAAAAATACTCGATTATGAGAAGCCACGTCGGGTAGCTTTGGTTTGCTCCCGTGGGGTGAAAGACGGCAAAGTGACTTCCGGCAAAGAACACAAGCAGCGAGAAGCAGACGAGCGTATTCCAAATGCGCCCTAGAGACTCCGGAACGCGAGAGAGCAGACCGCATGCAACGGAGGCGGCAGGCCTAGGAAGCCCTGCGGGGTTCTGGAGCCCTTGGGGCGTCAACACCGTCTCCGAGTCTGGAGTACGGACAGGCGCAGGCGCAGGAGGCCGCACGGGGCGACTCAGATCGTATGCCGCGCGCGTCGCCCGTCCCAACGCTTCCGCGCTCGCAAAACGCTTGGCCGGGTCGAGCGCCATCGACATGCAGACGGCATCGGCAAGTGGAGTGGGAATGCCACGCGCCTCGCATTGCTCGCGCATGTCGAGCCCTGGTTTAGGGTCGACTCCCGTCAAGCAGAAGAACAACAGGGCGCCAAGTGCGTAGACGTCGCTGCGCACGCTCGTCTGCCCAAACCCATACTGCTCGGGCGGCGCATAGGGCCGTGTCCCAAACTTGACGGTATCGGCATCGGCGCCATCGCGCCATACGCGCGCGATCCCCAAGTCGATAATCACCAGCGACGAAAACGTCAGACCGTCATCAGGCGTATAGTTGGCACCTGTCACGATGATATTCGACGGCTTGAGGTCGCGATGGATCACCGGCGCCGAAGCCTCCCCCACCATTGCAAAACCGGCATGGAGCTCGCCCACGGCGTCGCAAAGGACAGGATACAATTCACGCGCATAATCGGGAGTGGCTCCCAGACGGTCCACCAGCGCCCCGAGCGTCTCCCCTTCGATGTATTCCATAACCACGTTGAGCTCGTCGCCCACACGACGACAATCGACGATTCTGGGCAGGTGCTCAAAACGCCTGCCTGCCCGCTGAGCGGCAAACAGACGCTCGTATGCCCCGCCGATTTGAGCCGAAGCATCGATGCGTTTGCGGACAAAGGGGCCGAGCGAGCCACCGCCGGTTCCTTCAAAGTACACGAGCTCGGTTGCTTCAACGGACGAGCGCTTAAGTACACGCTCCACGCGATAGCTGTCGTCACGATCGAGCGACGCCAGGTGCTCGGCAAGCGCTGCGGTCAGCTCATCATCGGAATATGTTGGGGTCTGATTATCCATAGCCTCCATCATAGCGCAGGGCGCAGACACCCCATGGCATCCGCGCCCCGTTCGTTTGCATCGTTGTTCGGCAGCTCCGACAGCTCAGATATCAGCCGCTAACTCACCGTCTCCTCGCCAAAGCGATACAGCTCCTCGTTGACCTTTTGGAGGCTGCACCCGCGATCGATACAAAAGATGATAATCGCATCGCGGCGGTCCTTACAATTGAGGATGTTGGCACCCGCCGCCGTCAAGGCGCGGTTGGTCTCCTTGAGCGTTAGCGCCATGGCGAAGGCAATCTGCAGCACCTTATTGCGACTCGGATGACGCGCACCGGTAAAGATCTGATAGCCAAAGGTCTCATTGAGATCGGCCATACGAACCACGCGCGAGCGCTCCAAGCCCTTTTCCTGCAGCAGCTGCTTCAGGTAGTCCGAGAGCGACGGGGTGGCAAAGTCGTGCTCCTTGATATAGCCATCGATGTTTGGCGCGTCGAGAAGCTCATTGAGTAACTCGTCAGTCAGCTTTTTATCGGGCATTCGGCCTCACCTCCCCCAGTGCATGCAACATGCTAGAAACCGCTTACGTCCGAACGCTCCCAGCTAGCAACCTGGTCGGGAGACACCGTACCCAGCGCCTCGAACTTCCAGGAGCCGCCCGCCTTCAGATGATTGGTGTTTGCAAGAGCCGTTCCAACCTGGTTGCCATCGGCATCATACAGAACATACTCAATCTGAATGTAGCTCTTTTCCTTGTCCGTGTTATTGGTCAGCGTGCCCGTGATCTTATAGGCAAACTGATTGGAGGTGTCTTCAGCCTCATCAGCAATGGTATACGGTTCTTGCGGTTCTTTTTGCTCCTCAGCCTGCTGTGTCGTCTCGGCAGGTTTTGCCGAATCGCTCGCAGACGAATCGGTTGAATTGCCACCCATAGAGCCCACGGCACCGACGATAACCAGCACCACGATGACGCCTAGGACAATCTTGCCGATCGGCTTCTTTCCCTCTTTTGCCATTATTCATCCTTCCTACGATCCGGCTACCGCGCCGGCACACAGCACATCGTAGGAAGGATTAAACTTGAATTCATTAGCTGAGAGCTAAGGTTGCGGTAAACGGCCAATGCAGTTATCCAAACGCCGAGCAAACGCACTTTGCGCGACCGTCTGCTGGCAGCGCATCAACCCACCGTGACGGATTTCCCGGTAAAGGCACTGATCATCAACAGGGCAAAGAACACCAGGTAGCTGACACTCAGCGGGTACGCAATGATCAGGAAGACGACCCAGCCGACATTGGTTTTACCGTCGGCACGGCGTTGCTCGCGATTGCGGCAGAGCCAAATCGTCACGCCAATAGCCACAATCAACAGCACGAGTGCCGCTGCTGCCAACCCGGCAAGCGCAAACATCACGCCAATGCTCACAGCAATAACCGGAAGCAGCAGCAGGCCGCACCCGCACCCACCAGGACTATACACGGCAGTCTGTCGGCGCCTCATCATCACTCCAAGTCAAGCAATCGTTTGTAGACATTGAGGCCTTTGAGTAGGATTTCCTCGTCGAAGAGCATGGCATCGGTGTGAAGGGCGCTCATCGCATAAGCTGGACAGCCGTCTGCGTCGATCGGGTTTTCTTGCGCCTCTGGCATACCCGTGCCCAGCAGGAAAAACACGCCCGGCAGATGGCGCTGATAGAAAGCAAAGTCCTCGGCGATTAGCAGCGGCTCGTCCACAAGTTGCAGTTCGGACAAGGCAGGCGCGACGCTGGCAAACAGCTCGGGGTCGTTATCGACCGGTGGATAGCCCTCGGCAAAGTCGAGATCATACGTGCAGCCCGTTGCGGTGCACGCCTCGTCGAGCACACGGCGTACGCCCTCGCGCGCACGGTCGAACATGTCGTCCGTAAACACACGCAGGCTTCCGGCCACATGGGCCTCCCCCGCCACCGCGTTGCAAACCGTACCGGCCTGCAGCAGACCAAACTTACCGATACAGGGCTCGTCGGTGCCCAGCTCGTCCATCAGTTCGCGCTCGGCAACCAAGAACTTGGCAGCCGCCAGCGCCGCATCGTGCGACTCCTCGACCGGAACGCCATAGGTCTTAGCGATATGGATGCTCGTCCCGTGAATATGAATGTGCGTCTCACTCGAACGCGCCAGCAACGGACCGGGGCAGCTCGCCAACGTGCCGGCGGGCAGATCGGGCCACACGTGGAAGCCGAAGATGAGATCCGCCCCGTAGCGCTCGAACACGCCGCTCTCGCATACCGTCTTGGCACCACCGGTCGTTTCCTCGGCCGGCTGGAACACAAAGAGCACATTGCGCCTAATGGCGCCCGGCTGCTCGCGAATCGTACGGTCGACATACGTCGCGGCGGCAAGTGCCATGGCCATGTGTCCGTCATGTCCGCAAGCGTGCATCTTGCCGGGATGGGTCGAGGCAAAGGCCGCTCCCGTCGCCTCCGCGATGGGCAGCGCATCCATATCGGCGCGAATCGCCGTGGCATGCGCGGCATCAACGCCGGCGTCGAAGAAAGCACAGACGCAGCTGGGGCACGGATGGGTCACCTCGCAAGCGAGCGATGCCAGCACGCCCTCGATATAGGCAATGGTTTGCGGAAGATCGAAATCGAGCTCCGGAATGCGATGGAGATCGCGGCGATAGCGACGGAGTTCTTGGAGCTCGGTCATAGAGGATCCCTTCGTGAGGCACATCTGTTGCAACTTATTGTGATACAGGATTGTGGCGCACATGTTTCCAGCATATCCCTGCATTTTTTAAACGTTATATACGAATACTCTTGTTTGGTAAAGTGCAACGTGATAGGGTCTTTACCACTTGATAGAGGCGCGGGCACGAAGAGCCGCGGGCGAGCCGGCAGGCTTTGACCCCGTGGGGAGGCGAAACCCGCCGAACTGGGTTTTTCGGGCACGAACAACCTGGTGGGCCTGTGGGAAACACCCACAGGACTGTCTGCAGCAATGCGGGAGCGCTATCCGGACATTGGGTCCACGCTATGCGGATTCGATGCGCAGATGGCGCCGTCTGGATAGCGAGGTTTACGGGACATGGCATTGACCCCCAACGAGGCATATGCGGCCAAGCAGCCGTTTGTGGACAAGGAGACACTCGAGCATATCGTCGAGCAGTTCCCCACGCCGTTTCATCTATACGACGAGGCGGGCATCCGCCGCAACATGCAAGAAGTGCGCGACGCCTTTGCATGGAACCCGGGCTTTAAGGAATACTTTGCCGTCAAGGCCAACCCCAACCCGGCGCTCATCTCCATTCTCAACGAATACGGCTGCGGCTGCGATTGCTCGAGCTATACCGAGCTCATGATCGCCCGCTCGCTGGGTATCACAGGACACGACATCATGTTCTCGTCCAACGACACGCCGGCTGCCGACTTTGAGCTCGCCGACAAGCTGGGCGCCATCGTCAACTTTGACGACATCAGCCACATCGAGTTCTTTGAGCGCGTTGCGGGGCCCATCCCCAAAACGGTCAGCTGCCGCTTTAATCCAGGCGGTCTGTTCCAGCTCTCCAACGGCATCATGGACAACCCGGGCGACTCCAAATATGGCATGACCACCGAGCAACTCTTCGAGGCCTTCCGCATGCTCAAGGCCAAGGGCGCCGAGGACTTTGGCATCCACGCATTCCTTGCCAGCAACACCGTCACCAACGACTACTACCCCAAGCTCGCGCGCATCCTCTTTGAGCTTGCCGTACGCCTGGAGCGCGAGACCGGCGCACACGTCGCCTTCATCAATCTGTCCGGCGGCGTCGGCATCCCCTACCTGCCCGAGCAGCAGGCCAACGACATTCGCGCCATCGGCGAGGGAGTACACGCGGCATACGACGAGATCCTGGTTCCCGCCGGCATGGGCGATGTGGCCATCTGCACCGAGATGGGCCGCTTTATGATGGGCCCCTACGGCTGCCTGGTCACCAAGGCCATCCACGAGAAGCAGATCTACAAGGACTATATCGGTGTCGATGCAAGCGCCGTCGATTTGATTCGCCCTGCCATGTATGGCGCCTACCACCACATTACGGTGATGGGTCAGCCGGGCGGCGCCGACAAGGCCACAGCGCCCGTCACGAACACCTATGACATCACGGGCAACCTATGCGAGAACAACGACAAGTTCGCTATCGATCGCAAGCTGCCGCATATCGACATGGGTGACCTGCTTGTAATCCACGATACCGGTGCGCATGGCTACTCCATGGGCTACAACTACAACGGACGGCTGCGCTCGGCCGAGGTCCTGCTGCGCCCCGATGGTGCGGCCGACCTCATCCGCCGCACCGAGCGCCCGGGCGATTACTTTGCCACGCTCGACGTGCTGCCGTGCGGCCGCGAGCTGCTGGCCAAGTCGCGCGCCGAAAGTGCCCGCCGTCGCGCCCAAGACGAGCGTCTGGCAGTCGCAGCTCAATGGAACAAACGCATCCAGATCGCGGAGGCGAAGGAGAAGAACATGGATATCCGCAACCTCGAGGGCTCAATCGTCGCCCTTGTCACGCCGTTTAAAAAGGACGGCAGCGTCGACTTTGACGCGCTCGAGCGCCTTATCGATTTCCACTTGCAAAATGGCACCGACGCCATCCTCACCCTGGGCACCACCGGTGAGAGTGCCACGATGACCGATGACGAGGACAACTCCGTCGTCGCCGCCGTGGTCAAGCATGTTGCAGGACGCGTCCCCGTCATCGCCGGCTCGGGCTCCAACTCCACGCAGACCATGCTCACCAAGTCGCTCACCTATCAGGGCCTGGGCGCCGACGGTCTGCTGCTCATCACCCCCTACTACAACAAGTCCAACGAAGAGGGTATCTATCAGCACTTTAAAACCGTCGCCGATGCCGTGGACATCCCCTGCATCCTGTACAACATCCCCGGCCGCTGCGGCTGCGGTATCAGCGAGCGCAACGTAGAGCGCCTGGCCGCGCACCCCAACATCATGGGTATTAAGGAGGCCTCGGGCAACGTCGCCTACGCGGCCAAGATCGCCCACCTGCTGTCAGACGACTTCCGCATGTACTCGGGCGAGGACGCGCTTACCGTGCCGCTCATGAGCCTGGGCGCCTCGGGCACCATCAGCGTGTGGGCAGACGTGCAGCCGCAGCTCGTACACGACATGTGCCGCGCTTATCTGGACGGCGACGTAGCGCGCGCCCGCGATATCCAGATTGCCGGCCAGCCGCTCATCAACGCCCTCTTTAGCGAGGTCAACCCCATCCCCGTTAAGGAAGCGCTCGCCCAGATGGGCATGATCGAGGCAAACTACCGTATGCCGCTGTGCCCCATGGCAGACGACACGCGATCCGCACTTACCGATGCTCTGAAGGGAGCTGGTCTGCTTGATTAAGACCGTCATTATGGGAACGGGCCGCATGGGCTCGCTCATCCGCACCACCGCCGAAAGCATTGTCGATGCCGCCGGGCAGCCCGTTTTTGATATCGTGGCCCAGATTGGCTTCGATTTGAGCGAGCTCGAGAACGCACCGGCTGCCGATGTGATTATCGACTTCTCGAACGTCGTGACCTTCGATGCCGTCGTCGCCTATGTCGAGCGCACGGGCGCCGCACTCGTTTCCGGCACCACGGGCTACACACCCGAGCAGATGGACTGCCTGCGCGAGCTGGGTCAGAACGCCCGCGTCATGCACTCCGGCAATTACTCCATCGGCATCGCAGCCCTGCGTCATCTAGTGGCCCAGGCCACGCGTGAGCTGCCCGGCTTTGACTGCGAGATTGTCGAAACTCACCACAACCAAAAGGTCGACGCCCCCAGCGGCACCGCAAAGCTGCTGCTCGACGCCGTAGTCGAGGCCGAGCCCGAGGCAGGCTACCACCCCGTCTACGGACGCGAGGGCATGTGCGGAGCGCGCGACCCCAAGGAGATCGGCATGCACTCGCTGCGCGGCGGCACCGTAGCCGGCGTGCACGAGGTGAGTTTCTTTGGCCAGGACGAGGAGGTCACGCTCACCCACCGCGCCGCAAGCCGTCAGATCTTTGTCAACGGCGCCTTAGCAGCCGCGCAGAAGCTCGTCACCCGCGAACCCGGCTTCTATACGTTCGACCAGATCATGTTTGCCTAACCAGGTATCAACCGGATCCACCCAAAGGAGAGACAGCAAATGAGCAACGCAGCCGAGATGGATGCACAGGAGATTATCAACTACATCGCCACCGCGCCAAAAAAGACGCCCGTCAAGCTGTACGTGCGCGAGAAGCCGGGCATGAAGGTCCAGTGGGGCAATGCGCACGTCTACGGCGGTCGTCGTGGCAAGACCGTCTTTGGCGACTGGGATGAGCTTAAAGCCATCCTGGACGCCAACGCCGATTCCATCGATTACTACGATGTGGAGAACGACTGTCGCAACTCCGCCGTGCCCATGCTCGACCTTAAGGGCATCAACGCCCGCATCGAGCCGGGCGCGATCATCCGCGACCGCGTCGAGATCGGCGATCGCGCCGTCATCATGATGGGCGCCATCATCAACATCGGCTCCGTCATCGGCGAAGGTTCCATGATCGATATGGGCGCCGTACTGGGCGGCCGCGCCACCGTGGGCAAGAACTGCCACATCGGCGCCGGCACCGTGCTGGCAGGCGTCGTTGAGCCCGCGAGCGCCACGCCCGTCATCATCGAGGACGATGTCATGATTGGCGCCAACGCCGTGGTCCTGGAGGGCGTGCGCGTGGGCAAGGGCGCCGTCGTGGCCGCCGGCGCCGTATGCGTGGAGGACGTCCCCGCCGGCGCCGTCGTGGCCGGCGTTCCCGCCCGCGTCATCAAGATGCGCGACGAAAAGACCAACAGCAAGACTGGTCTCGAGGAAGGCCTGCGTCAGCTGTAGAAGTTGCGCGGTTTTGACAAACCGCGCAACGGCTCGACGCTCCAAACGTCCCTAAGCGGCAATCTGACGTTCAATCGTCGGGCATGACCAGAAGGTCAATGCCCTCCTCTTTCACGTCACCTTGCTCGCCTAGGGGCGTTTTCGCTCATATGACCCAATCCGCTGTCAAGAGCCACAATGGCCCC
>CAUATU010000041.1:0-20151 GCA_958432255.1 uncultured Collinsella sp.
TGTTTTGAGAAGTTCGCGGAGCCCACTTTTCAAAACAAGGCAGGCACCCCGGCCCCGCCGGCAAATAGCGGACACTCCGCATGCAATCTATGCAAACAAACAAGTACGCTTAGCTACATTCGGTAAGCTCGAGCACGCTGCCCTTAACGATAAGCGCCGGCTCCAGGACGACCTCTTCGGCACGCCTGCCGCCCCTACCGGCAAGACGCTTGGACATGCAGCCAAAAGCATGCTCCGCAAGGACACCAGGATCCTGCTCAATCGCGGTCAGCGCCGGCTCAAAGAGAACGTCGGCCGCCGAGTTGTCATAGCTCACCACCGAGATATCGCCCGGGATGCTCTTCCCCATCTCGTGCAAGCGCTTGAGCAGACCGAGGGCGATGTTATCCGAACTTGCGAACACAGCGGTGGCATCAGTTGCGAGCACCGCCTCCGAGGCCTCATAGGCACTCGGAATGTAGTACTCGCTCTCAAACTCCAAACGTGCGTCGATAGGCAGGCCAACCTCGCGCAGCGCGCGCTCATAGCCGGCAAGTCGCTTACGCCCCGTATTGGAACGGCGCGCGTTAACCAAGCAGGCAATGCGACGGTGGCCCTGCTCGATCAGATAGCGAGTGGCCATGTAGCCACCCATCTCGTGGTCGAACATCACCTTGTCGCACTCGAGCCCCTCAATGGCACGGTCGACCATCACGGCAGGGATAGGCAGATGGCTGACTTCTTCGCGCAGGGCGCGGTCGTCGGAGAACTCGTCGCCTACGACCAGGAAGACGCCATCAACGCCGCGCGTCACCAGCTGGCGCAGCAGCTCCAGATCGTCATCGGCGCTTCCGCCCGAGCTGGTAATGAAGAGCGCATAGCCGTCCTCGCGGCAGCGCTTTTCCAGGCTACCGGCGAGCGAGGCAAAAAAGCGGCTCTCGATGTTAGGAACGATAAGGCCCAGCGTGCGCGACTCGCGCATGACCAGACTACGCGCAATCTGATTAGGAACATAGTGGTTGCGCGCCGCAACCTCCTTGATGAGCTTGCGGTTTTCTTCCGAGATGCGACAGGGCCGATTATTGAGAACAAGCGAGACCGACGAGGGGGAAAGCCCCACCTCCTGGGCAATCTGCTTGAGGGTGACTTTGTTGGCCATCTCGCTCCTTCCAGGTTTACGCGCAATCTCTTGAAAGTATAGCGACCGCCCCTCTACCTCGGTGATAAACACTTTACCAATCCGGTAGACGGCTGTTTTATCGCCGCCAGCGCACCAAATCCGTCCGGGTGGGGTATATTGCAATCGATTGATGACAACGACCACCAAAAGGCGGATATTCGTATGCACGAGAACGACTTTTTTAACGAGGACCTGCTGTGCGCGCTTGCTGGCGTTGCCGGCGAGGACAACGTGCTGATGAGCGAGCCCATGCGCGAGCACACCACGTTTAAGATCGGCGGCCCGGCCGACGTCTTTGTCACGCCCGATACCGAGCAGGGCCTCGTCGCCACGCTCGACACCTGTTATCGCTGCGACCTGCCGCTCACCATCGTGGGCAACGGCTCCGACCTGCTCGTCGGCGACAAGGGTATCCGCGGCGTCGTCGTGGCGTTGGGCGAAGGCCTCTCCGACATTACGGTCGACGGTACGCACGTCACGGCGGCGGCCGGCGCCTTGCTTTCCGATGTCGCCGCGGCGGCAGCCGAGGCCGGTCTCACCGGCATGGAGCCCATCTCGGGCATCCCCGGATCGGTCGGCGGCGCCTGCTACATGAACGCCGGCGCCTACGGCGCCTGCATGGCAGACGTGCTGGAGTCTGTGCGCGTCTACAAGCCCGCCCGCATGCTCGACGACGGCACCCGCGGCAGCGGCAACATCATCGAGTTCGATGTCGATGAGCTCAACCTGGGCTATCGCAAGAGCCGCATCGCCGACGACGGCTTTATCGTTCTTTCTGCCACCTTCAACCTCGCACCGGGCAACGCCGCGATGATCAAGGCCGACATGGACGACTACCGCCAGCGCCGCGAGGAAAAGCAGCCGCTCGACATGCCGAGTGCCGGTTCCACCTTCAAGCGCCCCGAGGGTTACTTTGCCGGCAAGCTCATCATGGATGCCGGCCTGCGCGGCCATGCTGTCGGCGGCGCGCAGGTAAGCGAAAAGCACTGCGGCTTTATCGTCAACGCCGACCACGCCACCGCCGCCGACGTCGACGAACTCATCCGCGACATCCAAGCCAAAGTCAAAGAGCAGTTCGACGTAGACCTAGAACCCGAAGTCCACCGAGTAGGCGAATTTTTATAAAAAGAAGGCCCCGAAAGGGGCCTTCACCATATTTATTCAGACAACCCAGTCCGGTGTGTCACGCCTTGGACCCGGAAGGTCCGGGGCTGGGGGCGAGGCATAAGGTTGGTCGCGAGTTCCGCACGCAAAGAAGGCCACTTAATGTGGCCTTCGTCTTGCGCAGGACTGCCCGAGCAGGCAATCAAATATATTGCGGGCGGGCACGCGGCCCCGTCGGCTTTACGACAGCGCAATACCGCCGAGCCAGCCCCAACGCACGCCAGAGCCAGTGCCATAGAAGCTAATAAACGAATCAAGCGACTTAGACGTAATGGCGCCCTCGTTGCTCATAACGATGCCGCCGCCAACGTAGATACCCACATGACCGTAGATAAGGCCCGGGGCACCCGTGCCGCTGTGCGAGGAATCGGCCACGATCATGCCCACCTGCAGCGCCGAGCGGTCGGAGCTATAGCACCATGCATTAAACATATCGCACGCGTTACCGCCAAAGTAGCCAACGCCGGCGTTACGGAAGACATTGGTAACCCACGCCGCGCACCAGTTCTGACCCGGCGAAGGCGTGGAGTAGCACGCGTTGACGACGGCCTGCTGTTTGCCCGAGCCGGCATTCTGTTGCGGGGTTCCGGGCGCATACGATCCGCCACCCGAGCTTGAACCACCCGAGTAGGAATTGTTCTTGTTCGCGGCAGCCGCGGCAGCGGCAGCCTTCCTAGCGGCCTCCTCAGCCTGGGCGGCAGCGAGGATCTCGGAATCGCGCTGAGCCATGAGCTCCTTGACGTCGTCGGAAAGACCGTTCAGCACGGTCTGGACTTCTTGCTGCTTGGCCTGCATATCCTGCATCTGAGCCGTCTGCTGGTCCTTGAGTTTCTCCAGGTCGGCCTTTTGTGCTTCGAGCTCGGTCTTCTGTGCGTCGAGCTCAGCCTGAATCGTCTGGATATCCTCGATGGCATCGCGGTCGCTCTTGTTGATCTTCTCAACGTAATGCGCGTTGGCGACGAGTTCCTCAAACGAGCCAGAGGCCAGCAGCAACGACAGGATGTTCGTGCCGCCGGACTTGTAGCTGGCGGCCACGCGATCGGAAAGGTCGTTGCGCTTCTTCTTGAGCTCGGCCTTCTTTTCATCGATCTGGGCCTGTGTGTCGTCAATCTTGCCCTGGACATTCTCGATGTCGTTGAGGGTCTGGGCATTCTTGTTGGCCAGCGCCGCATACTCATTTGCGATGCTGTCGAGCTGGGCCTGAACCTCGTCGAGCTGGGCCTGGGCGGCATTCAGTTTATCGGTGGTTTCTTTGGAAGCCTCCGCCGCATGGGCGCGAGCGGGCAGGCCAAAAAGAACTGCCGCAGAAGCGGCGCCGAACAGGGCCTTGAGGGCAGTGCGGCGTGAGAGCTCCTGGGAAAGGATGGAATCGCTGTTTGGTGACATATGTACTCCGTTACATGTTTATTTATATGTCGCTCAACTCATACATATTAGCGTACATATGGCGCGTCCCAACGATTTCCACGAACGGCAGGAAACTACAAGGTCAGCGGCTCGTAAGCAAATGCCAAAGATCAGGTTATGCGTACGCAAGCTCTTCTGATGAGTACGTTAGCACAGTCCTCTGCTTTTCCTACAGCGCACGATTTGGGCGTCCCTGCCTGCGCTATACTCCCCTGAAGAAGTGTTCCTGATTCGATAGGAGACTACATGTCCAAAGCACTCGACCCCAAAGACACCTGTGTCCTCGTTACCGGTGGCGCCGGCTTTATCGGCTCGCACACCGTCGTTCAGCTGCTCGAGGGTGGCTACCAGGTCGTCATCGTCGATGATCTCTCCAACTCCAGCTCCGTCGCCGTCGACCGCGTCAAGACCATCGTGGGCGACGAGGCCGCCAAGAACCTCACCTTCTACGAGGCCAACGTGCTCGACCGCGATGCGATGAACAAGATCTTCGATACCCATCAGATCGACCGCGTCATCCACTTTGCCGGCTTTAAGGCCGTCGGCGAGTCGGTGAGCAAGCCCGTCGAGTACTACCACAACAACATCGAGAACACCCTGGTGCTCATCGACGTCATGCGCAACCATGGCTGCAAGTCCATCATCTTCTCGAGCTCCTCGACCGTCTACGGCGACCCGGACAACCCGCCCGTCACCGAGGAGGATCCTAAGAAGCCCGCGACCAACCCCTATGGTTGGACCAAGTGGATGATCGAGCAGATTCTTATGGACGTCCACACCGCCGACCCCGAGTGGGACGTCGTGCTGCTCCGTTACTTCAACCCCATCGGCGCTCATCCGTCGGGCCTGATCGGCGAGGACCCCAAGGGCATCCCCAACAACCTGGTGCCCTATGTCGCCCAGGTTGCCGTGGGCAAGCTCGAGGCCGTTCAGGTCTTTGGCAACGACTACCCCACCCCCGACGGCACCGGCGTACGCGACTACATCCACGTGTGCGATCTGGCCTCTGGTCACGTTGCCGCCCTTAACTGGATGAACGGCAAGACCGGCGTCGAGATCTTTAACTTGGGCACCGGCACCGGCACCTCGGTACTCGAGGTCGTCGCCGCCTTCTCCAAGGCTTGTGGCAAGGAGCTGCCCTACGTGATCCGCGAGCGCCGCGCCGGCGACATCGCTGCCAACTGGTGCGACGCCTCCAAGGCCGAGCGTATGATGGGCTGGAAGGCCCAGTACGATATCGCGGACATGTGCCGCGATAGCTGGAACTGGCAGAGCCACAATCCCAACGGCTTCGCCGACGCCGAGTAGCAAAAACCTACATACCGCTCTTGCCCCGATCTCACGTTGTGAGGTCGGGGCTTTTTCATGACATGTAGCCATTCGCCGAAAATCGACCAACTTTTTTATCTTGCCTGTACATGTTTAAACAACATGTTTTACAATAGGCGTATCGAATCAGAACATCGGAGGCGGGCTGCACACCCATCGGCAGGCCGACCCCACAACAAGAAGGTTGGTGAGCGCATTCATGGAGCGTGCAAGCGGCGTCCTCATGCCCGTCTCATCTCTGCCCGGACCATACGGAATCGGCGGCTTTGGCTGGAATGCCTACGACTTCGTCGATTTTCTCGCCTCGTGCAAACAACATTACTGGCAGATTCTGCCCCTTACGACGACCAGCTATGGCGATTCGCCCTATCAGTCGTTCTCGGCCCGCGCAGGCAACCCCAACTTTATCGACTTTGCTGAGCTTATCGAGGCAGGGTATCTGGAGCAGCGCGATATCGATGGCGTGTATCTGGGATCCGACCCCAGCAATGTCGACTACGGTGCTATCTTTGGCGGCCGCCGTCAGATTCTCGACCGCGCCGCCGAGCGCTTTGCCGCCGACAAGCCGGCCGATTTCGATGACTTTATCCAGGCCAACGAGGACTGGCTCATCCCCTACTGTGAGTTCATGACCGTCAAAGAGGAGTGCGGTCTCAAGGCATTTTGGGAGTGGCCCGCGGAGCTCCGCACCCGCGGCGAGGCTTCCGCCAAGGTCTGCGCCGACCATCCGGCGCGTATGCTCTACCACCAGATGACACAGTACTTCTTCGATCGCCAGTGGAGCCGCCTCAAGGCCTATGCCAACGAGCGCGACATTCTCATCATCGGCGACCTGCCCATCTATGTCTCGCGTGACTCCGTCGAGATGTGGGCGACGCCTGAGCTCTTTAAGATCGACGCCGCCGGCAATCCGGTGAGCGTCGCCGGCACGCCGCCCGACCAGTTCTCGGCCACCGGCCAGTACTGGGGCAACCCCATCTACGGCTGGGACGCCATGGAGTCCGACGGCTTCTCCTGGTGGGAGGGCCGCATTCGCGCCGCCCTCGACATGTACGACGTCATCCGCCTGGATCACTTCCGCGGCTTCGAGGCCTATTGGGAGGTGCCGTTCTCCTCACCCGATTCGTCCTACGGTTCGTGGACGCAGGGGCCCGGCCTCAAATTCTTCAAGACGCTCGAGGAAAAGCTCGGTACGCTGCCCATCATCGCCGAGGACCTGGGCTTCCTCACCCCCGGCGTCATCGACATGCGCGACAACTCGGGCTTCCCCGGCATGAAGATCCTGCAGTTTGCCTTTGAGGGCACCAACTCGTACTACCTGCCGCATAACTACATCGCCAACACCGTCGCCTATGTGGGCACCCACGACAACGAGACGGCGCGCGGTTGGTTTGAGGGAACGGCCACCCCGCGTCAGCGTGAGCAGGCAGCCCTGTACACCCATCAGCAGGCCGGCGAACCCATGGCAGATGCACTCAATCGCACCATCGCAGCCAGCGTGAGCGACACGTGCATCTACACCATGCAGGACCTGCTCAACTTGGGCAACGAGGCGCGCATCAACACCCCTGCCACACTGGGCGGCAACTGGACCTGGCGCATGCTCGACGGCGCCATCACCCGCGAGCTCGAGCACAAACTCACCGACTGGACCGAGACCTACTTCCGCATCCCATCGGAAGCCGAAATCGAGCTTCCTCAATAGGAGCTACCGCGCCCGACCCCTCCCCACCGTGCGGACGCGCTTGCTTTTCCCGCGCGAGGCCACCCCAATCCCCTCGCGCGGGCTTCTCATGAATTGCAGACATGAAACAACCCATCACAGGAGAAAACATGCCCCAAATTAACCTCATGGAACTCGCCAAGCAGTCTTTTGGCACCTCGCTCGAGCAGCTCGACGACCGTCGCATTTACAAGCTGCTGGTCAAACTCGTGCAGGAGCGCTCCGCTGCCTGCCCGCTCAACAACGGCAAGAAAAAGCTCTATTACATTTCCGCCGAATTTTTGATCGGCAAGCTGCTCATCAACAACATGATCGACCTCGGTATCTACGACGAGGTTAAGGACCAGCTCACCGCCGCAGGCCACGACCTCAACAAGATCGAGGAATTCGAGGTCGAGCCGTCGCTCGGCAACGGTGGCCTGGGTCGCCTGGCCGCGTGCTTCCTGGATTCCATCGCCACGCTGGGCTTGACCGGCGATGGCGTGGGCCTCAACTATCACTACGGTCTGTTCCGTCAGCGCTTTGTCGACAACCAGCAGAAGGCCGTCCCCGACGAGTGGCTCGGTGAACAGGACATCCTAGTCGACGATGACCGCTCCTACACCGTCGAGTTCGGCGATTTTGCCGTTACCTCCAAGCTCGTCAACATCGATGTGCCCGGTTACGGCCGGCCCACCAAGAACCGCCTGCGCCTGTTCGACCTGGCGAGCGTAGACGACGGCCTGGTCCCCGGCAGTTCCATCGACTTCGACAAGACCGAGATCGCCAAGAACCTCACCTTGTTCCTCTACCCCGACGATTCCGACGAGCAGGGCCGCCTGCTTCGCATCTACCAGGAATACTTCATGGTGAGCAACGCCGCCCAGCTCCTGATCGACGAGGCCATCGAGCGCGGCAGCAACCTGCACGATCTGGCCGACTACGCCGTGGTCCAAATTAACGACACGCACCCCACCATGGTCATCCCCGAGCTCATTCGCTTGCTCACCACCGAGCACGACATCGAGTTTGACGAGGCCGTGACCATCGTACGCTCCATGGTCGCCTACACTAACCACACGATTCTTGCCGAGGCGCTCGAGAAGTGGCCACTCGCCAGCCTGCAGAAGGTCTCCCCTGCCATCGCCGACATTATCGTCAAGCTCGATGAGATCGCGAAGGCCGAGCACGATGACCCGCGCGTCGCCATCATCGACGAACACGATACCGTCCACATGGCCCACATGGACATCCACTTTGGCTTCTCCATCAACGGCGTAGCCGCCCTCCACACCAAGATCCTGGAGGACACCGAGCTTCATCCGTTTTACGAGATCTATCCTGAGAAGTTCTCCAACAAGACCAACGGCATCACCTTCCGCCGCTGGATCCATGGGGCCAACCCCGCGCTCGCCAGCCTGCTCGACGATGTGATCGGCACCGACTGGCGCAGCACCGGCGATCTGAGCAAACTCGCCAAGTTCGCCGATGACAAGGACGTTCTTGAGCGCCTGGCCGCCACCAAGGTCGAGGCCAAGGCCATCATGCGCCAGTTCATGGCGCTCGAGCAGGGCGTGACCATTCCCTCCAACGCCATCATCGACGTCCAGGTCAAGCGCATCCACGAGTACAAGCGCCAGCAGATGCTCGCGCTCTACATCATCTGGAAGTACCTCGATATCAAGAACGGCAACAGACCTAAGCACCCCGTCACCATCATCTTTGGCGGCAAGGCGGCGCCTGCCTACACTATCGCGCAGGACATCATCCATCTGATCTTGACGCTGTCGCAGTGGATTGCAAACGACCCCGACGTAGCTCCCTACCTGCAGGTTGTCATGATCGAGAACTACAACGTCACCGCCGCCGAGCGCGTGATTCCCGCCGCCGACATCTCCGAGCAGATCAGCCTGGCCTCCAAGGAGGCGAGCGGCACCTCCAACATGAAGTTCATGCTCAACGGCGCCCTAACCCTGTGCACGCTCGACGGTGCCAACGTGGAGATTGCCGAGCTCGTGGGCGACGAGAACATCTATACCTTTGGTGCCTCTTCCGAACAGGTCGAGCAGCTCTACGCTGACGGCACCTACAACGCCGGTGTGCTCTACCGCAAGCCCGGTATTAAACTGCTGGTGGACTTCATCACCAACCCGGCCTTTATGGCGACCGGCAACGCCGAGCGCCTGCAGCGCCTGCACGATGACATTAAGGGCAAGGACTGGTTTATGGCCCTGCTCGACATCGAGGAGTACATCCAGACCAAGGAGCACGTGCTGGCCGACTACGAGGACCAGGACGCTTGGATGCGCAAGGCGCTCATCAATATCGCCAACGCCGGCACCTTCTCGTCCGACCGCACCATCTCCCAGTACAACGACGAGATCTGGCACCTGAACTAATTTCGCTTCCCTTACCCATCCTCTTGAGAAACGGAGTCGTGGCAACACGGCTCCGTTTTTGTGCCCGCACGTTACCCTGTGACCCGACTCGGCCAAACAATCTCGATCTGTAACAACCACTCGGTAAAAACGGTCCCAGCTGTTACAGATTGAGACATACCGGCCCCTTCCCTTGGGTTTATCTCAATCTATAACATCTAACGTCCGAAATCGGCCCTACCCGTTACAGATCGAGACAAACGACCGGCCAGACAACCCCGATACAAAGAAAGGCTCCCCTCTCGCCCAGCGGACGGGAGGGGAGCCTTATATGTGACCGCGGCAAAAGGATGGCAATACCGCAGTCGCCCAAAGGGAGGGTCCGGATGCACCGGGCCTAGATAAGGTTCTTGCCAGACACCTTATCGAAGAGATGGGTCGCGTTCTTCTCGAACTTGAACCAGATGGTGTCGCCAGCCTTGAGCGCGCCCTTGGCCTCGAGGTCGACGACGGGGATAATCAGGACAAACTGGCCGTCGGGGGCGGTCACGTGGACGTGCTCGGTCGAACCCATGAGCTCGGTCACCTCGACGGTACCCTGGAGCGCACCCTCCTCGCCCTTGTCGGCAAGCAGGATCTGCTCGGGGCGCACGCCGGCCGTGATCTCCTTCACGTCGCCGCCGTCCCAGTTAAGAGCGAGTTGAGCGCAGGTCTCGGGGGCGAGAGCAACGTTCATGTCCTCGGTCTTGACGGTAAAGCCGTTGCCCGAGCGCACCAGCTGGGCATCGAAGAAGTTCATCTGCGGCACGCCGATGAAGCCGGCGACGAAGATGTTCGCGGGATGGTTGAAGACCTCCTGCGGCGTGGCGATCTGCTGGACGACGCCGTCCTTCATGACCACGATGCGGTCGCCAAGGGTCATGGCCTCGGTCTGGTCGTGAGTGACGTAGATGAACGTGCCCTTGATCTCGTGGCGCAGCTTGATGAGCTCGGCACGCATCTGGTTACGAAGCTTGGCGTCCAGGTTGGACAGCGGCTCGTCCATCAGGAAGACCTTGGGGTCACGCACGATGGCGCGGCCGATAGCGACACGCTGACGCTGGCCGCCCGAAAGCGCCTTGGGCTTACGGTCGAGGTACTCGGTAATACCCAGGATCTCGGCAGCGGAGCGAACCTTACGGTCGATCTCGTCCTTGGAGACCTTCTTGAGCTCAAGCGTAAACGCCATGTTCTCGTACACCGTCATGTTGGGGTACAGAGCGTAGCTCTGGAACACCATGGCGATGTCGCGGTCCTTGGGCGCCACGTCGTTGACCCGCTTGCCGTCGATGAGCACGTCGCCCGAGGTAATGTCCTCCAGGCCGGCGACCATGCGCATCGTCGTGGACTTACCGCAGCCAGACGGGCCAACGAGGACGACGAACTCCTGGTCGTGAACGGTGAGGTTAAAGTCCTCAACAGCGAGCACGCCATCCTCGGTAACCTTGAGGTTGTGCTTCTTCTCCTCGGTCTTCTTCTTTTTGCCAAAGAAGCCCTTCTTTTTGGACTCGGTGTTGGGATACACCTTCTGAACATGTTTGAGAACGATCTCGGCCATGTCTTTACCTTTCGATATGCGGCACCATGTTGAGGGCGCCGCAGAAACTTGCAAAACAGTTACGGCATCAGCCCTTGACGGCACCTGCCACCACGCCGTCGATGATGTACTTCTGGCAGAGGATGTACATGATGACGATGGGGATAACGACCATCATGATGCAGGCCATCATGGGGCCGAGCTCGACGTGGCCGTAGCCGCCGCGGAAGTACTGGATCAAGATAGGAATGGTCTTGTACTTGGTGGAGTCGAGAGTTAGGTAGGGCAGCAGATAGTCGTTCCAGACCCACATGGTCTCGAGGATGCCGACCGAAAGATAGGTGGGCTTCATGATGGGAAGGACGATCTTAAAGAACACCTGGACCGGGTTGCAGCCGTCGATCATGGCCGCCTCTTCGATCTCGAGCGGGATGTTCTTTACAAAGCCGGCGAACATAAAGACCGCCAGGCCCGCGCCAAAGCCGAGGTAGATAAAGCAGATGTTGAACGGCGTGTTGAAGCCGATGCGGTCCGCCAAATTGGACAGCGTGAACATGAGCATCTGGAAGGGCACGACCATCGAGAAGACGAACAGGTAATAGAAGAAGTTCGAGATCTTGCTGTTGACGCGCACTACGTACCAAGCACACATGGAGCAGCACACCAGAATCAGCACGACCGACGTGACCGTGATGATGAGCGAGTACATAAATGCCGAGGCAAAGCCCTGCTCGTTAAGGGCATGCATGTAGTTTGCGAGGCCGTTGAACGTCTCGGGCGTGAGCAGATCGAATGCCGTGGTGGTGCTGATTGCAGTTGCCTTTTTAAAGGAATTGAGCGCAATCATGAACACGGGGTAGATCCACGCGAGCGACAGAATCGTAAAGAAAATCGAGAGCGCGCGGTTGATAACCTTATCGCGTTTCATTACTGCTGCACCTCCTTGGACCTCGTGGCCTTAAGCTGAATCATGGAGATGGCTACGACCAGGATGCAGAAGATAACTGCCTTGGCCTGACCGATGCCCTGCCATGCGATACCGGCACGCGAATAGAACGTGTTGTAGATGTTCAGGGCGAGCATCTCGGTGGAGTGCGCGGGGGCGCCGCCGGTAAGGGCGAGGTTCTGGTCGAACAGCTTAAAGCCGTTGGTGATGGACAGGAACAGGCAGATAGTGATGGTCGGCATCAGGTTAGGGATCTTAACCTTCCAAAACGTCTGCCATGCCGTGGCACCGTCGACCTTGGCGGCCTCGATGTAGTCGGACGGAATGGACTGCAGACCAGCGATGTAGATGATCATCATGTAGCCGACCTGCTGCCACAGGGTCAGGATGATAAGGCCCCAGAAGCCAGCAGCAGAGTTAAGGGCGATGAGCTGGGCGCCCACGTTGGAGAGCAGGCAGTTGATCAGAATCTGCCAGATGTAGCCCAGCACGATGCCGCCGATCAGGTTAGGCATAAAGAAGATCGTACGGAAGATGTTGGTGCCCTTGAGCGCTTTGCGGGTGAGCGCCTGCGCGATGGCGAGGGCGATCACGTTGATGAGCACCGTCGACAGGAAGGCAAACGCCACGGTAAAGAAGAACGACGTGGCAAACTGCGGATCGGACAGTGCGCGCACGTAGTTCTCGATACCGACAAAGTGCGTGTTGTTGATGGTAATAAACTGGCAGAACGAGAGATAGAAACCCTGGATAAAGGGGATCACGAACCCGATCATAAACGCCAGACACGTGGGCAGCATAAAGAGCGGCCACCAGCGCTTGAGTGCTTTGCCCATAGAAGGGTCCTTTCAATATGCAGGGGGCGGGCAAACCAACGTCTGCCCGCCCCCTGTCGCTAATCAGATAGCTTGGGCAGCAACTGCTTACTCGGAAGCAGCCTTCTCGGTCTTCCAGCCATCGACGAAGGCGTTCTTGACGCCGTCCCACTTGCTGTTGTCGGCAGCATAGGCAATCAGAGCCTGCTTGAGGTTCTTCTTCCACTCCTCAGAGGGGATGTAAACGAAGTCCCAAGCGACGGTCTTCTTGCCGTCCTTGGCCATGGCAACGGCCTGCTGCGAGAAGACGTTGGTGGTCTCCTTAGCGCTCTTGAACGGGGCAGTCAGACCCATCTTGTCAGCGATGATGCTGGTGGCGGTGTCAGAAGTGACGCACCAATACATGAAGTCCTCGGTGGCCTTCTGGGCATCCTCGGAAGCCTGGGAGCTGACGCACCAGTAGTTCTCGCCGCCGGAGCACAGGCCCTGGTTCTCCTCGCCGTCGACACCGATGTAGATGGGCATCATGCCAATCTGATCGTCGGTCATGCCGGCCTTGGTGAGGTCAGCGTAGGCCCAAGAACCGTTCTGATAGAAGACGGCCTTGCCGGTTGCGAACTCGTTGGTGGCGTCGTCGCCGGTCTTGGAGGCAAGCTGCGAAGGATCGCAGGTGGAGTCGGTGATGTACAGGTCGAAAATCTGCTTGAAGTTATCGAGATACTCGCCCTTGATCTCGTCGTCCTCCTGGTTGTGCTCCTTCTCGAACTCGTAGTAGAGCGGGAGGTTGGCGAGGTGGGTGGTGTAGCGCCAGCTGGAGGAGTCATCCATGCCGGCGGAAGTAAAGGCACCCTCAACACCAAGCTCGTCCTTGCGGGCCTGGATGTCGTCGGCACAAGCCTTCAGCTTGTCGAAGGAGTTGATGTCCTCGGCCTTGTAGCCAGCCTTCTCGAGCAGCTGCTTGTTGTAGATGATGCCGTAGCTCTCCTGGACCCAGTCGATACCCAGATCCTTGCCGTCGGACTGCAGAGCCAGGGAGTCGTCAATGAGCTCACCGCGAAGCTTGGTATCGGACAGGTCGGCGCAGTAATCCTTCCAGTTCTTAAGGCCGGTGGGGCCGTTGACCTGGAACAGGGTCGGAGCGGAGCTCTTGGACATCTCGGACTTGAGCTTCTCCTCGTAGGTGTTGGAGGCGGCGGTCACGATCTTGACCTCGACGCCCTTCTCCTTCTTATAGGCCTTGGCGATCTCCTTCCACTCCTTATCGACCTCGGGCTTGAATTGGAGGAAGTAGACCTCGGCAGCGTCACCAGAAGCAGAGGAGCCGGAGCCGGCAGAACCACCGCAGCCCACGAGACCCAGACCAAGAACCGCAGCCGCGGAACCAGCAAAGCCCAGGAACTGCCTTCTGCTCATTTCGTTCTTCATTACAATCCACCCTTTCACACCGTGGCGGCACCCTTTGCCGCCGCCTTCGGAGATTGGCTCGGGGACTTTGCCCCTTTTGCTGATTTGTACGATACGCTATTTGGCTAGTTGTTTGAACAAGTATTACTAGAGCGGTAGAAAAACTTCGGTGAACGGTAATTTCAACTTGATACTTGACAAGTTTTGTATAAACAATTATTTGTTATCGAATGCAGAGAAAACGCCCGGTCAAGCCGATGCATCGTCGGTTTGACCGGGCGTTTTCTCTTTGAGGGCATGAGTCTCGTCAGGCTGCGAGCTAGCCGGCTATCGCTTGGAGTTGACGCGGTAGTGGAAGATCTCGGGATGCGTGCGGGCATGCGTGACCTCGAACAAGATACCGTCCGAGGTGTACGACTGGCTCTCCATGACGGCAACGCAGTTGTATTTGCCAAGGTCAAGATAGCTGCAGTCCTCATCGTTGGCAAGCTCGACGCTCACCGTACGGCGACTCGCCATCACTTTGACGCCGCGTTTGTGCTCCAGATAGTCGTAAATTGACTTTGCGGCGATCTCGGGCGTCAGGCCTTTGGCGATCGACTCCAGAAAATAGCCGTGGTCCACCTGGCGAGCGCTACCGTTAAGGCTACGGACGCGCACCACGCGAATCAACTCCTCGCCCACCTTAAAGCCCAGGTGACGAGAGAGTTGCTCGGTGCAGACCAGATGTTCAAAAGACTTAACGTCCGTCGATGCAACGGCATTGTTGCGCTTTGCAAACTCGCCAAACGACTCGACTTCCTCGAGCGCGCCCAGCATATCGGTTTCGCCTTTAAGCCAAATGACGCGCACGCCCTTGCCGTGTATGGGCTGCACAAACATCCCGTCGGCCAGCATACCCAAGGCGCGACGGACGGTATTGCGAGTGCATCCGAACTCCGCGGTCAGCTCGGCTTCGGTTGGCAGCATCTCCTGAAACGCATAGGTCCCATTAATGATGCGCGAGCGTATTTCTCGGTAGATTCCTTCGTATATCGCTTTTGGCATTGTTTCACCTCTACATTATTCATTTCCGGCTAGGCACGATAGCATTTCTTAAAGTTGTTTAAACCGAATATCGGTAAAGCGACAGGATTTAACCGTTGACGGTTTCTGTCATGCCCAAATCGGTTTCGCTCAAAACTGCCGGTACGACAATCGTCTGGTCCTCTACAATGAATCCATTGTTTAAACGTTTCCCCACGCGCAATGCGCCTCGATATTCGGAAGGCAGAACATGCTGCAAAAAATCCAACGCTTTGGCGGGGCAATGTTCGCGCCCGCCATGCTGTTTTCTATATCAGGCCTCATGGTCGGCGTCTCCGCTCTCGCAACGACTGCGGACATCGTCGGCGATCTCGCCGTATACGGAACCCCTTGGTACGTTTTTTGGACCATCATCCAGCGCGGCTCGTGGACGGTCTTTAAACGCCTCCCGCTCCTTTTTGCCGTAGCGCTGCCCATCGGTCTTGCCCAAAAACAACCGGCTCGTTGCTGCCTCGAGGCTCTCGTCGCCTATTTTGCCTACTGCTTCTTTTTGAGCGAGATCATTAAGCTGAGCGGAGACAACCTTGGACTTGAGTACCCGTCATCTTTGACCACCGCCAGCGGTATCACCGTCATCGACGGCATCAAGACGCTCGACACCGGCATTATCGGCCCGCTGGCGGTATCGGCAACCGTCGTCACCATCCATGACCGCTTCTACGATGCCAAGATTCCCGATTGGCTCGGCACCTTCTCGGGCTCCTCGCTGGTCTACCTCATCAGCTTTTTTGCCGTGTTTGCCCTTGCCGCCATCTCGGCCGCCATCGTGCCCTACGTATACGATGTAACCGATACGCTGCGTCACGCGCTTGCAGGCGTCGGTCCCTTTGGCGTGGGCATCTTTGTCTTTTTAGAACGAGCACTCGAGCCCTTTGGCCTGCACCACCTGCTCTACATGCCGATCTACTACGACAACCTGGTCATTAACGACGGCATCTACGCCACGTGGAGCAGTTTGCTCCCCATCCTCTCCCATAGCACGCGCCCCCTTAATGAGCTTGCGCCGTGGGCCGGTTTTACCGCCACCGGCTGGGTCAAAGTCTTTGGCCTTCCTGCCATCGCAGCTGCGTTCTACTCCACCGCAAAACCCGAGCGCCGCGCCGGCCTCAGGGTCATCCTTGCTCCCGCCATCATCGCCTCGGTGGTTTGCGGCGTTACCGAGCCACTCGAGTTTCTCTTTATGTTCACCCACCCCGGGCTCTTTTTTCTCTACGCCGTCTTATCGTCTTGCCTTGCCACAGCCATGAATCTCTTTGGCATCGTCGGCATCTTCTCGGGCGGCCTCATGGAGATGGCAGCCTTCAACTTTATTCCGCTCATGCGCACGCATGCCGGTGCCTATCTTTTGGCGCTCGGTATCGGCCTTGCCTTTAGCCTCATCTTTTTTGTTAGTTTTCGAGCACTCATCTTGGTCTATGACCTTAAGACACCGGGCCGCGAGGATCATGTCGCCAATCGCGCGGCAATCGATTGTTTAACGGGAAGCGACTTTGCCAAAGAGCAATCTCCCAATGACGAGGTCGATAGTCGATCCGATCAAGATCACGTCCTCGCTGAGCGGGTAATTCAGCTTTTTGGTGGCGTTGGCAATATCGTGGGCGCAACCAACTGCGCCACGCGCCTGCGCGTCGAGGTCGCAGACCCTTCCATCGTTGCAGATAACGCGTCGTTTGTCGCGGTGGGCGCCAAGGGCCTCATCATTACGGGCAAGACCGCCCAGGTGATCATCGGCATCTCCGTTCCCCGCGTTAAAGAGCATTTTGACCAGATCATGGGCCTCGAGCCGGGATTTGTGCCCACCACCTCGGCCTCCCCTGCCGCCAGCGCAGCCCATAAGCGCGGCGATATCTGCTTCTTCGATATCGACGGAACGCTCGCCTGGCAAGACCCCAGGCTCGCCCAAGACCTTCCCGAAGACGAGCGGGACCTCTCCCCCTATCCCAACGAGGCGGTTTCGCAGGCTATCCGCGAGTTTGTCGCCAACGGCAACATGGCCTTTATCTGCACAGGGCGCACCCTCAGCTGCATCCACCCCAAACTTCTTGAGCTGCCCTGGACCGGCATCGTCTGTCTTGCGGGCGGTTACGCCGAGATCAACGGACACGCAATTCGCGATCTGTCGATGACGCCCAGTATGCTGCAGCGTCTTGCCCCCTACCTTGAGCAATCGGGCGAGATCATCCGCTTTGAGGGCCTCAACGGCGTCGTGCGCATGAGTGCCGATGCGCCCGATGCTCCCGGATACGCGCGCACCCTGGGCGACGCAGTCACGCAGTTGCAACATTACAGTGTCTACAAGATCTTGATGTCTACATCGCTCGCCAACCACATCGCTCAAGATAAGACACTTGAGCCGCTGCTGTGTTTTAACGAGCTCGAACTCGAGGTAACCGAAATCTCGCCCCGCGAATGCACGAAGCGCGGGGGCATCCAGTCTGTACTCGACGCCCTCGATCCCCACCACGGAACCGTATACGGCATCGGCGACGCCAGCAATGACGTCCCGCTGATGAACGCCGTCGATGTCGGTATCGCCATGGGCAATGCGCCGGACTATCTCAAAAAGCGCGCCGACTACATCACCGACTCGGTCGACAAAAATGGCGTCGTCAAGGCGCTCGAGCACTTTAGGCTTATATAAGCAGCCGGCACGCGCACGCGTCCCGTTTCCCCAAATCGCCAAAACAGACGCGCCGGCAACTCCAATGTGGCAATATGGTATCTGCACACCGCAACGATGCAACCTAAGAAAGAATGCGAGAACCCGTGTCCAGTCCGTTTACCAGCTTTTTAGCCCAGCACTTTGACCAGATCAACGACTATCTGGCCACGTTCTTTGACGGACAGGCGACCTCTGCCGATATCGAGCGCTACCTGTATACCCCGCTCTCGACATTTACGGCCAATGCCGGCAAGCGCCACCGCCCGCTCATCTGCATGCTCGCCGCCACCGCGGTAGGTGGCAGCTTTGAGAGCGCCCGCAGCGCGGCGGCAGCTATCGAGCACTTTCAGTCGGGAGCGCTGATCCATGACGACATCGCCGACAACGGACAGCTTCGTCGAGGTAAGCCCTGCATGCACCTTACCGAGGGCACGGGCCTTGCCATCAATTGTGGCGACCTGGCGCTCACCATGGTCACCAAGACGGTTCTCGACGACCCCACGCTGGAGTCCGACGTGAAGCTGCGTGTGCTCCACGAGCTTACCGAGATGATCGTCCGCACCATCGAGGGTCAAGCGCTCGACCTGGGTTGGGTCCGTGACGGGCGCTTTGATATCTCGGTTGATGACTACCTGGACATGGCGACGCACAAGACCGCGTTTTACAGCGGAGCCACGCCGCTTGCCGCCGGGGCCATTATCGGCGGCGGCAGCGATGAGCAAATCGAAGCGCTGCGCGCCTTTGGCCTGCACACGGGCCTCGCCTTTCAGATTCAGGACGACCTGCTCAACCTTGTCGGCACTAAGGAAGCCGCCAACAAGGACTTCCGCACCGACATCACCGAGGGCAAGCGCACGCTTGTCGCCGTACACGCCCTCTCTGATGAGCGCCACCACGACGAGATCGAGGCGATTCTTTCCTCGGGCACCGATGATCCCGCGCAGCTCGCACGCGCCGTGGAGATCTTCCAGGAGACCGGCTCTATCGATTACGCCCACACTTACGCGCTCGACCTGACCGCTAAGGCCAAAGCGGCCATCGAGAACGTTGAGCTTGATCCGCACGCACGTGAGCTGTTCCTCTCCATGGCAGATTTCTTTGTGGAGCGCCTTAACTAACGGGGGTTATAAAACCTGTCAGCAGCGTATTTAGGCACAACTTGCTACACTGTTGAGTGCATGTTTATGCATCCCTTTGCGTTGTCTATCCGACAGACGCTCAAATAGTACGAATGGTACGCCGAAAGGGGTTCGTTCATGGAACCTATTACAACGGGCATGCAAGGAGCAGCCGTCGAGGACGTGCAGTCTCGTCTCCTGCAGCTCGGCTACACGATTGATGCCGCCGAAGTCACCGACAAGTACTTTGGAGCCACCACTGAGCAGGCCGTCAGCACCTTCAGGCTCGACAGCGGCCTTGCTGCCGGTCATGCCGTCGATATCCCCTGCTGGAGCGCCCTTGTAGACGCTTCGTATAAGCTGGGCGACCGCACCCTCTATCTGCGCATGCCCAATTTCCATGGCGCCGATGTGCAGGCCCTGCAGCGCGCTCTCAACGTTTTGGGCTTTGCCTGTGGTGAAGACGACGGCTACTTTGGTCCGCATACCGAGGCCGCCCTGCAGCAGTTCCAGGAAAATGTCGGCCTGTTTGCCGACGGCATGGCCTTCCAGGACACCTACGCCTACATCAACCGCCTGCACCATGTGTGGGAGGGCAAGCCCTCGGTCACCGAAGCCGAGTCCCGCATCGGTTTTGCTCGCGCCGCCAACGTGCTCGAGCGCTTCCAGATTGCCGTTATCGGCGAGGACCCCATCGCACGCAGTGTTGCGTCGCGCATGTGGAATATCGCCACGGCAACGACCGACAACAGCGGCATGATGCTCTGCGACTCCGAGGTCCCAACCGACGTTGACCTGGTGCTCGAGATTGCAAGCGACGAGCTGCCCGCCGACGCCGCACCGCGCGCCACGATTGCCCTCGCCGAGTGCCACAACCTGGCCCAGCGCATCCGCACTGCCAATGTCGCCGCGCAGCAGAAGCCGGCTCGCATTCGCATTGAGCTCACAGGCATGACGCGCTACAACGGCACCTTCACGGCCAGCGACGCGCAGACACTCGCCGTACGCCTGCTCGACGGCGTTTGCGATGCCCTCGCAGATTAGGTAAACTAAACGAGTTGCTTTTGGGCAACACCACACATTGGGACGTAGTTCAACGGTAGAACTCCGGTTTTTGGTGCCGGCTGTTGGGGGTTCGAATCCCTCCGTCCCAGCCATTAAAATTGAGCGCCCTGAGTCCATAACGGCCCAGAGCGCTTTCTTGTGGGCAAGCGGAGGGATTCGAACCCGCAAGGAATCTACCTATATAAGACAGACGCCCCAGGCCCATAACGACCAAGAGCGCCTTGCATCTAGAATTATCAGCCCTGTTCCGAAAAGCGAGCCGCATGCGACAACCAAGTAGCCGCAGGCCCCGGGAGAGCGGGGACACCGGCTTAGGTTTATCGCGAGTTCCGCACGAACA
>CAUATU010000042.1:0-18742 GCA_958432255.1 uncultured Collinsella sp.
GTTTTCAGGGGTTAGCCCGTACGGCCTTCGGGCGAGTGCGTGCGCTACTCAGCCATCTGAGCCTGGACGGCGGTGATGGCCACGACACCCACGATGTCATCGGCAGAGCAGCCGCGCGAAAGGTCGTTAACCGGCTTGGCGATGCCCTGCAGGATGGGGCCGTAGGCGTCGGCGCCAGCGAAGCGCTGGACCAGCTTGTAGCCGATGTTGCCTGCCTCGAGGTCGGGGAACACGAGCACGTTGGCCTTACCGGCGACGGAGGAGCCGGGAGCCTTGAGCTGGGCGACGGTGGGGACGATAGCGGCGTCGAGCTGCAGGTCGCCGTCGATGGCGAGCTCGGGAGCCTTCTCCTTGCAGAACTTCACGGCCTCTTGGACCTTCTTGGCGACCTCGCCGCCGGCGGAGCCCATGGTGGAGTAGGAGAGCATGGCCACGTGCGGCTCAACATTGCCCATGAAGGTGGACCAGGAGTGAGCGGAGGCGATGGCGATCTCGGAGAGCTCGTCGGAGGACGGGTTGATGTTGAGACCGCAGTCGGCGAAGATCAGAGTGCCGTCGGTGCCGAACTGCGGGGTGTCGGTGCACATCACGAAGAAGGCCGAGACCAGCTTGGTGCCCGGGGCGGTCTTGAGGATCTGAAGCGCGGGGCGCAGGGTGTCGGCGGTGGAGTGGCAGGCGCCGGAGACCAGGCCGTCGGCGTCGCCCATCTTGACCATCATGGTGCCAAAGTAGGTGGCGTCCATCACCTGGGCGCGAGCCTGCTCGATGGTAACGCCCTTCTTGGCGCGGAGCTCGGCAAACTTCTTTGCGTACTCCTCGTGCTTCTCGGCATTGCGCGGGTCGATGACGGTAGCGCCGGGAACGTTGATCTCGTCGGGGTTGCCCAGGATGACGATCTTTGCCAGACCCTCCTCGATGATTTTGGTGGCCGCGACGATAGTGCGCGGATCCTCGCCCTCGGGCAGGACGATCGTCTTAAGGTCGGCCTTGGCGGCAGACTTCATACGGTTTAGGAAATCGCTCATGTTACTCCTTACAAGCGTTTCGCTAAGCTCCAGGCGCCCGGCTGTTCACGAATAAACCCGCTGCTAGCGGGTTTACCTTTCAATTATGTTCGCCGCGGTGCTTGAGCTTTCCTTGTGTGGCAAGCTCATTATAGGACGCATTAGCGCTATAATCGCTCTGATAAATATGTCTCGAAGAATGTTCGAGAAAAGCCCAGCTAACGAGCCCGTGGCTTTTGACAAGGAGTATCGATGCAGATTACCTCAGGCCTGCCTGAAGGCTTTAACGCCGGCGCGTACGACATGATTGTCGTCGGTGCTGGATATGCCGGTGCCGTTTGCGCCCGCCGTCTTGCCGAGACCATCGGCTATCGTGTTGCCGTTTTGGAGCGCCGTAGCCACATTGCGGGCAATGCCTATGACTGCACTGACGAGGCCGGAATCCTGATCCACGAGTACGGTCCGCATATCTATCACACCTTTAACGAGCGCGTGCACAATTTCCTGTCGCGCTTTACCAAGTGGACGGATTATCAGCACAAGGTGCTCGCCAACATCAACGGTACCCTTATGCCCGTGCCCTTCAACCATGCGAGTCTCAAGCTCGCCTTTGGTGACGAGCGTGGCGAGGAGCTGTATCAGAAGCTCGTGGAGACCTTTGGCAAGGATGTCAAGGTGCCCATTATGGAGCTGCGTAAGAAGAACGACCCGGATCTTGCCGAGGTCGCCGATTACGTCTACGAGAATGTCTTTTTGCATTACACCATGAAGCAGTGGGGCCAGACGCCCGATCAGATCGACCCCTCGATCACCGGCCGCGTTCCCGTCTTTGTGGGCGATGATGACCGCTACTTCCCGCAAGCTCCCTTCCAGGGCATGCCGCAGGAGGGCTACACGGCGCTCTTTGAGCACATGCTCGACCACGACCTGATTGACGTGTTCTGCGACGTGGACGCCCGCGATCTTTTTGAGATCGACGAGACCACCGTCAAGGTCGACGGTAAGGTCTACGGCGGCGAGATTGTCTATACAGGTCCGCTCGATGAGCTGTTCAACCTCGACTTGGGCGCGTTGCCGTACCGCACGCTCGATATGAAGTTCGAGACGCTCGATATGGACCAGTTCCAGCCCGTGGGCACCGTCAACTACACCACGAGCGAGGACTACACGCGCATCACCGAGTTCAAGAACATGACCGGTCAGGTCCTGCCCGGCAAGACCACCATCATGAAGGAGTACTCCAAGGCCTATACGCCCGGCTCGGGCGAGACGCCGTACTACGCCATTCTTGAGCCCGAGAACCGTGAGCTCTATGAGCGCTATCTTGAGCGCGTCCAGAACCTGACGAACTTCCACCCGGTGGGTCGTCTGGCCGAGTATCGTTACTACGATATGGACGCCGTGACCAATTCCGCCCTCGATCTTTCGGATGAGATTATCGCCTGCCATGCATAAAGTCATAACATTCGGTATTCCCTCGTATAACGCCGCCAAGGACATGGACCATTGCATCACCTCCATCTTGGAGGGGAGCAATTACGCCACCGATATCGAGATTATCGTGGTGGACGACGGCTCCAAGGACGAGACGGCCGCCAAGGCCGACGAGTGGGAGGCCCGTTATCCTGGAATCATCCGCGCGGTGCACCAGGAGAATGGCGGTCACGGTATTGCCGTCCTTTCGGGTCTGCGCGAGGCGCAGGGCACCTACTACAAGGTTGTCGACTCGGACGACTGGCTTGACGGCGCTGCCCTTTCGACCATGCTGTCGATTCTGCGTGGCTTTGAGGAGCGCGACCAGCGCGTTGACCTGTTTATCTCGAACTACGTGTACGAGAAGGTTTACGAGGGCACGCATACCGCTATTGGCTACAAATTTGCCCTGCCGCGCAAAAAGATCTTTTCCTGGGATCAGATCGGTCATTTCCGCCTGGACCAGAACCTACTCATGCACAGCCTGTGCTATCGCACGGATGTGCTGCGCGAGTCCAACCTTCCCATGCCGCCGCACACGTTCTATGTGGACAACATCTACGCCTACGTGCCGCTGCCGCGTTGCAAGACCATGTACTACGCCGACATCGACCTCTACCGCTACTTTATCGGTCGCGAAGGTCAGAGCGTCAACGAGGCAACGATGGTCAAGCGTCTGGACCAGCAGTTCCGTGTTACGCGTATCATGATGGAGTCGTACCACCTGTACAGCGATGTCGAGTCGTCGCGTCTGCGTTCGTACATGATGGGCTACTTCACCATGATGATGGCGATCTGCTCGGTGCTCACCAAGCTTTCCGAGGAAGATTGCGCCGACGAGCGCCTAAAGACGCTGTGGAATGATTTGAAGGCCTACGACGAGCGCATGTATCGTCGTGCCCGCTACGGCGTGGTCGGGTTCTTCACCAATCTGCGTGGACGGGCCGGAGACAAAACCACACTCGGCCTATACCGTCTTGCCTCAAAGATCTTCAAATTCAACTAGCTGCTGAGTAATCGCTGCTGATAGGTTGACTGGGCCCCTTGGCCTTTAGTTTGCTACTGCGAACAGTCCTGCTCGCACGGAAAGCACATTAAGTGCTTTCCGGCTCGTGCGGAACTTGTATCAAACTAAAGGCCAAGGGGCCTTTGCTATAAGAATCGATTGTCAGGCTGCCTGAAATTGAAGATCTTAGACGCGCGGTACACAGGGGCCTGGGCTGAAAAGAATCTGGTTGGTAGGTCGCCCGGTGGGGCTTGGTTATGTTTGTCGCGAGTTCCGCACGAGCCGAAGAGCACTTAATGTGCTCTTCGTGCGAGCCAGGACTGTAGAGCAGCAAACATAACCAAGCCCCACCGGGCAACCGGTCAGGTTAGGCTACTTCGCGGCGCCGGGGATGCCGTGGGAGGTTTTGGCGGTTTTGGCCCCGTTTACGATGGCAGTTTCCAGGGCCCTTACTGCGAGCATGCCCAACAGGTCCAAGGGAACGGCGGCGCTTGCCTGGGCGCCTAGTTTGCCGCTGGCGAGGGTGTAGATGGTGTCGCCGTCGTTGGTGGTGTGTGTGGGGCGGATGGCGTGTGCGTAGGCGTCTGCGGCCATCTGGGAGACCTTGGTGGCTTGTGCCTTAGTGAGCTCCACGTTGGTGACGATGCAGCTGATGGTGGTGTTGGTGCGGTCGAGCGGCATCTGCATGGATCCGGCGGCAGCAAAGGCTGCGAGTTCCATGTCGACGATCTGGTTGCTATCGGCTGCGGCGCGCATACCGGCGACCCACTCGCCGGTGAAGGGGTCGACAACGTTGCCGCAGGCGTTGACCGAGACCACGGCGCCCACCTTGATGGGGCCGAGCGCCACGGCGGCAGCGCCAAGGCCGGCCTTCATGCAGGTAGCGGGGCCCATGAGCTTACCCACGGTAGCGCCCGTGCCGGCACCCACGTTGCCCTGTTCGAGCGTGGTGGGGGTGTTGTCGAGTGCTTCGCGCACGGCGGCGATGCCGGCCTCAATGTCGGGGCGAACGGTGGGGTTACCAAAGGCGAGGTCGAAGATACAGCTGGAGCACACGATGGGCACCTGCGTGGGGCCGACGGGAAGGCCGATGCCGCGGCTCTCAAGCTCGCGAGCGACGCCGCTTGCAGCCTCGAGGCCAAAGGCCGATCCACCCGAAAGGCAGACGGCGTGGACCTTGTCGACGGTGTTCTCGGGTCGCAGCAGGTCGGTTTCGCGCGATGCTGGAGCACCGCCGCGAACGTCAACGCCGCCGGTGGCGCCCTCGGGTGCCACGATTACGGTGCAACCGGTGCCGGCCTCCTCGTCCGTATAGTTGCCATAGCAAAAGCCATCGACATCGCAGACATCAATGGCCTCGAGCAGTGTATCCATGTTTAACTCCTATCGGTTTTCCGCCGCGCCTTGTGCCCGGTCGGGATCCGTACGGTACGCCAAAATTGTAGGCGCCGGGGGATACCCAGCGCCAGATGCAATTACGAGAGTTTTTGAATCGCGCGCGCGACGCGGGCGATGGGTAGGCCCACCACGTTATAGAAGTCGCCCGAAATATCGTGCACGAGCATGCGTCCTCCTGTGCCCTGAATGCCGTAGGCGCCGGCCTTGTCCATGGGCTCACCCGAGGCGACGTAGTGCTTGATCTGCTCGTCGGTGAGCTCGTAGAACGTCACGTCGGTCACATCGACAAAGGACAGGCTCTCGGCGGCATGCGGGGCGGCCGTGTCGCCTGCCTTAACGATGCAGACGCCGGTTGCAACCTGGTGCGTGCGGCCCGAAAGCTCACGGAGCATGGTGTGCGCCTCGTCCTCGGTTGCCGGCTTGCCCAGAATCTTGCCGTCAAAGGTGACGATGGTGTCGGCTGCGACCGTCAGCTCATTGGGCTCGGCATGCTCAGCGGCAACGGCGGCGGCTTTGGCGCGTGCTAAGCGTTCAACGAGCGTAAGCGGGGCCTCGCCATCAAACGGCGTTTCGTCGATATCGGCAGGAATGATGCAAATGTCATAGCCCGCCTCGCGCATCAACTCGATGCGGCGCGGTGATTGCGAAGCCAAAATCATAGCTGAATGCCCTCGGCGACCTTCTCGACGGCCTTGTCGCCGGCGAGCGTGCGCAGCAGCTCAAGCGCAAAAGGGAGCGACTGGGCCATGCCGCTGGCGGTGATGATGTTGCCGTCTTGCGTAACCTTCTCGCCGGTATAGGCGCCTTTGGGGAAGCTTTTCTCAAAGCCAGGGAAGCACGTGGCGTGGCGCCCCTCGAGCAGGTCGAGCTCGCCCAGGATAAACGGGGCGGCGCAGATGGCGGCGACGTGCTTGGTCGCGGCGAACTCGCAGACCACGTCGCAGACGCGCTGATCGGCGCGCAGGTTGGTGGCACCGGGTAGGCCGCCGGGCAGCACGACGCAGTCGTACTCGTCAAAGTTGATCTCATCAAAGAGTGCATCGCAGGTCACGGGGATCTGCAGCGAGCTTACGACCTCACGCGTGGGCATGATCGAGACGAGTGTGGCACGCACGCCGCCGCGACGCATGACATCGACCATGGTCAAGCATTCAATAGTTTCAAAGCCATCGGCGGCGAGAACGGCAACGCTGGGCATGAGGGTTCCTTTCATAGGCGGCATACAATTAGCCGTCTTATACCCCGAAGACCTCCACTTGCCACGCTCGATTTCCCAATGTTTAAAATAGCCCTGTCCGAATTAGCTACCCTCACCCATCCTCAACAATCTCAATCTGTAACATCCATCGACCAAAACTAGCCGCAACTGTTACAGATCGAGACAGTCCCCAACAGCACCGCCCCGTTCGGGGAACGACCGCCACAGGTGCGGCGGGCAGAGGCTCACTTTTTTCTCGGTTTTTCTTGACGGAATCTCACCTGTTGTAGTACTTTGTCCCAGTCTAAAAACGCGTGGACTTTTCTGGGCGCTAGCCACCTTTTTGCCACGCAACCGAGCAGTCGGTTGCGTGGCTTTTTTCGTCTTGGCAGCAGGTACCACATGCACCGCCAGAAGACCGCACGAGCCCACCTTCCGACTGCAGGGAACAGACGCACGAGACGTGCATCTGCAAGGCAGCAGACGGAAGGGAGTCTAATGGCAGGAACAAACACAATCAAGCAACAGGCCGCCGGGGCAGGAGTCACGGGCGCGGGACAGGCCAAGGCGGCGCTCCAGGTCTTTGCGGGCGGCGCCTGCTACGGCGCGATGGCCACGACCTACAAGCTCGCCTACGCCGTGGGCTTCACCTCGGCACAGGTGGTGGCGAGCCAGGCGTGGTTCGGCTGCCTCTTCTTCGCCCTCGCCACGCTCGCAGGGCACGCACTCGGGCACCGCTGGCAGCGCGTGGGCTGGAAGCTCGCCCTCAAGCTCATGGGCCTGGGAGCCCTCACCTGCCTCACCTCAATCCTCTACTGCTACGCCATGAGCGTGCTGCCCGCCCCGGTGGCGCTCACGCTCCTCTTCCAGTTCACGTGGCTGGGGCTCGTGTGGCAGACCGTCATGACGCGCCGGCCGCCGAGGCTTCTCCAAGTGGCCTCCGCCCTGGTCATCGTCTTCGGAACGGTGTTCGCCAGCGGCGTCTACAAGACCGGCATCACCGGGTACGACCCCGTGGCCCTGCTCTGCGCGCTGGGGGCGGCCGTGTCCTGCTCCCTCTTTGTCACCCTATCCGGCAAGGTCGAGGCCCCCTGCTCGTCCGAGCAGCGTGGCGTCATCGTATGCGCGGGCTCCGTGGTCATGTCGCTCACGGTGTGCCCGGACTACGTCGTCTCGGGCGTCCTCGCCCAGGGCATCCTGCCCTTTGCCGTCATCGCCGGCTTCTTTGGCATGCTCTGCCCGGTCCTGCTCTTCGGCATGGGCTCTCCGCACCTGCCTGCGGGCCTCTCCACTGTCATGGCCGCTGCGGAACTCCCCGCCGGCCTGCTCATCGCCATGATCGTCCTCGGCGAGCCGCTCGGCGTCGTCGAGTGGCTGGGCGTCGCCATCATCCTCGCCGGCGTGTGCCTGGCACAGGTCCCCTCCCTGCTTGGAGGCCGGGAGGCACGTCGCGCCGCCGCAGGACAAGCCGTCAGCTAGTCACCCCTTCACAGGCGGCCCGCGCGCATCAGGGAAAGGGCCACGGGCCCGGCGCGCGAGGCCGCAAGGACGTTATAAAGCGTCCCCCGCAGAGATGGGGGCGCCAGAGAGAAGGAGGCACCATGCCATTTCCAAAAGGGTTCCTTTGGGGAGGAGCCACCGCCGCCAACCAATGCGAGGGAGGTTATGACGAGGGCGGCCGCGGCCTTGCCAACGTCGACGTCATCCCACACGGGCCGGAACGCAACGACGTAAGCCGCGGCCTGAGGCGCATGCTCGACTTTGAGCCCGGGTACTACTACCCGGCCCAGACGGGCATCGACTTCTACCACCACTACCGCGAGGACATAGCCCTCTTCGCGGAGATGGGCTTTAAGGTCTTTCGCCTCTCCATCGCCTGGAGCCGCATCTTCCCCAATGGCGACGAGGAGGAGCCCAACGAGGCCGGGCTCGCCTTCTACGAGGACGTGTTCCGCTGCTGCCGCGAGCACGGGATCGAGCCCCTCGTGACCATCACACACTTCGACTGCCCCATCCACCTCGTCAAGAAGTACGGCGCCTGGCGAAACCGCGCCCTTATCGAGCTCTACAAGCGGCTTGTGACGGTGCTCTTCAACCGCTACCGCGGCCTCGTGCGCTGGTGGATCACGTTCAACGAGATGAACATGATCTTGCACCGTCCCTTCATGGGTGCCGGTATCGTCCTCGAGCCCGGGGAGAATGCCCGCGAGGCCGAGTACCGCGCCGCGCACAACGAGCTCGTGGCGAGCGCCTGGGCCACCAAGATCGCCCACGAGGTCGATCCGGAGAACAAGGTGGGCTGCATGCTCGCCGCGGGAAGCTACTACCCCTACTCCTGCCGCCCCGAGGACGTCCGCGCGGCGCAGGTCAAGAACCAGGAGGACCTCTTCTTCGTGGACGTGCAGGCGCGCGGGCGCTACCCCGGCTACGCGCTCAAGATGCTCGAGCGCGAGGGTATCGACGTGGGCATGACCGCCGAGGACGAGTGCATCCTTGCGGAGAACACCGTCGACTTCATCTCGTTTAGCTACTACTCCTCGCGCTGCACCGCGGGCGACCCCGATTCCGTGGGCGGCGTCGCCGAGGGCAACGCCTTCGCCGGCGTGGAGAACCCCTACGTGCGCACGAGCGACTGGGGCTGGGTCATCGACCCGCTGGGATTCCGCATCACGATCAACGACCTCTGGGGCCGCTACCAGAAGCCGCTCTTTGTGGTGGAGAACGGCCTCGGCGCCTATGACGAGGTGCTTCCCGACGGCACGATCGAGGACGACTACCGTATCGCCTACCTGCGCGAGCACATCGAGGCCATGCGCGACGCCATCGAGCAGGACGGCGTCGAGATGCTCGGCTACACCACCTGGGGGCCGATCGACCTCGTGAGCGCGGGCTCCGGCGAGATGGAGAAGCGCTACGGCTTCATCTACGTGGACCGCGACAACCTGGGCAACGGCACGCTCGAGCGCAGGCGCAAGAAGAGCTTCTACTGGTACCAACAGGCCATCGCCACCAACGGAAGCGACCTGGGCTAGCCGCCCGGGCAATATCGCTAAGGAGAAAATAATGGCTGAAAAATACGACGACCTGGCCAGATCCATACTCGAGAACGTAGGCGGCGCCGAGAACGTCGCCAGCGTCGCGCACTGCATCACGCGCGTGCGCTTCAAGCTCAAGGACGAGTCCCGCGCCAACACGGCCAAGATCGAGGCCCTCAAGGGCGTCATCCAGGTCATCCAGGCCAACGGCCAGTACCAGGTGGTCGTGGGTAACATCGTCGAGGACGTCTACGACGCGGTCCTGGAGGCCGGCAACTTCTCGGGCGGCGCAAGCGCCGACGACGAGCCCCAGGGCGATAAGACCGTTGCCTCCGTCGTCATCGACCTCATCTCTGGCATCTTCCAGCCCATCCTGGGACCGCTTGCCGCCGCAGGCATCATGAAGGGACTGCTTGCCCTCATCACCTACTTCGTCCCGGCCTTTGCAAACGACGGCCTCTACACGCTGCTCTACACCGTGGCTGACGGCTTCTTCTACTTCCTCCCCGTCGCCCTGGCGTTCAGTGCCGCGCGCAAGTTCCGCATGAACGAGTTCACCGGCGTGGCAATCGGCGTGGCGCTCCTCTACCCGACGATGGTCGCCCTGACCTCGGGTGAGGCGCTCGGCAGCATCGACCTCGGCGTGGCCGGCACGTTCTCGTGGTACGCCACCGCCCTCGGGCTCCCCATCATCATGCCCGTGTCCGGCTACGTGAGCTCGGTGATCCCCGTCCTTCTCATGGTGTGGTTCGGCTCTATCCTTGAGCGCTGGCTCAAGAGCTGGATGCCGACTGCGCTCAAGATGTTCCTCGTCCCGCTCGCCACGATGACGGTCTCCATCGTCTTGGGCTACCTCATCATCGGCCCGGTGGCCACCCTCATCACCAACCTGCTGAGCGCGGCGTTCTCGTTCATCTTCCAGCTCCCCGTGGTTGGTTCCGTCCTGGGCAGCGCCCTGGTCGGCGGACTGTGGATGTGCCTCGTCATCTTTGGCTTCCACTGGAGCCTCATCCCCATCTCCATCATGAACCTGAACACCCTCGGCCACGACAGCGTGCTCGCCGCCACCATCGGCCACGCGTTCGCGCTCGGAGCGGTCATCTTTGCCATGTACCTCAAAAACAAGGACGAGCGCTTCCGCGGCATCGCCCTTCCCGCGATGATCTCCGCCTTCTTCTTCGGCGTCACCGAGCCTGGCATCTACGGCATCGCCCTGCCCAACAAGCGCGCGTTCGTCGTGGCATGCCTGAGCTCCGCCGTGGGCGGCGCCATCGTGGGAATGACGGGCGCCCTCATGTACATCTCGGGCGGCCTCGGCGTCTTCAACCTGCTCAACTTCATCGACGGGACCCCTGGTGGCGCCGGGATCTCCCACATGATCTTCGCGATCATCGCCTCACTCGTCTCTGCCGTCCTGGCCTTTGTTATCGAGTTCATCACCTACCGACCCAACGACGACGAGGAAGGCGCCCGCTAGCTTACGCCCTTTTCGACCAGCTCTATGTAATTGAGGAGCAGTTGAGGTGGGTGAGGGCCGAGGGCGATCAAGGTGGCCGCCCTCGGCCCGGGACAACCTGCCAGAAGGCGTTTAGCTTTCTCGGGCGGCGCTGAAATGAACTGCGCCCCGATACTTGGACGGGTCAATTAGCGGCCTATGCCGCACATGGGGACTGATTCCGGAACTCCTTCGGGGTCAGCTCCTTTTGCTTAACCCGCCTCCTCTTGTTCCAGTGAACGGTAAAGGCTTCGAGGTCCCGCTTGAACCCCTCGAAGCTCCGCCACGTCCGGTTCCTGTAGAATTCGTCCTTCAGGCGCCCGGGCAGCAGCTCCGTCGCATGAGCTTGCTCTCGCACGCCGCCGGCCCCGGCCGGGTCCGGGCACCCTTCGGCCTCCCGCCGGCCTTCGGCGCGCCCGTACCCCCTGTCGCAAAGCTCTGCTGCAAGAGTCCTCAGCGTGGCGTCGTGCCTGACTCTCCCGTCCATAAAGAAGCCCCCATTTTTAATGTTCAAGAAATGAGGGGGCGGTTCAATTTCGGGACGGGGATTAAATAATCATTCGGTGCAAATTGATTATTTAATCCCCGTCCCAGAAAAATCATCGGGCGTGGCCTTGGGCAAACAGTCTAGTTGCGCTTGAGGTGGACGACGGTCTCGCAGTGGAAGGTTTGTGGGAACAGGTCGACTGGCGTGATCTTTACGGGGGAGAAGGTGCCTTCTTCGACAAAGCGTTTGAGATCGCGCGCCAGGGTGGCCGGGTCGCAGCTCACGTAGGCGACATCGTGGGCACTCGTGCTGGCGATAAGGTCGATCGCTTCGGGGGCGAGGCCTGCGCGCGGCGGGTCGACCACCAAGACGTCGGCATCCTGGTCGGGGAACTCGCGCACCGCGTCTCCGCCAATGACGTCGACGTTATCAAGCTTGTTGATCTCCAGGTTACGGCGCAGGTCGCGCACGGCGGGGCCGTAGGCCTCGACGGCGGCGACAAAGTCGCAGCGGCGGGCGAGCGGCAGGGTAAAGGTGCCGGCACCGCAGTACAGGTCCACGGCAAGCTCGTCTTCCTGCGGATCGAGCGTTTCCATGACAAGCTCGATCAAAATCTCGGCACCCTTGGTGTTGACCTGGAAAAAAGACGGGGCAGACAAGCGCATCTGACCCTCGGCGATATTCTCGGTCCATGAGCCCTCTCCGGCGAGCATTTCGACCTTGGAAACACGGCGGGCCTTCTTTTCGCCCTTGCTCATCACGCGTACGACACTTGTGGGGTGCGCGGCGTCTGCCAACACGCGCGAGACTTGCGAGCGCGGGAAAGAGCCCGTAGGCGTCCAGAGCGCCACCTCGAGTGCCTTGGTGCGACGCGAGGCGCGAATGCCCACGCGCTCAAGGCCCAGGTCGTGGCTGCCGCTCAGATAATTGAGCGCGCCGACGACCGATTTGAGTGCCTTGGGGAAGCGTTTGTCGAACAACGGGCACGAATCGACGGTCACGATCTTGCGAGGATCGACACCGTGCATGCCAAGACGCACGCGGCCGTTTACAACGGTCGGCTCGAGTTCGATTTTATTGCGGTAGCCCCAATCATCCTTGGTGTGGCGGATGGGTTGCACCAGTTCATCGACTTGATCGGGGCTGAACTTGCCGATACGCTCGAGCGTGGAGCGCAGATTTTGCTCCTTGGCGGCGAGCTGTGCCGTGCGTGAGAGATTGCCCCACGAGCAGCCGCCGCAGATGCCCACGAAGGGGCAGGGAGACTGAATGCGATCGGGGCTTGGCTCCAGAATCTCGGTGGTGCGGGCACGCATGAACGACTTGCCGTCCTGTACGACCTCGGCCTCGACGGTGTCGCCTGCCACGGCGCCCTGCACAAAGACGGCCTTGCCGTTGTCGGCGTGCGCCAGCCCGTCGGCGCCGTAGGTCATCGATTCTATAGTGAGCTTCATATTCCTGCCTGTCATTCGCGTTGTTGTTCGCACCATGGTAGCAGGGAAAAGCGCCCCGCATCCGAGGCTTTCCTCAAATGCGGGGCGCTTCTACAAACTGCTTCTACAAACGACTATTTCGTCTTGCCGGTAATGAGCGTCTTAAGACCCAGGCCGATCAGACCCAGGCCCATGCGCACGCGGCCGGGGCGATGGCGCTCGATGGCCTTGGTCTTGCCAGCGGGCTTATCGCGACGGGCGCTCGTCTCGGGTGCGGGCTTGGTGACCTGCGGATCGGGCTGAGGTGCAGGTGCAGGCTCGGGCTCAATGACGGTCGTCTGGACCTCTTGGACCTTGGGTGCTACTGGCTGCGGCTCGGCCTCGGAGGCAGGTTCCGCCTCAATGACGGGCTCGGGCGCGGCCTCGGCGTTGCGATAGGCACGCTCCAGCAGGGCTTCCTGCGAGTTGAAGGGTTTCTCACCCTCTGCACGCTCCACGGGGACCCAGGTGCCGTCGCTCGTGAGGCTGCGGGCCTTCACGTTGTCGCGCAGCTGCATGCCCATGTACTCGTGCACTAGGGCGCGGCAGGTGGGGTCGAGCACGGGGAAGGCAATCTCCACGCGGTGCTCGGTGTTGCGCGTCATCATGTCTGCCGAGCTCAGGTAAATCATGTCCGAGTCCACGCCGAAAGCATAGACGCGCGCGTGCTCCAAAAAGCGTCCGACGATGGAGCGGACATGCACGTTCTCGGTCTTGCCCGGAACACCGGGCTTGAGGCACGAGATGCCGCGGATGATCATGTCTACGCGCACGCCGGCACACGATGCCTCGGCGATCTTGTCGATAACCTCGCGGTCGGTCAGCGAGTTGAGCTTAAAGAACACGCGGGCGGGCTCGCCGGCAAGGGCGCGCTGGATCTCGCGGTCAAGCCCGCGCATGATGAGCGGTTTCAGTCCGACGGGCGCCACACCCAGGAAGCGGTAGTCGCCGCGCAGGTTGCCCAGCGACAGATTGCGGAAGAACAGGTTGGCGTCCTCGCCGATGCCGGGATGGGCTGTCATGAGCATAAAGTCGCTGTAGAGTTTGGCCGTCTTCTCGTTAAAGTTGCCGGTGCCCAAAAGCGTGAGGCGCGTTAGCGCCATGCCCTCGCGATAGGTGAGCTGGCAGATCTTTGAGTGGCATTTAAAGCCCTCGGAACCATAGATGACGGTGCAGCCGGCCTCTTCCAGGCGCTCGGCCCACTCGATGTTGTTCTGCTCGTCAAAGCGGGCACGAAGTTCCATGAGCACCGTGACCTCTTTGCCGTTCTCGGCAGCATCGATCAGCGACTCGCACAGGCGGCTCTGCTTGGCCACGCGGTAGAGCGTGATGCGCAGCGAGATGCACTCGGGGTCGTAGGCGGCCTCGTGCACAAGATCCAGGAAGGGGTTCATGGCCTCATAGGGATAAAAGAGCAACTTGTCGTGCTGAAGTACCTGCTCGCGGATGGAGCGGGTCATATCGATGGTGGGGTTGGGCTGCGGCTTAAACGGCGTAAAGAGCAGCTCGTTACGCAGGTGCTCGGGAATCTTGCCCTCGATGCCAAAGACGTAGCCCAGGTTGAGCGGGATATCGCAGGTAAAGACCGAGCGACGCGGGAGCTCGAGCGCCTTGCGGATAGTCTTGAGCGTTGCTTTTTCGAGTGAACCCGAGACGGCGAGCACTACCGGCTGCAGGCGCAGGCGCTTCTTGAGGATGCGCTTCATATGCTGGCGGTAGTCCTCTTCCTCCTCGACGCCCTCGCCGTCCGGATCGATGTCGGCGTTGCGGGTGACGCGGATGAGCGAACGGTCGAGCGGCTTATAGGAGCCAAAGCAGCTGTCCAGACAGGCGAGGATGACGTCCTCGAGCAGAATGTAGGAGTAGGTGCCGGCGGGCGAGGGGATCTCGACCACGCGGTTCATCGAGGCGGGAATCTCGATCAGGCCCAGCAGACTTTCCTCGTCGGTGACGCCGTCCAGGCCGCAGGCCAGGTAGAGTGCGCCGTTGCGCAGGTTGGGGAAGGGGTGGCGCGGGTCGATCACCAGCGGTGAGATGACCGGCGACACGTAGGCCTGGAAGTAGCGGGTTACAAAGGTGCGCTCCTCGGGCGTAAGCGAATCGACACGCGCGCGGTGAACGCCCAGGGTGTCGAGCTTGCCCTCGATGTTCTTAAAGATGGACTCCCAACGGGTAAGGAGCCCGGGCATTTCGGCCATGACAGCATCGACCTGTTCGGAGGCGGTCATATTGCTCTTGTTGTCGACAGGCTGCTTTTTGAGCTCGGCAAGGTCGGACAGGCCACCCACGCGCACCATAAGGAACTCGTCGAGGTTGGACTCGAAGATCGAGACGAACTTTAGTCGCTCGAATAACGGAACGGTTTCGTCGAAGGCTTCGTCGAGCACGCGGTTGTCAAAGCGTAGCCAGCTGAGCTCTCGGTTCTGCGTGTACGAGAAGTCGCGCGGCGGTTTGCGCAGCTTTGCGGCGGCTTGCTTTTTTTCGATTTTGCTCGGCATATGCATCTGTCCGTTCAGTCCCCGCAGGGGACGGTAGCCTAACACTATTCACTATTGTCTCAATTTAGTCGACTTGCGGCACGGACGTATTGTGCGAACGGTATCTTTACCTACTTCTTACGCTGTCAAGCATGCAACTAACTGCCTGACTCGTTTTGAAAACAATCTATATCCATACTCAACTGGTGAGGATGTATGAATAAGAATGATTGCAAGCTGAATATAATCGAATCCAAATCGAATCGTGGACAAACGACATATATATGCAGAAAACCGTTTTAGCTATGCAATTCCTAAACATGAAAATATTCGTGCAATCTAGCTTAATTCCTTAGAAAAAAGAACGTTTACCTTTGAAAATATGCTTTAGAGAACTGAAGTGCATCATGGGGGAATCATATGCGATATACCGTTCATCGCACTTTGCTGACCGTTCGGGGGCGAGGTGGAATTGCGGGTGGTTTTTGGATATAACTAGAGCTGTCAGCAAGCAGCGTCCCATACGGAGGGGCGCTGATACATTCGGCCAGTAAGGCCCGAAAGAAAGGTAGGAGGCCATGACGAAAGGTCTGCACGTGCCTTCCGAGATCGGCAAGCTCAGGAAGGTCTGCCTGCACCGTCCCGGCGACGAGCTCCTCAACCTGCCGCCCGACGAGCTCGAGCGACTCCTGTTCGACGACGTCCCGTTCCTGGAGGTCGCGCAGCAGGAGCACGACACCTTCGCCCAGATCCTGAGGGACCAGGGCGTGGAGGTCCTCTACCTCGAGAACCTCGTCGCCGAGGTGTTCGACCAGGTCCCCGGCGCCCGCGCCGAGTTCACCGACCAGTACATCGCCGAGGCCGGCATCCGCGGCCAGCACATGCCGCAGATCGTCCGCGAGAAGCTGGACTCCATCGAGGACAACCTCGAGTTCGTCAAGAAGACCATGGCCGGCATGACCAAGTCCGAGATCGACATGCCCCTCACGGCGTCCACGACCCTCGACTCCCTGGTCAACTCCGAGTCCGAGTCTGACCTGATCATCGACCCGATGCCCAACCTCTACTTCACCCGCGACCCGTTCGCGGTCGTCGGCGAGGGCGTCAACCTCAACCGCATGTACTCGGTCACCCGCAACCGCGAGACCCTGTACGGCAAGTACGTCTTCAAGTACCACCCCGACTACAAGGACGTCTCCCTGTACTTCCGCCGCGACTGCCAGTTCCACACCGAGGGCGGCGACGTGCTGAACATCAACGAGAAGACCCTCGCCGTCGGCATCTCCCAGCGCACCCAGGCCGCCGCTATCGACGTCATGGCCCAGAACATCTTCTGGAACTCCGACTCCAAGGTCGAGCGCATCCTGGCCTTCGACATCCCGGTCTCGCGCGCCTTCATGCACCTCGACACGGTCTTCACCCAGATCGACGTCGATAAGTTCACGATCCACCCCGCCATCATGGGCACCCTGCGCGTCTACGAGCTGACCGCCGGCAAGAACCCGGGCGACGTGAACATCCGCCTGATCGAGGACACCCTCGAGCACGTCCTGGAGGACGCCACCGGCGTCGACCAGGTCAAGCTGATCCCCTGCGGCGGCGGCGACCCGATCGCGGCCTCCCGCGAGCAGTGGAACGACGGCTCCAACACCCTGTGCGTCGAGCCCGGCAAGATCTGCGTCTACGCCCGCAACACCGTCACCAACGACGTGCTGTACAAGGAGGGCCTGGACCTTCTCGTCGTGCCCTCCGCCGAGCTCTCCCGCGGCCGCGGCGGCCCGCGCTGCATGAGCATGCCCTTCTGGCGCGAGGACCTCTAAGGTCTTCAAGGACCCGTATAGGTCTTAATACATACATCTAGCTGCCATTAGATGTCTCCCAATGGGGCGGTGCGGGTATTCGCACCGCCCCAATCTTGTTTGAGGAGCGTCAACACGATTGGATAACTGCTTTTGTAAGGAGCTTGGCCATGGATATCAAGACGATCGGCGTTGAGGAATGGCTTAACGTTTGGGAGAAGAGCGCTACGTGGGATATCGCCCAGTCGACGATTTCGTCGCTTACCATGGGCGAGCTGCGCGCGCTCGACGATCAAGATGGTGCCACGTTCTACGAGCGCCTGGACCGCGAGAAGATGAACTACGGCTGGATCGAGGGTTCGCCCGACTTTAAGGCCGAGGTCGCCAAACTGTATCGTCGCGAGGTCAATCCCCATCTCATTCTGCAGACCAATGGCTGCACGGGCGCCAATCTCAACGCCATCATGGCTGTAGTCGAGCCCGGCGACCACGTTATCGCCGAGTGGCCTACCTATGCGCCGCTCTACGAGATTCCGCGCACGCTGGGTGCCGAGGTCGAGTACTGGGAGCTTCGCGAGGAACTCGGCTGGAAGCCCGATATCGAGGAACTCAAGCGCTTGGTGCGCCCCAACACCAGACTCATCTGCATCAACAACGCATCGAACCCCATCGGTACGGTGCTCGATGCCGATATGCTCGGCCAGATTGCCGAGATCGCCCGTTCGGTGGGCGCCTACGTGCTGTGCGACGAGGTGTATCTGCCGCTTGAGAACACCGAGGCCTTTATGTCGATGGCTGACGTGTACGAGAGGGCCATTGTCACCAACTCGTTGTCGAAGACCTATTCGACACCTGCGGCCCGCGTGGGCTGGGTCCTGGCCGACAAAGAGGTGTCCAACCGCATCCGTACCTATCGCGATTACACCATGATCTGCGGCGGCGTGTTCAACGATGCTCTGGCGACCTATGTGCTTGAGCACAAGGATAAGATTCTCGAGCGCAATCGCAAGATCGTGTTTGGCAACCGCGATATCGCGCAGGCTTGGATCGATACGCAGCATCGCGTTTCCTGGACGGCCCCGCAGGGCGTGTCCACCTCGTTTATCCAGCTGGATATTCCCGAGGATGACGAGGAGTTCTGCAGGCGCCTGCTGTCCGAGAGGGGAGTGCTGCTGGTCCCCGGTAGCCGTTTTGAGCTTCCCTGCGGCGCACGCCTGGGCTACTGCGCGAGCGAGGACGTTCTGCGCGAGGGCCTGAGGCTTTTGGGCGAGGCACTGGCGGAGTTCGATCGCTAGGATTCCGATGGTCTTCGGGGGCCTTATCCAAATTAGCCGAAGATAATCGAAAACGGACCCGTTTCATAGGGGAAGCGGGTCCGTTTTTCTATACCGAGAAGTCAAGTTGTTACAAATGGGGCCGTAAAGCGAGCCGGTATCCGCTGGGCCTTATACTGAGTTTCCGGTGAACGGTATCAAGCGTCTGGTAAACGGTAATTTATTTATCAGAAATGAATAGGACAAACTTTTTTCTGAATAAAAATGAAAATGGTTGAGATGCGGTGTGAACCGCTAATTCTATTCATAGCTTTATTGGAAATATGCAATTTGAGGATGGTTTAACAAAGTTTAGTTCCATTTGATTTTAGGATTAAAACGCGTTTAAGCACGTAAATACGCTTTATTAAGATGAAGTGTGCCATGCGTGAAGTATATGTGTATGCCGTTCACCCCCTATAAAAAACCGTTCGGGGGCAAGGTGGAAGTATGAGCTGATTTTGGATATAAATATGTCGTCAGCAATAACGCCTCACACGGAGGGGCGCTAACGAATCGGCCCTGACAGGGGCCCGAAAGAAAGGTAGGAGGCCATGACGAAAGGTCTGCACGTGCCTTCCGAGA
>CAUATU010000043.1:0-15300 GCA_958432255.1 uncultured Collinsella sp.
GGCTTATAGGACAAAATGTGTGTCCACGTTGGGGGCATCGGCGCAGGTCGATGCCCCTTTTTCAGCCGTTTAAATTCCGTGCCCACTTTTAACCGCTCGGACAGAATGTGTGTCCGGTTGCCTATCGTTCCCGCAGGTAGATAACCTTTTCCGGAACCGTTAAATACCCTTTCGGAAGAGGTGCCCATGAAGGCCGTTTATTGCCCCTACTGCGGCGGTCGGACCAAGCGCAACGGCAGGACCTCGTCGGGGTCCCAGCGGTGGAGGTGCACGGCCTGCGGCGCGTCGACGACGGTGAGGTACGACGACACGGCGACGAGGCTGGACGAGTTCCTCGGGTGGCTCCTCTCCAAGGACTCGCAGGCCACGATGCCGGGCGGCGGGCGGTCCTTCAGGCGCAGGACGGCCGAGTTCTGGGAGGTCTGGCCCATGCCCGTCCCCGACGGCGAGCTGCACCGCGTGCTCCACGTCGACGGGATCTGGGTCGCGCGCGACCTCGTCGTGCTCATATGCTGCAGCGGCGAGAGGGTGGTCTCCTGGTACATGGCGAGGTCGGAGAACTCGAGGGCGTGGTCGGCCCTCATGTCGCCGATCCCGGCGCCCGAGGTGGTCGTCACCGACGGCGGGAGCGGGTTCGCCAAGGCCGTGCGCGAGACCTGGCCGCGCACCAGGGTCCAGAGGTGCACCTTCCACGCCTTCTCGCAGGTCAAGCGCTACACGACGACGCGGCCGAAGCTCCAGGCGGGGCGCGAGCTCTACCTCATCGCGCGCGACCTCATGGGCATCGAGGCGCTGCACCAGGCCGAGCTCTGGGTCGAGCGCTACCTCGACTGGTGCGGGTTCTGGGCCGACTTCCTGGAGGACAGGACCGTGGTGGACGGCAGGAGGGTCTACACCCACGAGAGGCTGAGGCGGGCGCGCTCGTCGCTGTCGTCGCTGGTGTCGGCGGGGACGCTGTTCACCTACCTCGACCCCGCCCTGGCCAAGGCCGGCCCGCTGCCGTCGACCAACAACATGATCGAGGGAGGGGTGAACTCGCAGCTGAGGGCCGTCCTGCGCAACCACCGGGGGCTGACGTCGGTCAAGCGCGTGAAGGCGGTGTTCTGGTGGTGCCACGCGCACTCGGGGGACGCGAGGACGGCGCGCGAGAAGCTCGCCACGATGCCGACCGACGCGGACATCGACTTCCTGTTCAGCGTCTACTCCGCCTCGCCGTCGCGTGACGACGGAGGGCCGGAGTGGGGCGACAGGGCAGTGTGGGAGGACCTCCACCACAGGGACCCGTACCCGTTCTGGCTGGATTAATGGATGGAAACGGGTGTTCTATCGGGACACACATTTTGTCCTATAAGCCTACAGCGTTAGCCATCAAACGGCAAAGTCCCCGTCGAGCACACGCCCGGCGGGGACTTTTTCTATGCCGATCGCCCTACCACCACAAAGGTGCCTGTCCCCTTTGTGGTGGTTTTGGTCGACTAGCCTTCGAGTTGGGCCACCTTGTAGCGGTAGGCTGCGGCGATGACGTCCTTGCAGCCTTCGCGGCCCAGCTTGGCGCGGTTGACGACGATGTCCTTGCCGCTCGTCATCTTCCACTTACCGGCACTGTAGCGCTTATAGAACGCCTCACGCGCCTTCTGCTGCTGTTTAACCAGCTTAGCGCCCTTCTTCTTGTTAAGGCCACGCTTCTTGCGCACGATCTCGACGCGGTCCTCAAAGGGAGCGGTCACCAACACGGCAATGTGGTTGGGGTTGTTACGCAACAGGTAATCGGACAGACGACCTTCGATAATGCAGCTCTCGGTCTCGCCCAGATCCAAAATCACCTGGCTCATCTTTTGGAACAACTTGTCCGAGTACGAACGCGCATCGTAGCGGTCGGGCAGAAACGCCATGTTCTCCACGGCCAGACGCTCGTCGTAGGCGGCCATCTTGTCGAGCGACTCGCCCGCGCGCAGCGAAGCACGCACCAGCAGCTCGTTATCGTACAGCGGAATCCCCAGCTCATCGGCGAGGATACGACCAATCTCGTGGCCCTCGGCGCCAAAGTCGCGCGCGATGGTAATGACCACAGGACTCTTCTTATTCTCCAGATCGCTCATCGCGATTCCTTTCTCTATGTGACAAAGGGACTGTCCCTTTGCCACATTCTACGCTGCCACAATACGACGTTGATACGCTCGGACCAGCAGCGAGATACCAAAGTTGAGCACAAAGTACATCGCGAAAACCAGGCCGTAGAGCATAAGCACCTGCGACAGATCGATCGCGTGGGCCATCACGACGTTGGCCGTGTACATGAGCTCGGCCACGTTAATGCCCGAAAGATACGAGCTGTCCTTGATGACGGTCGTGCACTGGCTAAACAGCGCCGGAATGATCGTCTTAAACGTCTGCGGCAGAATGATGTAGCGCATGGTGGCGAAGAAGCCGAAGCCCTGGCTCTGCGCTGCCTCAAACTGGCCACGCGGAATCGAGTTGAGGCCGCCGCGCACAATCTCGGCCATAACAGCGCTGGTAAACAGCGTAAAGGCGATGGTCGAAATCACAATGTCCAGACCCTGCACCGTAAAGTAGATAAACAGGATCCACAGCAGGTTCGGCGTGCAACGGAACAGCTCGATATAGGCGCTCACCAAAATACGGAACGGGCGGGGCGCATAGCTTTTAACGAGTGCCAGCACCGTGCCAAAGATGAGCGAGAAAAAGATCGACAGCGCCGAGATCTCGATCGTCTTAACAAAGCCGCCCCAAATGTAGAGCAGGTTGGTCGCGTTGAAGATTTCCATGCGCTAGGCCTCCTCTACGTTGTCGAGCCCCAGCTCGGCCAGGCTCACGCCGCGCGGACGTTCCTTGGAGCGGCGCTCGAGCCACTGCACCAGCATGGCGAGCGGAAAGCAGATGATGAAGTACATAAGGCAGCAGACGATGTATCCCTGCAGGTAACCGTACAGACTCACAAAGTTGTCGGAACGGTACATAAGGTCGCCGCCGGCCACAAGCGCCAGCACCGACGTGTTCTTGACCAGGTTGAGCGCCTGGTTACACAGCGGCGGCAGAATGATCTTGAACGTCTGGGGCAGCACGATGTACCAGTACGCCTGCGCACGGGTGAAGCCCTGGCTCTGCGCCGCCTCCATCTGACCGCGCGGAACGGCCTCGATACCGGTGCGGATGACCTCGGAGATGTAGGCCGCGTGATACAGGCCCACACCCAAGAAGCCCAGCACGAACGGCGCGATGCGCACCGGCTGGTCGGCACCGGTTATGGCCTGCAAAAACTGCGGACCGGCCATGTACATAAAGAGCACCTGTACGGGCAACGGGGTGTTCTGGTAAAACTCCACGTACACGCGGCTTATGGCGCGCAGCACGCGCGAGCGAGTGGTAGAGAACACGCCCAGCAGCGTGCCCAGCACTAGCGACAGCAGCAGACCGGCAACGACCACCTGCAGCGTCACGCCAAAGCCCTCCCAGAAGGGCCCCATGTTTTGAAATGTCGTCGACCAACGGTCGGCGTCAAATAATCCTTCGAGCATTTGATTCCTTCCTTGGACGATGCGCCTATACAAGGCCCCAGGTCTTGACCTCTTGGTCGAGCCAGCCATCGGCCAGGCGATCGCAAATCACCTGATCGACCACGGCCGAAAGGTCGCAGCCCTTCTTGGTCGCCACGCCGTAACCCTGCTCGCCAAACTTGACCTCGGGCTGCAACAGCTCGACGGTCTCGTTCATGTAACCGGCCAGCGTGGAGCGATCCATGGCAAAGACGTCGATATTGCCGGCGTCGAGCGAACTCTTGATGATGGGGTAGCCGCTAAAGGCCCTAAACTCGGGCTTACAGCTAAAGCCGTTGTCCTTAATCATCTGCTCGATCAGGCTCTGCGTGGTAGCGCCCTGGCTCACGCCAATAACCTTACCGTCCAAGTCCTCAATCGAGGTAAAGCCCGAACGCTTCTTGACCATGAGTCCCACGTAGTCGGTGCGGTACGGCGTCGAGAAATCCCAGCTCTTCTTGCGCTCGTCGGTGATGGTGTAGGTCGCCGCGACCACGTCAAGTTGGCCGTTATCGATCAGCGGGCCGCGCGTCTTGGGCGTTACGTCGGTAAACTCGACAAGCTCCTGGGCGCGGGCCTCCTTGTAGCTCACGCCAAAGACGGCAGCGGCGATCTGGTAGCACAAATCGACTTCCATACCCTCAAAGCGGCCCTTGGCGGTGTCGTAATAGCCATAGCCGGGAACATCCTTCTTAACGCCGGCATTCAGATGGCCACGCGACTTGATGGCCGCAAGCTTGGACCCCTTGTCGGAGCCCTCGCCGCTGGTGGAGGTGCCACAACCGGTAAGCGCGGTCCCCGTCAACGCGAGCATGCCGGCGCCCGCCAGCTGCAAAAAGTGACGGCGCGACACGGCCGCCCTCGTCATATCCGTCATGTCCATCACCGCGCCTAGTGCAGAATCTTGGACAGGAACTCGCGGCAGCGCGGGTTCTCGGGGTTATCGAAGAAGTGCTCGGGCGTGCCCTCCTCCAAAATGCGGCCGTCCTCCATAAAGATGACGCGGTCGGCCACCTGGCGTGCAAAGCCCATCTCGTGCGTCACGCAGATCATGGTGATATCTTCCTGCGCAAGCTCGATCATAACGTCCAGAACCTCCTGGACCATCTCGGGGTCGAGCGCCGAGGTCGGTTCGTCAAACAGGATGATGGGCTGCTTGGTGCACAGAGCACGGGCGATGGCGATGCGCTGCTGCTGGCCGCCCGAGAGATTCTGCGGATACTCACCGGCCTTATGCGCCATGCCAACACGCTTGAGCGCGGCGATGGCGATCTCGGTCGCCTCCTCCTTGCTCTTCTTTTGCAGCTTGATGGGCGCGAGCGTCAGGTTGCCCAGCACCGTCATGTTGGGATACAGGTTGAACTGCTGAAACACCATGGAGCTGTACTTGCGAGCCATCTCCAGGTGATTCTTCTTGGTGAGCGGCGTACCGTCGATGACGACCTCGCCCGACGTGGGCTCCTCCAGATAATCGACGCAACGGATGAGCGTCGACTTACCCGAACCGGAAGGCCCGATCATTACGAGCTTCTCGCCGCGCTTGACGGTGAGGTTGATATCTTTGAGCACATGCAGGTCGCCAAAGTACTTGTTGAGATGCTTGATCTCGATCATGTCTGCCATGAATATTCCTTCCCTGCGTTTACACGAGTTGAACTATTGTACGGAAAGAACCATGTTTCCGCAGCCCACACTACATTCCCGTAAAGAACCCGCAACCTTTAACCCACTCATTGGGGACAGGCTTAAATGAGCACCCACTCATTGGGCACTCATTTAAGCCTGTCCCCAATGAGCGCCTAGCCCAGCAAAAAGGGGTGCGACCATAACGGCCACGCCCCCTCAACATCAACTATGTACCGCTCGGCCCTTACGCGAGTTTGGCTCCGACGATCTTTGCCGCGGCCGGCTTGTCGAAGTTGCCGCCGGTGGCCTTGCCGAGTGCGCCCATAACCTGGCCCATCTGCTTCTTGGACGTGGCGCCCAGCTCGGCGATGACCTGCTCGATCAGAGCCTCGAGCTCCTCGCCCGAAACCTGCGCGGGCAGCAGGCTCTCCAGAATCTTGACCTGCTCGGTCAGGTTGTCGGTACGCTCCTGGTCGGTACCGGCCTTAATGGACATCTCCAGCGTCTCGCTCGTCTGCTTAATCAGACGCTTGATCATGCTGTTGACGTCTTCCTCGGTCACGTCGCGGCGCTCGTTAACCTCGATATTCTTCACCTCGGCCTTGACCTGGCGAATGATAGACAGGCGAACCTTGTCCTTGGCCTTCATGGCCGCGATCATTTCCTTCTGCAGCTCTTCGTTGGTCATCTGCAAATCCTCTCTAATAGCGTGGGCGGCACTCGCACGAGTACCGCCCCATGATTACTCAGTCGTCGACGAATCGTCGGTCGAACTCTTGGTGACGTCCTTCAGGCTGACGTTGTACGGCACGTCCTTGGGCATGGGGTTAACGGTGATGTCGGCGTCCTTCTTGTACTGCTCCAGCCACTCGCTGTATGCAGTACTGGCCGCCTGCGTCTTCACCACGTTGGAAACATACTTCTTGATGTCCTTGGGCACCTGCTTAATGTCATCAACCTGATTATCGACATGGAAGTAGTCGGTGCACTTGATAATGTGGTAGCCATAGGTCGACTCGACGACTTCGCTCACGTCGCCCTTGTTGAGTCCCTCGAGCGCCGTCTGGTAGCTGTCGACGAAAGTGGTGAGCTTATCCCAGCCCACATCGCCCTTCTTCTCCTTGGAACCGGTGTCCTCGGAGTACTGCTCAACGGCGTCCTCAAAGCTCAGCTCACCGGAGTTGATCTTGTCCAGGCACTCCTGTGCCTTGGCCTTGGCGGCAGCCTTGTCCTCGTCGGAAGCGTCGGAATCAACCTTGATCAGGATGTTCGACGAGCGGCGGGCGTCGTTGTAGCTGGACAGGTTTTCGTTGATGTAATCGACAATCTCGCTGTCCTTGGGCTTGCTCGTGGGCGCGACGGCATCCTTGAGTTTCTGCTGCGCCAGACTCTCCTTGAGTGAGTCCTTGTAGGTGTCCTCGGTATAGCCGTAGGTCTTGAGGGTCTTCTTAAAGGCCTTGGCACCGCCCGCGCTCTTGCACGCGTCCTTCCAAGCCTTCTCGACCTCCTCGTCCGACACCGTCACGCCGTTCTCCTTCTGCGCCTGTTGAAGCAGAATCTGTTGCGTGTAGGAGTCGATAAGCTGCTTGCGGTACTTCTTGGGCGTGAGGTCGTTGTCGACCAGGTACTGTGCCCAGTCCTTGTCCTTGGTGTAGCCGTAGGACGTACGCATGCTCATGATCTGCTTGGTCACGGTGTCCTCGGTGAGGTTGGTGCCGTTGATAGCAGCAGCGACACCGCCGGTCAGCTTGTAGCCCGAGGTGTCCTCGGCCTGCGACATAAGGCCGGAGCACGCCATCGCCGAGACGGAAAGCAGCATTGCCAGCACGCCGATGACCACCAGGACGATCTTGACGGTCTTAGACACGTATGTCTTGCGCTGCTTCTTGCGAGAGCTGGAGGCAGCGCGAGCCTGCTGCTCGGGCGTCGGCGCGGCCTCGGAGTTCTTTTTCTTATTTGCCATAGTTGGCCTTTCGCATAACGAATCGAACAAACGCCATTGTGTCACAACGCAGCCCCCGCGGCACGCTTGGTGCATTGGGGACAGGTTAATCTGCACCATTTTGGTGCAAAGGGGACAGATGCGGCACTTGGCACTTGGGGACTGTCCCTTACTGCCGGCAGAAAAGGAACGTCCCCAAGTGCCGACTCAGCCCACCTTAGAAGTGGCGGCGGATGGCGTCGACCATGCCCTGGGACGTGGTCTGGCCGAGCACGTCGGCTGCGGCATCGGCGTCCATAAAGATGTTCATGAGCGCCTGCAGGGCCTCGACCTGGCCGCCCGGCTCTGCGATGCCCAGATTGATAACGATCTGCGCCGGCACCGGAGCGCCCATGCCAGCCATAGCGTTAAATGTCACGGGCGCGGCGGGCTTCACCACCGCGATATAGGGCTTGGCCACAAACCCCGGATCGGTATGCGGAATGGCAATGTTTGCCGCCGGCATGGCAAGACCCGTGGGATAGGCATCCTCGCGCGTGCGAACGGCGTCGAGCCAACCGGATGCAATGTAGCCACGTGGTGCAAGCTCGCCCTCGAGCCGCGCGAACACCTCATCCGGCGTCGCACACTCCCAATCAAAAAACACCAGCTCAGGCGTAAACAGCGCTTCGTTATCCGCCATGCGCTCACCTCTCTCACCTAGCCATCGGGGACGTTCTAAAATGACTAGTCGTTAAAGAACGTCGCAGGTGACTACCCAAAACAAAAGGTGGCCACGCGCGCCTTGGCGCCAATGACCACCCTGACTACTCGGCTAAATTGTACTGTGCGCCGCTAGCCGCGAGGCGCGTCAATTGCGACCTTGCCGCTCTCCAGCACGTGGACGCGGCCGTCGGCGAGCATTTGCACGACCTCGGGATACAGCACGTGCTCAATCGCATGGATGTGCTCCTCGAGCGTGTCGACATCCCAACCTTCCTCGACAGCCAGCGCGCGCTGGGCGATGATGGGGCCGTTGTCGTAGATCTCGCTGGCAAAGTGCACGGTCACGCCGGTCACCTTGACACCGCGCGCAAAGGCATCGTCAATCGCATGCGCACCGGTAAAGCTCGGCAGCAGTGCCGGATGCAAGTTGACCACGCGGTTGGGAAACGCCGCCAGCAGCGGCGTGTGCACCATGCGCATGTAGCCGGCCATGACCACATACTCGCAGCCGCGTTCGAGCAGCTCGTGCGCGATGATCTCGTCGGCGGCAATAGGGTCGGCGTAGACATCCTTGGACAGCGTGAGCGTCTGGATGCCCGCGCGCTCAGCGCGCTGCAAACCCTTAGCCGAAGGACGGCTCGACACCACAAGCTCAATCGAAGCGTTGAGCTTGCCGGCGGCGATCAGGTCGATCAACGCCTGCAGGTTGGTACCCGAACCGCTGATGAGCACGCCGATTTTGAGCGGCTCGGCCGTATCGGTGCCGGTCGGACGGGTATAGGACACAAAGTCCAGGCCCTTGGCGGCAGCCATCTGCTCGTTAGCGCTCATCGGAGTACACGACCTTACCGGAACCCTCGACGCACTCGCCCACGCGGAACGGCTTCTCGCCCAGCGCGACCAGGGCCTCGGTCACCGCGGCCTCGTCCTCGGGAGCGACGATCAGGCACAGGCCGACGCCCATGTTGAAGGTCTTGCATGCCTCGTTGGGCGCGAGCTCGGCCTGGCGCGACACGTAGGTGATGACGGGCGGAACATCCCAGCCCATCTCGGCACCGTTACGGGTGACCACGGCGTCAACGTCGTCGGCAAGCGCGCGGTTGAGGTTCTCGGTGATGCCGCCACCGGTGATGTGGGCGATGGCGTGCACGTTGGCGCCGCCGCGCAGCAGCTCCAGAATCGGCTTGACGTAGATGCGCGTGGGGGCCAGCAGGGCGTCTGCCAGCGATGCGCCGCCGAGCTCCTCGAGCGGGCGGCTCAGCTCCTCGGCCTTAGCGGCGGCCTCGGGCGTGCCCGGCTTAATGCCGTCGACGCCGATGACCTTGCGCACGAGCGAGTAGCCGTTGGAGTGCACGCCAGTGGAAGGCAGGCCCAGGATAACGTCGCCGGGGCGGACGTTTGCGGGGTCGAGCATCTTGGGACGGTCGACGACGCCCACGGTAAATCCGGCAAGGTCGTAGTCGGCAGGAGCCATAACGCCCGGGTGCTCGGCCATCTCGCCGCCCACGAGCGCGCAGCCCGCGAGCTTGCAACCGTCGGCCACACCCTTGATGATCTTTGCCATGTGCTCGGCCTCGATGTGGCCGATGGCAACGTAGTCCAGGAAGAACAGCGGCTCGGCGCCCGAAGCCAGAATGTCGTTGACGCACATAGCGACCAGGTCCTGGCCCACCGTCTCGTGACGGTCCATAATCTGGGCGAGCACGAGCTTGGTGCCCACGCCGTCGGTACCGCTAATCAGAATCGGGTCTTCCATATCCTTAAGCGCGGCGGCCGAGAACAGGCCACCAAAGCCACCGATGCCGCCGATGACCTCGGGACGGTTGGTGTCCTTAACCATTTGCTTAATAGCGTCGACGGCGCGGCCGCCCTCGGCGGTATCGACGCCGGCATCCTCATACGTCACATGTTTGCTGTCGCTCATCTGAGCCTTCCTCTCCCACTACCGTCCGCCGCCCGGGCGCCAAACGGTGCTCATAGTTGCGTTCATATCGGCGCACACCGCAGCGGCGCGCACCGTAGTATCAACAAAACAGCAGATAAAACCTGCCAAAATGAACCTGTCCCTACATGGCAGGTTTTAGGCCTCGCCGTGCTCCTCTTCCCAGCTGCGGTCGTCGTATTTCTCGACCACGGCGTCGTCGTCAAAGTGCAGCGGCTTGTCCAGGTTGCGGGGCTTAAAGCCCTCCATGAACTTGTCGCGGCCAAAGCTCTCGGGAATCGCCACGGGGTAGCGGCCGGTAAAGCACGCATCGCAGTAACCGCCTTTGGGCATGACCTTAAGCAGGCCCTCGACCGAAAGGAAGGCCAGCGAATCGGCGCCGATATACTCGCAAATCTCGTCGACCGTCTTGTTGGCGCTGATAAGCTGCGACTGCACGTCGGTATCGATACCGTAGAAGCATGGCCAGATGACCTCGGGCGAGTTGATGCGGATATGAATCTCCTTGGCGCCAGCGTTGCGCAGCATCTTGACGAGCTGCACCATGGTGGTGCCGCGCACGATGGAGTCGTCGATGACGACCAGGCGCTTGCCCTCGATGTTGTCGCGCAGCGGGTTAAGCTTCATGCGCACGCCCATGGCGCGCAACTCCTGCGTAGGCTCGATAAACGTACGGCCCACGTAACGGTTCTTGATGAGGCCCTCGCCAAAGGGAATACCGCTCTCGTGCGAATACCCCTCCGCGGGCGGCAGGCCGGAATCGGGCACGCCGATGACCAGGTCGGCCTCGACGGGCTCCTCATGTGCCAGCTGACGGCCCATGTCGTAACGGCAGGCATAGACGCTCTTGCCGTTCATAATGGAGTCGGGGCGGGCAAAGTAGACCTGCTCAAAGATGCAGTTTGCGGGCTCTTCGGCGGCAGGCACGCCCTGCTCGGATACCAGACCCTCGGCGCTGATGCGCAAGATCTCGCCGGGACGGACGTCACGGACGTACTCGGCGCCCACGATGTCGAGTGCGCAGGTCTCGGAAGCAACGACCCAGCCGCCGGCGCGGGTGACATGGGTGGTGGCGTCGACCGTCGCGGCGCCGTCCTGCGACGGCAGCTGCGAAACGGATGCGGCATCGGCCTGGTCCAGACCCTCGTCCACCAGCTTGCCCAGCACGAGCGGGCGAATGCCGTGCGGATCGCGGAATGCGTAGAGCGCCTGCTCGTTAATGAGCGTCATGGCGTAGCCGCCGCGCACGAGCTCCATGGTCTTGCGAATGCCCTCGCGCAGATGGCCTGTACGCTGGGTAAAGTAGCCGATAAGCTTGGTCGCGACCTCGGAATCCGAATTGGAGAGGAACGGCACGCCCAGCTCGATCAGCTGGCGGCGCAGCTCGTCGGTGTTGACCAGAGTGCCGTTGTGAGCAAGCGCGATAATGACGCTGTTGATGGTAGAAAGATGCGGCTGCGAGGCTTCCCAGCTCTTGGCACCGGCGGTGCCATAGCGCACGTGGCCCACGGCCAGCTGGCCGGAGAGCGTCGACAGGTCGGCGTTGGAGAACACGCGATCGAGCAGTCCCAGGTCTTTGCGAACCATAACCGTGCCGCCATCACCCACGGCGATTCCCGCCGATTCCTGGCCGCGATGCTGCAGCGCGCGCAGACCAAAGTACGTCAGTCGAGCCACATCGCGATCGGGTGCCCACACACCAAAAATGCCGCATTCCTCATGCAGCTGGTCGGAGTCCGAATCATACGTCGACATGGTCTTCACCTGTCCCGCGGCACGCTCGGCCGCGCGGATGGTTTCTTGAGACATGGCATCCCCTCAGAGCCTCGTTATTTGGCGTTACCTGCCCTATTATACGCACGGCAAGACAAGCACTCCCGCACATGAACAGCGCTTTTTAAAAGCCCACCGAGCTTATAATCCGTTTTGCAGCCAAACATTTTATTGGGCAACCGCCTCGGGGCCGACGATCCCGCATACTTCCGTTGCGACGTGTCTCGCCCGCCGTTGGGGCTTGCATTGTTGCAATTGGGACGTTCGTCCTGTCTTTTGGCAGGTCGGCGGCGTATCCTTGTACCTACAGCAAAACGAGAAAGGTTATGTATGGATCGAAACGAACTCGACCCCAGCGTCCCCAGCGCCACGGAGGTCAAGAAGATCCCCCTCATCATTAAGGTGTACGCCGTCCTGTGCATCCTGTCCGGCGTGGGCACGCTCCCTTCGGTCGGCGCCTTTATGTGGCAGGTCATCACCGCGCTCATCAACGGCAACGCCGCCGCCAAGCTCGGCGACAACACGCTCGTCGCGGTCGGCCTTATCGTCGCCGGCATCATGCTCTCGGCTGCCAGTGCTGTCATCTTGATCATCTTTGGCCTAGACCTCATCAAGAACCAGCGTCGCAATGCCGCCCGTCTGTCCTATATCCTTATCGCGTTTACCGTCGTCGAGCTTTTGGTTGACGTGATGCTCCAGGGCATCGGGCCCTTCTTGCTGCGCCCTGCCATCCAGCTCGGCATCCTCGTCGCACTTTCGGCCACCGTCGACCCCACGCTGCGCCAGGAGCGCGAGCTGCAGCGCCGCCTGCAGGAGATGCTCGACCGCGACGCCGCCGCCGAGGGCATGCTCGGGCGCGATGAAACCGGCGAAGGCTACATCAAGCTCAACTACTTCAACCTGTTCTGGGTATTCTTTGTCTGCTGCATACTCGGCCTGGTCCTGGAGGATATCTGGCATATGACCGTCAACGATCCGGGTGTCTACCAGGACCGCGCCGGTATGCTGTTTGGCCCCTTCAGCCCCATCTACGGCTTTGGTGCCGTGCTCATGACCATGGTGCTCAACCGCTTCTATAAAAAGAACCCCATCATCATTTTCCTGGTGAGCGCCCTGCTCGGCGCCAGCTTTGAGGTGTTCGTGGGCTGGTTTATGCAGACCGCGTTTGGCGTGGTCTCGTGGAGCTACTCGCACATAACGCTGTTCGGTATGCCCGACCCGCTCGTGGTCCTCACGGGCGGACGCACCTGCACGGGCTTCGCCTGTCTGTGGGGCCTGGGTGGCCTCATCTGGATCAAGCTGCTGCTGCCGAGGCTGCTCAAGCTCATCAACATGATTCCGTGGAAGAGCCGCTACTCGGCTACCGTCATCTTCACCATCATTATGCTGGTCGATGGCGTTATGACGCTGCAGTCGCTCGATTATTGGTATCAGCGCGTCAACGGCACGGAACCGGATATTCCCGTTGCGCAGTTCTACGGCAAGTACTTCGATAATGACTTTATGGAAAACCGCTTCCAGAGCATGACCATGAGCCCCAAGGATGCGACGCGCGTGTAGCGCCCACCGCGCCCAAAACGCAAAATGCCCGCCGGTATCACACGTACCGGCGGGCATTTTTATAAACGAGCCTTCTATCGACGCAAGCCTCTACGCCTCGCGCTCGACCTCACTCACGCATTCATTCTTGATGGTGCCAACGAGCGCCTGCAGCGCATCGACCACGTGCGGGCGAATGTCCCCGCCGATGAGCACGAGCATGATGTCGTCACCTACGGCAAGCTCGCCGCTTGCCAGCCACACGCGCACATAGCCGATACCCGGCATCGCGCGCGTCGCCTCGATGGCGGCCTGTACCTTGCTGGCGTCGTAGCCGAACACCATGCTGCCCACCTTGTGGCCCGGCGCCACGCCATCGGTCTCGACACCGCGCGCCTCGGCCTTGGGCGTCGCGCGCACCACACCGTTATGTGTCAGATACATACCGCACGCAGGTGCCGACGAATCGGCCTTGGCCTCGCGCAGCCAAGCATCAATCGAAGGCATCGTTTTGCCATTCTCGAGCATCATTTCTCCCTTACCGTCGTCGAGTAGCCAATTTGGAACGGGGCTTTTTTAGCTACTCTCGAACAACTTATTCCTCGACCGGCGTGAGCACCATGACGGCACGCGTGTTGCTCAGCGATAACGAACGACAGGTCACAAGCGTTACGACCTTGGTTGCCGAAGCAGCACGATCAGTGGCATCGCTCGCCACGGCAGAGGCACCGTCGAGCATCTCGGACAGGTAGTTCTTGAGCCCGTCGTCGCCCTCAAAATTGGGCGTGCGCGCCTTGGAGTACGTATCCTCAACGACCTTGGTCGCCAGCGGACGCAGCTTATACGTAGCATCCCGTGTGATGTAGTACACATATTCAATGCTATCGAACGTTGCCTGGTCAGTCGTATCCGAAATCACGTTGAACATCGACCCATCGTTCATATGGTGGCCGTAGATCGTGGTCTGCTGGTCAACCATTCCCGGCGCGGTGTCATCGCTATCCAGGAAAATGGCCCCAGATGCATTGGCCGTACCGTCGAACAGCGTGTTGAGGTATTTGGAGTTGTTGTTGGTCTGCACCACGGGATAGTTGATGTTGGTTCCCGGCACATAAATCCAACCCACAATCTCGGGGTTTGTCTGAGCAAGCGCATCGAAATCGATAATCGGCACGCCGCTGGCGTCCTGATCGCTTACATATTGCTTCTCGATTTTCTGATACGAATCGCTCGCCTGCTTATAGCCAATCTGAGCATTGATAAAGATGGCAGCGGCGGCAACAATCAGACCGATGCCCACGATGATGAGCAGAATAGGAATGATGGAGCGGCGCTTTTTACGCGGCGGCTCGGTGTAATCCGACGGCGTGGCATGCGATGAAGACCGGGGCGGCTTCTTAGCGGTGCTATAAGATGAAGGTCGATATGCGGCCGGCGCGTCCTGTCGACGATGCGTCGCCGGTGTCACGGGGCGCGGCGCGCGCGGCTGCTGAGGAGAGGATGCCCGACCCTGCTGTGCCGCATGGGCAGCACCCGGCTTCGACGGATCGGGAATCTGAGAAGCCTTGAATCGTTTTCCCTGATAGTCGGACATGGCTCTCCTTATACTGCGGTGAAACGGCGGAACGCCTAGGCGTCGGCCATCTCCTGCTTCATCTTCTCGATAACCTTGCGGTACTCGGGGTCGCATGCACCCAGAATCTGCGTGGCGTAAATGGCGGCGTTCTTGGCACCGTTGATGGCAACGCAGGCCACGGGCACACCCGAAGGCATCTGCACCATCGACAGCAGCGAATCCATGCCGCCCAGGTCACTCGTCTTCATAGGCACGCCGATGACCGGCAGCGGCGTAAAGGCAGCCACGACACCGCCCAGGTGAGCAGCCTTGCCGGCGGCGGCGATAATCACTTTGATACCGCGATCAGCAGCAGTCGAAGCCCACTCGTGGACCTTCGCCGGCGTGCGGTGTGCGCTCGCAATGACGAGCTCATAGGGCACACCAAGCGCCTCGAGCTCGGCGGTGCAGCCTTCCATAACGCCCAGATCGGACTTGGAGCCCATGATGATCCCGACAACCGGCTTCTGATCTGCCATAAACAAAGACCTCCTGTTGAGAGCGGTGACGCGGCCAATCCGCGACCCTTAACTACTGAGAGTAGTATAGCTGCTCCCGTCCCTGCGGTCTTTGTGGCGCTTCGCGGGCGGGCCAGGCTTTATCT
>CAUATU010000044.1:0-13786 GCA_958432255.1 uncultured Collinsella sp.
TGGTGGGCCCTCCGGGATTCGAACCCAGAACCCAGGGATTATGAGTCCATATTCAAAACCGAGTTCAAGTGCAGAAACGTAAATCATAGTGTGGATAGCAGCGGATAACTATAACCGCTGTAATCTTGTTTTACTCGAAATTGCAAATTGATACATTTTGACAAGCTCCTTCTTTGGTATCCGAGAAAAGCCGTTGATACTCAAAGTCAACAGGTCTTTCTATGCTTGCACTGTGGTTACGTGTCAGATTTAGGCGCTGAGGGTCGAGCCTGTGGTTGCCCCCCCCAATCACTCACCATCGTGACAGGGCTATGTATGACGAGGTTGGCTGCAACCAGATCTTTTTTCGGTCAAGGCGGCGCTCACGCGATGGCATATGAGTTTGAGTGTCGCGGCATCGGCGTTTTATTCCTACATCCTGGTGAGGATGCCGTGCGCACGCCTGGCAGCAGGTGCCAATTGACCTGTGAGCTGGCATCAATGTCTAAATGCACCTCGATGGGTTTCGGCCCATGCTCATAATCCCTGGGTTCTGGGTTCGAATCCCGGAGGGCCCACCACTATCTACCAGCGGTTTCCCTGATATTCAGTTAATCAGGGGAACCGCTTTACTATTGGTTATTCCTTCTAGAATCCACTGGTTTCTTCTGGCTATCCACCACTATCCACCATTGATTTGTTCATTAATAGGAACTTCAGTTGAATTGAGCGTCAACGCAATTGATGTCTAGGAACAGTTGTTCAATGGGGTCACTCAATCGTCGCCAATATCAAACTTACCTCAAGATCATTGAGGAATGGAGCAAGATATGGCCAAGCGTTCTGTTGTCCATGGGGCTGTTGTAGAGGCTGCCTCCGCGGTGCCTATCGACATCGCAATTGAAATGCAGTCCGGATTGCCCGGCATAACCATTACGGGCGTTCAGGATAATGCCGCCGTGGAGTTGCGAGGTATCGTCAGATGCGCCCTTAAGGCACAAGGGTATACCGTGCCCCGAGGCAGCATCTCTATCGACCTGATGCCAACTCCCGGTTATAGCAGGAGCTTCTCGGGCCGATTCCGGACCCCTGATTCTCTTGCTCTTCCTATCGCTCTTAGTATTCTGGCCGTCTCGGGGCAACTGGACCCCGCATATCTCAAGGATAAGCTGTATTTCGGATCACTGGACTTCGGCGGTAACGTGACGTCGTGCCGGGGCGCCATTGCAATCGAGGATCTCTGCCATGAGTTGAATCTCCAGGGAGTCGTTTCCGCGGCAACTCCACGCGGATTGAGGCCTTCTCACCCGAGCCTTCAAATCCTGGACTCGATCTCACCTGATTCCTTAGGTAATCCCGAGAATCTTATCGGAAGGTCTATGCCGGCTGAACCAAATCAATTGAGTCCGGTTTATCCGCCTGCTGCAGTCTCTGCTGTGGCCGAGGCCCTTGCGACGCGAATTCCCATCCTAATTGAGACGGATAGCCCGGAGCGTGCGGGAGAGGCGCTTCGCGCGTTCTTTCGCGTCGGCGAAAGCGATGAGGCGACGCTCATGAGAGACCTTGCCGGTGTCGGTGCAAAGGGTAACGTTGCCGTTGTCTCCGATATCGGGACGGCAAGCATCGCAGGTATTATCGGCGGCGGGCGCCCCATCAGGCCAGGTGCCATCTCTGCCGCAAGCGGCGGCGCCATCGTTCTCGGAAATATCGACCAGGCATCGTCGCATGTCCTTCAGTCTGTGGCATCGGCGACAAGGCGAGATACCGTCAGGATCGTTAGGGTTGACGGTACTACTCTGTTTCCAAGCGACGCCGCCCTCGTTATGACGGCTAGGGAAGACCGAAGCGACTATGCGATGAAAGCGTTTCAGCTGGGCCCATTCCCTAAAATCGAGCAGCCAGTCGTTGTCGATATTGACCAATTGGAAAAAGGCCTATCTCAAATTCAGGCGCTCCCGGGATCGTTGGTCGCCTATAGGGAGAACCTCAAAAAGCGCATCGAGGACAGCAGCCTCTATGTAGATGCAACCACCAAGGGCGGCATCAAGGTCAATTATTCGGTTGACGGCGAGCCGAAGACCGTTGAGCTCGTGAAGCAGTTCTACGAGGAGAACGATACACTCTGCATCCAAGCCTTCGATGTGACCGATGGTTCCGACTCGTTCGGCGCGCTTTGGTCCGACGTGACCGTTAACCTCGACGGGCCCGCCCAAGGAGATCGCACTGTCTACATGCAGAGGTCAAGTGTGGATCCGCTGCCTGGCATTCTCATGGACTCGGAGATATTCGGCTCTGTTATAGATGGCGCCGGACGGGGCGGATATGACGCCGTTGAAGTTAACCTTAATGCATTTCTTTCGATGAGAGATTTGGCTGAATTTCGCGAGATGGTCATTCCCAATGAATACAAGGATATTGCCATCGCCGCAGGCGTAAATTTCGCAATTGTGCCGGCGATTGAAGCGAAAGACATTGCTCTTATGTCCGACGGCCTCGTCAGCATCGGCGGACACGACTATAAGCTCTACCGCGGCCAGACCTTCGACGAGTCGCGGAAGGTGGACGCGATCCTTGATCAGTATGAAGAGCTGAGCGTGGCCCCCCACAGAGTCGATTGCAGTCCCAGCACGAAAAAGATCATTGACTCGCTTCGACTTGCGACCAAAAGCACGGCTTCGCCCGAAGGGGTCGTGTCGATGGAGCGCGACGTAACCCTCCCCCACGCTCGATCGCTTAAACATTAACTAACCAAAATCTAGGAACAGTTGTTCAACGGCTCTCATCGACAGGCCCAAGGGCGGACGATACAACCAACGGAACTATGACCGAAGGGAGAGCCGTATGGACAACCTGGATAGGTCGGCGGTGGCAGCGGGACTGGGCCTGCTCGACCTCGACCGTGTTTTCGATGCTGCGCGCGAAATGATCATGGACCCGCAGCAATGCGAGGGATACCTTAAGTGGCCGGCTGTCGCCGCGCTCGGCGCGATTATGGCAGAGCCCAACCTTCTCTCGGTTGTGGCCGAGGTCGCTCTTGACGGTATCGCTCCCGACACATATGCGGGTCAGAAGTCCTGGCTGATCGCGCAGGCCCTGTTCACGGCCTCCACTGCTCAGGCCGAATATGAGATCGAACGAGGCCTTGCGCTCTCGCCGTCTGATCGAACCCATATCAACCCGAAGGCCCCCATCGCCGTTCAGGACTATATCTCTCGAGATGAGAAGCTCGCCGTCATGAAATTCTATGTCATGGCGGACACCGAGCTCTCGCGCATCGCCATGCCCTGGCCGGCAGGCCCCTATGGCCAATTCAGAATCGGCGATGAGGGTTATGTGACGGACGAGCAGTTCGTCCGAGTGATTCCCGACCCGGCCGACCAGAGCCTCTATGAGTACATCTCGAACGGCGGTGCACTCACCGATGATGTTGTCCATGCCGCCGTGATGGGAAACTCCGACCACATCGATTCGCTTGCTTCCCAGGCTATCGAGAACGATCCCGATGCGCCCGTCTATTACACCGAGGCGACCCAGGACGAGTGGGATGAGTCTGTCGACGGGGGCTATGTCCAAAAGAGCGATATCAAGACCGAGCGCGCCCACGAGATGCCCGGCACGAAAAGCCTCATCGCGCAGATCAGCCGTAAGTTGGGTGGCGGTGCCGAGGGCGCACTCCATACCACGGTTCCCAATCGCACCGGCTATTTCCATTACGGACAGGCATAGGGGGCGACAAGATGAGCATTACCTTAGTGCCTTTCGACTCTCCAATCGAGTGCATGACGATCGACACCGAGACGACGGGGCTCGACCCCTTTGACGGCGATGAGATCTTGACACTGGCTATGGTTCTCGACATCGAGCATCGGGAGTCTCCTTCGTCGGTTCATTTGCGCGTCAAGCCGCAGCATAAGACCGAGTGGCCTGCCGCGGAGCGCGTGAACCACATCTCACCCGATTCGGTGGTGAACTATAAGCCTTTTAAGAGCTATCTCGAGGCCGTCCAGTCGCTATTCGACCGCACGGAAAAGATTGTCGGATGGAATGTCGGATCCGACCTTGGATTCCTCGAGCATGAGGGCATCGTCATTCCGCAGACTGCGGAAATTGTCGATGCGATGGAGGAATTCGGGCGCGTGCACGGCCCGTTCTCGGAGTCCCATACCAGATGGAGACTCACCTCTGCGGCAGATGCCATGGGGTACTGCTTCGAGGGCGCTCCGCACGATGCGCTCGCCGATGCCTTGGCTACAAGGCGTCTATATCGACACACGACTGCAGTTACCGAGGGCCAGAAGCAACCAGGCACGCATGTCAAGCGCCCCGGTGTACACAGACATAGCTAAATAGAGAAATTGTCACCTTGTGGCACCAAACCGGTCGGCACGGGTGGCCTATATGGCGAAAACTGTAGTTTGGGCCGCTTATGTGCGGCCCCAACTACACGTCGCCGGAGGGAGGTAGCAGTAATGCCCGGAGAGAATGAAGAGGCCATGCGTGTTCTGCTGATGCTCGGCCAGGCTGTCCTGCCGCCGGCGCGCGAAGTCCTCATCATCACGATGAGAGCGCTCGCGCGTGGTACCGGCAAGGTTGCTGGGGGTACCGGCAGAATCGCCGGTCGCGGCGCGAACCACGCGATCAGCCATGTGAATGGGCTCGGCCGCTATGGTCTCGTTACCGAGCACACGCTCAGGCGCGACCGCAACGACGTCATCAAGCTCGTGAACCTTGGCAAGGAGGGCGCGCTTGACCGTGGCGACCTATCGCTTCTTTCCGATATCTGCCGAAAGCACCGCATCGGGTTCGCCGTTTTTGAAGACCCGGCGACCGGCTATTTCGCAATCGAATACAAGATGAAGGACCAGGAGGCTCTCGCCGCCTGCATCGAGACGGCAATCGAGAGGAAGCTGATCTCGAATGCCGACGTGGACAACGCGATGAGGGGCCCAGCCGAGAGCGGCGTCCAGACGCCCGCCAATCCAAACGATATCCAGTCGCCTTCGCAGCCAAAAGAGTACCCCGCCCTTCCGGCAATCGGGCTACCCGCCGTGGGTCTTCCCCCGGTAGGGCTCCCGCCTGCACCGGAGAATATCGAATATCTGGGGGAGTCTTGGAAGTTCGACCAGAACGATGGTATGTACAAGCGTAAGTTCACCGGTTGGGACGGTACCGTCTACACCGCCGCCGTCTCCACGGCCGGAGCCTTCAGGATTACCGATCCCGACGGTCGCACGGCAAAAATCGGGAACCAAATCTGCGAGGGCGATGACAAGGGCGTGCTTCGGGAGGACCGTGCCGATGCCATCGTCCGGTGCCACACCCAAATCGAGACACTGAAGGACCGCGAGGCCTTTGAGGGGTCAGTCAGACTTCAGCAGCGCCAGGGACGAACCAAGCAGATGGGCTCGCATGAGGTCATCCGCGCCGTCAATATGCGCGACGCAGCCGACCGCAAGGCCAACCGTCACCAAATCGGAAACCAGAACCGTCCGGCCACGCACTCCCGAACCCTCAACAAGCGGGTCAAGAGGTAGCCGATGAAGCCGCCAAGGATAGACATAACGAAGGCCGTCGGAGCCGTCGTGCTGGGATCTGCCGCCTTCTGGATCGTGAACCTCACGGTCCAGAAGGTCATGCTCGGAACAAACGGTATCGAGACGTCCGATGACGTCGTGGCGTTCGTCGCGTGGGCGGCATCCCGTCGGCCCCTTGGTATCTACTTCGGTGGTGTTCCGTTGCTGGCCTCAGTCGTCGCTGCCATCGTAATCGCCCTTGCCGTTTTCCTTAAGCATGAGGCGCCCGGCGAGGACATCTCTCCTGCAAAGCAATATGGATCTCAGCGTTTCTCGACCGCCCAGGAGCGTCTGCTGTACTCGCACAACAAGGCGACAGCCGAGTGGCCGGTTCCCGAATGGTGTGAGACGGTCGAGGACGACAATATCATCCTCTCGCTCAACAGCAAGGTCGCCGGCACATCCATCGTCAACGATAGGAAGGACCCGATCAGGCGCGAGAGCCAGGTGCCGAACCGCAACATGTTCATCATGGCCGGATCGGGCGCCGGAAAGTCATACCGTTTCGTGACCAACCAGATTATGCAAATGAACGGCAACATGGTCTTCACCGACCCTTCGGGCGAGCTGTTCCGTGCATCGGCGGCGTTTTTGGAGAACAATGGCTATGACGTGCAGGTAATCGACTTGCGCGATGAGGAGCACATCCTGGCCTCGACCCCTTACAACCCGCTCATCAACTGCCGCGACGTCACGTCTATCAACTCCCTGGTCAATATGTTTATCTCGAACACCAAGGGCGAGGATACGCATGGGGACCAGCAGTTCTTCATCGATATGGAGAAGAACTTCTACACCTGCGTTTGCGGCATGTTCGTCTTCTGGTTCAAGGCCAACGGCAATACCGCCGACTGCACCCTTCCCGGCATCATCGACTATCTCGCGATGGCAAAGGCCGACGGCGCCGAGGGCATCAACAAGCTCGACCTCGTATTCGAGGGGACACGGGAACGCGACGGCTTCGACGGGTTCGCGCAGTACATCATCGATACCTACGGTGAGGACGCGCTGGACGACGAGTCGCTCCCCGAGAACTCGGTCCTCACCAACTACCGCACTTTCAAGGCCAACGCCGGCGCTCCCGAGCAGATGGCGGCGGTCGTGTCCTCGTGTGCCGCACGCCTGCAAAGGCTCAACAACCCCGCAATCAGGAAGATGCTGGGGCGTGACGAGCTCGATCTCCAGTCTATCGACAAGCGCAAGCGCGCAATCTTCTTCTGCATCAAGTCCGGCGGCGGCCCCTATGACTTCGTCGCCGCGATGGCCCTGAACCAGTTGTTCGATATCTCGAAGGATATCGGGTCAACGAACGGAATCGGCCATCTCGAGATTCCCCTCTATTGCTACCTCGACGAGCTGGCCCAGATAGGCAAGATCCCTGACCTCGAGAAGCTTTTCGCCGAGAGCCGCAAATTCTGGATCAACCTATGCGCGATCGTGCAGGACGGCAAGCAGCTCGAGGCCCGATACGGCAAGCAGTCGGAATCCATCCGAGCAAACTCGGCCATTTTTATGTACATGGGTTCCTCCCTCTTTTCCGATTGCGAGCAGATATCGCGCGAGATGGGCAACACCACGAAGAAGTTCACGGATTACTCCGTCTCGAACTCCGCGAGCGGCAAATCCATTCAGGAGAGTACGAGATACGTCAAGGTCCCGCTTATGAGCCCCGAGGAGCTCTACAGCTTCAACGAGGAGGACGGCCTGTCCCCTGACGAGTGCGTGACCCATTACAAGCAGGGTATGTGGTTTCGCGACCTCAAGGCCGATCCCGAGATTCACCCTAGGCGCAAGGAGTATCTCAGCGCCGGCAAGACCGACATGCTCGAGTGGGCGCGCGCCAGGCGGCACGCGGATAGCCCTGACGTGTCAACACCGGAGGGTGTCGTGCTCATAGACCGCACTAACCCCAAAACCATCGTCATCGACGCCTGAGGGCGCGTGAATAGGCATCAACTATCCTTAAGGGAAGGAAAACTTCAATGGAACAGCTTGCTGACCTTGTCACCAAATTCGAGAACGTCATGATCGCTGGCGGCTCCCTGTTTGCCCTGTGGGGCGTCTACAACCTACTCGAGGAGAAGACCAAGGGCCGCCCCGGCCACGGTACCGAGTGGTGGCAGGTTCTCGCCGGCGTCTTTATTGCCGGCTGTGGTGTCTCCCACATCATCTCCCAGCTGTTCAACGGCATCCTCGGATAATGGATATCCAAGAGAGGCTGCTCGCCCTCGCGGCCGGCTCCCCCATCGGTGGTGCTACGTCGCCTAGGCCGACAGACCCGTATGGCGAATTTGAATATGACGAGAGGCCGACTTCGTTTGGTGATCGCGTCTTGCGTTTTGCTACCGTCAGCGTCTTGACGCTTGTTGTGGCCTGCGCCATTGCGACAATTGCTTATGCTGCGCAAAAGGGGCAGTGGAACGTCAACGTCGGCTTTGACAACATGGCCCCCGAGTGTCAGCAAATTACCATCAAGTGGAGCGACATCGACAAGAACAAGTATGTGACCTTCGAGCATGGCGGTATCAAGGCCTACAAAATCGGCTACACCGTAACGATCGGCATTAACGGAAACACCGTCGAGGGGCCCGTCTACTACGATAAAAACGGCAAGGTTGTCGATAAGTCACATAGCAAAAGCAAGAAGTACACCGGTGGCTTACAGAAGGAAGACCTAAAGAAAAACTTCGAGCCTTCATGGGCGCCCGATGGTTGGGAAAAGGCTGCGTCCGCCTCAACCAGCGTTAACCGAAATGATAATAACAAGCCCAGCGGCTCTAATGACTCGGTAGCAAAGGAAGAAGACGATTTAGACGATAAGCTAATTAGTAAAAACCCTCCAAAATTCGCCTTGTCGTTTAATTTCTTTAAATATGCGGCTGAAAATCTGGTGTGGACCTTCTGCCGTGGGCTTGCGGAAAGCGCAACGAGCCTTGCCGAATGGTGCATTTCGCTAGTGTCCTCTACGGCGAATACTGCATTCACATCCGACTTTACCAATGGTCCTTTCGCCCAGTTCTACACTATGGCGTCGAAGCTTTCGAAAGGCGCTTTCCAGCCCTATGCCATGGCGTTTCTCGGCCTGACCTTCGGCGTCGCCCTCATGCACCAGCTGGATGTTCGCCGCAAGATGGCCGGCCTCGATATCATGGCAAGCCTCGCCTTCGTAGTCATGATGTTCGCGGTGAGCTACACCCTCATCATCCACGCGATGGACATCTGTGCAGCCGTATACGTTCTCGCCCAACACCTTGTGGGCATCGTGAATAGTACGCTTGCATCAATGGGGATCGATACTACCAACTCTATTGGCATAAAAGACCAGGTGATCAAATCATTCGACGCCCTGACTTACGCACAGGCTGGAACTTCGTTTATCCTTCTCATCCTCGCCATCGTCTCACTTGTTGCCTGCGTAGCCTGTCTATTCACCGTGCTGACGACCATCTTCGTACGTATAGGTGAAATCTATTTAAGGGCCGCGGCAAGCCCCCTTTGCCTATCGTTCTTTGCTGACGACAAATCAAGGCCCATGGGCGTCGGCTATCTCAAGCGTTTCGCTGCGGTCTGTTTCCAGGCAGTGATGATTGTCATCGCGATTGGCATGATTCCCCTCATCAATACGGTCGCAACCGAACTTATTGCCCCCATCACGTCCGATACGAGCACCCTAAATGGTTTCGGGGGCGCCGCGGCCGCGCTCATTCCGTCGATGTGTTCGGTTCTTTGCATTACGGAAATCGTGAACAAGTCAAAGGTCGTTGCCAACAGCCTGTTTGGCCTTGTCTAGGGAAGGTAGTGAAATGGCTGAGACATTCGTACGCGACGACATCAACAACTACGTCGCGAGAAACATCTTCGGGCGCTTTTCCAAGCGTTCAGCCATAGCCGCGCTCGGCGCCGTCGCTGTCGTGTCGGTCGGCATATACGGCGTCTACGCATGGGGCTGGAGCCTCGATATTGTCACCTACACGGTGATACCGATTTGCGTGGCAATCGGCGTCATTGGCCTCCATTCGCACCACGGCCTCAAGTCCGAGAAATGGCTTCCTCTTATGCTGAAGGACCGCGCCGAGCCCGATCAGCTCACGCTCGCAGTTCCGACTTTCGAGGTGGCTGTTCCGAAGAAGACGAAGGCCGAAGTGCGCGATCAGAAACGCCGCGATAAGGCAGCAAGGAAGGCGAGGAAGTTGGAACAGGAGGCCGTGCCGGCGGGAATCGCCCAGGCGATGGCTGAGGCCTCCGTGAGAAACGATGGGAGAAACCCTAGATGAGCAAACTGACTATTGACGATCTCGAACGAGAGATTGCCGAGGCCGAGCAGCGCCGCGCGAACGCTCTCGAGGCCGGTTGGCAGAAGGGCGTGCGTCAGATGGACAAACGCCTGAAAAAGCTGAAGAAGAAGCGTGACAAGTATGTCGCGAAATACGGTGCCGATGTGCCATCCATCCCCCTCGGATCTTCTTGGGCGACTGACGAGGAACAGATGGAGCTGGGCGTCAACACTGCGCTCTCGACCGATGTGAAGCTCGTCCAGCCTAAGTGGTCGACCACGAAACTCGTCCCCTACGAGTTGCTCACGGTTGACGGCGTCATGCGCATCGACAGCGAGACCTACTCCATCGCCCTTCGCGTCGATGACGTCAACTATCAGGGGGCGCGACCCGAGGACCAGTATCTCGTTCGCGAGGCGTGGGCGGGATACCTCGACTCGCTCGACCATACGGTTCGTCTCGGCATCTTCATCATGAACAAGCGTGTGAGCCCGGAGGAGTTCGCTTCTGACCTGCTGTTCCGCGAGGTTCCAGGCGACGAGCGCGGCAACGTCCTGCGCCGTGAGTACAACGCGTGGACCCGCTCCATGCTCGCCAAGTCATCCCGCTCGGTGCGCCGCGACCGCATCATCACGATTGCCGTTACTGCCGACACGCTGGAGCGTGCGGTGCCCCGGCTGTCCCAGGAGGCGGATTCCTTCCTGCGCTTCATGCGCGACCTCGGTTCCGACGCACACGTCCTCGACGGCCAGCAGCGCCTTGACATCATCCAGACCATGACGCGCCAGGATGACACTCCGGGCACGGCGAACTTCGAGCGCCTGTCCGGGACCGTCGGCCTGACGACTCGCGAGCTCGTGGCACCCTCCTCCGTCCTCACCGCAGACGGCTACCGTGGCGATCCCCGTATGATCGTCGGCCGTCGCTGGGTTAAGACCTACGACGTAACCCTCGACGGTTACGGTAAGACCATGAAGGACTCCTTTATCTCGGATCTGACGGGCCTGCCCTACGACCTCACCGTCGCATGGCATATCCGTCCCTGGGAGTTCTCCGCGGCAATTTCAGCCGCCGAGAACCATCTGCACGAGATTACCGAGGAGAACAACACCTATCAGTTCAATACGAGCCGTCCCGAGGTCGGCTACTTCGTCGACCAGAACAACATGCCGCCCGCGATGCGCGAGGCCCAGGAGGACGCCGAGGCGTTCCGAGACGACCTTGAGAGCGCGGAGATGCACGCCTTTGGCGTCACGACCGTCGTGACCGTCCAGGGGCGCACGGAGACTGAACTCGAGGAGGCCTGCCGCGAGGTGGAGAAGGTGTTCTCCACTCACAGGAAGCCCTATCCCGATTCATGGCGGGCCCTTCGCGAGGAGTCCTTCTCGACCGCCCTGCCGATCGGCGCCCCCTACATTCCGTATGAGCGAACGCTGACCACGGACCCCCTGTCACACATGCTGATGTTCGTTGCCGCCGAGATGAACGATCCGGGCGGTAACATCATGGGCCTCAACGCCGAGACCCGCTCGTTCATCGTCTACGACCCCGTGTCCCATGAGCACACGAACAGCTTCACGCTGGCACAGCCCCGATCCGGCAAGTCGTTCAATTCGAAGATCACGCGCATTATCCCTGTGCACCTGAAGCATCCGGACGACGACGTGATCACGATTGACCCCGAGGGCGAGTACGTCACGCCCACCGAGTATCTGGGCGGCCAGGTCATCCGCATCGCCGAGAATTCCGGCGACTTCATCAACCCCCTCGACATCTCCCTTGCATACGGCTCGGACGATCCGGAGACGAAGTCCTCCCCCGTGCCCGCGAAGGTGTCCTTCATCCAGTCGCTCGTCCGCATGATGGCAAGCAGCGTCAACGATGCCCAGGCAAACGTCCTCGACGCCGCCGCCGCATACGCATACAACCGGTACTTGGACGACCCGAGACCCGAGAACCTTCCGACGCTCCAGGATATCTACGACTTCCTGATGTCCGAGCAGGGCTCTGACATGCGCGACGCCCGCGACTTGGCTAAGCTCATTCGCCGCTACGTCACGGGTACGCTGTCGCTGTTCAACCACCCGACGAACGTGAACCTCCAATCGAATCTCGTGTGTTTCGACCTGCACGAGCTGTCCAGCGAGCTCAAGCCGCTGGCACTGCTCATCATCCTCGACCACATCTGGGTTCGCGTCTCGGCGAACCGCCGTGCCGGCAGGCGAACCTGGCTCATCATCGACGAGTTCCAGCTCCTGCTCGACAGCCCCTACGCCCGCAGCCAGATCGACCGCTTCTTCACGCGCGGCGGTAAATGGGACTTCTACATCAATGCCATCACGCAGAACCTCTCGCGCGTCCTCAACAGTGAGGAGACGCGCTACATGTTCCAGAACAGTCCCTTCGTGACGATTCTGCAGCAGACAAGCGACCTCCTCCCCGACTTCCAGGAGCTGTTCAACCTCTCCGAGAGCCAAACGAAGGTCCTGGCAACCGCCCATCCCGGCGAGGGTCTCTATGTGTTCAAGAATCGCGTGGTGCATTTCGACTTCCAGATTGATTCGAAGATCTGCCCGACGCTCTACGACATCTGCACGACCCGTCCCGCCGATATCAAGCGCCGTGCAGTCAAGTCGACGGCGGCAAACCCAGACGTCGCCGCGCTCGACGAGCCTGAGGACGCCCCGTCTTCGACTCCGCGATCCACGCGTGAGGAGATCGGCCGTAACGTTCCGTCACCTGCGCACATGGCTCCCCCGTCGCGTCCACGACCCGGTACTCGGCCCGCGAGTGGCCAATTTGGTTTCAACGGCGGCGGCAACCGGAATGCGGTTACCGCCAATAAGGAAAGGATGGAAGAAATGGATATTCTTGACTTCCAGGAGGGCGCGGACTTCTCGCGCTTCAACACTCGCCGACTCCCGACCGAGGAGGAGCTGCGCGCACAGGCCGAATCTGAGCTCAAGGACCTCGTCCTGAACGCAATCGATCAGGTCTTCACCCGCGAGAGCGACACCCATTTTGACGACTTCGCGCTTGCGCTGTCCTCTGTCGGGGTCACGCTCGGAAGCGAGCCCTCCGGCGACATCGCCTTCTCGAACGGCACAGTGGCCCTCTCCGGCTCCGAGGTCGGCTACACGCTGCCGGCGCTCGTGGCAATGTCGGAGCGCGCTAACGGGCTCGAGGCCGAGGTGAAGCCTCAGCCCGCGCCCGCTCCCGAGCAAGCTCGACCTGCTGAAGACCTCAATGCGCAGCCGGGTTCCTGGTCAAACGGCACCCGTCAGCAGCAGATGGACTCGGCACCTCGTCCGCGCACCCAGACCCAGGCCCCTTCACAGCCGGCTCCTTCCTCACCTGCCCATCAGGACCCCGCGACGAGCTTCGCGCAGCCCAACGGCATGTATCCGAACCAGCGTGCAGCGCAGCGCCATCGTGCCCAGGTTGCTTCTCAGGTAGCTGCCGCTCCCCAGCCGCAGGCGGACCAGCAATTTGGTAGCGCATCGGTCGCAAGCGCTATGTCTACCCTGCTGAAATATCAGAATGACAGCGGTGAGGACGTCGGCGGCATGTTCGCCAGCCCCGACGAGATCAGCCCTGAGGGCCTCAACGAATATGCCGACGGCTCCGGTTTCGTAGGCTAGTAGATGAAACCGCGCTCGACGAGATATAGCTCAAACCTTGCCCATGCGGATGCCCGTACCGCCGCCAGCCGGCGTACGGGCACCGTGCCCGCCGTGCTCGAAGCCGAGTCGCGGCGCGCTTCCGCATGGGAAGGGTCCTCGCCGCGTCCGAACAGGTCGCGATCCGGCTCCTCGGACTTTTCCCGTCTCAGCGCCCAGAAATCGACGCGCTCGCGTGCGGCATCCGCCGCCGCGGGCGCCGCCTCATACGGCGGCACCTTCGCGTCGGTCGCGAAATCATCCATAGCAGGGGCATCCGAAGCCGATGCGCCCGACACAG
>CAUATU010000045.1:0-13305 GCA_958432255.1 uncultured Collinsella sp.
GGGTGTCAAGAACCTGTAGTGCTGTCCGGCCGGGGCCGGGCTTGGTTTTGAAAACGTCCTCGCGCATGAGGCCCGCCTTTCCTGCTCCTGCGGAGCAACGGAAAGGCGGGCCTCGCGCTGCGGAGTGTTTTCAAAACCAAGCCCGGCCCCGGCCTGCGGTGACGTCGCTGACGGTTCTTGGGCATCGTTTGCTGGCGGGGTTCCTTGTCTGAGTTGGACTTAGTTGGTGGGACCACTCGTCCCGGTCGCTGTCCCGCGCCGTTCCGGCGCGGGAGGCGCGCCGCTGCGGGAGTGCTAGTCGGTCATTGTTGGCGCCGAAACACCATCCCGCCCCAGCATCGATCTTAACTTCTCGAAGCTTTCCTCGCTCAGGCAGTGCTCCATGTGGCAGCCCTCTAGCGACGCGACCTCAGCCGAAACACCCGCATCCTCCAGCAGCCCCACGAAAAAGCAGTGACGCTCCCACATTTGGCGAGCGACCTCCAGACCACGCTCCGTCAGATGAACGTCGCGCTTGCCCATTTCGACATAGCCGTTGCTTTCCAGCGTCGCCATGGCCTTGGAAACGCTCGCCTTGGTTACGCCGAGGTACTCCGCAACGTCGATCGAGCGCACGATGCCCTGACGTTCCGACAGAACGTAGATCGATTCGAGATAGTCTTCTCCGGATTCACGTAGGGCCATGGGCCGCCTTTCGCGATGATTGCTAGTTAGCCTTTGGATACTTTCCACCGCTTACTTTACTGCAAAAGTTGCCCATGTCTTACTACTTTGCCTAAAAGTTAGCCGTGTTTCACAAAACGTGCGGGATGAAAACAAAATGGGGACGCCCCGCAAGGAGTGTCCCCAGGTGCCGGCAGAAAAGGAACGTCCCCAAGTGCCGGGTCGTAGCTACACGAGGCCAAAGTGCTTGGCGGCGTTGTAAATTCCGTCGTCGTCCACGGTGGTCGTTACGTAGGTCGCCGCGGCCTTCACGGTATCCTGCGCGTTGCCCATGGCCACACTTGTGCCCACGGCCGAGAACATCGACAGGTCGTTCTCGCCGTCGCCAAAGGCGATCGCCTCGCTCGCATCGATGCCCAGGCGCTCCAGCGTTGCCGCCACGCCCAGGTCCTTGCCGCCGTTGGCAGGGATAATGTCGCAGAACAGATCGCACCAGCGCGTGGTGAGCGAATGCGACACGGCGTCGGTCACGATATGTTCGTCGGCCGGGTCCACGAAGGCGCAGAACTGGTAGACCGGTGCGTCAAAGGCGTGCTCAAACGGCTCCTCGTGGTAGACGATTCCCGCGTTGCTGCCAGCCGTCACCACGCGCTCGGACAGACGGTTCACAAACGAGTTCTCGCCCTGCATGCACAGCGAGTCGTAGCGCCCCTGCGCCACCTGGTCCACAATCACCGCGACGTCGTCCGGATCGATCGGGCAGCTGCGGTAGACGCCCTCGGCATCAAAGCAGTGCTGGCCCGAAAGCGTAATGTACGCATCCCAATCCAAGTCGAACAGCCAATCGGGCATCTGGTAGGTCGGTCGGCCCGTGGCGATCACGCACGCAATCCCCTGCTCGTGAAAGCTGTCGAGCACCTGCTGCGCCGACGCCGGAATCCGGTGGGTCTTAAAGCTCAGCAGCGTACCGTCGATATCGAAAAACGCGGCTTTGATCATTCTCGCCTACTCCTCGCCCTCGAGCTTTTCGCTCGCCTCGAGCCACGCCATCTCCAGCTCGTCCATGGCAGCGTGAGCCTCGTCGATCTTTGCCTGCTGCTCGCCGAGCGCCGCGTAGTTGGTGGGATCGACTTGAGCCATTGCTGCCTCGGCCTCCTCAACGCGGGCGCGCTGCGTCTCCATCTTGCGCTCGAGCGAACTCACCTCGCGGCGGAGCTTCTGGCGCTCGGCGTTGGACAGACCGTTGGGCTGACCGCTCGACTTGGGCTTTTCGGCCGCAGCTGCCGCGGCACCGGTGTCGAACGTGCCGGTCTTGGCGCTCGGTGCGCCCACGGGCTCGCCCTCGGCGGTAGCGTTGCACAGGCGCAGGTACTGGTCGACGCCGCCGGGCATATGCGTCAGGTGGCCGTCGAGCAGCGCCCACTGCTGGTCGGTCACGCGCTCCATCAAGAAGCGGTCGTGCGTCACCAGAATCAACGTGCCCGGCCAGCCGTCGAGCAGGTCCTCGACAATCGCCAGCATGTCGGTATCCAGGTCGTTGCCGGGCTCGTCCAGGATGAGCACGTTGGGTTCGTCCAGGATCGTCAGCAACAGCGACAGGCGACGGCGCTGACCGCCCGAAAGATCGCCGATGCGGCTCCAGAGCTGCTGCGTCGTAAAGCCCAGACGCTCGCAGAGCTTCTCGGGCGAAGTCTCCTTGCCGTCGATGACGTAGTACTTCTTATAGTTGCTGAGCACCTCGCGGATCGTGTCGCCCATGTAGGGCTCGAGCTCCTCGAGCTGCTGCGACAGCACGCCAAAGCGCACCGTCTGGCCAATCTTCACGCGGCCGCGCGTGGGCGCAATTTTACCCTGGATCACATCGAGCAGCGTCGACTTGCCGGCGCCGTTCTCACCCAGCAGACCATAGCGGTCGCCCGCACCAATGAGCCAGGTCACATTGGAGAGCACCTGCTTGGGCGCGCCGCCGGCATCCGCATAGCCGGCGTCCACGTCGACCACGTCGATAACCTGCTTGCCTAGGCGGCTCACGGCGAGGCGCTTGAGCTCCAGCTCGTCACGCACGGGCGGCACGTCGGCGATCAGCTCGCGAGCGGCATCAACGCGAAACTTGGGCTTGGTGGAACGCGCCTGGGCGCCGCGGCTCAGCCACGCGAGCTCCTTGCGCGCCATGTTGCGACGACGCTCCTCGGTGACGTCGGCCATGCGGTCGCGCTCCACGCGCTGCAGGATATATGCGGAGTAACCGCCCTCGAAGGGATCGACCTGGCCGTCGTGGACCTCCCACATACTGGTGCAGACCTCGTCCAAGAACCAGCGGTCGTGCGTGACCACGAGCATCGCGCCCTGGCCGCGCTGCCAGCGGGCCTTTAAGTGACGCGCGAGCCAGTTGATGGTGCGCATGTCCAGGTGGTTGGTGGGCTCGTCGAGCATGAGCACGTCGTAGTCGCCGATCAGCAGGCGCGCGAGGTCCACGCGACGGCGCTGGCCGCCCGAAAGCTCGCCCACCGTGCCCTCCCAGGGCACATCGCTAATAAGGCCGGCCAGAATCTGGCGCGTACGGGGGCTCGACGCCCACTCATACTCGGGCGTGTCACCCACAACGGCATGATGCACGGTATCAGTATCGGCCAGCTGGTCCTTTTGGCCGAGCAGACCGATCGTGGTGCCGCGGCGGTGCGTCACGCGGCCGTCGTCGGGCTCCAGCGTGCCGGCGAGAACGCTCAGCAGCGTCGACTTGCCGTCGCCGTTTTTACCGACAATACCAATGCGGTCGCCCTCGCCCACGCCGAGCGTCACGCTATCGAAAATATGCTTGGTGGGAAACTCTAGGCTGACGGAATCGCATCCCAAAAGAATCGCCATATGCCCTGCTCCTTCGTAGAAATTCAACGTTGTCCATGATAGCAGCGAAAAGGCGGGCCGCACGCGACACAAAAAGGCGGGCCATCTCCCGCAAGAGATGACCCGCCTCTCCAATCAGTCCCGCGGCAACTGTGGCCGCCGCGGGCCTCAAGCATGTCCCGGACTAGGAGAACATGCCGGTGAGGTAATCATTCAGCCGCTTATCCTTGGGCCGTTGGAAAATCTCGTCGGTCTCGTCGTACTCGACCATATCGCCCATGTAGAAGAACGCCGTGCGGTTGGACACACGCGACGCCTGCTCCATGTTGTGCGTCACGATGACGATGGCGCGGTCGGCAACGATCGACGACATGAGGTCTTCGATCGCCAGCGTCGAGATGGGGTCGAGCGCCGAGCAGGGCTCGTCAAACAGGATCACGTCGGGGTTGAGCGCCAGCGTGCGCGCAATGCACAGACGCTGTTGCTGGCCGCCCGAAAGCGCGTAGGCGCTCTTGTCGAGTTTGTCCTTGACCTCGTCCCACAGCGCCGCGCCGCGCAGACTCTCCTCGACCATGCGGTCGAGCTCGTCACGGTCGGTGATCCCGTGGCGCCTAGGCGCAAACGTGATGTTGTCGCGAATGGACTTGCGGAACGGGTTGGGCTGCTGGAACACCATGCCAATGGAACGGCGCAACTCGTACGTATTCTCGGTCCTGGTGTTCACGTTGCGCCCGCGGTAGTTGATCTCGCCCTCCACGCGGCAGCCGCGAATCTCGCGATTCATCAGGTTGAGGCTACGCAAGAAGGTCGACTTACCGCAGCCCGAAGGCCCGATGAGCGCCGTGATCTCGCCCTTATGAAAGTCGAGCGACGTATCGTGCAGCGCATGGTGGCCGCCATAGTACACGTTGACGTCCTTGGTGGAGAGCACGACCTCGTCGCTCACGGCCTTGCCGCTCACGCGCACGCGCTTCTCGCTCTCCCCCACGCTCGACAGGAAGTCCTGGGTGTCGGACGATGCCGCTTCGGTTGCGGGCGTTACATTCATCTCGCTCATTCGGCCGTCATCTTCCTTGCCAGTTGCTTGCCCACAATGCGGGCGATTACGTTAAACAGCAGCACGCAAATCATCAGCAGTGCAGCGGTGCCCCAGACGATCTGCTGGGCCTCGGGGCTGCCCTCGCCATAGATCTTGTAGATATGCACGGCGAGCGACTCGCCGGGGCGGAACACGTTCCAGGCGCAGGTAGGGCTCGACAGGTTAAAGCTCAAGAAGTTCAGACGCACCGGCGAGCTCATGCCCGAGGTAAAGAGCAGTGCTGCGGCCTCGCCAAACACGCGGCCGGCCGAAAGCACGATGCCGGTCACGATGGCGGGCATGGCCTCGGGAATCAGGATGTGCAGCGTGGCCTCCCAGCGAGTGAGGCCCATAGCCAGACACGCATCGCGCTGGGCCTGCGGCACGTCCTCGAGCGCCTGCTGGATCACGCGCACCAGAATGGGGATATTGAACATGGTGAGCGCGACGGCACCGGAGATGATGGAGTACTTCCAGCCCAGCTGCACCGAGAACACCAGGAAGCCAAACATGCCGACGACGATGGAAGGCAGCGAGGACAGCGTCTCGATGGCGGTGGAGGCGATGTCGCGGATGGGTCCGTCCGGCGCGTACTCAACCAGAAAGACCGCGCCGCCCAGACTGATGGGCACCGAGATACCTAAGGTGATCAGCAGCAGATAGAACGAGTCGAACAGCTGGTAGAGTACGCCGCCCTGGGTTCCGTTGGCGCGCGCGGGCTGCGTGAGAAAGCCCGGCTGGAACAGCGTCGAGATACCCTCGAGCAGGATATAGGCCACCATGGAGATGACGACGAGCATGACGATGGCGGCGATCGCCGTCAGCACGCCCGTGGCGATGCGGTCCTGCTTTTGGACGCGCCCGAGTCTCGCCTCGTCGATGTGGATACGCGTGCTAGCCACGAGCCTTCGCCCCCTTGCGGCCGATAAGGTGGATGATCAGGATGAAGATGAGACTCATGCCCATCAGCAGCAGGCCGAGTGCCCACAGAACATCGTCCTGGGCCGAGCCCTCGGCATAGACCGCCATGGACGTGGTGAGCGTGGTGGTGATGGTGGACGCCGGCGACAGCAGCGACGTCGGCATGGCCTCGATGCCGCCAATAACCATGCGCACGGCGAGCGTCTCGCCAAAGGCACGCGTCATGCCAAGGATGACCGCGGTCATGAGCGACGGCATGGCGGACTTGAGCACCACGTGCCAGATGGTCTGCCAGCGGGTGTAGCCCAGCGCGAGCGAACCCTGGCGGTAGCTGTCGGGCACGGCACGCAAGCCGTCGACCGAAAGCGTGGTCATGGTCGGCAGGATCATGACGGCCAGCACGATGGCGCCGGGCAAGATGCCCAGACCCGTGCTCACATGGAAAACGCTCTTCATAAGGCCGACGACCACGTGAAAACCGATCAGGCCAAAGACGACCGAAGGAATACCAGTCAAAAGCTCAATAAGCGGCTGAAAGACCCTGGAACCAAACTTAGGCTGGATCTCAACCGCAAAGATGGCAGAGCCGATAGCGATGGGCAGCGCGATAAGCGTGGAGAGCGCCATGACCGCAAACGAGGTGACGATCAGGGGCAGGGCGCCGGTGTGGGGCAGGCCGTTTTTGGCCGTGTTGGCCAGGTCCCACTTGGTGCCGGTAAAGAACTCGACGACCGAAACGCCGTCCTTGAAAAAAGCCGATAGGCCCTTTTGGGCGACCATAAAGATGAGCGCGGCAACGACAAGCGTCACGAGCGCTACGCACGCGCCCGTGACGCCCAGGCCCACGTTCTCAAGGTCGCGCTTTGGCAGCTGTTTTGCCATTGCAAACCTTTCCGGGGGCGATTACTTATTTTGCGGAGACCTTGCCGCTGGCGTCCTTAACGACCTTCATGGCAGAGACGGGAATAAAGCCCTGCTCCTCGACGAGCTTGCCCTGGACGTCGTCGGAAAGCATGAACTCCAGGAAGGCCTTGGTGGCCTCGTCGGCGTCCTTTGCGCAGTACATGTGCTCGGTAGCCCAGATCTTAAAGGAGTCGTCGGTGACGTTTGCACTCTTGGGCTCCACGCCCTCGACCTTAATGGCGTTGAACTTGGAATCATCGAAGTGCGAGAAGTCGAGGTAGGAGATGGCGTTGTCGGTGCTGCCCATCTGAGTCTGGACGTCGCCGGACTTGTCGAGCTCGGCGTCGCCCTTAAAGTCGACGGCCTCGTCGCCAAAGACGGCGGCCTCGAAGGTGGCACGGGTGCCGGAGCCGGCCTTGCGATTGAGAACGACGATGGTGGCGTCGTCGCCGCCGACCTCCTTCCAGTTGGTGATCTGGCCGGAGAAGATGCCCTTGAGCTGCTCGAGGGACAGGTCGTCGACCTTGACGTTCTTGGAGACGACGGGGCCCATGCCCACGACGGCGACCTCGTGGTCGACGAGGTTCTTGACCTGGTCGGCCTCGAGCTTGGTCTCGGCGAAGACGTCGGAGTTACCGATGGTGACGGTGCCGGCGGCCACGGCGGTCAGGCCCTTGCCCGAACCGTTGCCCGAGCCGGAGACGGAGACATCCGGGTTGGCATCCATGAACTTCTCGGCAGCAGCCTCGACGAGAGCCTGGAACGAGGAGGCGCCGTCGTAGGTCACCTCGCCGGAGACGGACTCGGCAGCAGCGGCGCTACCCTTGCCGGCGGCTTCGGAGGCGCCGGAGCCGCCGCAACCAACGAGACCGAGACCGACGATGCTGGCAAGACCACCAGCGAGGCCGAGGAACTGACGACGAGAATAAGCCTGATCGAGCATGATCTTCCTTTCATACATGCGACTCGCGGGCACCCCGCCCGCTTTGCTGTTTGGAAAGATACGGCCCCGACCGGGCGGCGCCCGCGCCAACTGCGGTTTCTTACGGGCATTTGATAGACCCTTACCGCAAGCGCGGCTCGGCTTTACAAACGAATAACAAACCCGCCGCCAAGCATGACCCGCCTTTTTCACCAATAAAAAAAGTTGCGGTGAAATAGTTCCTGTTTGGCCATCAAATGGCCCATTCTAGGAACTATTCCACCGCAACTTAGACTGGGAAACCGCGTAACCTTAAAGCTCTAATTCATTCAAACGGAGGATCGCAACAATATAGATCTTGAGCGCCTGCTTGAGCTGTTCCTCGTTGGCGCACTCGTTGGGGCCGTGCATCTGGCCGCCCCATGCAGGCAGCTCCAGACCGGTCTCCTCGGGACCAAACGAGACGGCGCGGGCAAAGTTGCGCGCGTACGTGCCGCCACCCATGGCAAAGGGCTCGGCATGCTTGCCCGTAAACTCGTTATAGGTATCGATAAGCGCCTTCACGGCCGGATCATCGGCAGATACCGAGAACGGCACCTTCGCGCGACCCAGCTGGCACGTCACGCCAAAACGGCCCACGAGCGGCTCGAGCTGCTCGCGGATGGTATCGGCACTCGTGCTGTCGGGGAAGCGCACGTCGATGACCTGCTCGATACGGCCATCCGCCACACGGATGACGCCAGCGTTGCAGGTAAGCGGGCCAAACGCTGGGCTCGTCGCGTCGATACCCAGGCCGCGACCATAGGCATCCGCATGCACAAAGGCCAAGAACTTAACGAACTCGTGCTCGGCAGGCGTCAGCAGGCGCTCGTCGCGTGCACCAAACGCGTCCTCAGCCTCGCGCAGATACGCCACGACCAGGCCGACGGCATTGATCGTTCCCTCGGGCATCGAGGCATGACCGCCAATGCCGTGGGCGAAAATCTGCGCATGCCCGTTATCGAGCGCTGTGATCTCCAAACGATCGGCGTTCTCGACCGGCGCCGGCAGCTCATCGGCGGCAATCGCAAGTTCGCAGATGGACTGCGATGGAATGGCGTTGCTCGCCTCGGCACCGCTCCAGGACACAATGCGCCCGCCGTCGATCTTGGGGCTCACGAACGTCGCTCCAAACTGGCCCTTCTCGGCATTGCAGACCGGGAACTCGGCATCGGGCGTAAACAGAAAGTCGGGGTTCGCGTGGTTCTCCAGATAATGGTGAACGTCGGACATGCCCACTTCCTCATCGCAGCCCAGCAGCGCGCGGAAGGTGTAGCGCGGAACAATGCCGTGCTTGAGAAGGTAAGCGCCGGCGTAGAGCGACAGCACCGCCGGGCCCTTGTCGTCAATCACGCCGCGACCGAGCAGCCAGCCCTCGCGGCGCTCCATCGCGAACGGGTCGGTGTTCCAGCCAGGGCCGGCGGGAACCACGTCCACGTGGCAGATAGTCGCAAGCTGCTTGTCGCCGCGACCCGGGATATCGGCGATTCCCACATAGCCCTCGTCGTCGCTCGTCTGATAGCCGAGCTTTTGCGCAATGCCGAGCGCGCAATCGAGCGCGTCACGGACCGGGCGGCCAAACGGCGCACCGGGCTCCGCATCGGCAGCAACGGCCACGGACGGATAGCTCACCAGCTGTTCGATATCAGCGACGACATCCTCCCAGACCTCGTCGACATACTCAGCGACGCTCTGCTCCACCTGATTCATGGACGACCTCCTTACCAATGAGCGACGGGTACGCCCGCCCCTCACATTATGTCTATTAGATAGCGAAAAGTTTAGCAAGCTCGGCCACCGAGTGCACCACTGCATCGGCACCCGCCGCCTCGTGCTCGCCCGGCGCCGCCGCGCCCGAATAGATACCAATGCACGGCACGCTCATCGCGTGCGCGCCCTCCACATCGTTAAAGCGATCGCCGATCATCACGGCATCGTCGGCCGTCGCGCCGAGCGACGCCAGGGCATCGCGGACCGAATCGGCCTTGGTCTCGCGTCCCTGCGGCGGATTCATGCCAACCACCGCCTCAAACTGAGAAAGCCCGAGCTCACGCACCATATCGACGCACTTCGCCTCCATGCGCGACGTCGCCACGGCCATACGCTTGCCCTGAGCGGCCAACCCATCCAGCAGCGCGGGGATCCCATCGAACACGGGATACTCTTCCGGTCCCAGCTCATCAAAAAAGGCACGGTACTCGTCAGCCACCACAAGCGACTCCTCGCGGGAGAAGCCATAAAAGTCGTGAAAACTTTTCCACAGGGGCGGCCCGATCATGCGACGCAGGTCACCCATCTGCGCCTCCGAAAACCCGCGTGCAGCCAGCGTCTTGCGCGTCGAGGTCATCACCGCCCGACCCGTATCGGCCACCGTGCCATCAAAATCAAACAGCACGACCGGCCGCTTGCATATCTCCAGCGCCTCCATCGGCATCCCTCTTCCCCAGTTGACGATTTCCACACCGACACTTCAAACTGTTGACTATTCAACAATTTAACCTAGCAATGTAGAGCAACTCCACTATACTTGTCGCACTTTGCTCTCAGAAGGCGGCGCGCAAGCGCCCCAATGAAAGGTGCAATTATGTCTTTTGCCATCATAACCGACTCCACGTCGGACATCTCCCCCGCCCGTGCTCAAGAGCTTGGCATTTACGTCATTCCACTGCATGTGATTATCGAGGGCGAGGACCTGCTTGACCAGGTACAGATCACCGCCGAGGAGTACGTCGCCCGCATGGCCGGCTCCGAGCAGCTGCCGCACACCTCGCAGCCGAGTGCCGGCGAGTTCAAGGCACTCTTTGACCGCGTGCGTGCTGACGGCCACGACAGCGCGATCTTTATCTCGCTGTGCAGCGAATGGTCCGCCTGCTATTCCAACGCATGCCTGGTCGCCGAGACCCACGAGCTCGACGTGCGCTGCATCGATTCGCGCACCGGCTCGGGTGCCGAGGGCCTGCTGGTGGAGTACGCGCTCGCCATGCGCGAGGACGGCCGCAGCCTGGACGAGACCGAGGCACAGATCCGCGCGACCCTGCCCGACGCGCACCTGCTGCTGATTCCCCGCACGCTCGAGAACCTCGTTAAGAACGGCCGCGCGCCCAAGCTCGCCGGCCAGCTCACGCAAATGCTCAACATTCGCCTGGCCGTTTCGCCGGAGTGGAAATCGGGCGAGATCAAGGCCATCAAAAAGGGCCGCGGTGCCAAGCGCATCGTTGCCAACACCATGGCCGATTGCCTCGCATTTTTGGCCGAGCATCCGGGCTCCAGCGTGCGCGTGCTCACGACCGGCGCCGCCGAGGAGCAGGAGCTCGTCAACCAGGCGCTCGCGGGCCAGAACTACGTAGACGCCGGCACCGGCCCCATCGGGTGCACCATCGCCACCCACGTAGGCGTCGACGCCATCGCCATCAGCTACTGCCCCCGCTACCAGCCCATCCACTAGGGGCACCTTTACCACTTGCGGTTAAATAGGGACTGTTTTTGGCTTATCAGCCGCAAATCAATCCCTATTCCGCCACAACTTAGAAGCAGTTCATTTGGGACGGGGCTAAAAAGACTGGTATCAAACGTTTCAGACCAGTCATTTTAGCCCCGTCCCATTTTACCTACCCTATATCAGCCCGCTCAGGGCGATGTCGACGGCCTCGTTGAGGTCGTCAGTAATGTGTACCAGATCCGGATCGAGCGGGCTGATCATACCGGCGCTCATCACCGGACCGTTAAGCCAGCCGAATAGGCCCTGCCAGTACTCGCTGCCCACCAGCACGAGCGGCATGCGCTTGACCTTGTGCGTCTGCACCAGCGTGAGCACCTCGAACATCTCGTCGAGCGTGCCAAAACCACCGGGAAACACGATGGCGCCCGAGCTGTATTTGACGAACATGGTCTTGCGCACAAAGAAGTAGCGAAAGTCCATACCGAGGTTCACGTATTTGTTGAGCCCCTGCTCGTGCGGCAATTCAATGCCCAAGCCAACTGACTTACCGTTGACACTCGCCGCTCCCCTGTTGGCCGCCTCCATAACGCCAGGGCCGCCACCGGTGATAACCGCCACGCCGCGCTGGGCAATCTTGCGACCGACCGTGCGCGCCGCCTTGTAGAGCGGATCGGTCTTGGGCGTGCGGGCGCTACCGAAGATGGTCACCGCAGGCCCGAGCTCGGCAAGCGCGCCAAAGCCATCGACAAACTCGGCTTGAATGCGCAGCACACGCCACGGGTCGGCGTGCAACCAATCGGTCGACTCCTCGGGCGCCAGCAGGTTGGCGTAGGTGTTGTCCTTAGGAATCATGGGCCCGCGCATGACCACGGGACCGCGGCGGTACGTCTCGTCGTAGGCGGGCTCGCCCTCGACGTTCTCATTCTTAATCATGGGTACTCCTATCGAGAAAAAGAAAAGCGGGCGGGGTCGACGCCATGCGTCAAACACCCGCCCGAGCATCAACTATTCGGTATGGTACCCACGATGCATCAAGCACTTGCAAGCTATCGGTCAGCGGTCGCGCACACGGTGTTAGCGAACGTGATGACCGGCCGGCGCTCGCCCCTTGCTGTTGCCCGCGCTCTGCAAGCGCCCGCGCCGCCCTTAGTAATCCACCGCGGCAGGGCTATTCATCCAGTCGCTCACGAACGCACCGTAACGGCCCTCGATAATGGCCTGGCGAGCACGCTGCATAAGGTTGAGCAGGTAGTAGATGTTGTGCATCGACAGCAAAATGCCGCCGAGCATCTCCTTCTGCGTGACCATGTGGCGGATGAGTGCGCGGCTGTAGCCGCCCGTGCACACCGGGCAGGTGCAGGTGGGATCGATGGGGCCATCGTCGTGCGCAAAGCGGGCGTTGCGGAAGTTGAGGCGACCCTCGCTGGAGAACGCCGTACCCATGCGGCCCGTGCGCGTCGGCAGCACGCAGTCGAACATGTCGATGCCCACGCCCACACCGCGCACGAGGGTGGTGGGGTTGCCGACGCCCATCAGGTAGCGCGGCTTGTGCTTGGGCATGTACTCGCTTACGAGTGGTGCCAGGGTCTCGAACATGGTCTCGTGGTCCTCGCCCACCGAGTAGCCGCCGATGCCGTAACCGGGGAAGTCGCCGCACTCCTCCAGATGGCGCAGCGAGCGCAGGCGCAGATCTAGGTGCATGCCGCCCTGAACGATGCCAAAGAGCGCCTGGTCGTCGCGGGTATGCGCCTTATAGCAGCGCTCGGCCCACATACTCGACAGCTCAACGGCGCGCTCAACGTAGGCGCGCGTGGCGGGATAGCCCGGGCACTGGTCGAGCTGCATGCAGATGTCGGAACCGAGCTTCATGGCGATTTCCATGTTGTCCTCGGGCGTCCAGAACACATGGCGGCCGTCATAGTCGTTGACGATAAAGCGCACGCCCTCGTCGGTGAGCTTGACGGCATCGTTGTGGCTGAACACCTGGAAGCCGCCCGAATCGGTGAGGATAGGGCCGTGCCAGTTCATAAACTTGTGCAGGCCGCCCAGCTCGGCGATGGTGTCCTCGCCGGGACGCATGGACAGGTGATAGGTATTGGCAAGCACGATCTGGGCGCCGAGCTGTTTGACGGTCTCGGTAGGAATGCCTTTGACGTTTGCCTTGGTGCCCACGGGCATAAAGATCGGCGTCTCGATGTCGCCGTGCGGGGTGTGCAGCACGCCGGCGCGCGCATGCGTGGTCGGGTCCTCGGCGATCAGATCGAATTTAAAAAGACTCTGGTCCATAAACTGGAACTCCTTGGTTGCGGTTCATACGCAAACCATTATACGGGCAACCCGCAAGAAGCACCGACTCGACAGAAACTGATGCAAAGGGGTCATAGTCATTGGGATCATTTCCAACAGCCAAGGCAACGCCGATGCTCTGGCAATGCCAGCGAGCGGTCGCCAGGGCGAACAAATTGGCATGAAAAGAGGGCGGCATAGACCTTCTGG
>CAUATU010000046.1:0-12459 GCA_958432255.1 uncultured Collinsella sp.
AAAAGATCAAGTCGTCCTCGCAGACGCTCAAGCAGGAATACCTCGATACATACGAAGGAAGTGAATGACATGAAACTATTTGAACAGCTGAAGTCCAATGCGTCGCGCATGGCTGTCTACGCCATCCTCGTGGCAACGGCTTTATGCGGAATCGCGGCACCCGTCTATGCGCTCAACGGGGAGAAAGGCGATGTCGAACCCGCGTACATGGCTTCGACGGTTAAGGACCGGTACAAAGCCTTCTCTGGAGACACGTTTTACGTAGCAGAGTACGACACGACCTACCGTCAGCTTCGCTACAACAAGGGCTACGACTATCTAGGCGCAGAGGCAATCAGCTATACGTCGGGTTGGTACCGCTCCAACTATGGACACATAACCCAGTTCAAGTGTAACTACCGTGTGTACAACTAAAGCAACCGGCTGGGACGAGGGGCGACGCAAAAGCGTCGCCCCCGTTTTTAACCATGCCAGCTGAACCTGGTTCAGGCTTCAATGCAAGAAGAAGCAGGCCGAGGTCCAGATTTCGGACAAGAAGAGGGCGCTCGCGCGCGAGGCGCGCAAGGCACGCAACCACGCGCTCATGGTCGCCGGCGGGCTCATCGTGAACCACGCGCCGTGCGGCAACTGGAAACGCATCGACTGGGACAGGCTTGCGGCGTGAATCGACCGCCACGGATACAAGACCACCGGCTCCACGCAGCACGGAATCTGGACCCGTAACCTTTCGTAGCCCAGATCAAAATACCGGTTGTTTCCAGAAATCCTCTAGGAGGCGTCTAGATAGAGGATTTCTGGAAATGCAAATAACAATAATTTAGATTCCGAGCGTATCGACCGGAGCAACAACGATGCCTTCGCTAGTTACGTGAGCCGGCATACCAAACCCGATGACGATGAGTTTCGCCGCAGGCGGCCTCTCCCCGCGATCGACCAGCTTTCGCTCAAGTCGAAGCAGATTTTCCACTGCCTCTGGGACTTGGGGGCTCCCGAGCTTAACCTCAACGGCAACCCACGAGCCGTCACGACGATGGACAATCGCGTCGACCTCTAGGTCGTCAGCGTCGTGGTAGTGAGATACGGTCGCATCGCTGGCCGCCGCGTAAACCTTGAGATCGTGCAGCACAAGGGATTCGAAGAGCAAGCCAAGGGTCTTCGGATCGGATGACAACGACTCCGGGTCCGCACCGATGAGGGCAACGGCGAGCGATGAGTCCGCAAGGTGCCGCTTCGCGCCCTGCCGCAACTTCACCGGCGACCTGAGAGCCGGATGCCACGCGGGGACATCGTCGACGATATTGATACGGCGCAGCGCGTCCATGTAGCCGGTAATCGTATTCTTTGAGACGTCAACGCCCAAATCCCTTTCGATGGACCTCATGCCGGCAAGAGTCGATTCATTGCGTGCAAGCGACGAGAGCAAGGCCCTTACCTTAACCGGGTCGCGTTTCACTCCATCCGCCCTCGAAACGTCAGACTCGCAAACACCGTCAATATAGGCGGCGGCTATCCGCATTGCGTCGGCAGTTGTCTTACCGACCGCTTGGGGCCAACCGCCGCGGCAGAGCAAATCCGCGATACCGGCGATACCGGCGATGGATCCGAGTGACGCCGCAACGGAATCGCCATCGAGCAGCGCACCAAGCGAGACCGCTCCCGACGAAATACCGAGCTCGAAAAGCGTCATGGTATCCATCCGCAAACGGGCAATTCGACCCACACCGCTGTGCATCGGCTGGTTCTCGGCTCGCGGCGTCGCAGATCCGGTGAGAATGAACTGTCCTGGCTCCCCTCCCCTGACATCGCATTCGAATCGCACGGCATCCCATAGCTTCGGTTCTTCCTGCCATTCGTCGACAAGCCTCGGGGTCGGTCCGACAATTGCTTGGGCCGGATCGAGACGAGCGAGCTGGAGGGCCGCAAAACCGCCAGATGGGTCGGAGAGAGATAACGATGACTCGGCAAATCTCTGAGCTGTCGTTGTCTTTCCACACCATTTCGGCCCCTGAATGAGCACTGCACCAAAAATGCCAAGGTCGCGCTCGACCAAGCAGTCAACACAACGTCCTATATACCTATCCATCGGCTTTCCCTCCAATCATTCATTTGAAATTATAGCGTCTATCTGCGTCGTTGGGACAAATAACGATTACTTATTGGGACGATTGACGGTAATTTATTGGGACGATTGACGATAGCTCGTTGGGACGATTTCCATTTTCTTAAGGCACTAATCAACGAGACCCACTGTGAACTATGAGACGAATAAATTTAGCTGACGCCTCTCATGAGTTCAGCAATGCTGATTTGAAATCCGTCGGCAATCTTCTTGAGATTTGAGAGGCTGACATTACGCCGCCCGACTTCAATGCTCGCGTAGTAGGAACGATCCATTTCAATCAAATTGGCGAACTGCTCCTGACTGCACCCGAGTCCAGCGCGGAGCTCTTTGCATCTCATGCCGAATGATTTCTGAAGCGTCTTCGTATCCATGACAAAAAGAGTCATAGATTGTTGTATAAAAGCCAACGGACTATATACAACAATCCCAGTTAAGGCGCATAATTATCTCTATTGGAAAGCACTCTGATGCCCAGTCGGATAGGGCGCGGAAAAGGAATGGAACAGCACAATGACTCAGGGAAGAAAGCATTTTGCTACCGGTGGCGATCACTTCGCCGCACTGCCAAACAAAAAGATTCACACTCCGAAGGGGATCGCGCGTCTGACCGTCACCGCGGCGACCATGGCCGCCATGACCGGATCGAGCCTCATCTCACCGTTCACGGCATTCGCCCAGACCGGTGACGGGGGCTCGCAGCACCCCGCCGTGATGTCGCCGATTGCCGCCCACGCCGGCGCGGCATCCGGTACCGGCGCGAAATCCGCCGCACAGACCATCGCGGACCTGCAGAAGGCAGTCGACGAGGCGAAGGCGAAGGAGGACGCCGCCAAGGCATCCTACGATGAGGCCGCCGGTCCCTACAACGAGGCGGCTTCCGCCCGCGACCAGGCCAAGGCATCCTACGATTCGGCAGTCAGCGCCGGCACGGCAGCCGACCGAGCGGCAATGGACGAGTACGCCCGTCAGGTCGCAGAGGGCAAGGACGCCGCCGATGCCGCCGGCAAGGACCTCGAGCAGGCGAAGGCAGGTCTCGCAGACGCCAAGACCGATGCGTCCGAGAAGGACGAAGCGTACCAGTCCGCCCTCAAGGCGGCCCAGGATGCCAGGGACGCCCTCGATAAAGCCAAGGCCGATGCCGTAGGCGCCACCCCGGAGGCAATCAGTGCCGCCGAGCAGGCCGTGCGCGACGCCCAGGCTGCCGTGGACAGGGCACAGGCCGAACTGGACAACGCCAACGCGACGCTTGCCGATGCCCAGTCCAAGCTGGTTGCGGTCCAGTCTGCAAAGGATTCCGCCGATGCCGTCCTCGCCGCAGCCCAGCAGAACAAGGACGCGGCGGATGCGAAGGCCGCAGCCGCCAGCGCCGCCTACGAGAAGGCGAAAGCAGACCTCGCTGCAGCGGAGGCAGGCGCGAGCGGCCCGGAGTACGATGCGGCAAAACAGAAGGTCGCGGACGCGGAGGCAGCCCTCGCTGCCGCACAAGCGGCACAGTCCCAGTGCGAGTCCGAGCTCGAGCAGGCGCAATCCGCCGCGGCAACGGCACAGACCGAGCTAAATGATGCCCAGGCATCCCTCTCTGCGAAGCAGCAGGCCGCGGTCGATGCCGCGTCCGGCGTGAACGACGCCCAGTCCGCACTCGATGCCGCGAACTCCGACCTCGATGCGGCCAAGCAGGCGAACGCCGATGCCATCGCCAAGCTGGATGCCGCGAAGCAGGCTGTCAAGGACGCCGAGTCCGCCAAGGCAGCCGCCGACGAAGAGCTTGCGAACGCCAAGACCGCAAAGGATACCGCTGACGCGGCCGTGACCGCCGCCCAGCAGAAGGTCGACGAGGCACAGGCGAAACTCGACTCCGCCGACGCACAACTCAAGCAGGGAGCCATCGGCTTCTTCCGTGCCATGGGTGCCAATGACGCAGTCAACATCATCCTGAACGCCAAATATGCCGGAAAGACCGAAGTCGGCAACTCCAAGGACGCCACGTCTCTTGACAATATGCTCAATGCGATCAAGTGGATGAAGTCCATCAACGACTACCGCAAGTCGGTCGGCCTGTCCGAGCTCCATGTCACCTACAAGCTCATCGCCGGTGCGATCGCAGATGCCAACTACAGCGACACCGTGCTCGATCATGCCCGTCAATATGATTTTGCCGAAAACCTGGCATGGAATTATGGAATCGATCCGAGTGGGCAGTGGATCGAGCAGGAGAAGGGCTTTTTCGACAAGGCAACGGAGGCCCTTTATGGAGTCACCGGTCTTGTCGGCAAGGATGCCTATGATTTCTATGCAAAGAACGGCGTCGCAATCAACCATTGGATTGCAGACAACTGCCACTGGGAGAACGGCAGTAGCGGCACCGTCGGCCATTACATGAACATCATCAATCCCGAACTCGCCGTTATGGGAATGGCAACCTGCACCAAGGGCACCATGTCCGGGCTTCAGACGCAGTGCTACACCGCAGAGATCTCCGGCTGGTCCGGCTCCGGTTGGAACACGAACCCCATCTCCGTCGACGAGTACGAGCAGAAGCTGACCTCCTATATCAACGGTCTCAAGAACGCCAAGAGCGCACTCGACGTAGCCAAGGCCGATCTCGCATCCAAGAAGCAGGCAGCCGCCGGCGCCGCCACAACCGTCCAGCAGAAGCAGGTCGCGGTGGATTCCGCACAGGCAGGTGTCGATGCCGCAAAGCAGGGTGTTGCCGATGCCCAGCGTGCCGTCGATGCCACCAAGGCTGATGTCGCCGCCAAGCAGCAGGGCGTCACGGATGCCCAGACCGAGCTTGATGCGGCGAAATCGGACCTCGATGCCGCCAACGCGGCAGTCGATACGGCAAAGTCGACCGTCCAGCAGAAGCAGGTCGCCTTTGATGCTGCCAACGCAGCCGTAATGACCGCACAGTCTAAGTTGGATTCCGCCAAGGCGGACACCGCTGCTAAGCAGCAGGGCGTGGACGATGCGAACGCCGACCTCGCGAAGTTCTTCCAGGACGTCGCCGACGCCAAGAAGGCGCTCGATACAGCAAAGAGCGTCCATGACGCGGCGGCAGCCGACCAGGCCGAGAAGGCGGCAGTCCTCGCCGCCGCCGAGCAAAAGGCGGACGCCACCGCACGCGCCCTCGCGGATGCCCAGCGTGCCGTCGATGCCGCAAAGACCGACACCGACGTTGCCGCCGACAAGCTTACCGGCTCCCAGACCGATCTCGAGGACGCACAGTCGAACCTCGACATCCTCACCGGCCTTGCCGCGAAGCTCGCAGAGGCACAGCAGCGCGAGCAGGATGCAGTAAAGGCCGTCAATGACACCAAGGCCGCGCTTGATGCCGCGAAGGCGAATACCATCGCCGCCGAGTCCCTGGTCTCCGCCGCCGAGCAGGCAAAGGCGCAGGCAGACGCCAAGCTGTCGAAGCTGAACTCCATCGATGCCGGCGCGGCGATCGCTTCCGGCCATGATGTGAACGCGGATGACGCCCTCAACGCGCTTTTCGCCGCAGCAGTCGAGGCACGTGCCAAGGTCGCGCCCGCCAAGGCCATCCTGGACGAGAAGCAGGCCGCGGTGGACGGGCTCCAGTCCGGCTATGATGCGGCACTCGCCGCCTACGAGTCGGCGAAGTCCGACCGCATCGCGGCGGAGCAGAAGCTTTCCGATGAGATTGCACGACAGGAGGCAGAGGAGGCGGCATACACCCCGAAGCACCTCGCCGGCACGGATACCGCCCAGCCCGGCAGCCTCGCCCAGACCGGCGACCGCGCGGGACTCATCGGCGAGACGTTCGCCATCGGCGGTACCGTCCTCGTGGCGGCCGGCGTCTTTCTCGATCGGAAGAAGCGCCGCGAGCAGATGTAGTGCAAATCGCTTAACGACTCGGAAAGGGGAATCCCGCAAAAGGGATTCCCCTTTTGCGTCTCGCCAGTCACGGTTCGTTGAGGCAGCTTCAGCTTAAGGGCCACAGATTAAACCGATCTATAACTGTGACCATATGACTGTGCGCACATATTAGCATGGTCATATGGTCACCTATTTACAGCTGCGATTATGCTGCAATAACTCAACCGTTAGTGCTTATTAAACAGCCAATCGAAGCCAGGCTTGCCCAGTGTTTGGCACATCTGCCCCACTTGAATCTCCGTCTCCACGCCATCCTTGCCGATGACGGCGGCCATGTTCTCAGCGGTCAGCAGCAAAGATAACAGACGGGCGGATCCAGCTCAGCATATAACGTTCGGTAATACATGACCATGTTAATGTAGTCATATGTTCACGCATTACAAGCTGTGACCTCATGTATTAGAGCTCGAGCTGCGCCCGTGCGTCCTTGGCGTCTCGCGTCCGACCGTCATCAAATGGCTCAAGCCGGGCTGGCGCGATAAGCGGAATGAGGTCGTGAGGCGGATGGACGCCGGCGGCGTCACACCCATCCGCCTCACGGACGATGAAATCGCGTGGACGCCGGAGGCCGTGACCGTCAGGGCGTCCGGCGGGGAAATCATCGGGCTCGATGCGTGGGGCATGGCGAAGGTTCTTACCGGAGCCTATGGTCCCGACTCTCCCGGTCGTATTCCTACGATATCGCCCCTAAATCACCAATGTGTCAGATAAAGAATGATGCAATGGCTGTGATCACGCCTACGGCGGACGCAACGACTGCGCCTTTTTTCCTCTCCTTTAGTCCGACGATTAGGGTTGCCGTAAAGTAAAGGGCGGAAATGCAGTCTATGGCAAGCAAAACGAGTTCCTTGGGCGGTTTCAGCAAAAGGTCGCTAGCAAAGAGTGATGCGAGCAGGGCAAAGCCGATTGTGTCCAAGTATCTCGATTGATTTTGCGACAGCATGGCAACTGCCTTTTAGAACAGGCAAGTGAAAAGTCGGTACGATGCCCTTGCGGTTGCATACAAGGCGCCGGCAGGACCTTTTGTCACGTAACCGGCGATCACACCAGCGGTGCCAGCAACGTAGAGATCGCGCAGGCAAGCCTCCTCCTTCGGGATCAGCTTGACCTTGTGAGGGACAGGGCGGTTATTTGCAAATCCGTGAGAATCGCACCACGCCTTGGAATATGAATCCGTGCAGCGCCCGCGCTCAAAAGGGGATATATTGTAATTTTCGTCGTAGTTGTCTCCGACGTAGATCTCACTGCTCTCGGCGGGAGATCCCTCGTCGGCATAGGCTGCCGCAACGGGTACAAATGGTGTCATGACAAGGGAGAGGCAAAGAGTTGCTGAGACGATGGAGGGTAGACATTTCTTCATGGCGGGCTCCTTAATCTGGCCTTTGATAGTTACTCGATATCGCCTCCTGCCGCTTTCTATCCGTTGTATTCGGCGTATTTCTTTAATAAGGCAAGAGATTCTTTCTCTCCCTCGGCTGAGCCGATGATGTTTCCTTGATCATCCAGTATGAATACGGACGGAATATGCTCAAGTTCATATTGGTCATACACGGCCTTATCTTGATCTATGTATATGGGAAAGTCTCCTTCATGGACCGAGGCTTCTTCAATCGTGCTGTCCTCGGAAACAGTGAAAAGGTTCTTCCTTATGGCTGCGAAATTATCAAGTTGCTGCATATCCTCTATGAGAGATTCGCAGTGCGGACACCACGATGCCCAGAACATCAAGATGTTTTCCTCATTAGGTTTTAGCTTGTCAAAATAATTGACGTTTCGGCCAAGGCTGAAATCTTGACCCTTTTTAATGGACAAAGATGAGGGATAAGCATCGTGTTGCGGTTTGATATTGACGGCGATCAAGGCGGCGAAACACGCCAGAGCCGCCAAAGTCAGTAAGGCGATAACGCATTTTCTCGGTTTCCAGCTCATGACAGATCCCTCTCCCATGGTGAAACGCATACATTACGATATATGTACATTATACGCTAATTAATTTCAATATCCATCATCTAACTAAAGAATGCTACCTCACTGGTTCAGTGACGATGCATTTTTACCCTTGCGTTCCCACTCGCGTAACCGCCTCGCTGCGTCGGCGGTCGGAAGGGTCCCCGTCTCGCATTCAGCGACTTTGTAACCGTATCTGTCGAGCCAGGCGGCAGCGCATCCCAATCGGCGCGCTCCCAGTCGCCGTCCGGCGCGTGCTGCATCCCTAGGCTTCCGGCGACCATGAGCCTGTGGATATGCTCTCCCTGCAGGCCAGCGATGATTCCGCCGGTGCACACGATGCTAGGTCGCTGTGCCGGCACTGCGCAAACGCATTGGCCTTTGTGCCCCTTTTGGCAACTTTAGCACGGCTGTGGGTTAAAACAACCCAAAGCCGTGAACACGTTAATGTAATACTATGCTAATTGCGTAACATGTTCATATATTTCTACCTGCGACTTATAATTGCTTAATGTAGTCACATGTTAATGTGCTAATATATAACTATGCTATTTCAGAAAGGGGAGGACATGGCGACGAACATCCTGCTAGTCAATCAGAAGGGCGGCGTCGGCAAGACGACGTTCGCCGACGAGATCGCCTGGGGCCTCGAGCGCCGCGGCCGCAAGGTCGGTTTCGGCAACCTGGACCCGCAGGGCGGTGCGAACCACGAGAAGGGGCTGCTCGACGACGAGGACGCCGTGAACGTCATCGACACGCCGGGGTTCCTGAGCGATGACACCGCCGAGTATGCCAAGAACGCTGATATCGCGATTATCCCGGTGCAGCCCGGTACGCTGGGCCTGAAACCCATGAAGCGCACGATCAAGGTCATCACCGAGGCCAATCCCGACTTGTCGTTCGCCATCATCGTCAACAACTTCGCCGGCAACCAGACCGTGGACAGGCAGTTCCTCGAGCTTCTTGAGGCCGATGACCTTCCCGTGCTGGGCACCGTTCCAACCGCGGCGGCATTCAAACAGGGCGCGGCCCTGGGCAAGCCCGTGTACGAAATCGCGAAGAGCGGCAAGGCCGCCCAGGCAATCGAGAGCATCCTGGACGAGATCGAGGAGGTCCTGTAATGGCAAGCAAGTTCAAGAAATCGACCTCGTACTTCGACAAGGCCGCGGAGGTCGCCGAGGAGAGGCAGCAGAAAATCGTTGAAGGCGCATCCGAGCCCCAGAAACCGGCTTCACAGGTACGGAAAGCCGGACGCCCAAAAAAGGGCCTTGAAGGGGCATCTGAGAAGCTTGTACAGCTGTCTGTCTACGTTCCCGAGAGCTACCGCAAGCGATTGAAGCAGGTCGCCCTTGAGGAGGACAAGTCCGTTTCCGACATCGCACGTGAGCTGTTCGACGAGTACCTTGCCGAAAACGGGTTTTAACGAAGAGGGCGACGTAACGTTCTTAACGTTGTGACAAAATGGAAGTCCAAGAGGATCAGGACAGGGGTATCGAAAGGTGCTCCTGTCTCTTTTTAGGCCACTGAGAGCCGATTTAAGACCTCGTTTTATATAGCAATGAGAAAACGGTCAAACCCCACCAATAAGTCGTCCTATTTTCACTTCTGTGACCTTCTAGCGGTATTCTGTGCAAGGTTGACTGAATACCGGTATCCCGATCGACCGGGAATCGGATTCGGCACTCATTGCCGAATTGGACGGGTTGCGACTGAGTGCGATAGGTCGCCCGGGGAGCCGAAGGCGACGCCGGCGCCGGGGATCGGCGAGAACGTGGGCGGGGAGTTGGGGCGGAGCCCCCACACTTTTGGCCGAAGGCCATGCCAAGGAGCCGCAGGCGACGCGGAGCGTGCGCAAGCGCGCGGAGGGCAAGGAGGCGTAGCCGACGCGCAGAGAGCCGAAGGCGACCGGAGTGCGAGCGTAGCGAGCGCCAAGGAGCCACAGGCGACGCGGAGTGAGGCGTAGCCGAACGGAGGGCAAGGACGAAGGATCTTCTTGTTTGTATATCGTTCGATCATTAAATGCTTTCTGGTAGATTTCTCCGTTTCTCCCTTGAGCTCAGACTAAGTGAATCTTATTCACTCTAGTCAGACTTGGTGGGTTGTATGAACCCATAGTTGTGGTTATTTCAACCCATAGTTGTGGTTATTTCAACCCATAGTGCATGGGTTAACTGAACCCATAGTTGGCATGGGTTATTTCAACCCATAGTCTCGTGAGACAACCCATAGTTGATAAGTTGGCCACGGGTAACACAGGCTCAAACTATGGGTTGAAATAACTATTCCGGTACTTTTTGGCATTTTTCGATCGCTTTCTATGGGTTGGATTAACCCATAGCTAGAAAAGTGGCTTAAATTGTCTATGGGTTCTTTCAACCCATAGCTATACCGTCACAGAAAAGCGTCCGCGATCTCTGTCAGCAAGACTATGGGTTGTCCTAACCAATAGTCTTGCTGAAGAACCGTTATTTAACCCCCTATCAATAAAATGATTTTTCGCCAAACTATGGGTTAAAACAACCCATAGCTATACTGTAGGTTCTTTCAACCCATAGTTTGTAAGAAAAAGAAATAGGGCTATGGGTTCATACAACCCATAGCCCTTCAAACTAGGCAGAATGCTTTGCGTCCCACTGAGCTTTGCGTTTCGCCGAATTCTCGGCGCGTTGCTTTTTCCTACTCTCCTCGACTTCGAGCCTGCGTTTAGCGATCGCCGTCATATCGAGCCGGTACTCAACAGATTTGTTATTACCACGCGGCGACTTAATCAAAAGACCGAGTTCGACGAGCTTATCGATTCTCTTCTTGACGTTCGACCGATCCGAGTTGACGTCCGCCGCCATGGTGGCAAGGCTGATGTAGCAGGTGGATTTGTAAACGTCCTTGCGCTGGAACGACCAAATCCGCCCCATGATATCGGTGTCAAGTCTAGGCAAACCGAGCTCGAGCATCCACGGCGGCTTGATGATCGCGACCTTCTCGCTGACCATATCCTGCACCATGTGGGCGACACGGGACGATTCATCCGATGCCCGGCGAAGTGCTTCGCGGTGACTCTCACTATTGGGCATGGCGGCATCTGTGACGGCCTGATTCGCGAAATCGGACGCCGCCCCCATTCCAGACGGGCTTGCGGGGCCGGACGGGTGGCTATCCGTGTCCCACGGATAGCCACCGCCCACGTCCGGTTTTAAATTTCTATCCATAAACTAGCCTCTCGTTGAGGCTATCTAGCCATCAGTCGAAGTGATGCCATAGTATTTTGGTAGTACTTCAACATAGGGACCCAAATCGAAGCATACGTGTGCTAGGATTGCAGGTAACAGGCCAGAAAGCCACATTTGAACATGGAAAAAGCCCTTCTTACTTGGCGGTAGGGGGCTTTTTTCATATCTATTTTTGCTCTTTAACACGCTCCAAAAACTCGGCGATAGCGATCGCCGCCATAGACGACTTAGCTACACCGCGGCTCTTCGCGTAGTCATCGAGATCACGCCAAATTTCGAGAGGCAGAGTAACCTGGATTCTTTTCTTCTCCTCGGCCACTGCCATAGACAATTACCTCCTTCGTTGAACAAACGAAATCGTACCACTACTGATTGAAACAAAGCGTATCACAAATACTGTCTAAAATACAAACTAACACAGAGTGGTACACCTAAATTCGCTAAATCTTTTCGTCGGCCAGATAGGCACTCGAGTTTCCAAAAGGGGTACAGGAAATTGCCGAAAAGGGCACAGGGGCGGCGAGTGATTCACCAAGAGTGAAGGTGGGCCCTCTTACCCAAGCGTTACTCGTTGCTTTGAATGGCAACGCACTAGGGCGACGGGAGTACTCGGGAGACCTGCCTATATATTATGCAGCTGATTGAATGGCAACAGGGCCGGCGACGTAGACGACCCTGTAGCTGTCCACGCGGGACAGGCCGCGCATGTTGAGTTCAACGCGTCTCGTGACTGTTCAGATTCTGTGCACCGGGCGATTTGTTTTGGTCGTTTAGCTGGGCTAATGGTGGTTATTGGCTGCTGGGCTGGAGGATTTGGACTAATAGTTGCTAATAGTGGCCGGATGAAGAGCTGTTCAAGCTATTAGAGGCAATAGCGAGTACGGTCTTGGCTGGAAAACAGGTCGCGAGCAGGGGAGGGCCGAGCATGTACGGACCGGTGAGCAAGAACGGGCCGGCGTTGGAATTTGGGGAGATCGGCGAGGAAGTTAAGGATGAGGTTCGGCGGCAAGCGACTGGCGAGGCCGTCGAGAGAGCCAGGGGCAAGCTCAAGGCCCGTGACGAGCGCGAAAACGATCCGTTTTGGGGTCGCGGGAATCAAGAACACCTTCGTCGAGCTGCGGAAAGACTGGATTCCGGCGAGGGAGTGGAGCACGGATTGATCGAAGAAGAATGACGCTCTGCTAGAATCAGCAGCGCTGTCGGCAGTCCTCGTGCCGGGCAGAGCCCTCCATCCGATGGGAGGTGATGCCCATGACCGATTTCACC
>CAUATU010000047.1:0-11816 GCA_958432255.1 uncultured Collinsella sp.
AAACCTAAGCCGGTGTCCCCGCTCTCCCGGGGCCGAACGCCCTAGTTGTTGAGCATGCGGTCGAAGCTTCCCGAGTCGCCATCCCGATAGTCTGCGGTCATCAGGATCTCCTGCGGAATGCGCCCGCCTTCACGTAGCACGTTGCGGAACTGCACGCGCGTGACCATGGGCAGATCCTTGATCGTCGCTGCCAGGTTCTGTGGCACGCCCTGGTTGGCAGCCGCGGGCTCGCACTCGCCGCCAGCCTTCACGCGACGCTTATGCTCGGCGAGCATGGCGCGGTACATGCCGGCATGCAGGCGAATCTCAACCACATTGGCATTGCGAGTCTGCTCGACAATGCGCGCGCCCTCGCGATCGATATCGCCTACGTAGTAGACGTAGTTAAAGCGATAGCCAATCTCGGCCAGATAATCGTCCAGGGCATGCGAGACGCTCGCCTTGCATCCGCCGCCAAAAATCACGCCGCCCACCTTGATGCCAAAGAGCTTGGCGTGCTTGCGGCCACGCAGCAGCTTGACGATCTCGTCGTAGGTGTCCAGGTTCTCGACCATAATGAACGGCTTGTCGGCGCCCAGCGTAAAGAAGCCCGTAAAGTGCACGGGGCGATTGGGGGCGACCTTGATCGCCTGCATGCTGATGCCCTTTTCGGTCATGCGTCTGATCAGGCGCTCACCGTGCTTGCCGTCAAAAGCCTTCTCGTCGTTAAAGATCTGGTAGGCACGCTGGCGGCGCGAGGCAACCGGCGTATCGGCACCTCGGTTCTGCTCGATCCAAGCCTGGATGATTGCGATTTCCTCGGCAATCTTGCGGTTGGACATCTCGTTGTGCTGAGTGCGCTGCGGAGCCTTTTTGCCGTCCTTGCCCTCGACCTTTACGATCTGTGTCTGCTGCTCCTTGATCTTAGAGAGCGCCGTAGGCGTAGGGACAACTTTGAGCAGCTGCCTGCCTAAAACGCGGGCAAGGGCAAACGCCGAGACCTCGCCGTGGACTGCCGACTTGGGCTGCTGGGCAGCAGTATCTGCTGCGGTAGACTCCGGCTTCTTCTGAGACTTGCGCTTAGAATCGCCTTGGGAATTGCGCTCGCGCTTCGGCATAGGCGCCTGCTTCTGCGGACGATTGGACTTGCTCTCCTTCGCCGGCTGGCGCTTAGGCTGCCCCGAAGAAACCTCGACCTTCGCATCTTCGTCCTGCGGCGTGGTCTTCTCGGCTGCAGTCTCGGCATGGGAACTGCGGCCCCCACGATGGCGACGGCGGCGAGGCTTGCTCGACGCGCCCTGCTCCGCCTGCTCATCAGTAGGCTGCTGGCCCTTGGCCTCGGCATCGACCTCAAGCTGCGGCTCAACAGGCTTCTGTTCGCGAGCCGCCGGCTCAACGGCCTTCTCGTCCTTCTCGTCCTGAGTGGTCGAAGCCGGTTCGCTCTTCTCCTGACGCCTTACGGGATACGCGCGCCCCGCAAAACCACGTCCGGGACGGCATGAACCCGGAGCCTTCTTGGCCGGTTCATCGGACGCGTCAGCAGCCTCGGCGGAATCCTGGACCTCGCATGCAATACCTCGCTGCTCGGCCTTAAAATGGGCACCGCGGCGACGCTTGGGCTCCTGGATCCCAGCATGCTCTTGAGTGCGAGTCGGCTCCTGCATCCCAACGGGCTTTTCCTCGACGGCCTCAGCATCCGTCTCACCCTTTTGAGCAACGGCGCGACGGAAGCGCTCCTGCTGGGCGCGGCGCTGCGCATCGCGCTTGCCGCCCCCGCCAAAACCGCCGCGTCCTGCCTTGGCCGTAAAGGCACGCACGACGTTCTCATCGAGCAACTCATCGGTATCGACATGCTCACGCGGAGCAGCTTCTTCCACAGCAGGCACGTCAGCGGAATCCTCGACGACAAAATCCTCGACGGACTCGGCAGGCTGCTCCTGGGCATCGCGGATCTCGGCATTGATGGTATAGAACGCCGGGCGCCCGTTAATGCCGCTACCCTCGATCTTGGTCACAATATTTGCCGCGATAAGCTCATCGCGCATTGCCTTGGTGTCACATTCCTTATCGACGGAGCGAAAAATTTGCGCCAGCGCACTCGACTTAATCTTGAGCGCCTTGCGGCAAAGCAGGTCGTAGGCAACCAGCTTGGCACGCTCGGCAGAAAGCGACGTCTGGCTGCTCAGACGCTCAGCCAGGGCATCGACATTATTTTGGTTATCGGAATATACCGTCTTGGCCACGGGGCCCCTTTCATATGCACACATATACGTCCATATGGTACAACGCGCGCCCTTATCCATGCAAAACATCTGCGAGAACACTCGAGCGTCACCCGCTTTTGCATGAAAAAAAGACCGAGCCCGCGAAGTCGCGGACCCGGTCTTTCCGAGTCATATAGATGTGACGTTCAACGCGTCAGGTCGACTAAGCCTTGGCGGCCTCGGCGTCGACGGGAGCCTCGGCAGCAGCAGTGCGGCCATACTCGGCCTTGCCCATCTCGGACCACTCGGGATCCTCGTCAGGCATGGAACCGGCCTCCTTGCCGAAGAACTCCTTGAGGCAGTTAACGGCAACGATGAGGCCCAGGACCATCAGCAGAACGGCAAAGACGAGCTGCAGGCCCTTGGTGGCGGCAACGGAGACGGCGGCCGTGGTGGCGGTAGCCGGGATGGTACCGAAGAAGCCGTAAGCCTGGACGGCGGTCATGCAGCCCATGGCGCTCTGCACCAGCGAGGTGAAGGTGCAGCAGAGCAGGAAGACGACGGGCACGTAGAGCATCCAACCCTTGCGGCCGGTGCACTTGCAGAACACGGCGAGGGTGATCATGGTCATGCCGCCGAGCAGCTGGTTGGAAGCACCAAAGAGCGGCCAGATGTTGGCATAGCCACCAAAAGCGAGGGCGAGACCGGGAAGCAGGGTAACGACCGTGGCGAACCAGGGGTTGCCGAGGACCTTCATGTAGCCGGCCTTGGACTCGATGGCCAGGGCATCGTTGGTCTGGGCAAAGAACTCGGAGAACGAAGTGCGGGCGATGCGGGCGACGGCGTCGAGCGAGGTCAGGGCCAGAGCGGAGACGTTCATGGTCATAAAGACGGTAGCGAGCGTGCCGTCAACACCGAAGGCCTGCATACCGCGGGAGATGCCAGCGGCGAAGATCTGGAACGGGGTGGAAGCGACACCGGCGTTGAGGGCGCCGGTACCGGCGGTGTTCATGTCGGAGAACATGATGCCGGCGACGATGATGGCAAGGATGCCGACGAAGGACTCGACGATCATGGCGCCGTAACCGACCTTGACGGCGTCCTGCTCCTTCTCGACCTGCTTAGAAGAGGTGCCGGAAGAAACGAGGCTGTGGAAACCGGAGAGAGCACCGCAAGCGACGGAGACGAACAGGACCGGGAACATCATGCCGGAGGCAGTGGAGAAGCCGGTGAAGACCGGAGCGGTGATAGTGGCCTGACCGTTGACGCCCAGGACGACGATGCCGAGGACAGCGCAGACGATCATGACGATCATCATGATGGAAGTGAGGTAGTCACGCGGGGTCTTGAGCATCTGGATGGGCATAGCGCCAGCGAAGACCAGGTAGACCATGACGACGGCGAACCACTGGAACTTATCCAGGTAGACCGGGAACTGCATACCGACGGCGAACATGAGAACCATGAGGACCACGCCGGTGACGAACTCGGCAGCGCCGGTGAGGTTGAACTTCTTCTGGGCCCAACCAAAGGCGATAGCGACGAAGGTGAACAGGATGGAGATGGTACCAGCGCAGCCGGCGGCATAGGACTTGGTGAAGTCGATGGCACCGGTAGCAGCACCAGAAGCGTCAACGGCCGGGGTGAACATGAACGTCTTGCAGACCATGTCGGTGAAAGCGGCGATGACGATGATGCAGAACAGCCAGCAGAACAGCAGGAACAGGCGACGGCCGGTCTTGCCGATGTACTTCTCGATGAGCTGAGCGAGCGACTTGCCGTTGTTCTTCATCGAAGCGTACAGGGCACCAAAGTCGTGGACGGCACCAAAGAAGATGCCGCCGACGAGGACCCAGAGCACGACGGGCAGCCAGCCAAAGGCCATGGCGACGATCGTACCCGTGACAGGGCCGGCACCGCAGATCGAGCTGAACTGGTGCGAGAACGCGGTGAAGGCGGAGACGGGCGAGAAGCTGTTGCCGTCCTTCATGCGCTTGGCCGGCGTGAGGGCCTCTTTGTCAACGCCCCACTTGTTGGCCAGCCATCGGCCATAGCCCAGATAGCCGCAGGCGAGCACCGCCGCGGCCACAACCATGAGCAAAACTCCGTTCATTACATTTCCTCCTCTAAAAAGAACTTCCCAGACATAAAAAATGAGGGCCGTCGGTTGCGCTCGACGGCCCTCATCTTCATCAGCCGCCCGTTATCGTACGGGCCAGCTGTATGTGCTAACCCGCATCAGATAATTACTACGCTGATAATGTTTAGCTGATGCGTGAACATGTCTAAGAAATCCTCTTCGATCATGATGTGAACGATCCGTGCGTGTTCACATCCCCCAGTGGTTGAAAAGGAGTATGAAACTTTAGTTACCTAAAGTCAACGCAAATATGTAATGAATTTTCAACTTTTTTGAATTTCTCGGTATAAAACGCCGCTGACCTCGGACTTTACCCCACGACAGTTTTTGCATGAGAGATGCCCCTGAGAGCCGCGGGAGCCGGGCGGCGCATATGAACTTTATCGCGAGTTCCGCACGAACAGGAGGCCACTTAATGTGGCCTCCGTCGTGAGCAGGACTGTAGAGCAGGAAAGTTCATATGCGGCCGCTAGGCCCGGGCAGGGCCGGGGACCGCACCCGTACGACTACAGCGTCATGTTTGGATCGGCGTCGACGTCGAACGGTGAGATTTCACCTCGGTCGAATTTACGGCGAGCGACCTCCGCGATCATGGCTGCGTTATCGGTACAGGCAGACAAGGGCGGCACCGTTACGCGAATCCCCTGACGCCCAAGCTTCTTGATCATCATCTCGCGCAGATGCGGGTTGGCCGAGACGCCGCCACCGATGCAGTATTCCTTGCATCCGGTAGCGTGCAATGCGTTTTTGGCCTTCTTGTACTGCACGTCAAAGACAGCTGCCTCAAACGAAGCTGCCAGATCGGGCAGGTGAATCGTGCGCCCGGCCTTGGTCTCCTGTTCAATGTAGAGCGTCACAGCGGTTTTAAGGCCCGAAAGCGAGAAGCGATAGTCTCCTCTGCTGTTAAGCGCACGGGGGAAATCGATCGCCTTGGGGTTGCCCGTCTCGGCCAGCCTGGAAATGATGGGGCCACCGGGATAGCCCAGACCCAATGCCTTGGCTACCTTGTCGAAGGCCTCGCCCACAGCGTCGTCGAGCGTCTCACCGAGCACCTCGTAGTCGCCCCACGCCTTCACGTGCACGAGCATGGTGTGCCCACCCGAGACAAGCGTGAAGATAAACGGCGGTTTGAGGTCGGGTTGCGCCAGCAGGTTGGCAAACAGGTGCCCCTCCAGATGGTTGACGCACACGAGCGGCTTGCCGGCAGCGTAGGCAAAGCCCTTGGCGAAGGCGACGCCAACCACGAGCGCGCCCACCAGGCCCGGGCCCTGTGTCACGCCCACGGCGGCAAGCTCGCTGGGGGCAATGGCTCCATCCTCAAGACCAAGCGATGCTGCGGCATCCTCGAGCGCCGCATCCACGACACTCACAATCACCTCGACGTGTTTGCGCGAGGCGATCTCGGGCACCACGCCGCCAAAGCGGGCGTGAAAATCAATCTGCGTCGACACCTGGTTGGCCAGCATATTGCCATCCGCATCGATAATCGCCACGGCCGTCTCGTCGCAGGAGCTCTCGATAGCGAGCACTAGGCGGCGGCGCTCAATTTCGGCACGCTCCCCCTCGGAGCGCCCAGGCGCAGGCAGCGGCCACACGCGCTGCTCTGCCGCCGTCGGCTCGGGCGAAGCATTGTCGACCGGAAGTACCAGGGGCAGCGGGACCGTCATGACGATGGCGTCCTTGCCGGCACCATAGTAACCGCGGCGACGGCCAGCCTCGGTAAAGCCCAGAGCGTTATAGAGCGCAATCGCTCCCTCGTTGCCGTCCTCGACCTCGAGCGAAGCCGTGGTGCAGCCGAGCATCTGGGCATCATAGCTCACATGCGACAGCAGCTTGCGGGCAATGCCCTCACGGCGATGTGCCGGGTCGACGGCGACATCCAGAATCTGCACATCACCGTCCACGACCATACCGCCGGCAAGGCCCAGTAGCTTGCCGTCGTCGTGTGCCACCCACCAACTACGCGGCGCAGCGACGTCCTCGCCCAGTTCGGACAGGAACATGCCCGGCGTCCACGCCTCGTGTCCGGCACCTTCAAAGCAGGCAGCTTCCAGCGCGCTCGCGCCCTCGGCATCCGCCGCGCCCATGGGACGGAACTGCAGATGACGACCGGCGAGCTCATCGGCAACGCCCGTAATTCCGCTCTGCGCACTCTCGGCAAGACCAAGACGCTTGCGCTCGTTTTCCTCGGCATCCGAAAGGCGCGTGTAAATCGGCAGGACGCGGGCCGGATCGCCGTCACCCGCAGCGTGCGCGAGCAGCAAGCCCTCGCCCGAAGGCCACCACAGGTCGCGCTCCACGCAGCGGGCGGTCTCGTCCTCACCCAGCAGCTTGCCATAGCGCACGAGACCGTCACCGGTCAGCTGAACCTGGTCCCAGTCCGCTGCTCGGCGCCACTCATCGAGCGCCACGGCGGCCTTGACCACGTGTTCGCGCTCAAATTGACGCTCGGGACCCTCATCGACCAGCATATACAGCGCCGGATATACCTCACCGCGCATAGCATCGGCCAAGATACCAAGCTTGCCGCGCACGCCAGCCTTCCACGCCGTCCAAGCGCAAGCGTCGAGCGTCGACACGCCCAGCAGCGGAACATTGGCACCACGCGCGAGGCCCTTGGCAGTGGAGATGCCGATGCGCACACCCGTAAAGGACCCCGGGCCGCGACCGACCACATAGCAACCAACATCGCTGCGATCCAGACCGGCTTGAGCCAGCACGCCATCAACGGTATTCACGAGCTCAACGTTGGCGTGACGGCGACACATGTGGTCGCCACTCACGAGCTTCGTCTCGCCCGTCTGCCCATCAATCCAGCTTGCCGCGCAGGCAAGCATGTCGGTCGAGGTATCGAGCGCCACCACCAGCGCGTTGTCGTTATGCAAGCTCATCTTGTACAGCCTTATCAATCAAATGGGAAAGCTCCATTGCGCGGTCACCGTGCGCCTCAAGCGTTATCGTTCGCACATCGCTGTCGCCCTCATCACGCTTGAGCGTCACCGAAAGATACTCATCCGTCAGCTCGTCCTGGAATTGTTCGCCCCATTCCAGCAGGCAAGCACCCTCATAGCCCAGCACATCGAAAATGCCCGTATCCTCGAGCTCGTAGGCATGCTCCAGGCGGTATAGATCAAAGTGAAACAGCGGAATACGACCTTGATCGTGAACGGCCATGAGCGCAAACGTAGGACTCGTAACCATATGCCCATCGCCCAGCCCGCGCGAGACGCCCTTGGTAAAGTGAGTTTTGCCCACTCCCAGGCCACCGGTCAGGATAAGCACATCGCCGTCCTCAAGGCACGGTGCAATTAGCTCGCCAAAGTACTCCGTATCGGCAGCGCAAGTCGTTTTGTAAGTACCTACCCCCAGGCGCTCCAGGGACATATATGCTCCTTATTATTCCGAGGCGTCCTCTGGTGCGGGATGTCGCTCCAGATAATCGCCCAGCATCTTAAAGTCTTCCTCCAGCAGCTCCTGCCACGCCGGATTGCGCAGCGCTGCTGCCGGATGAAAAGTGGGCATTACTACAAAATGCCCCATCTGGTGGAACCTGCCGCGCAGCTTAGTAATGCCAATCTCGGTCTTAAGCACAAAGTGCGTCGCGGGGTTGCCGAGCGTCACGATAATATCAGGCCAGATGCTTCGAATCTGCTCACGCAAAAACGGCGAGCAAGCCAGCACTTCCTCGGGACGCGGATTGCGGTTTCCCGGCGGGCGGCACTTAAGCACGTTGGCAATGTAGACGTCTTCGCGTTTGAGCCCCGCCAGCGACAAAATGCCGTTGAGGTCCTCGCCTGCCGCCCCCACAAAAGGCTCGCCCTGCAAATCCTCATTGCGGCCCGGTGCCTCACCAATAAACATCACGCGAGCGCGGGGGTTTCCCACGCCAAACACGATATTGTGACGCGACTGGTAGAGCTGGCAGAGGTGACAATCGCCCAGAACGGCCTCAATTTCCTCGAGTGCGACCTCACGTGGTGCCTGATGGGTATGGCCGGGGATGTGCATGACACCCATAGCGGCTCCTACACGTAGACCTTGTCGAGACGCATGCCAAAGCCGCAGGCGACCTCGTAGTTAATCGTTCCGCGCAGTCGGGCCATCTCGTCCATAGTGATCTCGGCATCGCCATCGCGGCCGACAATGATCATCTCGTCACCATACTCGGCCTCGGGAATCTCGTGTGCCGGGTTGGACTGAATGGCGACCATAAACTGGTCCATGCAGATATTGCCAACCTGATGCACGCGCTCGCCGCGATACAGCACATCCATACGATTGGAAAGCGTACGCGATAGGCCATCGGCATAACCGATCGGCAGCGTGCAGATCTGAACGCGCGTACGCGGTACGCGGTAGGTAAAACCGTAGCCCACGCCCTCACCCATCGCAGGGTGTGCCACGCGCGTCACACGCGCATGGACGCTCATAACGGGATCAAGCTGCATCACGCGGCCACTCAGCTCGCACGGCTGCATGCCATACAAGCCAACGCCGGCGCGGATCATATCAAAATGCATCGAGGGGTCGAGCATCGAGGACGGCGTGTTGGCGCAGTGCACGATACCGCACTCAAAACCCGCATCCTTAATGGCCTGAACGGCCTCGGTAAAGCGCTGACACTGCAGCTTGTAGTCCCAGCCCGAAGGTTCATCGGCCGTGGCGAAGTGCGTAAATACGCCGTCGCACTGAATACCGCGATGGAAATTTATACCGCGGACAAAGTCGAGCACCTGCGTGTAGTGAACGCCGATACGATTCATGCCCGTCTCGATGGCGAGATGATACTTGCCCACTTTGCCCGCCGCGACGGCACATTCGCCATACGCAAGAGCAAAGTCAGACGTATAGACCGAGGGCATGATATCAAACTCGAGCAACGTCGGAATGGCCTCGATAGGCGGCTCGCTTAGGATGAGGATGGGTTTCGTAATCCCGCCCTGTCGGAGCTCAACGCCCTCGTTAACCGTCGCCACGGCAAACATGTCGGCACCGACCGAATACATGATCTTGGCGCACTCAACAGCTCCATGACCATAAGCATCGGCCTTGACCACGCAGCACAGGCGCTGACGTGGATTCAGCAAGTTCTTATAGGCCCTCGTGTTGCGACGGAGCGCCCCGCGGTCGATCTCGACCCAGGACCAGCGCGTCAAATCGGCTTTATTCATGATTAGTCATCCGACCCTTCGTCCATGATTCCCAGATCTTCGAGCGCATCCTTTGCCGCCAGTTCCATGGCAGGACCGATCAAGTCGATAAGATCGGTCGCGATGACGCTCTTCTCACCATACTCCGTCGCCGCGGCAAAACCGGCGTAGCTGTGAAGTGCGACGGCGTACGAATACAGCAACTCCCAACGATCCATCTCGTCGCGCATGGTGGCAAGCGTGCCGGCCAAAATACCCGCGAGAACATCACCCGAACCGGCAGTTGCCAGAGAAGCCGGACCCGAGAGCGGCAGCAGCACACGCTCAACGCCACAGATAGCCGTCGTCGGCCCCTTGGCAATGACCACCAGATTGTCGGAGCCTGCAGCCCAGACAACCTTCTGCGCGGCCGCAATCGCGGTACCAAGGTCGTTCACCTCGTCACCGGCAACCAGACGCGAAAGCTCACGATAGTGCGGCGTCATAACCAACGGCTGCTCGCGACGATACATCTCGGGATTACTATCAATACCGTCAATGGCAATCTTAGCAAGGCAGTTGAGTGCATCGGCGTCCAAAATAAGCGGCACATCAAGCTCGAGCAAGCCCGAAACCACCTGCATAGCGCCGGCAGATGTCGTCATACCGGGACCGCACAGTACACAGCTGTACTTCTTTGCAATCTCGCACACAGTCATGCGCGCAGCGGCGCCAAAGGAGCCGCGGGAATCAGACGGAATAGCAAAGACGGGAATCGAAGGAAGTGCCATGCGAATAAGATTGGCGCAGGCGTCAGGAGCCGCGACTGCCACGTAACCAGCACCCGCGCGAGCTGCAGACTTGGCCGCCATAATGGCAGCACCAGGATATTGCGCAGATCCGGCGACAATAAGCACAGAGCCACGGGAATACTTATCGATATTCGTAGGTAGTGGAGCAAAGTAATCAACTAAGTCACCGGGCTCGACAATCTCGGCGGCGTGGTCGACATCATCGATGACCTCGTCAAGACGGTCGTAAAGATTGCCGCAGATCAAATCGCCAGCATACTCAGGGCCATCAGCGCTATACAGACCAATCTTGGGCGCAATCATCGTCACCGTATGCTCGGCACGAATGCAGTCGTCATCAACAACGCCCGTCTCGGCATTCAGGCCCGAGGGAACATCAATGGATACGACACAATCGGCGCATTCATTGACCGTAGGAATCCAGATGGAGAACGGCGCACGCAGATTCCCGTGGAAACCGGTACCAAAAATGGCATCAACAACAACATCGGCCTTATCGATCAAAACCTCGAGTTCGTCACGCGAGGGGCCGACACAAACGTGCACATCGCGGCCGGCAGTACGACGAGCAACATGACGTGCCAGAGCAGCAGGAATCTCATCCGGCTCAACCGGAGAAACGATATCGACGTCCACACCCTTATGGCTCAGAATATCGGCGGCAACCCAACCGTCGCCGCCATTATTACCAAAACCGACCAGAACGAGAACCCGATCGGGATTGAGCTTCAAGACCTCGTTGGCGGCAAACTCACCCGCTAGCTCCATAAGCTCGGCCTTCGAAGTCCCTTCGCGTTCGATGATGTCCTCGAGACGAACGACTTCTTCGGTACTCAAAACCGGTTTCATCTATGCTCCTAGCGTATCTTGCGAGGCATCGCCCAGGTGCTCCGTCAATGCTGAATTCTGCAGCTGCTCAAGCTCATCTAAAACAGAGCGAGCCTCTTTAAATGTCTGCGCTACGCGTTCCTTGGTGCTCACCTTTTCTTCCTTAGGCTTAGGTCGAGCATCTTCGGTAATCGCGATGGCATTCGCAACGGCTAAGTCTCCTGTAAGCGTAATGGAAAGAGCGACCTCAACAACACCCAGCTCTTGAGCGATCTCGAGTGCACGGCCCGAAAGCAGCGCCTTCGGTTTGCCGAGTTTATCACGCGTTACCGAAACATCCTTGCGACCCACGCCTTGACTAAAACCCGTGCCAAGAGCTTTAAGCACCGCCTCGCGCGAAGCAAAGCGGCTGGCATAGTGAGCAGCGGGACGCGATGATGCATCGCAATAAGCACGCTCTTCTTCGGTAAACACACGCCGAGCAAACGACGGCGTCTTTTCAAGAATTGATTTCATGCGGGAAATCTCGACGATATCAACGCCGATACCAGCTTCAGCCATGTTCACCTCCATATCGCACAGACTAAGTTATTGTAGCCCGTTCACAGAAGATGCGACAAACGAGGGTTATAAAACACAGCTACTATGTGAGACACAATCCCGCAAACGCAAGACGATATGAGAAAGCCATTTGGGTCGCCTCCCCCGCGGCGCAGCTTCTTTC
>CAUATU010000048.1:0-11286 GCA_958432255.1 uncultured Collinsella sp.
CCTCATGGCCGTCGCGGCCGAGGACGCGAGCGAGCGCGTCGAGGATCGCCCGTTCATCATCCACTGCCAGTATCTTCGACATGTTAGACCTCCTGAAACTCTCGTCGGAATTGTACTAGCGCCGCGCTCAGCGATCCAGAGCCCTGTGCACAGCCGCGGGCGCGGGCGCCCACATGGCGATCTCAGGGTTGGGCAGCACGCGGTCGGCGATCGAGCGCAGCACCGACCCCCAGCCGGCGTCGAGCAGGGCATTCCCGCACAGGACGAGCGCTGCGGAGAGGAGGACGAGCATGGCGGCGAGCGGCCTCCTACGCATCTGCCCTCCCGTCCTCGAAGCGGCAGAACCAGGCGAGAAGGACGGCGTCGGCTGCCAGGGTGAGCACGAGGCCAGCGAGCGCAGTCGTGAGGAGAGGGCCCGCCGCACGCGCGGCGTCGATGAAGGCCTCCACCCCGAGCGACCCCAGGCGCGCGGGCCAGGCGAGCGGCACCCAGCTCAGGGGCGTTGCCAGGGCGCCGGTGAGCTCGCCGGTCATGAGGCCGTGCGCAAGTCCGCCCACCGAGAAGAACGCGAGGAGCACCCCCGCCGCGCCGGCGCCGATGGCGGCGTTGCGGCCGAGGCGCAGGGCCACGCCGAGCCCCAGCGCGTAGAGGGGCAGGCTGCCCAGCACGATGCCCGCCCAGGCGGCCGCAAGCGGAGCGGGCCCGAGCGGCAGGCGCCCGGCGACGGCGAGCGCGGCCCCGAACACGCCGAGCGCCACGGCCAGCGCGGCGGCGCCGAGCGCCGCAAGGGCGAGCAGCTTCGCCGCGACGGCGCGCCCGCGCGAGGGGACCGCCGTGAGGTTGGCGAGGCGCCCGGCAGCGCGCTCCTCGTCCACGGCGAGCCCGCAGACGATGGCGGACATGAGCGGCATGAGGGCGCCGAGGAACTGGGCGTAGGCGTCCGCGCCCAGCGCCGGGTCCCATCGGGTTACGGAGAAGTACTCGCCGCAGGCAAGACCGGCTGCCAGGCCGCAGACGAGGTGCGCCGCCGTGAGCGGGGAGCGCGCCAGGCGCAGGGCCTCGGAGAGCAGGGCCCGCGGGAGAGTCATGCGCGGCGTCGGATCGGAGAGTCGTGCCATGGCCATCACCTCTCCTCGGAGCGCGCGAACCAGGCCGCACCCGCCGCCGTGAGCGCGGCGAACGCGAGCGCGCAGACCGCAAGGCCCGCCAGCGTGAGCATGCCGTCCGCCGCGAGCGCCCCGCCGAGCGCCATGTCCGCCGCGAGCGGCTCGCCGCTCGGCAGCACGGGGATGAAGCTCGTGGGGATGACCATGCTCGCGGACGGCGGAAAGAGCTGCGGCAGCGGCACCAGCGACCAGGCGAACCCACCCACGAGCTGCGCGGCGAGCGGACAGAAGATGCCCGCGAGCATGCCGAGCCGCGCCGTGAGGAAGAGCCCTGCGGGGATCATCCACGCCGCGGTCACCGTGTTGGCGAGCGCGCAGAGGAGCATCGTGAGCGTGCCCGCGGCCGTGAGGCCCTGCGAGGAGAACGCCGAGCCCGCGAGGTAGATGCCGAAGACCACGAGGTTCGAGAGTGTGCAGAGCGCGAGGCACCAGAGCGCCTTGGCCCACCAGGCGCGCCTAAGCGGGAAGCCCAGGCCCAGAAGCCCCCGCATCCGCGTGCGCGCGTCCGCCCGCGCGACGCACGCCACCACGAGCGAGAGGGACACGGGCAGGAAGAGCGCGTACCAGTAGTTCCACGCGCTGAAGATCTGCACGCCCCGGTAGGGCATCGCGCCGAGCAGCGGCATCGGCAGCGCCATGAGCACGGCCAGGCGAACCGGTGCCGCGTGGCGCGACTTCAGGGCCTCGGCGCGAAGGCCCGCGAGCAGGCCGCCTTTCTCGCCCGTCATGCCGCCACCTCCCCGCGTGCTCGTCGCCCTTCCCGGCAGAAGCTCATGAAGAGTTCCTCGAGGTCCTGCCCGGGCCGAAGCGCATCCTCGTAGGCGAGGCGCCCCCCGCAGATGATGCCGATGGTGTCCGCCATCTGCTGCACCTCGGAGAGGATGTGGCTCGAGACGATCACCGTCGTACCCGCCGCCGCGAAGCCGCGGATCTGGTCGCGCAGCTCCTCGATGCCGATGGGGTCGAGGCCGTTGGTGGGCTCGTCGAGCACGAGCAGGCGTGGCCGGGCGATCAGCGCCAGCGCGAGCCCCAGGCGCTGCCGCATGCCCATCGAGAAGCGCCCGGCGCGCTTCTTCCCGGTGTCCGCGAGGTCCACGGCGGCGAGCACCTCATCTATGCGGCTCTCGGGAAGGCCCAGCAGCGTGGTGCGCACGCGCAGGTTCTCGCGCGCGGTGAGGTTGGGGTAGAGCGGCGCCTCCTCGATGAGGCTGCCGATTGCGTAGAGGTCCTCGCGGCGCCAGGCGTGCCCGGCAAAGAGGATCTCCCCGTCCGTCGGCCGCAGCATCCCGCAGATCATCTTGAGCGTTGTCGACTTGCCGGCGCCGTTGGGACCGAGCAGCCCGTACACCTCGCCCTCGCTGATATGAAGGCTCACGTCGGCCACGGCGTCCTGCGCCTGGTCGCCGCGGCCGAAGCGCTTGGTGAGCCCGCGCGTCTCGAGCATGTAGCCCATGGGTTCGTCCTTTCTCTTCCGGGCGCGCGGGCCGAGTCGCCGTGCCCGCGCGCCTTGCCTTTCGGGTTCACCATCCATGGTGGAGCGCGTTTCTAACGAAGCCGTAACGGCCGTTGGAGTCTTATATATGTCTGGACTCTCTATGCTCGCGCTGGATAGACATCGCCAGAACGGGTATAGTATCGAAAGTTTTGTCGTTTACCAGCGGGGGAGTCCTGTGGGCATCAAAAAGAAGATCAAAAAGGAGCTTATCGGCACTTCCGATTACCCGTCGAATAAGATCTTCACGATCTCCAATTTCATTACCTTCACGCGCCTGATCCTCACGCTGGTCTTCCTGTACCTGTTTGTGACGGACAACAACCGTGTCGTCGCCATCGTCATCTATGCCATCGCGGCCTCCACCGACTGGATGGACGGCCAGATTGCCCGCATGACCAAAACGGTCTCCTGGCTCGGCAAGGTTATGGATCCCATCTGCGACCGTGCGCTGCTATTTACCGGCGTACTGGGCCTGGTGGTCCGCGGCGAGCTTCCCATCTGGGTCTGCGTGCTCATCATTGGTCGTGATATCTATCTGGGCATCGGCACGCTCATCGTGCGCCACTATCACCGCCGTCCCATCGACGTGGTGTTTCCCGGCAAGATTGCCACGGCGCTGCTCATGACCGGCTTCTCGCTCATGCTGTTGGGCTTTCCCACCGTGGACGGCTGGCATCTGCTGCCCGCCACGTTCACGGCCTTCCCGGGCCTCAACGGCAGTCCGGTACCGCTTGGCATCTTCTTCGTGTATGGCGGCGTCATCTTCTCCATGCTCACCGCTGTCATCTATTCCATTAAGGGTGGAGCGGCCATTAAACAAGCCGTAGCGCATCCCGAGGACGAAGACATCGACTTTCTTAACCCCGAAATCGAAGACTAAGTCGTTGGGGTATGATTACGTACAGTTCATTCTTTGCGGCATGTCCGCGTTAAGTTAGGGGTTGTCATGGACAACATGGTTAACAATATGCCTCAGAACGATAAGGCCTCAGACGCCACCTGCGTTTTCCGCGTTCCTTCGAGCGATGTCACCGTTCCCGACCTCATGGCCAACGTGCACATCACCGCGCCCGTCCTATCTATCGTCAAAGGCCCGCAAACCGGCGCCGCCTTTGAGCTCGAGGATAATGTGACCACCATCGGCCGCGATCCCGCTAACGGCATCTTCCTCAACGACATGACCGTGTCGCGTAGCCACGCGCGCATTATTCGCGAGGGTCTGGGTGCCCGCATCGAGGACCTGGGCTCGCTCAACGGTACGTGGGTTGATGGCGCCATCGTCAACGGCGCACCGCTGCACGATGGCTCTTCCGTTCAGATCGGTACGTTTACGCTCATCTACCACGAGAGCACGCCGGAGCGCATCGAAACCGGTGAGTAGGGCATGGCCGAACGCAACTATCTGAGTATCGGCCAAGTCGTCAACCTACTTCGAGGCGCATACCCCGATCTTTCGAACTCAAAAATTAGATTTCTAGAGGATGAGGGGCTCATTACCCCTCATCGTACGCCTAAGGGATACCGTCAGTACTCTAAGGAGGACGTTGATCGTCTGGAGGTCATCCTGCACTTGCAGAAGACCCGCTACATGCCGCTCAACGTGATTAAGCAGCGCTTGGAAAACGCCACGGACCTGTCAACGCTCGCCTACGAGGTGGGCTTGCTATCCGATGTTCCGCTCAAGACGGAGCCCAAGGAGACTAAGCAAAAGCTGCATCCCATCGAGACCATTCCCGATATGTTGGGCGTCGAAATTTCGTTTATCCGCTCGCTCGCCGAGAACGACCTCATTCGCATCATCAAGAGTCCGCAGAATCGCGAGCTTGTCGATGGTCGCGATTTTCCGATCATCCGCTACTGCTCCGAGCTGTCGCGCTTCCATATCGAGCCGCGCAACCTGCGTCAGTACGTGTCTTCCGCCAACCGCGAGTCCTCGATGTTTGAGCAGGTGCTTGTGAGCATGCTCGGCATGGATACCTCCGATGACGAGCGCGACGCCAAGCTCGAGCGTGCGTTTAAGAAGCTTCACGACCTGACGGAGGGCGTGCACACCGCGCTGCTCAAGAACCGCGTTTTTGAGTCGCTCAACGCCGTGGTCGAGGACGCCGACATCGATGCACTCGATGAGGAAATCACTCGCTCCGAGTCCACCAAGGCCAAAAACGAAGAGACAGTCGCGCCGGCTTCACACGAGGATTCTCTCGTAAAGCCGCTCAAGGTCGTCGCCCCTTCGCAATCCGGCACCGTCACCGCGGGCAAGTAACAGCTGCCGCTTATCCGGCAACCCATTGAAAGGTCATGCAATGTACGACTTCGAATCTCAAATCGTCGACATCCCCGACTATCCCGAGCCCGGAGTCATCTTTAAAGACATCACGCCGCTCTTCGGCAATCCCGAGGCGCTCAAAGCCATGACCGATGCCCTCGCCGAGCACTTTGCCGGCATGGGAATCACCAAGGTCGTAGGTCCCGAGGCTCGCGGCTTTATGGTGGGCGTTCCCGTGGCCGTCGCTCTGGGCGCCGGCTTTGTTCCCGCACGTAAACCGGGCAAGCTGCCGCGCGAGACCGTAAGCCAGAGCTACGAGCTCGAGTACGGCACCGATTCAATTGAGATCCATGCCGACGCTATCAGCTCTAAAGATACCGTGTTGATTCTGGACGACTTGGTCGCGACGGGCGGAACCGTCGAGGCAACAGGTAAACTGGTGCGAGATATGGGCGCAAAGCTTGTGGGCTACGGGTGTATCCTTGAGCTTGCGTTTCTCAACCCGCGCGAGAAGCTCACGTCGACTGACGACGATGTTGAGCTCTTTAGCCTGGTGACGGTGGACTAGCCGTTACCCTTAGTTACTGGAAAGGAAGCTACATGCGCACAGCAAACACGCACAAAAACATGGCACGCTGCGCTGCTACGGCAACCCTCGCTTGTGTTTTGGGCTTGGGCCTCGCGGCTCCTGCCTACGCCGATACCGCATCCGACCTTGCCGCTGCTCGTACGAAGCTCGAGCAGATCGGTACCCAAACCCAGCAGATTTACGATGAGCTCGCCACGCAGACGCAGGCGCTCGATCAGACTGCTGGCGAGATCACGCAAAAGCAGCAGGAGATTGCTGACGGTCAGGCCAAGCTCTCGACCTATGTCGCCGGCGAGTACAAGACCGGCGGTCTGAGCCTGCTTCAGGTTCTAACGGGCGTTGACGACCTGAGCGATATGCTCAACCGTCTGTTCTACTACGGCAAAGTTTCCGATAAGCAGGCTCAGACCATTCAAGAGGTCAAGGAGCTTAAGCAGCAGCTCACCGATAAGCAGGCCGAGCAGGAAAAGAACGTCGCCGCTACGCAGAAAAAGGTCGACGAGCTTAACGCCCAGCAGGCTGAAGCCCAGAACGTCGTAAACTCCCTGGATTCGCAGCTGCAGGCCGAGCTTGCCGCAGAGGCCGAGGCCAACGCCGCGCTGCAGGCCGGCATCAACGCCAGCACCGCCGAGAAGGCCACGGTGAGCAACGAGACTGCCGGTACGACCGAGAACACCAACAACGGTGGCCAGACCAGCAATAACAACAACCAGGGCGGCAACACTCCGGCGCCCACGCCGACACCTGCTCCGACGCCGCAGCCCTCCACGCCTGCTCCGGCTCCGACGCCTTCTGCTCCGAGCCAGTCCGTCGATGGCGGTTCTGTTGTCTCGCGTGCATACAGCAAGCTTGGTTGCGCCTATTCCTGGGGCGGAATTGGCCCGAACAGTTTCGACTGCTCTGGTTTTGTTAGCTATTGCCTCACTGGTCGCTATTGCCGCCTGGGCACCACGGGCACCTTTATGGGCTGGACGCGTGTGTCCGATCCGCAGCCCGGTGACGTTGTGGTCAACTCGTACCACACCGGCATTTACATCGGTGGTGGTCAGATGATTCATGCTTCCGACTACAACACGGGTGTTATCATCAGCTCCGTTGCCGCCGGCATGAACAATAACTATATCTTCGTGCGTTACTAAGTCATCTTACACAGCGTGTGAATGTGGACCTCGTGGCTTTAAGTCGCGAGGTCCATTCGTTTTTCTCTAATATTGTGCGGCTATCTAGTATTCAAAACTAGATAGCCGCACATTCAGTTTGCAAGATGGCTATAATTGTTGAGGAACAATTAGAAAGGACCCTCTATGAGCTGGGCACTTATCTCCGATTCAAGCTGTAACCTCCGCGATTGGCAACCGACTGCGCCCCATACCACCTTTGCATTTGCGCCCCTCAAAATTCGAGTGGGGGAGCGTGAATTCGTCGATGACCTTTCACTCGATGTTCATGAACTCAACTGCGCTGTTCAGGCGGAGACGAACGCTTCTTCGAGCGCTTGTCCCAGCGTAGGGGAGTGGGCCGAGCTCTTCAAATTGGCAGACAAGACCATCTGCATGCCGATCTCTGAGGGCGTGTCGGGCAGCTACAACGCAGCAGCCACGGCTCGCGATATGGTTCTTGCCGAGGAGCCCGACCGGCAGATTCATCTAGTCAATTCGCGCGCAGCTGGCGGCAAAATGGACCTCATTTTCTTGCTGTTCGACCGCTATCTTGCAAGCAATCCGGATGTCTCATTCGAGGACGCTTGCGCATACTTCGATAGCCTTGAGCAGAACAGCAAAATCCTCTTCAGCTTGTGCAATTACGAAAACCTGGCCAAAGCCGGACGTATCCCTAAGGCAGCCGGCGTCATTGCCAACAAGCTCAATATCCGCATTTTGGGCACGGCGAGCGAGGCCGGTAAAATCGAACTCGTCGGGCACACGCGTGGCGAAAAGAAGATGCTCAACAAGATCATCGACACCATGGAAGCCGAGGGTTTTACGGGCGGCGAGGTCATCATCGATCACGTTGAGAACGAAGCTGGAGCACAGGCGCTTACTGACCGCATAGTCGAGCATTGGCCCGGCTCCAAGACCATCATCATGCCCTGCAACGGCCTGGATTCCTATTACGCCGAGATGCACGGCCTCATCATCGGCTACGGCATGGGCGTAGCTTCGGGCAAATAAAGTCCAACCAAGCAAAAATACGGGCGGGATAAAGCGACAGACGCCTCTTTATCCCGCCCGTTTTATACGTCGACTAGCTATTAAACCCGTTGAACTTGAGATAGCTCATCAGGTACGCCTTCGAAACGAAGGACGATACCGCGCTGCGCACAAGCAGCGACTCACGCGTTACCTGATGCGCCGTATCGGGAACCGGCGTCTGCTCGACGGAAAACGCCGAACGAATCGATGCCTCGAGCTGATCGACCACATAATCGAAGGCCGTCGGGGCATCGTAGCTCAAACGCTGAATGTTAAAGAGTGCCTGCACCGCAGCAATAGGTAGCACCTGCTTAAAGATGCAGATAGCGATCAGACGGGCAATCTGCTCGCGGCCATATTGCTTTTTGACCGGAGCAGGCACCAGGCCAACCTTTACGTAGTTATTGATCATCGACGGCGTAATGACGGGCTGCTCAACGCAAATGGACAGCGGCTCCATCCACAGCGCAACATACTCAATGACCTGGTCGCGGTAGAGCGTCACATTGGGCAACTGGTCATAGCGCGGCAGACTCAACGTATTGAGTTTGCGTACGATATCGGACTGAATAAATGCATCGGGCAACACAGTAGGCTGAATATCCTCAGGCTTAATGCTGACCGACGAATCAGACATCGGAATAACGTGTTTAACGTGGTTCATAAAGGTCCTCCGTTCATTTTCTATATTGTATTCTACGTTATCTAGTTTTGCATACCACATAACCGCCGAGAAAAATGGCGGGACAGTACACTGATGCATCGTCCCGCCATTTAGTTAATAGATAACAACCTTACATAAGATATATTATCGAACTTATCCGCGTAGGAAAGCGTATGCGCTAGTTGCCGCTATAGCTCCGTCCGAAACAGCGGTCACAACCTGACGCAAACGCTTGGAACGGATATCACCGGCTGCGAATAAGCCGGGCGTACGGGTGGCCATCGAATCGTCGGTGACAATGCCGCCGTCGGGAGCCAGATCGACGAGATGCTCAACAAGCTCGGTATGAGGTTGCGTGCCAGCAAAGACAAAAATGCCAAACGAGCCAGGTTCAAAGGTCTCGGCATACGTCTTGCCGCTCGCATTATCCTTAAACGTAATTGTCGTGGGCATCGCTTCACCAGAAAGCTCAACAATACTAGTTTGGTACCTAACTGAAATATTGTCCTTAGCAAGCACCTTATTCACAACGCCCTCGGGTGCACGGAACTGATCGCGGCGTAGCACGATGGTCACGCTGCTGGCAATGTCGGACAGGAACAGCGCCTCCTCACATGCGGAATTGCCGCCTCCGATAACAAAGACCTGCTTGCCACGGAAGAACATGCCGTCACACGTCGCGCAATACGAAACGCCACGACCGCGATACGTGTCCTCGCCAACAAAACCCGCAGGACGCGGCGTGGCGCCCATGCACGCAATGACGCTCTTGGCCGCTGTGTCGCCCATATCATGATGGATGGTAAATTGAGCCGCATCGGCATCGTAATCGACGCCTGTTACCATACTCCATTCAACCTGAGCCCCTAGGCCTTCAGCATGCTGTTGGAATCGCTCACCAAGTTCGGCACCGCTCAGCAACGGAATGCCAGGATAATTCTCAATCTCGTTGGATGTGGCAATCTGTCCGCCCGACATGCCCTGCTCAAGGACAGTAGTCGTCAGGTTGGCGCGCGCCGAATAAATGGCGGCAGCATAGCCCGCGGGGCCGCCGCCGATAATCGCAACATCGATTGTCTGATCGGTAGTCATAAAGAGTCCTCTCGTCGAAACGTTGTCGTTCTTTGCGCTCATACCCAAATTTACGTGAACGTGACACTCATGCACTACAATGATAAATCCGTGTTACAACGTCGAAGGGGAGTTATCGATGGATCAGACGCAGACGAGCGACGACGCTCCCCTGCTCACGCACAGAACTCCCCAATCGGAGCAAACCACACTCTTGGCTCAGCAAAAACCTCTCGTGACCATCGTGCACGCCTCGGTCGGCTCGGGCCACAAGGCTGCCGCAAATGCGATTGCGCAGGCATTCGACCTCGTCCGCGGCACCAATGGCATCCCCGAGGATGTTGAGATTGAAGTGCTCGATATCCTTGATTTTGGACGTATTAAATTCGACGGTAATAAGACCGCGGCTTCTTTTACGGGAGCCACGCGCCCCATTTACGACCTGACCTGGCGATATACGCTTACGGGACATCTGCTCTGGGGTGGCGGCACGGCATGGTCGCGAATTATGTTCCCCGCCTTCAACGAATATATACGTAGCCGCAGGCCCATAGCCGTGGTCGCAACGCACATCACAGCAGCCAATGTTGCCGTGGGCGCCCGCGTAATTACGGGTATCGATTATCCGGTCATCTGCGTACCAACCGACTACGAAGTCGAGGGCTGGTGGCCCCATAAGGACACCGATCTATTCTGTGTTGCCAACGAATTTATGGCCGAAACGCTGCGTCCGCGCAAGGTGCCCGAGTCAAAGATTCGCATTACCGGCATTCCTATTCGCGCCGGATTCGACACGGATTACGACCGCGAGGAAGAGCTAGCCAAGTTCAACCTCCCCACCGACAAGACCGTCGTGCTTGTAATGGCCGGTGCCAGCTTGCCTCAGCCTTACGTCCGCTTTCGCGCGGCGATGGACCGCACACTCCCCTTCCTGCGCAGCTTCGAAGACATGCACTTTGTCATTTTGCCCGGCAAAGACGTGGAGTATGCCACCCGGCTGAAGACGCTCTTCGATGCCATGAAGCTCGAGAACGTCACGGTGCTAGACTATGTCGACGACATGGCGGCCCTCATGCACGGCTGCGACCTGGCAATCCTCAAATCGGGCGGACTCACGGTCACCGAGTGTCTCTGCGCACATCTGCCGATGATCCTGCTGGGCAAGTCATATGGCCAGGAAAAAGCCAACACCACTATGCTCACCGGCATGGGCGCCAGCATGCACGTCACCACGGCACGAGAGCTCATCGTAACCCTGCGCCACCTGCACGATCATCCGGAGTCGCTCAAGGCATTGCTCATCAATGGCGAAGTACTACGCCGCCCCCACGCAGCCGAAGACATCGCCGTTGCCACCATGGAACTCGTAGGCAAACCCCAAAAGCGCAAACGAGCCTTCTGCCGCTTCTACTGGGGCGAAAAACCTGCGCATATCCGCTAGCATTGGACTGTCCGCTTACCTGTGGGTGGCCCCTATATATCATTCCATGCTCAAACATTCTCGCTGCGCTGCGAAACTGCGCGTGGAACGATATATAGGGGCCTCCCGCAGGTAAGCTACGTTAACGTACTAGCAGCTACACTAGATTCTCCACCATTAGAATCTGCAAAGGCAAAACCGGAAAATATAAATACAGTAGGCCGTTACGACAAAGGGGTTGTCCCTTTGTCGTAACGGCCTACTATAAAGATTGTTTTATCTCAAGCATGTAGCCCTTTCGCCTGAGCCCCACACATATCGTCCCGCGCGCAGTTTCGCAGCGCAGCGAGAATGTTTGAGCACGGGATGATATGTGTGGGGCTCAGGCGAAAGCGGAATCCATGCGCCCCTGCAAAGCGAGAA
>CAUATU010000049.1:0-10641 GCA_958432255.1 uncultured Collinsella sp.
AAACTTAACCCCCACACCCCTCACGCGGCGGGCAACCGTCGTTGGGCTTATCACTGACACGAATAAACCGCTTGTATATCGTCTGCTGGCTTGGCACGGTACAATACTTGCAGCTTTAAATTTATTAATTAGTGGGGTTAATTCATGGCAGAATCTCGTGCGGAGCGTAGGGCTCGTCGTGCTTTGATGGAGGCGGTTGAGGGGTCGAAGGAGGAGAAATCTTCTACGAAATCCAAGTCTTCTAAAGCTGCAAAAAGCAAATCGACCAAGAGCAGGGCTAAGACCAAGCGTTCCGACTCTCGTCGAGGCGGAGACAAAGCGCCTCAGACTCGCTCCAAGCGCCCGTATAAGAATCCGGTTTCGTCTGCGCGTAAGGCTGTGGACCCCAAGTCCCCCTGTTCGATCATGAAAGCTTGCGGTGGGTGTACGGCGCTCAATCGTCCTTATAAGAAGCAGCTCGCCGCCAAGCAGGCTGCTATGGAGGAGCTTTTTGCTTCGCTTTGTGAGCGTGAAGGCATTGCTGTAGACCCTATTCGTGGTATGGGTGTCACCCTGGGCGACCCGGGCAAATATCCTGCGCCGCGTGGTTTTCGTCATAAGGCTGCCACTCCGTTTGCTCCTGGTAAGGAGGGTGCTGTCCGCTGCGGCTTTTTTGAACGTGGAACACACAGAATCGTTGCTGTTCCTGAATGCCCTGTCGAGGCGTCGGGCGCTCGTCAGATTCTCAACGGCATCGCACGCGAAGCTGAGCGGTTGCATATTCCCGCCTTTAACGAGGACAAGCATCTTGGTTTGCTTCGCTATGCCGTCGTCCGCTGCGGTTGGCGCACCGACCAGGTCATGGTTACGCTCGTGACCGCCCAGCGTGACTTACCGCATGCGCAGGAGTTCTTTGAAGCTGTCGCCGCACTCAATCCGCACATCGTCACCGTTGCCCAAAACATCAACGGACGCCCCGGTAACGCCATCTTGGGTGAGGAGACTCGTATCGTCTATGGCGCCGAGTGTATGCGCGACCAGCTACTCGACTGTGAGTTCGATATCTCCCCCACCGCGTTCTACCAGACCAACCCGCAGCAGACCGAGCTGCTCTATCAGCTCGCGATTGACGGCATGGACCTGCAGCAGGGTGACATTCTTATGGATGCCTACTGTGGCAGCGGTACCATCGGCCTTTGCGCAGCTAAAGATGCCCAGAACAAGGGTATCGGCATTATGCTGCTCGGCGTGGAGCGCAACCCGGCGGGCATTGCCGACGCACGTCGCAATGCCGAGCTCAACGGCCTCACCCGCAGCGCTTGGTTTATGGCCGACGACGCCACCGACTACATCCTGGATGCCGCCGACAACAACGAACGCGTCGATGTCCTTTCCATCGATCCGCCGCGCGCCGGCTCTACCACCGAGTTCCTCGAAGCTGCCTGCGCGCTTAAGCCGCGCCGCATCACCTATATCAGCTGCAACCCCGTGACTCAAGAGCGCGACCTGCATCAGCTCCTCGACGGAGGCTACCGACTGCTCAAGATCACGCCCGTCGACATGTTCCCTCACACCGACCACACCGAAACCGTAGCGGTCCTCGAACGCCGCTAACCAACCTCAGTAGATTTTTGGGGCAAAAAAGGGGGCGACCCGCCTGGGCAGCCCCCTTCACTTGGTTTATAAATTCCGCTACATCCCCTTGCGCAGGTCGCACACGCCGGCCGCCGCCATCTCGCGTAGCAGCGTCTCGCGATCGCGCGTCACGATCAGATCCAACGGGAAGTGAATCTCGTCGAGCATCTTGCGCGCGTGATCGAGCTTGCCAATGGCCATGCCAATGTGGGCATCGGTCGACACGCCAATGCCCACGCCCAGTTCGGCGCAGCGCTCGGCGATCTTGCGGCATACAGCCCAATGCTCAGTGTCGACACCGCGTTCAAGACTATGGTTGTTGATCTCGATAATCTTGTGCTTGGCCTTAGCTGCCAACAGCACCTCGTCGATATCGAACGGCACGCCCGAACGCCCCGTGTGGCCCAGCATGAACACCTTGGGGTGCTCCAGGGCATTGATATACATCCCGGTCGTCTGGGCCAGCGTCGCGCCCTCAGCAATCTGCGGATTATGCACGCTTGCAACCAAATAATCCAAATTACGCGTAACCAAATCGAACAGTGAATGCTGACGGCCGTACGAATCGCCGGCGATATCGAACGTGACAGGAGTGTCCTCGCCAAACAGGCTTCCGTCCAGCGAAACGATATCGGCCTCGGCACCACGCAGCACCAACACGCCGCTCCAAATGCGCGGCCAGATATCCTGGTTGATAAAGAATTGGTAACTGCGCAGGTCATTGGGGCAAGCCGTAACCATAGAGCTCAGATGGTCGGCAGATCCGAGCACCTGCAGACCACGCTCTGCCGCCCAGTACACATTCTCCTCAATGGTCGAATATGCATGCGCAGAGAACATCGTATGGGTATGAATGTCACAAGAAAGCAGGTAGGGCATCAGGTCTCCTTATCTGGCACGGCCGTCGCTTATATTCATTGTACGCATAGCCTTCGATAGTCGTAAAACCACTCCATCCCAAAGACACAACGTCCATGACAACGGGGTCCGGCTTAACACCAAACCCCGTTTCACGTAAAACATTGTAGGCAGAGCGCTTTACTATTAACGATACTCGTCCGCCAACTGTTTCCAAGCGGGTAGCGAATTGATAATCGTCTCGTAACTCACGCAGTAGCCCAGGCGGAACCAGCCCGGCATACCAAAGCTGTCCGAGGGGACCGCAAGCAACTCATACTTCTTTGCGTGCTCGCAAAACGCATTCGCATCGGGTTCCAACGCTTTCACCCATAGGTAGAACGCGCCATCCGGCTCAACATAGGTGTAGCCATACTCCGCCAGTGCGTCGGTAAGCGCCGTGCGGTTGCGAGCATAGGCCTCAACGTCACTCGGCTCATCGATGCAGTCGATAATTACGCGCTGAAAGAGCGCCGGCGCGCACACGAAGCCCAGCGTACGGGCGGCACCGGCAACGGCGGGCATTAGACGATCTGCCTGAGGATTCGTATTGGGAACAAGGATCCATCCCACGCGCTCACCCGGCAGCGACAGCGACTTGGAATACGAGTAGCACACGATGGTGTGCTCGTAGATCGAGGGCACCCAAGGCACCTCGGCACCGTACACGATCTCGCGGTACGGCTCATCCGAGATGAGCATAATTGGATTCTCGGAATCGCGCTGAGCGTTGGCCTCGCGCAGAACATTGGCCAGTCGCGTCAGCGTATTGCGTGTATATACGGCACCAGTCGGATTGTTGGGCGAGTCGATGATGACGGCCGCCGTCTTATCGCTGATCGCCTTGAGCACGTTGTCCACGCTCAGCTGGAACGTATCTTCATCGGCGAGCGCCTCAACACACGTACAGCCGGCCTTCTCAATCCAAACGCGATACTCCGGAAAGTACGGGGCGATAACAATAACCTCGTCGCCCGGGTTCGTAACGGCGTTGAGCGTGCAGGTGAGCGAAGCCGCGGCACCCACCGTCATAAAGACGTCCTTACCCTCATAGTTCGTTCCAAAGCGGCGGTTGAGCGATTCGGCGACGGCTGCTCGACATTGCGGCAGGCCCGGTGCGGGCGTGTAGCCGTGCAACTGGTCACTCGGCAGCTCCAGAGCCTTCTTAATCGACTCAGCCACAGCAGCGGGCGCCGGAACGCTCGGATTGCCCAGCGAAAAATCGAATACGTTTTCCGCACCGATCTGCGCCTTGCGCTCAAGGCCATAGCTAAAAATCTCGCGGATGATGGAGCTTTCCGCACCGCGAGCATACATCGTTTCGTTGATCATCTGTTCCCCTTTCGCATAGGCGCTATTGTACGCTTTAGCCGAGCAAAGTGCCGCAGCAATGTTGATTGGGGACAGACTTAAATGCGTGAAAACGCTCATTTTAGTCTGTCCCCAATCAACAGACGGCCCCATATCGCTCAAAAGAAAAAGCCTCCGCAGGTTTCCCCGCGGAGGCTTTTGCCACAGAGACTATTTGTCGGCGTCGGTGTCGGCATCGGCACCGACGCCGACATGGTCATCGTCAGCATCATCGGATGCGGCTTCGGCATCCTCCTGCATGGCCGCCTGCGCAAAGGCCGCGGCATCAGCCGCCAGCTCCTCCTCGCTCATGCGAGGCGCGCGCTTCTTGGTCGGCATGCCGGCCGCCTTGGCATTGCGCTCCTCCTTGGCCGCCAGGATATCGCCCTCGCGCTCAAGGTAGGCATTCCACTCGTTGTCGAGCAGGGCGTTCACGGCGTCGCCTTCGACGGTCTCGCGCTCAAGCAGCACCTTCGCCATCAGATCGAGTTGATCGCGACGGGCATCCAAAATCTCGACCGCACGACGATGGGCTTCGCGCATGATGCGCTGAACCTCGATATCGATACGGCGCGCCGTCTCCTCGGAGTAATCCTGGTGATCGGCGTAATCGCGACCAAGGAACACCTGATGTTGCGCCTCGCCAAACACTTGCGTGCCCAGCTCCTCGCTCATGCCCAGGCGCGTGACCATCTCGCGCGCCATCTTGGTTGCGCGCTCCAGATCGTTGCTCGCGCCCGACGTAATGTCATCGCACATGAGCTCCTCGGCAACGCGACCGCCCAAGAACACGGCGAGCTCGTCGAGCATCTCGTTCTTGGTCTTGAGGAAGTGGTCCTCCTGCGGAAGCTGCAGCGTGTAGCCCAGAGCCTGACCGCGGCTGACGATCGAGATCTTGTGGACCGGATCGGAGTGCTCCAGGATGTGGCCCACCAGGGCGTGACCGCTCTCGTGGTAGGCAATCGTGGTGCGCTCGGCCTCGGTCATCACGCGACCCTTGCGCTGCGGTCCGGCAATCACGCGCTCCATCGATTCCTCGACCTCGTCCATCGAGATCACGGAACGATGACGGCGAGCGGCCAGCAACGCAGACTCGTTGAGCAGGTTCGCCAAATCGGCACCAGTAAAGCCAACGGTCATCTGGGCGAGCTTCTCAAACTTAACGTCCTCGTCCATCGGCTTGTTCTCGGCATGCACGCGCAAGATCTGCTCGCGGCCCTTCACATCCGGACGGTCGACCGTAACCTGACGGTCAAAACGGCCGGGACGCAGCAATGCCGGATCTAGGATGTCAGGACGGTTGGTCGCAGCGATCAGGATGACCGACTCGCTTTCCTCAAAGCCGTCCATCTCGACCAGCAGCTGGTTGAGCGTCTGCTCGCGCTCGTCGTGACCGCCGCCCAAGCCAGCTCCGCGCTGACGTCCCACGGCATCGATCTCATCGATGAAGATGATCGACGGGGCCTGGGACTTGGCCTCCTTAAAGAGGTCACGCACACGGCTGGCGCCGACACCTACGAACATCTCGACAAAGTCGGAACCCGAGATGCTAAAGAACGGCACGCCCGCCTCGCCGGCAACAGCCTTGGCCAGCAGCGTTTTACCGGTGCCCGGAGGGCCAACCAGCAACACGCCACGCGGGATCTTGGCGCCCAGCTTGCGATAGCGATCAGGATCGCTCAAAAAGTCACGGATCTCCTCGAGCTCCTCGACTGCCTCGTCCACGCCGGCAACGTCTTCAAACTTGACCTTGGGGCGTGTGGCCTCGTTGGTCTTGGCGTTGGTCTTGCCAAACTGCATGTTCCTGTTGTTGGCGCCCATCATCTGGCGCATAAAGTAGAACATGATGGCGATAAGGGCGATCGTCGGAAGCACACTCATCGCCAAGTCGCCCCAAAAATCGGGATCGTTGGTGTTGACGATGTACTTGGTATCGGGGTGCTCCGCCATGAGCTCGGCAAGCGAATCGGAGCCGACATAGGTCGAAGAGAAGCTCTTGAGCTCGCTCGTATCGCCCTTGTCCTTCTTCGTCTTCCAGTAATGACCCGTCACGCTTCCGTCTTGAACCGTATAGGTCAGATCTTCGACGCGATCCTGCTTGATGGCGCTCACCATCTCGCTCGTCGCGAGCTTAACGGTATTGCTGGAATTGGCAAAGCCGGAGCCCATGTTAAAGAAGGCGTAGCCCAGAAGCGCGCAAGCCAAAATAAAATACAGCCAGCCCGTACGCGTGGGCTTCTTGCCTCCGGGCATCCCCGGGATCTTTGGGTCCCGGGGAGTCTGGGAATTGTTATCGTTACGGTCGTCGGGCATCTTACGAATAAACCTCCGGTTTCAAAATGCCCAGATACGGAAGGTTACGATAGCGCTCGGCATAGTCGAGGCCGTAGCCCACCACAAAGGCATCGGGGCAATGGGTTCCAACATACTTGGGCGTGATGGCCGAGACGCGGTCCTCAACGTCCTTCCACAGGAAGGCGGCGACCTCCAGAGAAGCGGGCTTGCGGCTCTCGAGGTTCTTCATCAGATACTTGAGCGTCAGGCCCGAGTCCAGAATGTCCTCGACGATCAGCACGTCGCGACCGCGGATGTCGATATCCAGGTCCTTAATGATACGCACGATACCCGAGGACTTCACACCGTCGCCATAGCTCGAAACAGCCATGAAATCGATGTTGGTCGGCAGCTCGATCTTACGCATCAGGTCGCCCATAAAGACCACGGCGCCGCGCAGGACCGCAATCAGCACCAGATCCTTACCCGCGTAGTCGCGAGTAATCTGCTCGCCTAGGCGAGAGACGATACCGTCGATATCCTCCTGCGTGAACAGAACCTTCTCGATATCCGGATGTTGAGAAGCCATGACAACCCTTTCTTGTGCTTATCGCCCACACACCGCCGTATGGACGCGAACTACACATTCTAGCAGCGCACGGGGTAAATTTACCAGCCCGTGCGCCATCAGCGCGGGAATACCGTCAACGTCGCACAGAATAGCAGGCGTGGGACGCTATTCCGCATCGACCACGCGGAGCAGATATGCCACGCGCGTTGCAGCCGTGCACTTAAAACGCTCGTCCGCGCGAACTCCGGCGACCCACACCACGGCACCCCCCGGCGCCGTCCTCACCATGAGCACGCCGGCGCGCTCGGAAACGGGAATGCGAGCCTCACCTAGCAAGTCGGATACTTTCTTGCTTCGACCACTCATCCCTAACGGGCACATCACGTCTCCCGGTGCAGGACCGTCCACCCACAGGCGCGCCAATCGCGCCTCGGCAGGGATCTCGCCACGCGAGCCCGCCAGGATCCGCTCACTATCGCTGTCGGCAAAACCCAGGGCAGCCGCGTCTACCAAAGCTGTCACTTCCCCGGCAGCTGCAAGCTCACGGGCGCGGCGCACGATATCGCATCCCGGCTCAACGGCCATCGGTTCTGTGACCAGCATACGTCCCCCGCCCAACGGCAAACGACCGGGTACGGTAACCCAGTCCGCGACCAGGCCCTCGCGAGCCGCCGGCGCCTTGAACGCCAGCATGCCAAACTCAATGCGTGCGTCAATCCCCGCCGGAAGCGTGACCGAGCCGGCGCCCTCGGCAACGCAGGAAAGGACTCGCTCCACATGTCGCATCTCTGGACGAGCGTCCGGATCGATGCGCTTAATCGCCAGTCGCACGATGCGCCGCGCGATTACCACCTCGGCCGCAGCAAGGCGCCTGGCATCGAGCACCAGCGCGCCCGCCGCCTCCTTACGCAGGCAGCTTCGAAACGCCTGTGCCGAAAGCTGAGACAAAAACGCGTCCTCATCGCCTAAGATCTCGCAGGCGGCGCCAATCGTCTTGCAGACGCTCGCGTTGCGCTGCGCCACCACCGGCATCACTCGATGGCGCACGTAGTTTCGCAGATACGAGATATCCTCATTGCTCTCGTCTTCACGCCACGGCTGACCATGTACCTGTAGATAGCCCACGAGCTCGCCATGAGTTAGGTCGAGCAAGGGACGCACCACGATATTCCTCCGGCGAGGAATGCTCGATAGGCCAGCGGGCCCCGAACCCTTAATCGCGTTCATCAAAAACGTTTCCGCGCGATCCGAAGACGTGTGCGCGGTGCAGATACGAGCCGCCGTTCGCGGTGCCCCCGTCTGGGCGCAGAGCTCGCGAACATACCTCCGCGCCGCGGCATAGCGCACCTCGCGGGCTGCGGCCTCAATATTGCCCGACTCCCCATCAAAATAAGCGTGCTCCACGCACAGCGGTAAACCATATTTCGCGCAAAGCTCACGCACAAAGGCCTCGTCGCCATCGGACGCCTTGCCGCGCAGATGATGGTTTACATGCAGCACATGCAGGCGCTCGCGAGCAATGGGGGCAACACCGCGTCCGTCTTGGATATCCAGCTTTGATGTGCACGCCATAAGAAGCAGTGCCGTCGAGTCCGCGCCGCCTGATACCATGAGCACGACAGGAGCTGCCTGCTGCCTCGTCCGGGTCTCATCGACTGCCCCAGGCACGGCATGGTGTCCGTAATGCTGTGATACCGTTGGCATTCGCTTCCTCCTCTATTCGTCCGCACCCATTGTATCCTTTGGAATCTTATGTCTTGCCTGCACCTTCATATCCTCGGCAGTGGCTCTAAAGGCAACTGCGCACTCATCGAGGGCCCGCAGGGGCTCATTATGGTCGATGACGGACTGTCTCGCCGCGAGACATTAAAGCGCATGGCAGAACTGGGGCTCTCGACAGACAACGTCTCGGCTCTTCTCATTACTCATGAGCATAGCGATCACATCAAGGGCCTCGATGTCTGGTGCAAGCACTGGCACGGCCCCCTCTTTGCCAGCAGGGGCACTCTTTCGAACAAAGAAAATCTTTCTCATCTGCCTGTCGAGGAATTCGATCCCGGTGACACCCTATCCATTGCCGGCATCCACGTGCAAACCTACTCAACGTCACACGATGTCATCAATCCAGTCGGCTATCGATTCGACACCCTCAATGATTCCATCGGTTTTGCCACCGACACCGGAGAGCTATCGAGCCAAGCCATGAACACCCTCGAAGATTGTCGAGTCCTCGCACTCGAAAGCAACCACGATGTGACCATGCTGCGCGAGGGAGAATATCCCCGCTTTCTTCAGGAGCGCATCCTGTCTGCAAGGGGACACCTCTCCAATGGCCAAGCCGCCGAAGCCGCGCGCGAACTTGTTACCGAACGCACCGAACAGCTCATTGCCATGCATATCAGCCAAGATAACAATCGTCCGAGCCTTACCGTCAAAAGCTATGCCAAAGCTCTGACCGCAACCCTGGATGACGAGGTCGGCAGCTCCGCAACCCTTCTCCAAGGATCGCGAAAACTCTCGATACGCCCCGCAAGCCAGCATCGGCCAGTAACCATTCAATAGACTGTCCTAGACAGCAAAAGGGGCCGAGAATCGCTTCCCAGCCCCTTTTGCTGTCTTTTAATAGCGCAGAACACCAACGAAGTTAGTCGATGGAGATCTTCGTAACGTTCTTCTTCTCGACGATCTTGGGGACCGTAACGGTCAGGATGCCGTCAGCGTACTTAGCCGAGAGGCCCTCGCTCGAAGCGTCCTTTAGATACACACCACGCGTCGCGCTGTACGAGCTGAACTCCTTCTGCAGGAAGTTCTTGCCCTCGTTCTCCTCGTCTTCCTCGACATTCACGCTAATGGACAGACGACCCTCGTTAAGCTCGACATCGATATCGTCCTTGGCGACGCCGGTCAGATAAGCCTTGACCTCATAGCCGTCGCCCTTATCCTCAACGTCAACGGGAAACGCCTTGGAAGCAATCGAGTTGTTTGCAAGGTCAGTCATATCATCAAACAGATCGAACAGCGAGCTAGCAGAAGGACGAACGCCAAAAACCGAACGATAAGGAACCATGCTTGCCATGTTTACCACTCCTTTTAAGGACTGCCGAGTCATCTTCTAGGTGACTGGGACTTCTTTTGACGCTCTTATATATGCCCACCCAGTGCTCATATATACATCGACTATAAAGTTTTTTGAGTCTAGTACTATAAGCATATCTAAGTGTGTTTGACTCAGGTTTTAATAAGGTTAAGGTTCTTTGAACCAGAGCTTAAATAACAAGTATGTTCACAGCTACAAATAGCAAGGGGCTTACAATGAGCGCGTACACGTTGTTGGTAACGAGCTAAAGGGCATCATGGACGACCAAAACCAGAACAAAATGTTTATGCCGACGCAGGGGGAAGATACTTCCACGCAGCCGCCGCGGTTCCATCGCCCCCACATCTCGCAAGAGCCCATTAATGATCCGGAGCCCGAGTATGTGACGAGAAATCGATATCAAACGCTCGAGGATGCCCAAACGGGACGTAAACATATGGGCGTCGCCTCGGGAGACCCTGTATATCTGAAAGACGCACCATTATCTAAAAACAGCGCAGCTAGTGATGAGCCGATGAAAGCATCCGCCACTCATCGACAAAGAGGTCCTCGACCAAAGCGAACCTTGACGCATTCGGCTCGCTATCTCGAAACGCCAAAACAGGGAAAATCAATCTTCGTTTCGACAAGTAAACGACGCAAGCAGCATCGACTGACAATCCTGCTTTTGATCATTGCGGTCATAGCAGTTGCCCTTGTTATTCGATTTATCTTCTTTAAATAAAGGCTCAATACCAAAAACGATAAGATCGTCTGGTGTAATAGAGTCATTTACGCCCCGTAAACGCAAAAAAGAGGGAGGCCGCGAGGCCTCCCCCTTCTCAGTTCAAGCGTACGG
>CAUATU010000050.1:0-10570 GCA_958432255.1 uncultured Collinsella sp.
GGTCGGTCCATCTTTCTAAATGAAACGTCCTCCCGGGCGTCGGGGCACGAAGTTCATCGCGAGTTCCGCACGCAAAGAAGGCCACTTAATGTGGCCTTCGTCTTGCGCAGGACTGTAGAGCAGGGAACTTCGTGCCCCGACGCCCGGGAGGACGTTTCATTTAGAAAGATGGACCGACCGCCGTCAGCGATGGGAGCTACTCCCCAAAACGGCCTTTTTGGCGGCTGCAGCCATGTTGTCCAGATCTTCCTTGGTGGGGTGATCCTTTGCGGCGACCCAGTTATCGAGCAGCATCTTAAAGCGGACATTGTCGGGATCTTGCTCGAGCATGGCCTCGTAGCGCTGCTTGACCGCGGGGCCCATCTTGCCCTGGCACATCGCCCAGCCCGCAAGCTCGGCATCCCCAGCCAGATTGGAAGTTACGCGGTCGATAATCTGCTGGTAATAGCTCTGGTCGGCCCCAAAGCCGCAGGTGCCAAACAGGAACACGCGCTTGCCGTGCAAGGCGGAGAGCAACGCCGCGACCGAAGGCGTGCACGCGCCCTTGTCGCACCAAAAACCGACGAGCACCGTGTCGGCCACGCGGGCGCCCTGCGCCTCGAGCGCAACCTGATCTGCATCCGCATCGTCGCTCAACGCCGCGGCATGGACAAACTCGACGCCCGCAGCCTGCAGAGCGCGCTTGATCGCGCCCGAAACCATCCTGGTATTACCGCTCTTGCTGTTAACCACCAAAGAGCACGTCATAGTCACGTTGCCTCGTTTCCCCCAAAACTAAAGCCACTAATGCAATTTATTAGATGAATATCTTAGTACTAACGTGACAGATGTAAACCACCGTCTGTCGATTGATTAATTTGCCCCAAGGGCTTGCTCACTGGGCAAACTGGCTGCGGTAGAGCTCGGCATAAAAGCCGCCTGCCGCTAGTAGCTCGTCGTGCGTGCCGCGCTCGATAATCTCGCCGTCGCGCATCACCAGAATGCAGTCGGCGTTGCGGATGGTGCTCAGGCGGTGCGCCACGACAAAGCTTGTGCGACCGGCCATGAGCTCGTCGAATGCCGCCTGCACCTGCAGCTCGGTGCGGGTATCGATGCTCGAGGTCGCCTCGTCCAGCAGCAAGATAGCCGGGTCGGTGAGCATGACGCGCGCGATGCACAGCAGCTGTTTTTGACCCTGGCTAAACGTGCCGCCGTCCTCGCCGATGACCGTATCGTAGCCGCCTGGCAGCTGCACGATAAACTTGTGCGCATGCGCGCGCTTGGCCGCCTCGATAACCTGCTCGCGCGTGGCGTCAGGACAGCCGTAGGCGATGTTTTCCGCCACCGTGCCCTCGAACAGCCAAGTGTCCTGCAGCACCATGCCAAAGGCACGGCGCAGGCTTGCGCGCGTGTAGTCACGCGAGGAACGGCCATCGACCGCAATGCGACCGGCATCGATATCGTAAAAACGCAGCAGCAAGTTGATGAGCGTTGTCTTGCCGCAGCCCGTGGGGCCAACTAGGGCAAAGCGCATGCCGGGCTTGGCCTCGATGCAGATGTCCTGCAGCAGCTTGCGGTCGGGCACATAGCTAAAGTCCACGTGTTCAAAAGTCACCTCACCCTGCGGGGCAGCAAGTTCCACGGCATCCGCCGCATCGGGCTCCTGCTCGCGGGCATCGAGCAGCGCAAACATGCGGCGCGCCGAGGCATACGCCGTCTGGATCTGCGTAATGACGTTGGTGACCTCGTTGAACGGCTTGGTGTACTGGTTGGCATAGGACAGGAAGATCTGCACGCCGCCCACCGTAAGCGCCGCGGGCACGCCCGTGATCACGCCCACGCAGCCGATCACAGCGACCACGGCATAGATGATGTTATTGATAAAGCGCGTGCCGGGGTTGGAGAGCGAACCCATAAACTGCGCGCGCTCGCCCGCGGTGTAGAGCTCGGCATTGAGGGCATCGAAGCGCTGCTGGGCGTTGGGACCATAGGCAAAGGCGTCGACAAGCTTTTGCTCGCCTACGTACTCCTCGATATGACCACCGAGCTGCCCTTGAATACGCTGCTGTGCCGTAAAGCTTTTGTTGGAGAGCTTGGCAATAGCACCGGCTGCAAAAATGGAAAGCGGCGTGACGAGTACCACCACGAGCGTCATGGTCAGGTTAATGGAGAGCATAAACGCGAGCGTGCCCACGATGGTGATAACGCCGGTGAAAAGCTGGGTAAAGCCCTGCAGCAGACCATCGCCCACCTGGTCGACGTCGTTGACCACGCGACTCATAAGGTCGCCATGGGCATGACTGTCGATAAAGCTGAGCGGCATGCGGCTGAGCTTGTCGCTCGCCTCCACGCGCATGTCGCGCACCGTCTCGTAGGACAAGCGGTTGACGCAGTAGCCCTGCAGCCACTGGAAGGCCGCCGCGCCCACCACGACGAGCGCGAGCTTGGTAACGAACGGCAGCAGCGCGTCAAAGTCCACCTGCCCGGCGGCAACGATCAGGTCGATGCCCTCGCCGATGAGGATGGGCGTATAGAGTTGCAAGATCACCGAGATGGCGGCGCTCACAAACGACGCCGCAAACGAAATGCGGTGTGGACGAACGTAGCCCATCAGACGGTGGGTCACCGCACCCACAGGATAACGCTCGGGGTCGCCAGGCTGGCGCGGACCGTCGCCCAGGTCGTTGAGCTTGTCGTTGCCAGACACGTTGGCCGTCATCGTGGCGACCGAACCGGAAGAAGTATACGGATTCATTTAGCAGCCCTCCTTTGCGCAGGCGGATGCGGGGGCAGTCGGGGCGGACGCGGGCGCCGCACTCCCCTGCTGGCCCTCGAGCTCCTCGCGGCGAAGCTGCGACTGGCAGATCTCGCGGTAGAGCTGGCAGGTCGCGTACAGCTCATCGTGCGTGCCCAGGCCCGCGACCGAGCCGTGATCGAGCACGCAGATTATGTCGGCATCGCGCACGGTTGAAACGCGTTGGCTCACGATCACCGTCGTCAGCGGCAACCCGCCCTCGGCGGCACCGCGCACACTGCGCTCGCGGATGGCACGGCGAAGCGCCGCGTCAGTCTTAAAGTCGAGCGCCGATGCGGAATCATCCATGATCAGGATCTGCGGCGAGCCCACCAGAGCACGCGCAATGGTCAGGCGCTGGCGCTGACCGCCGCTGAAGTTCTTGCCGCCCGCCTCGACCGGGGCGTCGAGCCCCTGCGGCTTGTTGCGCACGAACTCGCTTGCCTGCGCCATGTCGAGTGCCGCCCAGAGCTCCTCGTCGGTCGCGGCTTCATCGCGCCAGGTCAGGTTGCTGCGAATGGTGCCGCTCACCAGCGACGCGCGCTGCGGGACGGTCGCGACCACGTGGCGCAGCTGGTCGAGCTGCCAGGCACGCACGTCGGCGCCCATCACGCTCACGCTGCCGGTGCTCGCATCGTACAGGCGCGGGATGAGCGAGACGAGCGTGGACTTACCGCTACCCGTGCCGCCGATAATGCCGAGCGTCTTGCCCAGCGGGAGCTCCAGGGTCACATCGTTGACGGCGTTGGCAGCGCCGGTGCCAAACGAGAAGCTCGCATGGCTCAAGCTCAGCGCAGGAACTGGAGCGACATTGCCCGGCTTGGGCAGCGCAACCGACTGATTGCCCTCGTCGGTGATGCTCGGCTCGCAGTTGAGCACCTCGTTGATACGCGAAGCACTCGCGCTCGCCTTGGTAAAGACCACAACCAGGTTGGCGACGTACACGATGGAGGTCAGGGTCTGCGTCATGTAGTTCACAAACGCCATGACCTGGCCCTGCGTGAGCTCACCCACGTTGACCTGGATGCCGCCCACCCACAGGATGGCGCACACGCCTAGGTTCATCACCAAAAACGTTACGGGGTTAAGGATTGACGAGAGCTTGCCCACCGCGATGGCAGTATTGGCCTGGTCATCGGCGGCTTGGGCAAAGCGCTCGCGCTCGTGGCCCTCGCGCACAAAGGCGCGAACAACGCGGGCGCCCGAAAGCCCCTCGCGGCAAATGAGCGCGATGCGGTCGAGCTTTGCCTGCAGCTGCTTGTAATACGGAATGCAGCGCGCCATGACAAACCAAAACACCAGGCCGATAGCGGGCGTGCAGATCAAAAAGATGATGCCGAGCTTAAGGTCGATGGCAAGGGCCGCGCACATAGAGCCCACCGCCAGGAAGGGCCAGCGGATGAGCATGCGCACGCCCAGCGCCACGGCAAGCTGCACCTGGTTGACATCGTTGGTAATGCGCGTGATGAGCGACGGCGTGCCAAAGCGGTCGAGTTCGGCATAGCTCAGTTTGTTGATGTGCTCGTAGAGCGCGCCGCGGATATCGGTACCCATGCCCTGCGAGGTGAGCGCCGCCATCTTTTGGCAGACGAGCGTAAACGAGATGCCGATCACAGCCATAGCGCCAAGTACCATGCCGTAGTGGACGACAGCATTCACGTCGTGCGCGCCGATGCCTTTATCGATCATCTGGGCAATCACCAGCGGCGTAAGCAGGTCAAAGATCACTTCGATCAGCTTGCACGCTGGGCCGATCACCATATACCGGCGAAACTTACCACCAAAACGCCTGAGCAGCTCAATCATGTATAGGCGCTCCCTATCATCATCCACATTCAATTCGAACCATGATAGTACGGTGAGCCCAAAAGAAGCGTAAACAACTCGTCATTTCTAATGGGATTCGGTTTCCAAAGAAGCGGAAAACACGCGCACACCCAGCCAGTGTCGGGTCGACCGCTTGGTATACTTACATTAGTGCTACCAAGTTAGTCGCCGACCCTTGAAATGAGGTGCCGAGATGAACGACATTCTCGCAAGAAGAGCAAGACGAGCAACTGTGGGCATCGCCCTTTCCGCGGCACTTGTCGCGGGAATCGCCCCCGTAGCGGCGATCGCGGCAGAAACCAGCTCCCCCACCGGTGCAGTTGCCTTGCAGACGGAAGATGCGGCCGCCGCAAAAGAAAAAGCGTATGCAGCCATGCAGGAAGCGCTCAAAAACCTCGAAGCCGCAAAAGACGCCGCAAGTCCCGAGAAACTTGCGGAAATCGATGATGACATTGCCGTATTTCAAGAACTCTACGACATGGTGGCGGCGGAAGCCGCCAAACGGAGGGAACCCCTTCCCGCCATGCAAGCGAACGTCGATGCAGCCCAAGCCAAATACGATGAGGCCCACAACCGGGTAAGCGAGCTCCAGGCAAAATTAGACAAGAAACTTGAGGCGCTTAAGGCAGTCGAAGCACTCGGCGACGAGGAGCTTGTCGAAACAATTAAACAGCAAATAAAGCAGTTGCGCAGTAAGATCGTATCGGCAAAAGCGCAAGAAAAATCTTCTGAAGATGATCTTCACCACTACCAACGCCGGTTCGAAAGCCAGGAAAAACAGGTTCAGCATTTCGAAAGTGAGGCAGAGGAAGCTAAAGCCCACATCGACGAGGACATTGCCAAGCGAAATGCACTCCTCGGCGATTTGGAAAAGGCGCAAGCGGCCTATGACGACGCCTGCAAAGCATACGAAGAGGCAAAGGCCGCGGCAGACAAGGCCACCTCGCCCGAGATAACGAAACCCGCCGAGACGACAAAACCCTCCAGCTCAGCGCAGCCGGCCGAAACGGCACAGCCCGCCAGCTCGCCCGCGACCGGCAAAAATACCCTGCCAAGCTCCACCAAGCAGGCGAACTCGAGCAGCGGCAAGCAAGCAGATACGACCGCCGGCAAGCTCGCGAACACGGGCGACACAGCACCGAGCGCAATCGCACTCGCAGCAGTCGCCGCCGCAGGCCTCGGAATAACCGCCACGGGCGTACGCCGCATCAGGAACTCAAAATAGCTGCCAGAGCATATCGCCTTCGCCAATCTACAAGCCCAGAGAAAAAAAGAGGCTCGTTTCCCCCACCCAGGGAAACGGGCCTCTTTAACTGCAAAAATTCAAGCAACAGCACCGCCGACTCTTGAACCACATTGCCATCAATGCCCAGACAACACCAGCAAGCCGCATTCCGCAAGGGATAGATTTAATTAGATAAACGCGCCTTTACGGGTGATTTTTGGACGATGCGGTTCCGGTGCCGGCGGGCTGTTTGGTAGTCGAGCGATCCCGCAGGCAAAGCCGAGGACCAGCGAGACACCAAATACCTCGCCGCCGGCCGGGCCGTGTCGCGGCACCAAAAAGCGCCCGTGCGCTCGATGGATTCGGATGCCCGACAGAGGCTCCTTATGGCTGCTTCCTTCCGGACCTGACCAGATTCGGAACATGTCGTCATCCGAACCCATCGAACGCGCTAGGCGCTCGGTATATCTTACCTGCTCCCGCCCGCCAGAGCAAGGTAGCTAATTTGGGACGGAGCTTTTTTGACTACTTTTGCAGCCCGATTGCCAGAGCAGCCAATGAGTAGTCAAAATAGTCCCATCCCAAAATGACCGGCTTGGTGCCGCACCACAGAAAGGACCTATCTACTACGTTTAGGCCGCAAGGGTCAACCATAGCCGGCTTTTTCGAAAATCGGCAAGCTTTCTACCTGCGGTTTTGTTTTTGCAAATTCCGGGATGGTCGAGGGTGGCCGGTTTAACGTAGTAGATGGCCGCATTTCGTGGCAAACGGTCCGACCAAAGACCCAAGGCAGCCAACCTCGAATGGCCATTCTCGAAGTTGCGGTGGAATACGGACTGAATTGGCCCCTTAAAGGCAAAAACGCTCCGTATTTCACCGCGACTTATCGAGGGGATGGTTTTAGATACGGCCAAGGTCGTAGGATCGAGCGGCCGCTTCGCCGGCGCAGATGAGGTTGGTTGTGGCTTCTTGCGGATCGAGTGCCTGTTCCAGGCCCATGGGTTTGCGGCAAATCGGCAGTACAAGGTCGATGCCTTGCCCATACACCGCATCCAGGTTATCAGCGCGACCGCCCACGACAGCAATCACCGGCTTGCCATATCGCTTCGCACGACGGGCCACACCCACCGGCGCCTTACCGGCGGCGGACTGCTCATCCATATTGCCCTCGCCCGTTATGACCAGGTCGACATCGCGCACGCGCTCGTCAAACCCCACGAGATCGAGCACCGTCTCCACGCCCGAACGCAGCTCCGCCCCGAGCGCCAGCAGCGCGGCACCCAGGCCGCCTGCGGCACCGGCACCGGGCACTCCGAGCACCGAGCCAAATGTCCGAGCACCCTCGGGTGTGCGCAACAACCCCTGGGCTCGAGCTCTGGCAATCGCCGCATCGAGCAAGCGACCGTAGCCGACCATCCAGCCGTCGTATCTGCGCAGCACCTCGACATCATCCGCCGGCAGGCCCTTCTGCCCGCCGAACACCGCCAGTGCGCCTCGACGCCCCACGAGCGGATTCTCGACATCGGAAAGCACAACGATACGAGCATCATCCAAAGCCTGCAGCGCGGGCGCCAGATCAACGCTCGCCACCTGCTCAAGGCCGGCAAGACCGGTGGCGACATCGCATCCCTGATCATCGACCACACGCGCGCCCAGCGCCTGCAGCATGCCGGCGCCACCATCGTTGGTGGCACTGCCGCCCAAACCAATATAGATAGTCTTTGCGCCCGTGCGAACCGCGCGAAGCATGAGCTCGCCCACGCCATAGGTCGAAGCCGCAAGCGCCGCCAATTCTGTACAGGGCGAGTACCCAATACCCGCCGCCTCGGCCATCTCGATGACCGCGGACTCGCGCTCGCCGTCCACCAGCATCCGGGCAGACGCGCGGTCGCCCAAGGGGCCTGCGACATCGCAGGTTGAGAGCCCACCGCCGCACGCGGCAACGGCATCGAGCGTCCCCTCACCGCCATCCGCCAGCGGCAATGTGCACACCTCGGCATCGGGCCAAACGCGGCGCACGCCTTCGGCAACCGCCGCCTCCGCCTGCGCACTCGAAACGCTGCCCTTAAAGGAGTCGATCGCCAGCAGCACACGGCGGGGCCGCCGCTGCACGGGGCCAAAGTCGGCCGCCTCAACGGCAATATCTTCGGCACACGCGAGTGCCTCGGCATGAGCGGCGTGCGCCTCAAGATCGGCCCCACAACCGCAGCCAGCACCATCGGTGCCACGCAGCCCACTAAAATAGTCGCTCAACACCTCACGACACTCATCCGCCAGCACGCCGGCATCTACGTTAAACCGATGGTTCAGGCGCGAATCGGCATTGAGGTCATACAGCGAGCCCAGCGCGCCCGCCTTGGCATCGGCCGCGCCATACACGCAACGCCCCACACGCGCGTTAACCATAAGCCCCGCGCACATACAGCAGGGTTCGAGCGTTACGTAGACCGTGCAATCGGAAAGACGCCAGCGTCCAAGCGCCTGAGCGGCGGCACACAGGGCCGAAAACTCGGCATGAGCCGAAGGGTCTTGGTCGAGCTCGCGGCGATTATGCGCCCTCGCGACAACCTCGCCCGAGCGCACTACTACGGCTCCGATGGGCACCTCGCCCACCGCAGCGGCGTCGCGCGCCTCCGCCAGCGCCTCGCGCATGAACTTCTCGTCGATTTCGGTGATCGTCATCGTTCGCCTTCCCTGTTGCAAATTCAAAACGATGCTATCATTACGACTCACGGAGAGATGGCAGAGCGGTTGAATGCGGCGGTCTTGAAAACCGTTGAGCGCGAGAGCGTTCCGGGGGTTCGAATCCCCCTCTCTCCGCCACCTTAGTGATTCACCGGCGTCATGGTCCGCTCAAACAGTGCATCGACCACGTCGGCCATCTCGGGTCGACGCTCAAGATCGTGGCCCGATTCCCACCAATTTGTGAACAACCGAATAATGCCACCGGCGATAAACTCAGACGTCGTCTCGAGTGACACGGGGGCCAGGGCATCCTCGGCAAGCACGTTCATCACACGCTCGCGGATGGAGCGGGCAATGCGGTCGCAAATAACGTTGGTCAACATGCCCGACATGCTGCTTGCCAAAATGTTATCCATGAGCCGCTCGTGCGCCAGAATCAAATCCATGGCATCGTCCAAAATCGCGTGCCGAAGCGCGCGCACGTCCTCGGCAGATACCACGCCGGCCTCATCGGGCTGTTTTTGCGGCAAGCCCGACATGAGCTCATCGATATAAAAGGCAAAGTAATCGTTCTTGTCGCGAAAGTGCTTGTAGAACGTCGTGCGGCGAATCATGGCGCGGTCGCACAGCATGGCAACCGTCAGGTCCTCAAAACGATGCTCCTCGAGAAGCTCGGTAAAGGCATCGAACAGGGCGCGGTAGGTTTTCTTGATGCGAAGGTCCACTGGTATCGCCATCCTCAGGGCAAAGACAACACTCGTCAATCTGTCGCATATCTTACACCTGTACCTCGCGCGCTTTGCCCCGGTGCCGACCCCGACGAAAACACAACGCTTACCGGAAAGTTCGGCACGGCAAAACGTTGCGGGTATACTAGTAGCGTTATACCAACGGCAGCTGGCGCATGCCGCCGCGGCCATTCGAAACGGAGACATCATGCTTCCCGTCATCATCGGCATCGTTGTTGTCATTGTGATTGCCTGCGCCATCGCCGGCATCTACAACAACATGGTCACCAAGCGTAACCGCATCGATAACGCCTGGCAGAACATCGATACGCAGCTGCAGCGTCGCAACGACCTGATCCCCAACCTGGTCGAGACCGTCAAGGGCTACGCCAAGCACGAGCAGGAGACGCTCTCCGCCGTGATCAGCGCGCGTAACACCGCCGTCAAGGCCACCACGCCCGAAGCCAAGATGGAAGCCGACAACGTGCTGACCGGTGCGCTGCGCCAGCTCTTCGCCGTAGCCGAGGCCTATCCCGATCTTAAGGCAAACACCAACTTTACGCAGCTGCAGGCATCGCTCGAGGATACCGAGAACAAGATTAGCTATGCACGCCAGAGCTACAACGACTGCGTGCTCAGCTACAACAACGCCATTCAAACGTTCCCGGCTGTCATCTTTGCCGGCATCTTCCAGTTTAAGGAGCGCCAGGGCTTCGAGGCCGCCGAAGCAGCCCGCCAGGCCCCGACCGTCAAGTTCTAGTAGTTTGGCAGCGCATCCTTAATCGGCCAAATGCATAAACCGCCCCGTCGAATGCATACTTCGACGGGGCGGTTTATGCATTTGGCCGATTAAGGATGCGCTGCCAAACTACTAGAACTTGACGGTCGGGGCCTGGCGGGCTGCTTCGGCGCCACGATAAATGCCAAAGACCGCGAATATCCCTGCAAATCAAACACTGTCAGCCCATAACCCCGCCCATCATCCGTAGAAAACATCGAGAAATCCCGATTTTTTGCCCGAGGTCGGTATGCAGGGGCCTTCGATTGCAGAATACTCGCAAAAATGCACGTCGCCACCGCCCCCACATGGCGCGAAGCAAAACACAAGCGCGGCCTAAAAGGCCGCGCACCATCTTTAATTCAAATCTATATTGCCCGTACGACAGCGCCAGGGTGACGCAGGCCCGAGGGCGACCTTCCTTTCCGGCGCACTCCGCAGGACGAAAGAGCCTCCGCCGCACGAAGTGCGCAGCGGAGGCTCTTTCATGTCCGAGGACGCGCCGGAAAGGAAGGTCGCCCTCGGGCCGGGCATATCCGTAAGACAAATTACGC
>CAUATU010000051.1:0-9869 GCA_958432255.1 uncultured Collinsella sp.
GCCCGGCGGCGCACTAGGGCTCTGCCCTAAAAACCCGGCGCCCTTGGCGGCGTTAAAAAGTGACGCAATAACGTTGCTACGTTATTGCGTTATTACACAGTTCGGCAGTCACACTTTTACATTGTTGCGGCATGACACAGTTACGCAATGTCTCCGGTGCGTCTCGGTAAAAGGTTCGCTACCGGACAGCCACCGGACACCGAGGCGATCTAAGCGCGGCGATGGTTTGCCGTGAAATGTGCTGTGAGATGAAAAATCTCGCAAGAGACGCAGACTTGTACCTCCATCGTAAATGTATGTACAAATCTGCCGCCGGCCCGGACGGCACGGCGCTTGCCAGGGCTCCGCCCATGGACCGGGGTTGGTAAGTCGACTGCGGCTGCATCGGTTGATTGATGGCAGTTGGAATCGACGTCGCAGTTTTTAAATCTGTTTTCTGAGATCTGAAGCGCGAAACTCAAAAACTCATCGTCTTGATTTTCATTTGATTCGGATCGCGCCCGCGCAAAAGTCAAAACGACTCGCGCGGCCGTTTCGTTTTTTCGTATCGCTTTTCATATCGCGTCAAAACAAAACGCGAGTTTTTGAAATAGATAGCGACCGAAGGTCGCGATCATAGGCGGCTTGACCGCCGCATGAAAATCGACTCGCCATTCGATTCGTAATGCGAGCCGCGTCACCTTTCGACAAATCCAACAGCGCTGCGAGTCACGCCAATGACTCTCCGCGCCATTGAAATTGTCGAAAGCTGCCTCAACTTTTTCGCCGGCGTTACGAAAAACATTCGACAAGTCGAATGTTTGCGTCGCAGGCGCCGCAAACCCGCTTCGCAAAAATGCAAACACTCGGCATCCCTCGCATTCGCATTTCCGCTTCGCTCTCACTACAGCGAACTCTTAACACTCAGCATCCTTCGCGTTAAAAGTTCGCTTCCGCTCACGGTCTTCACTTTCGTTTCGACAACGCGAGGCCTCTCGCTTGGAATGAGGCCTCTCATTCCATGTCTACACTGCGTTTCGCCCAATCACCGTTCCGGAGATTGCAAGATGACTGTGGGTGGCATTTTTGTGGGCCCATTCGGACCCCAAAAATGCCACGCCACAGACCTTGCTTATCACCTGATACGGCGATAAGGTTGTTGCGAAGTTGAAACTTCGCGATGAAAAATTGCGGAGACAGTTCTTCATTTTGGAACGATGCCAGCCGTTCCTCATCAAAAGGAAAGCGAATCGCATAGCAGGTTTTGATCGGAGGCCTCTCCGATCGCTGATTCGTTTTCCGGAGGAATCATGAGCAGGCTCCGCCCACACACCGTCAAGGCGTCTCTTTCCGATGAAGAGAAGAAAGCCATCGCTGCAATCGCAAAGCGACATGAGATGAGCGAGGCGGAACTCATCCGCTTCGCTTTGTGCAATGCCGACGATCTCGATATCGATTTTGGTTTTTCAGAAATCGCTGACCAGAAATTCCGAACCGATGACATTCACGTCCGGGTCTCGCCGGAAGAAAAAACGAAAATCGAAAGCAATGCTGATTCCCTCGATATGACTGTCAGTGCGTATGCTCGTCGCGTATTGCTCAAAGGGAATGTCAAGAAAATCGATGTCGATCAGGCGTCGATCGACAAGATTTATCACGAACTTCTGAAGGAAGGAACAAACCTCAATCAGCTCATGTACTTCGTGAATGCACAAGGCCTTCCGGCGTATAACGAGAAGGCGGTTTTCCGAACACTTGAGAAAGTCTATCAAGTTGGGCGTAAGCTGGACCGTTTCATCGACGATCTCGAAAAGCGCTATTTCGTCGGTGGTGATGTGAAGTGACGGTTATCAAACAGAAAAGCGTTTCGAGCGACCGCTACGCGAAGAACGTCCGTAAATACATCAACGGAAAAGATGCGCTTGCGCGCGGTGGCTGGAACATCGAATACGGCGACCGCTGGTTTTCGAAAATGGATAGAACCAGAAAGGTTTTCCATCACGACAGGCCGTCGAGAGCCGGAGCAAAAAACGTAATCCTGCTACATCAGATCCTCGCGTTCCTTCCGGAAGAATGCTCATGCAACGGGGGCAAGATGACCCCCGATGCATGTTTGGCCTACGCGGAGCAATGGCTTGCGAAGCACTATCCGCATCAACAAGTGATTCTCGCGCTGCACGAAGAAAGCGATAAGGCGGGAAAACGGTTCGCGGTACATATGGCAATCAACCGTACCGATTTGTTAACCGGCAAGCGTTGCGACATCGGCGGTCGCAAGGGAAAGTACGAACGCGCTGCATGGGTTCGTGAAATGGACGAGGCCTGGAATCTCGCTCAGCTTGAAAAGGGAAAGAAGAATTCGAAGATTCGAGATCGACAGCCGCGCGATATTGAAAAGGAGATTGTCGATCGGGGAGAGTACAGTTATAAAAACAATCTGCGCGAGTTGATCCATCTTGCAATCAACGAAGGTCATCCGAAGAATATGGAGCAGTTCAAAAAATTACTTGCCTCATGGGGTGTAGATATTTTCATCAAGAACAATCGTGTCTATGCGACAGATCTCGATATCAAAGAGGCCGGTAATCCGAAGTGCACTTTCAACCTGACCCGTCTCGACGGGCGCTTCGCGTTGAAGTCGTTGCAGACGGCGTTCGAAAAGAACGTGCTGGAAGCCGAGCGAGCGTTGCCGTACGAGAAGCGCTGTGAGATTTACATTCAACGTCTTAAGAAGGCGTACTCGGCGTGGGTCGAGCAGGCGAAAGCGAGCAAGGGCGTCGCCTACAATTCATTCCCTAAATTCGTTGCCCCGAAGTGTGACGAAGACCTGCTCGAAGATCCGGCGGTACGCGATGAGCTTCTTGCGCGTCGCGGTTACGCAAGGGAGATTCGCAACCGTTACGCCGGCGGCGTTGTCGATGCCGGCGACGACCGCGTTCGCGCTGCCGGCCAGGCGCACAGCGGTAGCGCCGTGTCGAGACAGATGGACGATCGCGTCGTCGATCGCGGCGATTACGCTCGCGGCGACACGCCTCGCTAGCCTCGAACTGCCTGTCGGGGCGGAGTAAAGCGCTCATGCCCCGGCAGGGCGGTGAGGCATGAGTTACTGAGGTATACTATAGTTTCCGCAGGTAGAGGCATAAAAAAATGGCAACCCGCCCGCCGAAAAGACGGGCGGGCGTGATACCATCAAGATTGTGCTCGGGTGCTACCAACACCTCCGCACGGTGTAGAGGCGAGCTACCAACTCGCGTTTCTACTTGCCAGTTGTGCTAAAAACGCAAACAGCACTCCTGGCACATCCAATGATAGCAGGGACCCGCAGGTCACGCTATGGATGACAGTTAGAAAACGCAAATGGGAGCCGGCTCGCACGGCTCCCGTTTTTTATGGGAGCGGACATATGCCGTTCCCGGTCGGCACGGGTTTAAGACCCGTTCAAAAAGGTAGCCAAGGGCTCGAATAATCGGAGACTGAGCTGTACAGGTTCATTGTCCCGTCTCTACGGAGACTTCGACGGGGGTAGTGCCCTCCATGTGACCCCTGCGTCGCCTCGGCCCTTCTGGGCGGAGGCGACGTGCCGGATTCAGAGCGATTGTCCTGCTGGAAAACTGCAGGAAAGTAGGCGAACAGCCGAAGATCAGGAGTTGGTTGGATAGCCGTGTGGCGACACACGTGTCGCGGTGATAAGCCGCAACGTCAAGCAAAGAGGATCACGATGAGCATGCAGCCGTGACGGATTCTGAGCCCAACCCCGGGTTCCGCCATGTACGGGGGTGCCGGTGAGGACGGCCGGCGCGTTAAAACGAACGGTCCGGATGCATGGGCGTAGCCATGCGGAGTCCCGCGAGATCGTCGAGCAAAAGGCCAAGGGGCGGGTGAGGCTTTCCCAGCTGCAATGCTGGTTTCGAAGATTTAGGGAGGGTCCACGATTGTGCCCGGACTCTGTGGATGCCCCACCGCCTAACAATTCAACCACCAAGCTAATTAGACCTCGCGACCAGTTATTACAATCAGCAAGTCATCAGCGCGAGGCGTGCCAGCCGTCAGCTCTCAGCGCCGGCGTCGCTTCGCTCCCCGGGCGATGTAAATAAGAGATATATAAGTCAGCGAGCTTCGCGAGCGGATCATAGGTGCCGTCAGGCACCGCATCAAAAGCGATTCGCAATCATTTCGGAATACATGTCGCTGGCGATGAGTGGACCTAGTCCAGACCTGTATCCGTACTAGGCGTTTCTAGAAATGCGCATGAGAAAGGGCCGAACCGAAGTGTCTGGCCGGACGCCAATTGTCCGGGAACTGCTTCGTTTCGACCCTGCTTCATTCTACAGCCGCGTCATGTTTATGGAGATCAATTCGGCAGCTGCAATTCATTCAATTGTAAGATGAGCTGTCCTGGACGGCTCCCACTGTTGCGATCACGCCGCATGGACGATGGATGAACTCACATGAGAGCCCAAGCGTACGGTGGTTTTATCCGCTTAAAGAGGATAAAATGAAAGCAGAAAACGACGCATCCCGTGTAAGCATCAAGGAGCGCGGGCGGCCTAGTTTTCTGGTTTAGTTAAATGCCCGGGATCCGACCCCCGGGCATTCTTATTTGCGCTTGTGGCGCAAATGCCGTCTACCGTCCGCTCCGCGCGTACGCCTACGGACCTTAATCCGAACCTCATACGAGTTCAAAAACGCGATGATGAACGTGCCGACCGTCGCGAGAGCGGCCAGCGCGTTAAGGAATTTCAGCATATGGTGACCTCCGATCAAATCGTCGGCCGCCCGCGCACGGAATGCGCCGTGGCATCAATTCTAACCGAACCTGCGACTGCCCCAGTTAACTGGTACACCTCTGTTATTGTTCATATTCAACGTCCCAAAACGCATGCCTCTGGGCACTCGAAAATCGAACCCTCGATGCCGTGAACGTCGAGTGCCAAAACCCAGTGTCAAAACCTCCGCGTCAATTCCCATGGGAAAATCAAATACGAGGCAGGAGGCTGAAATGACACGTTACGGATATGCTCGCGTGAGCACGAAAGACCAGAGGTTGGACCGCCAGATCGAGGCTCTGGTGAACGCCGGCGTGGCCTATGGCCATATCTACAAGGACAAGGTCACGGGTGCCCAGGACGGCGACCGGACGCAACAGAAGCGTCTGTTCAAGAAGATGCGGGCGGGCGACGAGGTGGTGGTCGAATCCTGGGAGCGCTTGACCAGATCGACCAGGCAGCTGCTCAACTATGACCTTATGTTTCGAAACCTCGGCGTGAAGCTCACGTCCCTGAAACAGCCCGTGGATCTAGATACCGCATTCGGGCGCTTCGTGCTTGGCACCCATGCTTGCACCGCGGAACTTGAGCGAGATCTGATCAGGCAACGCCAGGCCGAGGGTATCGCCGTCAAACGGAGCCACGGCGGCAACGTGGGTGGCAGGCCTCGCACTGCCGGCGTCAAAGCCGATGCCGCAGTAAGGCTCTATCTTGGAGGAGAGACTCCTATTCCCGATATTTGCGCTGCGACTGGCGTCTCCAAATCAACGCTGTACCGCATCCTTCGTGAACGCGGATTGGTGGGCGTCAGGAAATAAGTCCGTCTGTCGTTTCGCGATTTGCCTAATAGGCTCGAGTGCGGCGGCGTTACTATATAAGGGTGCGGTATTTCTCTAACCGAAAACCTGCGTGAACGCATGACTTGAGACGCCTTTTTAGAACTCACCGATCGCAGGAAAAAGACAACTCAACAGCGGCCGTGCATTGTTCCCAGCCATATGGCATGGCGGAGCCATGCCCGTTGTTGATTGGAGTGCCGCATCATGGCCGAAAACCAAGTCCAGTCCGAAAAGAAAATGACCAGTCTGAATGTCTCATCGGGGACCCGTGACGCCATAAAGGACATCAGCACGAGCCTTGGTCTCTCGCAGGCCGATACCGTCGCCCGCTTGGTCGACGGCTACCACCCTAACGCCACTCCCGGCGTGAAGGCTGCGCTCGACGCATCGGCCGTCCTCGATGAGGCGGTCGAGCGGGTCAAGCGCATCATCGCGGGCGCTGCCGAAGCTGCCGCGATGGAGGCTCGTGCTGCCCGCGAGGACGCCGACGCTGCCAAGAAAAGTGCAATGGAGCAGATTCAGAGCATCAAATCTAATTGCGTCGAGCAGGTCGCCGCCATCAAAGAGAAATTCGAGCTGGATACTGCGAACTTGGAGATTGAGAACGATGAGCTCCATGCCACCGTCGCCGATTACCTCTCGCAGCTCAAGAAGCTCGATTCCGAAAACAATCAGCTCTTGGCAGAATCAGCCGCAAAAGACGATCGAATTGAAAGCATGAGGGGCGCGGTCGACGCCGCGGCCAAGGCTCAGGCCGATCTCAACGTCTCCCTCCTCGCCCAGCGTGACCTGATGGCCGAGGTCGCCGCCCTCAAGGACCGCCTCGCCGCCTCCGAGCAGCGGGCGGTCGTGGCCGAGGCCAAGGTCGAGGTCATGACCCAGGCGAGGGGCGAGTAGATATGTCCGACAAGCTAAGGCCGTCTCGCCGTGAGTTGATAACGGCAGGGCTAGTCGTCTTTTTGGTCACGGCACTCGTCTGGACTGTCATTGATGGTGCCGGCGCAAATGCGCTCACCATCAGCGGTGTCATCACCCGTCAAAATGCCGTCTGGGCTTCGCTTGCAGCAGTTTCAGTGGTCATGCTCATTGGGGCTTGGCTGTTTGGCTGATGGCATTCAAAAACAATTAAGTTTGGAGTGGTCGATGGAACATCTCTCTGTTAAAAAGGCAATCAACCTAGCTCGGAACTTTGGGGCTGCGGGTGTTCTGGCAGCCGCCCTAGTTATGACCTCTGGGCGCAGCCAGGCAGACGATCGTCAGACGGCAGTTCAGGTCGTTGATTCTGATAACGCGCAGGAAGACGGGGTTTACGGCAAGATGGAGTATTCAGTCACCGGCGTCGAGGTGCATGATTCCTCGGCTGGCGATGGCGGGAAGGTTGCCGTTGTTCGCTGGCACGCCATTAACAACCGATCGGCAGATTCATGCGCTGTTGGTAGCTACATCACGGCTTATCAAAATAAGCAGATGCTATCTCGCGGGTTTGCCGCCGATTTGCAGGAAGACCACTTCTCTTCGCAAGGGCTTGCGCCGGGAGGCGAATGCGACGGTGTGTCGATTTTTGACCTCAACGACATGTCTCCCATCGAAGTGAAAGTCGACGGGATGGGCGCCGGGTCAAACTCCCTCGACCAGACCTTTGAATTGGAGTAGGCCGCAAAGCGTCTAATTTCTAGAAACCCTCTAGAGCATTTCTAGAGGGTTTCTAGAGCCGGGCGCAGCATCTTCGACCGGCACGATGTCTCGGTAGATAAGGCGATGCCTGGTGCCACGCCACTCGTCGCCGTGGTAGTGGCCGAAGAACCAGGCGCGGCAGCTGAGTCGCCCGTCGAGCTCGCCAAGGAATCGTTGCAGCCGGTCGTCCAGATACTCGCGCTCCCGCTCCCGGCATAGTTGCTCTGCCAGGTCGGCAGGAGCCTCGTGAGTCACAACGTAGTCGACCTTCCAGCCCACGCGATCGAGCGAGGCGCGGCAGTGCCCCATCTCTTCCACGCTCGGTATCTCCTCGGGCCACCAGTTCCTCCCCTCCCTGCGATACTGTCTGTCGTTGCTCGCGGCACCTCCCATGGTGAGGACCGTGGTCCCCGCGATGTCGTACACCTCGCCGCGCATCAGGTGCAGCACGTGCGGTCGCGCCTCATGGACGAGCCCGCCGTTCCACTCCCGCACCGGCAGATTGGCCAAGGCGTGATGGTTCTCGTGGTTGCCGTCTACGAAACACGTGGTCCACGGCTTCGACTCGAACCAGTCGAGCCAGTATTTCTCGGCGTTGGATCCATCCCAGACAAAGCCGAAGTCGCCGGCCACGATCACCACGTCATCGCGCGTCAGGGTCCGGCCCAGCGGCCAATTTTTGAAAGCAAACCGGCTGGACCCGTACTCGGCCCTGCCGTGCACGTCGCCCGTCACATAGATAGCCATCAGTACGCGCCCCACGGCAGGAGTTTGTCCCCGAGCCTCACGATCCGGTCATACAGCACCGTGTGCCGTTCGTCCGGATTGCCGTCTCGGTGAAAATGTCCGTAATACCAGCGCTTGTAGTCCAAGCGGTCCTCGAGCTCGTCGAGGAATCCGGTCAGCCGGTCCACATCAGGGCGTTCCCAGCCTGGGTCCGGGTAGAGCGTCGGCGAGAGCATGCGCGTCGAGCAGGTATGGGTGATGACGCAGTCGACCTTCCAGCCGACCTCGTCGAGCCTTGCCCGCGCGGTATCGAAATCGCGCCCGTCCGGGAGCTCCTGAGGCCACCACGAGCTGTACGGGATGCGGTACGCCCTGTCGACGCTCGTCGCCCCGCCCATAGTGAAGACCGTCTTCCCGTCGAGCTCGAAGACCTCCCCGCGCGTCAGGCGCCGAATGGGCGAGGTGTCCGACAGACGCTGCGTCAGCCCGCCGTGCCACGGCTCCATGGGACGCTCCTCCCAGTGGTCGAAGCGCTCGTGGTTGCCATCCACGAAGAGAACCGTGTAGGGGCGCGACTCGAGCCAGGCGATATCGGCGCATTCCTCGGCAGAGAAGTTCCACGGAAAGCCAAAGTCACCGGCGACGATGAGGTAATCGTCGCTCGTCAGACTATCCCCAAGCTCCCAGTCGCGGAGCTTTTGCATGTCAAGCCCACTGTGGATGTCGCCTGTCACATAGACCGTCATCGGATCGCCTCTTTCCGCTTGTGCGCCGCCAGCTCGCGCTCGACCTGCCTGTCGCCGGTCTCGTTGACCCACCAGGGCCATTTCACCCGGCCGCACGGCTCGTCGACTCCGGCGAACCATTCCCTCAGCCCGTCGAGGCTCACCGGGGAGTGCCCGTTGGCGTCGCAACCGACGTCGTAGCGCAGAAGGCCCTGCTTGCGGTTGAACTCGTTGTACGCGCCTCCGCTGCTGTGGATGTGCCCGTGGAGGTGCCACGATCCATGGTTCATGCCCTGCCAGTCGGCCATGGGGTAATGGCTCAGGACGATCTTCTGCCCGTCGATCTTGAGCACGCAGATCGGCGGCTCCACGGTGAACGCGCCCGCGACCGCCGGCTGGGTCCAGTCCTTGTCGTGGTTTCCCGGGACGAGGTGGATACGTCTGCAAGCGATCTGCTTGCGCAGCCCATAGGCGTCCTGGGCGGTCATCTTGAATGAGAAATCCCCTAGGATGTAGAGCTCGTCATCCACGGCAACCTTACCGTTGATGTTGTCGACGATGGCGTCGTTCATCTGCCAAATCGTCTCCCACGGGCGGTCGGTGAACTTCAGCACGTTCTCATGCCCGAAGTGGGTGTCGCTGGTGAACCAGATCATTCCATTGTCTCCTTGTCGCTAAAAACCGTTCTCCTTTGCGCAGTTGAGGAGACGTATTTTGAGCGACATGAGGCGTTCGAACCTCATGTTCTGTGCTCCAATCTGCCGGATTGTCCCAGCTAAAACTTCAAAACCTCGTGCGGGCAGAAAACCGTGTCCCGTTTGTGGGGTCATAGTATAGGCACTGTTAGAACTAATAGCCCAAATCCGTTGCCAACTAGCCACTATTAGCAACTATTAGGCCTTTTGGACAGTCGAACTGACTAATAGCCACTATTTGTTGGGCTGTTTTGCAACCACGAGCGCTGCCGTGGATTCTTGATACGGCGCATCGACAACAGCAATGTCAAACGGGTAGAATGGTGCCGACGGCAGCCCAAGTCGTAGGAAGCTGGGCAGAGCCGTTGCTTTGAAGAGTTAGGTCACCGCCTTAGCGACGGTGACCTTTCTAATATGAGAAAGCCATTGTCAATAGGCGTGTTTGTTCGAGCCCGGTTTTAAACC
>CAUATU010000052.1:0-9596 GCA_958432255.1 uncultured Collinsella sp.
GCTCGAATGCTACGCATCGCTTTGGATTCGGTTTTCCGCCACGAAGTGGCGGTGCAGGATAAGGCTCCACTACGTTTCGCCGAAGGCGAACGGCGCAACTCGGCGAGCCGAGTTCGAATGCGCAGGTCAAAGCCTGAGCGGTGCATCAAAAGGGCCCGCGCCCGCGCGTAGTGCACGGGTGCGGGCGCGTAGTCTTATGGGACGTTCTTGCTGGTAACGGGCGATTATGGGGGGCTAGAACCCCTCGGGAACGTAGCTGTCGGCCGCTTTCCGCCCCGCCGCTGCGATGTTGTTTACAACGATGCCATTCCATACCCTCGGTACCTCCTTGTTTCGCATTCTGCGAGAAGCGATGGACCGCTCCATAAGCGTGCGCTCGGCCTCGGGCGATGTCATGCCGAGCATGCCGCCCACAAACGTTTCGGTAACGTCTCGGCTGGGGAAGGCCATAGGTACGCCGTCGTGGATCACGAGCGCGCCTGTTTCGCGGCCCGTCCAGCGCTGGATCTCGTCTGGAGTTATGAGGGGCCTGCGCACGAGGCCCTCGCTCGTTCCCGTCGAGCCAGTGTTCACTCCTTTTGTGCGGCTTGTGGATTGCGCAACCGCTGTGTAGGACCCCATGGACTCGGAGAGCTTGCGGGCGGTTTCGAGGTTCGAGCACGAGAGTACGACCTTGTCCTTGAGGAGGTTTAGGATGGTCTCGGCTTCTTCGCGGCTGTAGCCGGAGACCGATTGCAATTGAAGTAGCGATTGGCAGAACCACAGGACGCGGATCCCCTCTGACCTCATTTCACCGAGGTCCTGGACGATGCGTTCGTTGCGGCCGAGGGAGGCCGCCTCGTCGAGGAGGAGGACGGTCTCTACGGGACAGCGGCCGGCGTGGGCGCCGGCGCAGGAGCGCAGCGCCGAGAGCGCCTGGGAAACGAACGTCTGCACGAGCCGCTTGTAGTTTCCGGTCGCTGAGGAGGACGAGACGAAGACCACCGTGGGCTCCTCGCCGATGCCGTCGAGCCCGCACTCGTCGTCGTGCAGCATCCTCGCCACGTTGCCGTCGATGTATTCGGTCAGGCAATTGCTGAGGGTCGAGACGATGCCCGGGCCGCCTCCGTGCTCGCCGTTGAGGCCTCCGAGAAAGGGGAGTGCGGGGTCACCTGAAGGCAGAGATGCCGCCAGGGCGGCGACGCGCTCGAGCGCTCCCTTCTCGCCCGAGGGCGAGATCGCCGCGGCGACGGACATGACGGTCTTTTCCTCATTGGGGATGGACGGACCCTCGATGAGGGCGAGGGAGATGCCGACGAACAGGTTCCGGGCCCCGTCATAAAAGAACGGCTGTCCCTTCGACGGTGCGGGCACTATGCAGCGCGCGACTTCCCGCAGCTCGCGGGTGCAGCCGCCGGTTCCCTCCGCATTAAAGGCTTCCTTCGCCCTCTCGAGCGGGTCGAACCGCGCCGAAGAGGCGGGCGAATCGAACATCACGTCGACGATGCGATGCGTGCCGGCCTTTTCAAACGTCGGCTCGAGAAAGGCGCGGAGCTCCCCTTTGATGTCGTTGATGATGAGGGAACGGCCTTGCTCGAAGTTAGCCAAGGCTGACAAAATGGCGACGCGCCTGCTCTTGCCCTCTCCGCTTTCGGCGAGGATACAGGCGTGGACCGAATCGATGAGCCTGACGCTCCTCCCGATCTCGCCCACGACCAACGTGCCGCCCGAGGGCTTGCCGCCCTCCTTCCACGACTCGCTTCTATGTTTAAGCTCACCGTGCGCCGAGATGAGCCTCGCGTCGCCGTGGATGGGCGCGCCCGGCGCGCGGCGCCCACCGACCCAGGTCCCGTCGTGGAGCCAGCGCGACCAGTCGAAGTGGCTCCAGACGCCTGCTATCGTGGAGATGGCGAGGGTCGCCACGCATCCCACGAGGAAGGCGTCGTCCTGGATCAGCTCCGGCAGGACTTCGAGCGGGTTTTGGAACATGATATCGGGGAGTTCGGGTGCTGCGGCCGTCCCGAAGCTTGTGAGCGTCGCGGCGATGCCGGTGACCCATGCTTCCAGCCAGTGCCATGCTGCCGGCAGCAGGACGAGTGCGATCGCGGTCCCAGCGGCCGTACCGGCGGCGACACAGCGCTTGAAATGCGCGCCCTCGTCGACGTTGAAGCTCTTCTGCTTGCTCATAGAATCATTCCCTTCACTATGGTTTTCGCGGGGTCGAGCACGATGCCAGCCGCATCGCCCCTGATCGCGGCCGATGCAGCGGCTGCGAGCGCCCTTGCGAGCGCGCGCTCGGCTTTCTGGCCGACCTCATCTGACGGGTCCTTCTTGCTTCTGGGGTTCTCCGTTGCGAACGCGAGCGCTTTGGTAAGGGCTCTGCTCACGGCAACCGGGGCTTTTGCCATAGAAAGCGCGTAGGACGGACATGACCGGAGACACCTCTCCGGGATGGGCCTGAGCTCGCGGACGGCTTCTCGCGCCCCCTCCAGATCTTCACCGGTGACGCAGGCGCGGACCTCGCCGACGAGCGGCCTCATACGCTTGCGCTCCGTTGCAGGCCCGCCGTCCGGCCTTGCGGACCTCATCAGTTCCCTTTCGGGGCCCGCTGTCCGGTCGGGTGCGATGACCCTCAGTAGGGCGTTGCCCTGGCGCGCGCGTAGCTCCTGCATGGCGTCGTTCACGTAGCGATCTCGCGCAGCGCTTTCGAGGCCTTTGAGGCCGGCGCAGCGCTCCACGGACTTGCTGTAGGCGGCGCTCGCCCCTTTGATTTCAGGATGCCTCGTCCCTGCTTCCGCGATTGCGACATCGACGGCCTTGGCGACATCTGGGTGCCAGCGGCGGAGGTGCGCGTAGGAGATTCGGCCGTCCGCAGGCAGAGTGACGCCAATATCGTCGGCGGGGATATGGCGGACGGCGTCGATCGCCCGCGACCTCGCGAGGTCGCGGGCCTCATACTCGGCCGCGAGCGCCAGGGCCAGGGCCGCGTCGGTGAGCGCGTTTCTTGCCCGGTCGAGCCTGTTGCGGGCCATGAGCGAATCGAACGAGCCATCGGACGACCACGCAATAACGTGCACGTGCTTGGAATTCGGGTGGTTCTCGTGCTCGGCGGCTACCCAACGGACGCTGGACTCGGGGATGCCCATTGCCTCGGCAAGCGCCGGCGCGAGGTTTCGGCGGCAGAAGCGCTGCCAGTCCTCCTTGCACGCGAGGTCGAGCTCGCATGCCTCGTCCCTGCGGACACTGAGCACAACGGTAGCAATCGCGCCGTCAGCCTTTTCGAGCTCCTTGCGGGCCGTGCGGAGCTGGACGGCCCCGTTCTGGTCGAAGAGCGCGGTCGACCCGGGTCTCTCGGCGCAGTAGCCGACGAGCCCCATCCTCTCTGCGAGCTCGTAGCGCCTGAGGTCGTCGACGGTGGCTGACTTGTCGGCCCCCTCGCGCGTGGCGACGTACTCGACGTTGTTGGTGATGACGGCGGAACGCCCGCGCGACCCGGAGAGGTGCACGCGGGCGTTCACGACGAGGCTGCTACGACTTGCCATCAGAAAGGCGCTCCCTCGCCTCCGAGAGCGTCATGCCGCGCTGCATGAGGCCGGCCTGCTTGTCGTAAGCGGCGTAGATGTCCGAGGCGCTCACGCCATCCAGGCCCTCGAACGTGCCCTTCTCGATCTCGACCGCCGCGATGGCCGCGACGATAGAGGCGCGGGTCGCGCGGTGCACGACGCGCGCGATGCGGTCCTCCTGCTCGGCGTTGCGTTCGTCGAGCATGTGGTCGAGCTGCTCGAGCAGCGGCTGCATGACGCCGCGCAGATAGGTTCCGAGCTCAGTGGAGTAGAGCGCCAGGCCGTCGGAGGCGAGCCCGGCGGCGATGAGCTCGCGGGCGGCTGCGCTGTCGCTAAGATCCTTGGAAACCCCGTAGGCGTGGAGGCGGCGATATGCCTTGTCAGGGAGCCGGAGGCTCATGACCTTCGACCCGTCTTTTCCGATGGCCATTTTAGAGTCCCTCGTTCGGGAGGGGCGCACCGACGGCGCGGAGGGCGGCGATGTTCTCGGGCGTGCGCTCGTAGGTCCTGGGCCAGAAGGTGACGGGCACCATGGCGAGGCCATCGCGGGGGATGCCGTAGGCGAAGAGGTAGGCCTCGATGGCGTCGCCGTATTCCGCATCGTTGACGCGGTAGGCATCGGTGAAGAAGATGCCGGTCGGGTCGTCGTTGCAGCCCTTGACGAAGTAGACGCCGTTCCCGCCTTCCTTGAACGGGTTCAGAATCTTGAAATCCGGCTTCGCGTAGTAGGCGATTCCGGCACGGACGATGCGCGTGAAGCCCGGGTGTTCGACAGGGCGCGCCGCGCGCGCGAAGCCCAGGTCGGGGTCGGACTCCAGCAGATGGGTGAGCACGGAGCCGACGGCGTCGTCCTTGTGCTTGGGGACGGTCCCGAGGAGGTCGTCGAGATGCGATTTGATTTTCTTGACAAGTTCCATCATGGTTTTCCTCTCTGCCGGTGCCGTATGGGTACCGGCGATTCATTTGAGCTTCTTCGTTGGTAACGCTTCTAGCTGCGGCGAAACGTTGCGGTGCCGAAGGTGCCAAAGAGCAGGAAAGAGTTTCTGGGCCAATGGCACCTTTGGCACCATCGAGAGACTTTGCGGGTGAGGGGCGGCGAGGGAGGTGCCGCAACGGAATGCTGCGGCACCTCCATCGGCCCTAATCCGTCTCCCGGTACACCCAGCAGCGCTGCTTGCCGTACGGGGGACAGAGGCGCTTGTTGCCCGGGACCCATCCAGGGCACTGCGATGACAGGATGCGGCTGACCATCTTGCAGTTGGCCTTGGTCTTTTCGAGATGGAGGGCCTTGTCGAGGATCTCGAACGTGCACATGGGACGGTCGGTGTTGCCGGGGAGATACGCGAGGACCTTCTGCACGCAGGGGTCCTCCTCGACAAAGCGTCCGCGCTGTGCGGCCGCCTCTGTCTCCATCTCAGGCGTTAGGACGGTCGAGAAGCGGGGATCACCCGTCTTCATCCACGTGCGGGCCTCTGCCCATGCCTGGTGGACGGCGGCGGGAAAGCTCTCGTCGAAGACGGAACTCTCCGTGCGCTCGATGCCGCAGAGCACCGGGAGGAAGCGCCTTGCGCCACTCGTCCGCTCGCGGATGAAGTCGGCCTCGTTCGTGGTACCGACGAAGACTACGCGCCGGGGAAACGCCTCCGTCCTGCGGCAATAGGCCCCTCGGAATTCATCGACCTGACGGGTGACCCCAGCCTTCACGCTCTCGATAGAGCGCTCGGACATGCCGTTGAGCTCGGGAATCTCAATGATCCACTTGCCCCGGTTCTGCTCGCCCGTGAGCTTGACGTCGCCGAGGTTGATCACGGAGTCGCTGAAATACTCGTCGCGCATGGCGAGGCCCCTCGCGAAGGAGGACTTGCCGATGCCTCCGGCACCGCACAGGATGGGCATGTAATCGGCCTTGCAGCCCGGGCTGTAGACGCGGGCGATGCCCTCGCAGAACAAGATGCGCTCGACCTCCGAGACGTATGCGTTCCTCTCCGCGCCAAGGTAGACATTGAGGAGCGTCCCTACGCGCGGGATGCCGTCCCAGGTGAGGGCATCGAGCATGGCAACGAGCGGGTCATAGGCGTTGTCCTCGCCGACGATGGTCAGCGCGAGCAGCATGAACTTCTCCTTCTGGAGAGAGATGATCTGCTGGAGGAGGGCGAAGAGCCGTGCGTCGTCGCTATCGCGCCACCGGCGTTCCCGCGAATCTGCATCCCAGGGCAGGGGCCCAGTCTTGAAGAGCTCGTTCGCGAGACGGTTGTAGCCGACGTTCAGGGGAAGAGACTTGAGCTCCTCGACGATCTCGTTGACCGTCGGCGGGGAGCGGCGCTCCGGGGACTGCGGCTCGGGGGCGTCGTCGTGCTTCTGCGTGCCCATCAGATCGCCTCACAAGAATGGTGACGGCGAGGGCCATTGATGGGGTGGTTCTTGGCGGAGGCAAGTGCTTCGAGCCGGCGGAGGCGAAGCTCCGTGTCGATAAGGCGCTCGACCAGCTCTTCCTCCGACAAGGGGTGGTCGAGGCGGTAGTCGCGCAAGACGGCGCGGCGTCGGGCGGAATTCATCATGCTAAGATTCATCGACAGAGTCCTCCTTACGTGTGGGCTCATGTTTTTGGGCGACGGCCGAGCTTTGGTAGGGGAGGCCGTCGTCCAGACCCAGGTTTGCGATTAGGGCGTCTTCAAGCTCCACAGGGGAGCGCTCGGGCGCGAACGATCCGGCAAAGGCGGCGAGCGTCTCAAGCGACTCGACGAGCTCGTCGTCCATATCTCCTGCGCGCCGGATACGCCGGAGTTCCGCTACGACAGGTCCCATGCGCTCCTTAACCGCCTTGCGCATACGGGTGGTTGCGACCACAGTAAAAGTGCCTTCCAGCAGGCTTCTCGCGATGAATTCCTGCTTCGACAGACCGCTCAAAGCGACGCGGAGGTCGAGCTGGTCCGCCTCTGCGGGCGACATGCGGAAGGCGATGGTCTTGCAGCGACGGCGTCCCTTGGCGTCCACAATCGGCCTAGACATCCGACATCACCTCGTCCAGCGCCTCCGCGAGGTCGTGCTGGGTCGAGGGGAAAAGATGCGAGTACATCTCCGTTACCTCGGCGGTCTCGTGACCCATGCGGTCGGCGATCGCCGTGGGCGAGTAGCCGCTGTTGATGAGCGCACTGACATGCGAGTGGCGGATGTCGTGGATGCGGATGCGCTTCACGCCCGAGAGCTCGCAACCCCTCTTCATCTCATGCGACAACGCGTGCTTCGTGACGGGGAAGAGCCGGTCGGTAGGGGCGATCTCGGGATGTGTCGACAGATAATCACGCAGCTCCTCACGAAGGAGGCTCGGCATGACGATGTCCCGCTTCGAGGCGCGCGTCTTGGGTGGACCGATAACGTCCTCGCCCTTGATGCGGGCGTAGGAATGACGGATACGGATAACGTTGAGATTGAAGTCGATGTCTTCCGGACGGAGGGCGAGGAGCTCGCCCTCGCGACAGCCCGAGAGGTAGAGCGTGAGGAATGCAAGGTAGATGAGCGGCTTGTCCTCGATGGCCTGGGAGAAGCGCTTAAACTCGGCAGGGGTCCAGTAGAGCATCTCCTTCTCGGGGCGCTTGGAGCCGACCTTTCCCGCCGCCAACATGGGATTCTGGGGCAGGCGGTAGAATCGGACGGCGTGGTTGAAGATGGCTGAGAACTGGTTGCAGATGGTGTGGAGATAGCTCTGCGACAGGTTCTGCTCAAGGAGCCAATTCTCCCAACGCACCACGTCCGCAGCCTTGACGTCACAAAGGCGCATGGAGCCAAAAATGGGCAGGATGTACTTGTCGATAATGGCATCCTTGGTGAGCCTGGTGCCGACTCGCAGTCGAGGGTAGATGTCACGTGCGTACATGGTTTTGACGAAGGCCTCGACGGTGACCTCGACACGCTCGTCGCAGGAGGCGAGGAAGTCGCGCTCCCAAGCCACAGCCTCCTTCTTGGAGGCGAACCCGCGCTTCGTCTTCTTATGACGCTCGCCCATAGAGTTGCGATACCAAGCCTCGACTGTCCAGGTCCCGCGCTTCTTGTCGCGGCTAACCGACATGGGCCATCGCCACCTTCTGCTTAGAAGGGGTGGAGAGAAGGCGTGCCTCGAAATACGAGCGCTGGACCTTCCCGGGGATGGTCATGATCCCCTGAGCTGCAAGCTCTGCATTCAAAGTCTTGATCAGCTTGAACGAATAGGACTTGCTCATGCCCGTGATCTCGGCAACCTCCTCCGCGCCGATAAGCTGACGTGTCATATGTAGTCTCCTTTCCAGGGTGGGGCACCGGTTGCCCCCTTGTCTTGATTATGTCCAAAAAAAGCATTAAGTGCTACAAAAATTAGAAATTGGCTTCAATCTTGCTGCGAAAGTCGCATCTAATACATTTTCTGCACACATAAGGTTTCACGTGTACACTTGAGGCAACTATTTGTTGGAGGTGTATTTGGATGACTGCCGTCGACTGCGTCGGTGCAATTTCGGAAGCTTTGTCGTCATATGTGGTCGATAGGGAATGGGAACAGACGAGTAAACGCTGGGGAAGGCAGCAGCTGTCTCAGAAGCTGCTTCGTCTTCGTTCGACGCGAAAATGGACTCGAAAGGTGGCCGCGCAGGCAGCGGGAATCCCGGAATCGGCCTTAAGAAATTACGAGCTGATGAAGTCCGCCCCGAAGGAGGAGCATTTGGATAGACTTGCGAACGCTTTCGGAATACGGGCCGAGTCGCTGCACTATTACGACTTCAGTGATACGGATCTGATTGCTCAGGCTTTTTTCCAATTCGCCGCGACATACGGATTCGAGCCTGTTGCAAACGAGCACTATTCTGCGCTCAAGCCGACCTCGCCCTTCATGAAGGCGTTTCTAAAAAAGTGGGCCGCTCAGTATGCTCAGATCGAGAGCGACTCCGACCGAGACGACTATGAAAGATGGAAGGACAACTACGCAGCAGACTTTGATCCGTCCCAGTTTCCCCTTCGATATGAATATGATCCGCGAGAGTCCTGGGTGCCGATTACGCCCTGGCAAAATAGGATGCAGTCCAAGAAGCTGCCAGAGCTAAGGGCGCGGTGTACCCCTGCAAAGACCCAGCTGGATTTGGCCCGAGAGGCCGATCTCTCCCTCGCAACGCTACGTTCGTATGAGCAGGGGGCTAGGGTGCCGAAATATGCGGCGCTTCAAAAACTGTCCAGCGCTCTTGAGGTGAAGAGGGGAGCGCTTGTATTTACCGATTTCGGTAGTCCTGTTCAAGCTGCTCATGCGCTATTTCAGCTCTCGGCTTCATATGGATTGATTCCGGTCCAGCTGGAAGAGGGGCCGGCGCTTCTAGCGAGAGCGCCTGTTCCCGACTCTTTTCTTTTTGAATGGGCGAAGAGGTATGAAACGCGCGTGAAGCGGGCCGATGAATACGACGAATGGCTTGATCAGTTCGACTATTTCGAGCACGATAAGTCCGATGGCTATGTCGAGAAGTTCCGGCAGCATGAGATACGCCAACCGAACGGTTCATCGCTTATTGACGGCTATGTCTATAGCGATTTCTGTCCCTTTGACGAGCGATTTAAGAAGGGGTATGCCCTGCCCTAATTGTGGTCAGATTAGCCGGCGTGAGGACCAAATGAGTATCAAACGGCGATGGGAGAATGCCTGATAGAACGGACTGAGGCAAAACGAGCGCCTCATTTACCTGCGGCACCCGTTATCGAGTGGGAGTAAGCAGGGCTTTGACCTGCACTTTTGAGTGCCGCACTGTGCCGCTGAGTTTCGTTTCGGACGAGAGTCACGGCAAAGCCGCCAGCGACGGCGGTGAGTAAATACGATAATCGAGCCTCCGTTCCCATGTTGGGACGGAGGCTTTTTCTTTGCCGTTTTACTCCCTTTCACCTGTGATTTCGCGATTTACTCCCCGTGTTTCAAGATGGAAGCGTTTGGTTGCGAGGCACGCTGGTGTGAGGGCCTGAGTCGTTAAGCCCTCACAGGGGGACCGCGATGGTGGCCACCGCGCCGCCCGAGGGGCTGTTGGCGAGCGAGACGGAGCCCCCGTGGGC
>CAUATU010000053.1:0-8823 GCA_958432255.1 uncultured Collinsella sp.
TCTCCACCCGAGCATTGAATGAGGCTCCAACGCAAGTTGGGGCCTTTTTTCATATAGGCACACAAGGTCAAAGGCGGCACCATGATCCTCCTGGTCGACAAGATCGTGCGTTGAACGGGCGCCGCGTGCATGGTAGTATTTCACGTCGTGGTTCAAGATGGGTGGCCTGTTCTATTGGCCTCTATTGCACGCGCCATTTTATAAGGGCTCTTGGCGCAACGGTTAGCGCAGGGGACTCATAATCCCTGGGTTCTGGGTTCGAATCCCGGAGGGCCCACCACTATCTACCAGCGGTTTCCCTGATATTCAGTTAATCAGGGGAACCGCTTTACTATTGGTTATTCCTTCTAGAATCCACTGGTTTCTTCTGGCTATCCACCACTATCCACCACTGAATTGAGAATAGATATGGGTTCCGTCTGTATCAGAAGAGATTTAAAATGAGCTTACTGATCGACCAATCGATGCGTTTTCTTTCGCCAAAAGGATTGGAAGTACGATGAATTTATGGTCGAAGTTTTTCGGCAGATCTGGATGGGCTAAGCGTTCAGACGCGTTATAAGGACATCTGAAAGTCTTGAACTCACCGGTGTACTAAGATATCGATTCGGCACCTTGTATCGCCTCTCATTGCCTCAGGCGCAGTTTCTATTGACTTGTATAGAAACTAGTCGCGTTTGGCTTTTAAACATCTTCTAGAAGTCCTTTTTCTCAACAAACGATTCGAGAGTGAAGCCGCCGCTTGCCATGTCTGAAGCCATGAATGTGTCGACCTTATCGGCGGCATCAAGGATCGCTTCGACATTTAGGTCGATATAGTGCTGGAAATCTGTCTTAAACTGCGTGTGTCCGTGCATGCTTGAAATTGTCGGAGTCGAAACTCCGCTGGCGGCCATGAGCGTCTCTGAGGTATGTCTCAGGTTGTTCACGGGGATAAACCTCAGGCCATGCTTCCTGAGCGCGGTTTCCCAGTGGCCGCGCAGCGTTTCGCCGGCGCACGGAAGGATTCGCCGGTTGCTCCACTGCTCCAGAGCGTGTCGCGTTGCATCTTGTTCGGTTCCAATAAACGCCTCCGGCGCGATGGTCCTCTCCATGGTGTCGACATATCCGTTAAAAACTGTGACAGTCCAAATTCCATCGGCGACTTCTTTCAGTTTTGGATTTGAGCCCAACTTATACTTTGCTGCCGTTTCTGCGGCCAACCGACTTGCAACCGCCTGGGCATCTTTTCGATTTCCCATGACGGTTTCGATCCTATATTTGGCTTTTCTGGACTTGTGCCAGCTTGTCTTGTGCCTGATGAGCCAGCATCCCTCAACTTGCTCGATTGAAGGCTTCGTGGCCTCGAGAGCTGAAAGAAACCTTTCCGTAAACTCTGGAAGAACCAGAGCGTGCCTATTAGACTCTTCTGTTTTGGTGACCTTAAGTCCGTCCTCGTCGGTATAGGCCGCATGGACGTTCAGGAGCACATACTTTTTTACGCCCTGGGAAGTTGGCATTTTCAATATCAGTACGTCGGCTGGCGTGATTGCAAGGTTCTCTTCTTTGCGAAGACCCGCACTGCCGACCAGCAGGGTTAGGTATGCCATCTCATCGTCAAAGAGCGCGTCGGCAGCCTGCTTTAATTCCAAGGGTGACCATGGCGCGGGGCGTTTCTGTTTCTTCGCCCTGGCGTCGAGTCCCGTTAGATCCATTTTATGACGCATGAAACCATCCGACTTGGCCCTGTTCAAGATCGCCCTGTACGTCCGCAGCGTGTTTCTCGGGGTCCCAGATTGCTCGATGAGATTTCGGACATTAGTCTCATCTAGATTCAAGAGGACTCGTTCGCCATGATTCGGGGAGATCCATTTTCGGTAGTTTTTGACATATCCGTCGATTGTGCTGTTGGTCTTGCCTTCTTTTTCCAGGGCTGGGATAAACCTGCCATAAAAGTATTGATTCAGCGTAATTTCAGGAATCTCTCGTTCGGAAAGGCTGGAATTCAAATCGACATAGAGCATGGATGCAGCTGCTTGGGCATCTCTCATGGTTCCATGAATCGTTACCCTTTTTGTGGCACGCTTTTGACGAGTGCCGGCCTCGACTCTAACCCTGAATATCTCTAAACCGTCGGCGTCGACGCCTATTTTCTCAATTTGTCCGATTTTGTTTTTAGGCATTGTGGCTACCTCGTATTGTATTCCAATCAGGACAAAGAACCCTTGTGGTGAAGGTTCCGTTCGATCGTTTAGGCGGTCTTGGCTCTACCGCGAGAACTAGTTGAGGCGTTGCTTTTAGCAATATTGCCAAACCTCTTGTATTTTCCGGAACGGTTCATTGTGTCAGCGCTATCCATAAGCTGCTCTCTGCCGGCACAACTTAGGGCCATATAGCTTTCTAGCAACTTCCTAAATTGCAGTCTCTCCTCCTTATTCATTTCTGAAATTGCAGCATTGACTATTGATCGCATTGCAGAGTCTTCAAGAAATGAAGGCGTTGAAATTGAAACCGAGTATTTTGAACCGAGAATTGAATCCACTGAAACAGAAAAATATGTGGACAACTGGAGCAGAAACTCATCCGTAAGCCGTCTTGTTCCTTGTTCATACTTTCTGTATGCAGAAAGCGAAATGCCGAGCTCTATCGCAACCTGTTTTTGGGTTTTCCCGCTTTTGGAGCGAATGGTTTTTAGATTGTTGCCCATGGGTGCTCCTTTCTCTGAGCACCTTGTTTCTCAATTTGGCCAATTTTGAATTTAGGCATGGTGATTTTGCCTCCAGCTGATCTTTAATCGTTATGCTGATTGGGCCACGGAGGAGTGAGAATCACCGTTTGAAAAGGCCGGCTCAGAATCATTCAACAACAGGTCGTTTTCAAGCAAGCTTTCAATTAGCGAAAGCGCAATACCTTTCCCGTTGTCATTTAGACGAATCCAAGCAGACCGAAGCCTTTCAAAGGAGTCATCGTTAACTTCCGCTGGTTTTGTCGCAGCCTTTTCCAATTCCGTAAGGGCAATCAATGACTTTGCGGGGGATATAGCATGAAGATCACGCCATGAGGGGTCGACGAGTTCGGACAGACGCACGTTCAGTGCATTACAAATAGCCTCTAAGGTCTCGTTTGACGGAAACCTTCGGCCCTGTTCGTATGACTGGTAGGTGACAAGCTCGACGCCAATTCTACGAGCCGCAACAGTCTGATTGATATTTAGCTGTTTTCTGGCCTGCTTGAGATTCTGACCAAATTGGCGATTGATCTCAATCTCCTGCGGGCTCTTTTTTCTAGTCATCCTACCTCCCTTTTAACAATTTTGTCTTACGGGATGGTTGACAACTCGTACGACTTGTACGATAACTAAGTCGTACGGGTCATACGGGTAGTGTCATACAGGAGTTGATATGTCTGGTATCTCAAATCTAAGGTCTGAGCGATACCGTTTGGGCATGTCCCAAGAAGAGCTCGGAGAGCTGGTTGGAAGACGGCGCGCCACCATCGGTCGTTGGGAAAGAGACCCCGCTCAAATTCCGGGACCCATTCTGGTGCAGCTTTCAAAGAAGTTTGATTGTTCGATTGATTATTTGCTTGGCTTTACTGATGAGCGAACTTCCAAAAGGAATGAGGTCGCATGATGAGCAGCAAAGAGAGGTTGGAACCGTGGGCGAGTAGCAAATGGCTTTCCAAATCCGCGGCAGCCAAATACATCCATCGCCATGTCGATGCAGTTCAGGAACTCATTGAGTCTGGTGAGATCCCCGCCGTCTACGGAGCGTTCAACCGTGGTGGATCGCGGACCATCTATATCAACATTGACGACCTCGACGCCTATATGCGCAGGACGCCTTTCATTAAGGAGTCCAGCCATGAGATGCCGTACGAGGAGTACGCCTCTCTGCAGTCCCTGCAAGAGAGCATGTCAAAGCGCATGGCCCGCGACGGCCGTAAGGGGGCCGCATGATGGGTCCCGCATCGTTCCCGAAGACTGTTCAATTTAGGGTGTCAGAAAAAAAGTGCGACTGGGAAATTAAGGAAGAGCCCCAGCCGCACTCGAAACGTGAGACCGTAGAAGAAGGGAGTTCACGGATGTGGAAAGGTGAACAGCGTCAACACGATCTCGACGACATAGGACGGTATCGCGCCCTCGTCGGTCAAGTTGATTCTACCATCGCAGTGGAGGGTCTAAACAATCAAGATCTAGCCGAATACGCGAATTCATGCCGAATGTGGACTGGATTCGCCGAAATTGCAAAGGCGAGGGGCCGGGGCTATAACCGACAGGCGCCGGTGCCCGTTCTCCCCGAAACACCGAGGGCGCTTTTGGCGGCGGGGATTCCCAACCTGCCTATCTGCCACACCGTGCGGCATATCGTACGGGAGACAACGATCTCTAATCGCTCACACAGGCACGGCATCGAGCCTTCGCTGCTTGCATCGGTTCCCGAACTCCTTCAGGCTCCTGTTGCTATCTTTAAGGCTGGCGCAGGCAGAGTGGCGGTTGCGCTGGATGCGGTCGATACCATCGGCCAGCCGCTTGTCGCCTATTTCGACCTAGCGGTTCCCCTGTCTGTCGGCGGTGGTCAATTCCGCTCCGGTGAGCTCGTCAACTTCATGCTGTCCGTTTACGGACGCGAGTCCCTGATAAGTGAAATCGAATCCGCGAGGGCGGCAGGGGAGTGCAATGTCTTCAACGAAGAGGCGTTGTTCTCCCTGGCGGTCCAGGCGCTGCAAAGGAGAAAGGCCGCATAGTGTCGAAGATTCTCGAGACAGAGACCGAAGGTTACGGTCCTTCGTTCGCCATACACGGCTTCATGCGCTATTTGGGCCTTAGGCCCGCACAGCTCGTGGCGTATGCCCTGATCTACTCCTGCACGGTAGATAAGGGTTGCTACGATTTTGGAGCCGCCGTTCTCGCGGACTGGTCCGGCACGAGTGAGCGCACTGCCCGCACGACCATCGCCTCCCTACTCGAGATGGGCCTTATCGTTGAGCGCGGATCCCATGTCCATGGAATGAATACTGTCGGCAGGTCCCTTGTTGCAGCTGCGGATCCAATTTCCCGCGCCAGGGAGGCTTGGCAGGCGGACCATCCGGACGCCGAACGGGTTGCCCCTCTAGTTTCACCGGAAAGAATTTCACCTGAAAATGTTTCCTCACCTGAAATTTCTTCACGTGAAGATTCTTCCTCACCTGCAAAAGTTTCACGTGACGTTTTTTCACCTGAAGTTTCTTCACCTGAAAAAACTTCCTCACCGGAAAGAATTTCACCTGAAAATACTTCCTCACCTGAAATTTCTTCACGTGAAGATTCTTCCTCACCTGCAAAAGTTTCACGTGACGTTTTTTCACCTGAAGTTTCTTCACCTGAAAAAACTTCCTCACCGGAAAGAATTTCACCTGAAAATACTTCCTCACCTGAAATTTCTTCACGTGAAGATTCTTCCTCACCTGCAATTATTTCAGGTGAGCCCCCCTATATACCTATAAGTAATGACTATCCAGAAGATTGGACGGATGGATGGATGGATTTTCAAACCAACCAACCGGACGTCTATCCCGGAATGGACTCTCAGGTCGATACCGCAGGCGATTTCAGGAAAATCGCCGACGAGACGATCAACCGCAACAAGCTCGACGCCGCACGCCAGCCCTACGATGAGCTGCGTCGTCTGGGCTTCGGGGCCGACGAGATCGGCACTGCTTGGGCTCGCCGGCAGGCTGAGGCCAAGGATGCCGGCTGCGAGGACAAATTCATGCCTCAGCTGCGAAAATGGCTGATCGACACGAGCGTCAAGGGCTGCCAAAAGATGGTCGAGGCCGCACGCCAGCGAGCGGGCCGCGGCGAAAAGCACCTGCGCAGGGCTCCCGACGGCGCCTGGCTCATCATCGGCGACGGGCCGGTCCATCCGGTTGTGGATGCGAACGGAATCGTCTATCGCGGCGATAACAAGGAGGCTGCGATAGACCTGGCCCGCAAACAGGCCACATCTTCGCTGTGTGCTGCTGAACGAACGATTTAAATGTCGAAAGGGGAAGTGACATGGAAGGGAACTCGTGGGAAAGGCTGATTAGAACCGAGAGTAATGGACAATCTGCAATCGTCGGGATCGAGAGCGAGAATCATGACTCGTCTCTTTCCTCAGGCGATGGCGGCATCGGCGCTCGAGAAGAGCGCGTCAGATGCGTTCTGTCCGAGCTGAGACATCTGGCCTCGATCAGAAGCCAGTGCGAGACAGCGCTCAGGCAGCTGCCGTCCCGATCGAATGAGAGGGAGCGGATGAGGAACCGCGTCCTGCAAATCGATTCGACATTGAATCTCGTAATGGTTGTCGTCGAGGCGCTGGACGATTACGAGCCGGGACTCGGATCTATCTTCCAGCTGTCCTATATCGACAACCTGACATGCGAGAGGATCGGCGCGCTCCTGGGTGTGTCGAAGAGGACCGTCATCAGGAGGAGAAACCATATCGTCGCGTTGGTAGCGTCAGACGACGATCTCTACAACATCATCGTTGGTGATGCCGCGTGAGCGCCGTAATCCTTTGGCGGGTACATATATGACCCGTAACATTATCCTACTTGCAGCCGGGCTGCTTCTTGCCCTCGCCGGCTTGAGCTACCTTCTCCAGCTGGATGGGTTGGCTTTACTGCTTCTTATTACTTCCGCTGCGATCGCGCTCAAGCTATTCGACGACGGGGAAGAGGACGATTCTGGGTGGAGGCCTTTATAGGAAAGCTACTCAAGATGAGGACGTAAGGCACAAGTACAATGATTTGATATTAAGTTATGACGCAGTCACGTTATTACACTGTTACGTAGTTACACAGTTATGCAATTACACGGCTACGTTATTACACAGTTACGTTTTTACGTCCTTCATAAGTTCATTGAATACGTATTTCTCTTCCTCGTATTTTCTGACGTTCTGGTATTCCGTTTTAGTACCTTTATCTTTTTCGGCGTTTCATTTATTCATCTATTTCATAGTTCATCAGTGACGTAGTTCTGGTATTATTCAATTACAACCTTCAATGCGGGTTTTCCGCCATCGGTCCAGCTAGGGCATTGGAGGTTATATGTCTTCTTATCCTAATTACATTTCAATCATCAAATTCATCTTGGGGCTCGGCGCGCTCGTAGCCTTTTTTGCGAGCGGGCTCGCCTACGCCGTCCTTCAGTTCATTGTCGGCGCGGCGGCATGCCTCATCGCCATCCCGATCGCTCTTGTGGTCATGAGCATCGCCAGTCGCTCCTAGGTATTGCCTGGCTCAAATCGTTTTCAATTTCAGTTGAAAGGAATCACCATGCCGAATTTCACCCCTGTGATCGTGTTCACAAATCAGAAGGGAGGCGTCGGTAAGACGACTTCCGCAGATGCCATCGCCGATGGGCTTCGCCGTCGCGGCCTTAAGGTCTTGGCTGTGGACATGGATCCCCAGGGCTCCCTCGGGAGAATCGAGTCGGATTGCGTCGCGAAAGGCACCTGCTGCAGCTCCAGCTTCCTCAAGGGCGTTCAGGTGGTTTGCACCGAGGATGGGCAGGCGACCGTCCCCGGCGATCTCGATCTTGCCAACGTCGCCGACGAAAGGGACCTTGAGGGCAACGAGATCAATGAGTACTCCCTGACGCGCGCAATCGAGTCGGCTGTCTCCCAGTACGGCTTCGATGCCGTCGTGGTTGACACCCAGCCTGGCATGACCTTCTCGACGATTTCCTCCACCATTGCCGCAACCCATCTTGTCATCCCGACTACCGCCGACAGGCTTGGCACCGAGGCTGTCGAGCAGACCCTCGAGCTCCTCAGCGCGGTATCTGATTCCTATGAGGTCGCGTGGATGAGCGCCCCTGCCGTCCTCATCACGCTCTATCGCGGTATCGCCAAGCTCGCGAGAGCCTTTGCCGCTCAGATGGTCGAGGAGTTTCCAAAAATGGGGCTCAAGGTCTTCCAGCGCCGAATCGGTATAACTGTTGCAATCCAGGATGCGCAGGCGAATGGTCGCAGCATCTACGAGATGAACGTCCTCAAGGGCGCCGCATTCGAGTACGACGTCCTTGTGGGCAACATCATGAACTGGTGTGAGCTCAAGCCCGCCGCCGGCGAAACCGAAGGAGTTGAGTAGCTATGGCTTCCAACCTGCCCGAGAACCTTGTAGGCGACATGATGAGCAATGCCCCGCGCTTCACCTTGCCTAATTTTGGGGCACAGAATCGTCCTGCGCCCCGTCCTGCGGCGCCCGCCCCGCAAGAACCTGTTCAGGACAGCGTCGCCGCATCGCCCGCTTCCCCCGCGAGTGCCCGCAAAACAAAACCCGCGGCGGCTCCCGCTGCCAGCAAGGTATCTTCGGGTTCCAAAAAGGAGAGGGTTACCTTCTCGACATCGCCGCTCGAGGCTGAAATCCTTGAGCGGCGCGTTCTCGAGCTCAAACTGAAAGGTGGCCCCAGGAGGGACGCCAATGTCAGCCGTGTCGTCGAGGATGCACTTCGCGACCGAATCAGCGGCGGGGAGCTCGATCTGTCCGTTTTGGACAACCCCAAGCGATCTATGAGTGCCACGCGCTATAGCCGAACGGCCCTCGTCCACTTTGAGGTGTATAAGGGCCTCATGACCGGACTCGTGAGCGCTCGCGCCGCACACCCGGAGATTCTGCCGTCAAACCTCACCGCCAGCGCATACATCAGGGCGTGTATCTTGGCCTTGGAAAACTAGTCCTAGCATCCACTGTGCCATCAAGCAGGCACCCGCTGATGTCCGTTCAGATACGGGACCAGACCTCGGAGGCGGCTCCTAGCGGCCGCCCAGGGGGAGCGCTCCGGCGCCGCCTCCCCCTGGACCCCCACGGGCCTCT
>CAUATU010000054.1:0-8342 GCA_958432255.1 uncultured Collinsella sp.
AGAAGCATGGTGGGGCCTGGTCCCTCCGGCCGCGTACAGGGTTACCTCCCAAATCGTCCTCGGACATGTCGGAGCCCCCGCTACGCGCTTCGCGCTGCGGGGGCTCCTCCGTCCTGCGGAAAGATTTGGGAGGTAACCCTGTACGCGGCCTGCGGCTATTAAGGAGCCGCCGCGTTTATCTTGGGGTGCTGCATATACAAAGTTGGAAGGGTCTGAATTGCACTTTGCTGTACTGGGCTCTCTTCCCGGAGAATGCCTCGCTTGGTGCGGCTCTGATTTAGCTGAAATATAAAACAGGGCCGCCCTCTTTGAGGACGCCCCTGTCTGCATTTGAATGCGATTGGCTTGTTGCCGATTGAGCGATGGCTGCTCTAGGCCAAGAACTCCTTGGTGGTCGCCACGATGTTGGCGGCGTCCAGGCCATACTTGTGCAGGAGCTCGGCGCCCGGGCCGGACTCACCGAAGGTGTCGTTGACGCCGATCTTCTTGAGCGGCGTCGGGCACTGCTCGCACAGGACGTCGGCAACGGCGCTGCCCAGGCCACCGATCACAGAGTGCTCCTCGACGGTCACGACGTGGCCGGTCTTGGTGGCGCTCTTGACGATCAGGTCGGCATCGATGGGCTTGATGGTGTGCATGTTGATGACCTCGGCATCGATGCCCTCGGCAGCAAGCTGCTCAGCGGCCTCGAGCGCCTCGCCGACCATCAGGCCGCAGGCGATGATGGTGACGTCGGTGCCCTCGCGCATGACGATGCCGCGGCCCAACTCGAATTTGTAGGTCTCGGGGTCGTTGATAACCGGCGAGGCCAAACGGGCGAAGCGCATGTACACGGGGCCGTCGCACTCGTAGGCGGCGCGCGTCACGGCACGGGCCTCGATGTCGTCGGCGGGAACGATCACGGTCATGCCGGGGATGACACGCATCAGGGCGATATCCTCGCAGCACTGGTGCGTGGCGCCATCCTCGCCCACCGAGATACCGGCGTGCGTGGCACCGATCTTAACGTTAAGGTGCGGATAGCCGATGGAGTTGCGGACCTGCTCAAAGGCGCGGCCGGCGGCAAACATGGCAAAGCTGCTCGCGAAGGCGACGCGGCCGGTGGTTGCGATACCGGCGGCAACACCCATCAGGTTGCTCTCGGCGATGCCCACATCGAAGAAGCGGTCGGGGCAGGCGGCCTTAAACTTGCCGGTCTGCGTGGCGGCGGCCAGGTCGGCGTCGAGGACCACAAAGTCATCGTGCTCGTTGGCGAGCTCGACGAGGGCCTCGCCGTAGCTTACGCGCGTGGCGATTTTCTTGACGTCTGCCATCCTAGAGCTCCTCTCCGGCGGCCGTGAGCTCTGCCATGGCCTGCTCAAACTGTTCATCGTTGGGGGCCTTACCGTGCCAACCCACCTGGTTCTCCATAAAGGAGACGCCCTTGCCCTTCGTGGTCTCGGCGATAATGGCGGTCGGCTGACCCTTGGTGGCGCGAGCCTCGGCAAAGGCAGCGCGGATCTGGTCGAAGTCGTTGCCGTCGGCGAGCTCCACCACATGGAACTTGAAGGCGCGGAACTTGTCGGCGAGCGGCATGGGGTCGTTGACCTCCTCGACGGGACCGTCGATCTGCAGGCCGTTGTGGTCGACGATCACGCAGAGGTTATCGAGCTGCTGGTTGCCGGCAAACATGGCCGCCTCCCACACCTGGCCCTCCTCGCTCTCGCCATCACCCAGCAGGGCGTAGGTGCGATAGTCGTCGCCCCAGTGCTTGGCGGCAACCGCCATGCCCACGGCGGCGGAGATGCCCTGGCCGAGCGAGCCGGTGGACATATCGACGCCCGGAGTGTCGTTCATGTTGGGATGGCCCTGCAGGTGACTGCCGATGTGGCGCAGCGTCTCGAGATCCTCCTTGGGGAAGAATCCGCGCTCGGCGAGCACGGCGTACAGACCCGGAGCGCAATGGCCCTTGGAGAGCACAAAGCGATCGCGGTCGGCCTTGCGGGGATCGGCCGGGTCGACGTTCATTTCCTCAAAGTACAGATAGGTCATGATGTCGGCAGCGCCGAGCGAACCGCCCGGATGGCCGGACTTGGCAGCGTGCACGCCGGTGACGATGCCCTTCCTTACCTCGTTGGCAACCTTTTTGAGCTCTTCGTCGCTCATTGTGCCTTCCTTTCATCCTCATTAGACAAAATGCGCACGGCACCGAAGGTAATCCCAACACAGCCGCAATGCACGTACGTCATTCATTATGCTGGAAACTGATGGCTTTACCAGAGTTTTTATCATTATTTGAACAATTTAGCAGGCAGAACCGCTGATGAAACGGTTTATCAATGTGAACGTCTTTTGGATGGAACGCGGTCGCCCCTACGCGCTAATGTCCTTGAATCCCTCGCCGAAGGCTTCCGTAACGTCAGCGACCGTCACAATGGCGTGAGGATCGCGCTCGCGCACGATCGTCTTGAGGGTATTGAGCTCTCGACGGCTCACGATGACCATAATCACCGGCTTCTCGGCACCCGAATACATGCCAGTCGCCTTAAACTTGGTACAACCACGACCCAGACCATACATGATATCGGCAGCAATATCAGGGAACTTGTCCGAGATGATGAGTACCATACGGCGCTTGTTGCCACCATCGACCACGGCATCGATCACGTAGCCGCTAATGACCATCGAAAGGCCTGCATATAGTGCGTTTTCGATTGAAAAGACCGGAGCCGACAGCGCGCATACGGCAACATCGATCGCCATGACGGTCGAGCCCACCGGCAGCGAGGTGTTACGCGAGATGATTTGGCCAATCGTGTCCGAGCCGCCGGTGTTGGCGCCGGCGCGCAACACCATGCCGTAACCGATGCCCGTAATAATGCCGCCCCACATGGCAGGGAGCATCAGGTCCGCATCCGCCAGAGGTGCTACAAACGGGGCGAACAGATCGGTAAAAAAGCCCAGCAGCACAAAGCCCGTCGCGGTCTGCACCACGTAGAACATGCCGCCCTCGCGCATAACGACCAGCAGCAGCAAGGCGTTCATCACGATCGTCTGAATACCAACGGGAAGCGATAAGCCGCGCGATGCGCCGACCGCCTGGATAATGGTGGCAAGGCCCGTAACGCCACCGGCAGCAAGGCCGTTGGGAATCAAAAACAGGTCGGTTGCAATAGCGGCCAGAGCGCACCCCAACATAATCTGGGGCAGATCGTGAAAGAAGTTCATCGAAAGAATGCGCTTGATGTCCAGACGATATGCCATGCTGCCTCCCTCAAAAAAGCGCACCCAAACGGATGCGCTTCGAACTTCTTGCTGTATTCGATTCTACCGATTCGCCGAACAAAAACCACCCCTGCGCAGGGTTTATTCTGGATACAAACCCGTCCAACCGTTGGGCTTAGCATCGGCTTGAAGCCGCCCGATGTTTTAGACCTCCGAGCCTTCTGCATCGGCGTTGCCGGTGGCCCAGCGATGGTAGCCAATAACAAACGGGTCCAGGTCGCCATCGTCAAGAACGGCCTCGACATTGCTGGTCTCCACGCCCGTGCGTAGGTCCTTGACCATCTGGTATGGGTAGAGCACGTAGCTACGAATCTGGTTGCCAAAACCAATCGTGGTCTTGGGTCCGCGAATCTCATCGAGCGCCTCGGCGCGCTTTTCGAGCTCGATCTCGTACAGGCGAGCCTTGAGGATCTGCATGCACGCGGCCTTGTTCTGGATCTGGCTGCGCTCGTTTTGGCAGGTAACCACAATGCCGCTGGGGAAATGCGTCACGCGTACGGCGGAGTCGGTGGTGTTGACGCCCTGACCGCCCGGGCCGCTCGCGTGGTACACGTCCACGCGGATGTCGTCGGGACTGATCTCGATGTCGATATCATCGGGTAGCACGGGGATGACCTCGACGCCGGCAAACGTGGTCTGGCGGCGCTTCTTGTCGTCGGTGGGGCTAATGCGCACCAAGCGGTGGACGCCGGCCTCGGCGCGCAACATGCCAAATGCGTCCTTGCCCTCGACGGTAAAGGTCGCGCGGTCAATGCCGATGATCTCGGCCGCGGGACAGTCGTTGATGGTGACCTTCCAGCCGCGACGCTGGCAGTACTTCATGTACATCTTAAAGAGCATGAAGGTCCAGTCCTGGGCCTCCAGACCACCCTGTCCGGGCTTGATGGTCACAATGGCATCGCCGTGATCGAACTCACCGGTAAACCAGCTCGAAAGCTCAAGCTCATCGATGGCACGGGCCAGGCGCTCAGCCGTGGCTGCAGCCTCCTCGCGAAGGGCGGCGGCGTCGGGGTCATCCCCCATCTCCTCGGCAAGCTCCAGCGCGGCGCGGGCATCGGAAAGCTCGCCGCGCGCGGTGTCCACGGCAGCGATATCTTCCTTGGTACGCGCGATCTCCTCCATGGTGGCACGGGCGGCGTCGGCGTCATCCCAAAAGCCAGGGGCAACACTTTTGGCCTCGAGCTCGGTCACACGGGTACGCTTCTCGTCCAGGTGGAGATACGACTCGACCTCGCCGAGCCGGTCCGCGAACGCGTCCAGCTCGGCGGGCGTTATCTCTAAAGCCTCAGCCATTAACGATTCCTACCGTGGCAGTACTTAAACTTCTTGCCGCTACCGCAGGGGCACGGGTCGTTGCGGCCCACGTTGACGTACGGATCGTCGCTCTCGGACTTGCGATAGGTGGTCACCTTGCCACCGTTGTTGACGGCAGCCGGACCACCCTGGACAGCCGTGCGGGCCTGCACCTGCGCCTGCTTGCGCAGCACCGAGTCGCCGTTGTCACCATCGACCTCGGCAGGACCGGAGAAGCGCGCACCCTCGAGCGCGGGCTCCTCCTTGTGCTCCACGGCACGCGGGGCAGCCTTGATCTCGATGCGCAGAACCGTACGCAGGTAATCCTCGTACATGGTGTCGACGAGCATCTGGAACGCGCCGTAGGCCTCGGTCTTGTACTCGACCAGCGGGTCGCGCTGGCCAAAGCCGCGCAGGCCGATGCCGGTCTTGAGGTAGTCCATCTCCTGCAGGTAGTTCATCCAGCGGGTATCGATGACGCGCAGCATGACCTGGGTGTTGAGTTCGCGCATCAGGTCCTCGCCCAAGCGCTCGGCCTTCATGTTGTAGCACTTCTCTACGTAAGCCAGGACATCGGCAGCCAGGGCCTCATAATCCTCGTCGGGGAACTTCGGCGTATCGATGTGGCCGGTGAGCTCCACAACCCACTTGCGCAGGCCCTCCAGGTCGCGCTCGCCATCGTGACTGTCCTTGGTGCAGAACTCCTGCACGCAGCGGTACACGGTGTCGTGCATGACCTCGGTGATGTGGTCGGTCAGGTCCTTGCCGTCCAGAATCTTATTGCGCTCGGCGTAGATGACCTGGCGCTGCTTGTTCATGACGTCGTCGTACTCAAGGACGCTCTTACGCATGGAGAAGTTGATGCTCTCGACCTTGTGCTGGGCGCTCTCGACGGCCTTGGAGATGATCTTGTGCTGGATGGGCATGTCGTCGCCCATGTCGGCCGTGACCATCATCTTGGAGACGCGGTCCATCTTGTCGCCGCCGAACAGGCGCATGAGGTCGTCCTCGAGCGACAGGTAGAACTGGGTCTCGCCCGGATCGCCCTGACGGCCGGAGCGGCCGCGCAGCTGGTTGTCGATACGACGGGACTCATGGCGCTCGGTGCCGATGACGGTCAGGCCACCGGCGGCAAGCACGCGCTCGCGCTCGGCCTTGCAAGTCTCCTTGGCCTCGGTGTTAAACTGCTCGAGCTGCTCGGGCGTCACGTCCTCCATGGTCAGGCCCTCGTACTCCAGGCGCTCGCGCACCAACTCGTCGGGGTTGCCGCCCAGCAAGATGTCGGTACCACGGCCGGCCATGTTGGTGGCGATGGTCACGGCGCCATAGCGACCAGCCTGGGCCACGATATGGGCCTCGCGTTCATGGTGCTTGGCGTTGAGGACCTCGTGTGCGATGCCGCGCTTGGTAAGGGCGGCGGACAGCTTCTCGGAGCTCTCGATGGAGACGGTGCCCACCAGGACCGGCTGGCCCTTGGCGTGGCGACGCTCGACATCGTCGGCGACGGCGTTGTACTTGGCCTGAATGGTGCGGTACACCAGGTCCTCGTGGTCCACGCGCTGCACGGGCTTGTTGGAGGGGATAACCTCGACGGGCAGCTTGTAGATCTCGCGGAACTCGGCATCCTCGGTAAGTGCCGTGCCGGTCATGCCGGAGAGCTTGTCATACAGACGGAAGTAGTTCTGCAGGGTGATGGTGGCCAGGGTCTGGTTCTCCTCGCGTACGAGCACGCCCTCTTTGGCCTCGATGGCCTGGTGCAGGCCCTCAGAATAGCGGCGGCCTTCCATAATGCGGCCTGTGAACTCGTCGACGATCTTGACCTCGCCGTTGGTGACCACATACTGCTTGTCGCGGTGGAACATGTACTGGGCCTTCAGCGCCTGTTGCAGGTGGTTGACCAGCTGACCCGAAAGGTCGGCGTAGATGTCATCGATACCCAGGCGGCGCTCGATCTTCTTAAGACCGCGCTCGGTGGCAGCAATGGTGTGCTTGGCCTCGTCCATGACGTAGTCGCCCGTGGGTTCAACGTCCTCGGTGGCGGTAAGCATGTCGTGCGACACGTCCTCGCCGCGCTCAAGGCCACGCACGGCACGCGCGAAGTCCTTGTAGGTACTGGCGGACTTGGTGCCAGCGCCCGAGATGATGAGCGGCGTTCTGGCCTCATCGATCAGGATGGAGTCAACCTCGTCGACGATGGCGTAGTTGTGGCCGCGCTGCACGCGCTGCTCGGGACGGGTAACCATGTTGTCGCGCAGGTAATCAAAGCCGAACTCGGAGTTGGTACCGTAGGTGACGTCGGCCTGGTAGGCCGGGCGCTTGAGCTCGAGCGGCATGTTGTTCTGGAGCAGACCGACGGTCATGCCCAGGTACTTATAGATGCGGCCCATCCACTCGGAGTCACGCTTGGCAAGGTAATCATTGACAGTAACGACGTGCACGCCCTTGCCGGCAATAGCGTTGAGATAGCCGGCCAACGTGGAGACGAGGGTCTTACCTTCGCCGGTCTTCATCTCGGCGATGTGGCCCTCGTGCAGTGCCATGGCGCCAATGAGCTGCACGTCAAAGTGGCGCATACCCATGGTGCGCTTGGAAGCCTCACGCACGGTGGCAAAGGCCTCGGGGAGCATGTCGTCGAGCGACTCGCCGTTGGCGTAACGCTCGCGGAACTTATCGGTCTGGCCGCGAAGCTCCTCCTCGGTCATCTTCTCAAACTGGGGCTCAAGACCGTTGATCTGGTCGACGATCTTGTAGTAGCGCTTAAGGTCCTTATCGGATCCAAAGGACAGCAGCTTTGACATGAATCCCATGTGGTTTTCCTTTTTGGCCATCGCCCACGCCGTGCAGCTGCGGGCGAGTTAAACACAGATGATTGTACTTTAGCCAAACAAGGCGCGGCCTATACGGTCGACCTCGACCGCCACGTAATAACTACGACCAACCTGCCACAATGGGACAGGTTAATTTTGGCAGGTTTTATCTGGGCAAACGCTGCCTCTCTGCCATTTGGTGCAATGGGGGCAGGTTGGTTTGCACCAATAAAAAGAAAAGGGCCGCGCACCCAAACGGATGCACGGCCCTTATGCCATGAATGCGAGTGATTCCGCGGCGAGCTATTTACTCAGCAGCCTCGGTGGTCTCGGCCTCGGCAGCGGCCTCCTCGACGGGAGCCTCTGCGGGAGCCTCGGCGGCCTGCTTGGCAGCCTCCTCGGCAAACTTAGCGGCACGCTTAGCCTTCTCGGCAGCCTTAGCCTCAGCGGCGGCCTTGCGAGCGGCCTCGGCCTCAGCAGCCTTGGCGGCCTTGGCAGCCTTGGCCTCCTCAGCCTTCTTGAGCTGGGCGGCAGCGGCGCCACCGAACTTGTCGGCGAAGCGCTGGACGCGTCCACCGGTGTCGACGAACTTCTGCTGGCCGGTGTAGAACGGGTGGCACTCGTTGCAAAGCTCGACCTTCATCTCGGACACGGTAGCGTGCGTCTTGAAGGTGTTGCCGCAGGAGCACGTCACCGTGCACTCGACATACTGGGGATGGATACCCTGCTTCATGGTAGGACTCCTTATTGGTCAGGCGCTGGTTACCGATCAGCGCATAAGGCGTCTTGGTTTCCGACCAAGACAACAAACTCGGCTATGGTACCACGGCGCCGCGCGTCCCACAAAAGGTTCACGGTCTTTTCGGCACAGCACGAACTGGCCCTTGAATATCAACTATCATCCGAACACTCCCCCACATTCATCCTTCGTATGTATCGAGGTATTCCTGCTTGAGCGTCTGCGAGGACGACTTGATC
>CAUATU010000055.1:0-8220 GCA_958432255.1 uncultured Collinsella sp.
ACGGGGGCGTTTCTGGTCTGCGGATTGTTTTCAGGGGTTAGCCCGTACGGCCTTCTACCGCCACGTAGCAATCAGGGTATCTGGGGTGGACGGCGGCTTGGCTACGAGCTGGAGCTGAGGATCTGAATGATCGGGTGCCGTTGCTGGGAGCACAGGCATTGCTGATGATGATCACTTTGGGACTGAAATTTCCGCCTGCTAGTAAAAAGGCCTCCGGAGCTGTTGCTCTGGAGGCCTTTCGTTTACTTGCAAATACGCGCGTTAGTTGTTCTTGGTCAGGCGCTCGACGTCGTGGGCGATCATGTATTCCTCGTCGGTGGGGATGACCATGACCGTGACGGCGGAACCGGCAGCGCTGATGACCTGCGGGCCGTTGCCCACGGCCTCGCGGTTCTTGTTGTTGTCGATGCGTACGCCCAGCCACTCAAAGCAGTCGCAGAAGGCCTTGCGGATCGACCAATCGTTCTCGCCGATGCCGGCGGTAAAGGTGATGGTGTCCACGCCCGCCATGGAAGCGATCATGGAACCGGCCTGCTGCATGGCCTTGTATGCGAACATATCGAAGGCGAGCAGGCAGCGCTCGTCACCCTCGGAGGCGCGTGTACGGATGTCACGGGCATCGTTGGAGATACCCGAGATGGCAAGCAGGCCGGACTGCTTGTTCATCATGTCGTCGACTTCCTGGTAGCTGTAGCCGCCCTCGCGCTGCAGGTAACACACGGTAGCCGGGTCGATGGAACCGCAACGGGTACCCATCATCAAACCGTCGAGCGGCGTGAGGCCCATCGTGGTGTCGCGGCACACGCCGTCCTCGATAGCAGCGAGCGAAGCACCGTTACCCAAATGGCACGAAAGCAGACGGTGGCAGCGCGAACCCAGGATCTCCTTGGCCATCATCCACTCATAGCGGTGGCTCGTGCCGTGGGCGCCGTACTTGCGCACGTGGTACTTGTCGCACACGTCCTTGGGCAGCGCGTAGGTATAGGCGACCTCGGGCATGGTCATGTGGAACGAGGTGTCGAAGACCGCCACGTTGGGCAGCTCCGGATACTTCTCACGGCAATACTCAATCGCCGCGGCCTCGCCGTAGTTGTGCAGTGGGGCGAGCGGGGCCACCTCGAGAATCTTGGCCATAACCTCGTCGTCGACAACTGCGGAATCATCGAAGTGCCAGCCGCCCTGAACGATACGATGACCAATGCCATCAATCGTAAAGTCGGTCTTCTCGAGCTCCTCGAGCACACGAGCGATAGCAGAGCGATGATCGGGGAAAGGGACCTCCTCGGTCTGCTTGGCGCCACCGTTCTCGGAGTGGCCAAAGATGCCCATGTCCGAACCGATACGTTCGCAGTTGCCCTTGGCGAAAACCTCGCGGGTATCGGTATCCAAAAGCTGATATTTAAGGCTTGAGCTGCCGGCGTTGACAACAAGTACGTTCATGAGACTCCTTTGCAGTGCAATACGGTCGACGCAGACTCCTTAAGGCGGCCGCATTTTAATAAGAAGTTATCATATCTTGATAAATAGCTATCAGCATATCGCCCAACGAGCGCAAAAGAGGGGCCGAACGGCGCTCGGTCGTCCAGCCCCTCCCCTCTTGCAATTACTTGCCGTTGACGATGCGCTCGACGTCGGAAGCGATCATGAACTCCTCGTCCGTGGGGATGACGAAGATCTTGACCTTGGAATCCTTGGCAGACAGGCACCAAGCGCCGTCACCACGCAGGGCGTTGCGGGCATGATCCATCTTGACGCCCATAAAGGCCAGACGGTCGGCAACGCCGGCACGAACGGCCGGAGCGTGCTCACCGATGCCAGCGGTGAAGACCAGCGTGTCCATGCCGCACATGGAAGTAGCCATCTCGGCAGCCTTGGCGGCAATCTTGTAGACAAACATGTCGAAGGCGAGCTGAGCATCGGGGTCACCAGCGGCGGCGAGCTCCTCGACGTTGCGGCAGTCGTTGGTCTTGCCGCCGGTCACAGCCAAAAGGCCGGACTTCTTGTTCATCATCTCGTCGACCTCGTCGAAGGTATAGCCGCCCTCGCGCTGCAGGTAGCACACGGTAGCCGGGTCGATGGAGCCGCAGCGGGTGCCCATCATGACACCGTCGAGCGGCGTCAAGCCCATGGTGGTGTCCATGCACTTGCCGTCCTCGATGGCGCACAGGGAGGCACCGGAACCGATGTGGCACACGACGACCTTGCGGGCCTCGCCGTTGGTCATCTCGGCGACCTTCTTGGAGATATAACGGTAGCTGGTGCCGTGGGCGCCGTACTTACGGATGTGCAGCTTGTCGCAGACGTCCTTGGGCAGGGCGTAGGTCTTGGCGACCTCGGGCATGTTGAAGTGGAAAGCGGTGTCGTAGACCGTGACGTTGGGCAGGTCGGGATACTGCTCCAGGCAGTACTCGATAACGTTGGCCTCGGGGTTGTTGTGCAGCGGCGCGAGCGGGGCGACCTCGCGGATCTTGGCGAGAACGTCCTCGTCGACGAGGGAGGAATCACCAAAGTACCAACCGCCCTGAACGATACGGTGGCCGATGCCCTCGATCTTGACGCCGTTGGCCTCAAGGTCCTTCAGGACGACCTCGATGGCGACCTTGTGGTCGGGGAACTCAATGTTCTCGGTCACCTTCTTGGAACCGTTGGCAGCGTGGGTGAAGGTACCGCCGGTAAAGCAGACGCGCTCGCAGGAGCCCTTTGCGGACACCTTGTGGGACTTGGTATCGATGACCTGATACTTAAGGGTCGAAGATCCTGCGTTGACGACCAGAACGTTCATGTGTCTCCCTACTAACAGGCGGCGTGGCGCCGCCAGGTTACATACGCTTCAATAATAAACCCAAACGCCCTCGCGCTCGGGTTTATTGGCGTTGATATATAAGTTATCGGTGTCCAAATACTCACGGCCTTTGACTTGTAAGACGAAATAGCGCGGGGATATACACCAAGGAAGAAATCCCGAGTGCAACAAGCAATACGACTCGAATGCCTGCAACGCTACTCAACACAGCGTTAAGCAGATAGAAAAGAACGGCACCCACCGCCACCATCTGGCTTTGAACCGAAATCAGTGAACAGCGCATCGAAGAATCGGCAGCATTTTGGAAAACTGAGTATTTGATTGGGGCAAACAACGAGTACGCAACCGTCTGCAGCACATAGAACACGGGCAGCAAATTAGCCGGAGTAAGGGGAATCAAAAACAAAGCTGTCAATACTAAGCGAATGATGCCGCATATACGCGCAAAACGGCCCTTGTCGACACGAGTAATCGCACTGGGCACAATAAACCCTATGGAGGCGGAGGCAAGGAGCTGGACCGCAATGGTCACGCCTGAAGCGATGGCATTCATTCCGCGACCCGCAAGCAGCAGTGAGAAAAAGTCTTCCAAGGCGACAAAAGCAAACGCCTGAGAACAGTCCATGATGAACGCTGAACGAAGAATGCCATTGCACGCAATAGCGGCACCGATCATCTTCGGGCTAATTCCACGCTCAGGTGTCCCCGCAGTGCCCCCTCTTCGCATCTCAGGAATGCAGACAACGACAACCAACGTCAACACCATTGCGCTGATATCTGCCGAAAGACCAATGAGATATGCACCGACAGACGAAATGAAACCGCCCACGCAAGCGGAGATGGCATAAGAGGCATAGAAAACAAATCGCTCAACGACATTAAGTCTTACGAGCTGGTCCTGAGAGACGCTGTCAATGTAAATCGCTTCTATGGATCCGCTCACACATGCAGCGGCAAAACCTTTGAGAGCAAACGCGCCGATTAAAAGCAGAGGAGAACGGACGAGAAGCAGGGCGACATAGTATCCAAGCATTCCCACGACGCCAACGAGACCGCTTGTCTTTCGTCCAAACCTATCAGCAATATAGCCAGTGGGAACTTCAAGAATGAACTTGCTCACTTGGTATGCAATCATCATGCTAGAAATCGCCACCATCGAGAATCCGACGAATTCAAGGTAAACCGTCAGAAAATACAAAATGGTGCTGAAGTTCGACAGAAAAACGAACGTCATATAAAGCAAAACCGTACGGTTTTTCATGCTCCGCCCTCCAAGAGTCAGCAATCTAAATCGGAATCTTGGAAAAGCATGAGGGCAAAGCCGTCAGTCATGTGTTACAAGGCGTCAACATTCACTTGACGCCTTGAGGCCAAATGGCCTCACGAAGCGAGATGACGCAATAGGTGAAGAAATACCGTCTGGTGTCGATCGGTCCAGGCATTTTGCCGATAGCAAAAGTAGATAGGCAAGGCTACGTCATGCGAGCCTTCGATGGAGCACTCGCTTACTTCCAATCCATTTGATGCGAGAGAAGAGCCAGAAAAACTCAATATCAATCCCCCGGCTTGAAGAAACTCAGCCTGCGCCCTGTTTCCGTATTCGACATCGCGAAAGCGGAAATTAACCAGCTGAGCTTCGGGACATTGATTGATTGCATTGAGACAGGGTGACAAATTAATGGGAACAGCGAGCCTGCCGCCCAGTAACTCACGAATGGTCATAGCGTCAACAGATTGATGACCAGCTGGACATGAAAGAACCCTGAGCTCCTTTTCACCCATATATTTTGAAGAAAGGACGCTGTCCCGTGGTTCCTCAAACGAGATAGCCGCGTCCGAAATTCCAAGTATAAGTGATTCAAAGCATGTTGCCGTTGGCTGATGCCACACATCAAGATGAATCTGAGGGTGCGAGCTTTCAAACGAGTCGTACCAGTTTTCGGAAAAAAGGCGCCCCCGCCCGTGAAGACAGGGGGCGTAAAGACGGAAATGGCCGTCGGGCGAAACGCCGCCGTTCCCCGATTGAGCGTACTTTTTGAGATCGTCGACTTGCGCCAGGATCACGCGTGCACGACGCGCAAATTCTCTGCCCGCCGGAGACAAAACAGCCTCCCCCGCCGATCGGTCGAGCAAAACAATCTGATACTCAGATTCCAACTTTTTTATTGCCGACGAAACGGCCTGCGGACTCACGTGAACGGCGCGAGCTGCTTTGCGCACGCCGCCATAGTTCGCTACCGCTTGAAGGTATTCGAGTTGAGAAAGCTGCATAGATTACTCCAAAGGCAGCCAAGTCGACGGCCTACACGCCCTCAGATGAGGTTCTCGCCCAGGTTCTTGCCGCCAAGGACGTGCATATGGAAGTGCATGACGGTCTGGCCGGCGTTGACGCCCTTGTTGGAGATGACGCGGAAACCGTCCTCCAAGCCCTTGGCCTTAGCGACCTCCTGGATGGCGTGAGCCACGGCGCCCATGGTCTCGGCAGGTACGTTGTCGGCAATGTCACTGTAGTGCTTCTTGGGGATCACGAGCGTATGGACCGGCGCCTGGGGATTGAGGTCGTCGAAGGCGATGACCTGGTCGTCCTCATAGACAACGGTCGAAGGGATCTCGTGGTTGGCAATTTTGCAGAAGATGCAATCGCACATGGTTGGTTCCTTTCTCACAGACCAAGGTAATTATATTTGGTCGGGATGGTTAGAACGAGAGGTTGTCGTCGGTGTTGGCGGCTTCGCCGTCGACGAGCACGTCGTTGCCGTCGACGTCCTTAAGAAGCACCGAGACCTTCTGCTCGGCATCGGACAGGCGGGTGCGCAGGCTCTTGAGGAGCTCGACGCCGCGGGTATAGCTCTCGAGCGACTCCTCGAGCTCCATATCGCCCGACTCCAAGCTGCGGATGATGAGCTCCAACTCCTGCGAGGCCTGCTTGTACGTAAGCTGCTCGACTGGGGTCTTCTCTGCCATATCTGTTTCCTTTCCTAAAGGTTTATCGCTATGAAACGCGGTTTACTCGACCGTATCGACCGTTGCCGCCACGTTGCCGTCTGCCATGCGCACGCGGATGGCATCGCCGGGCTTAAAGGTCTTGGCGCTCGTAGCCACCCCATCATCGCTGTACGCGATGGAATAACCACGGGCAAGCACCTTGAGCGGCGACAGGGCATCTAGCGAGGCTGCCGCACGGCCCAGGTCGGACGCGGGCTTGTTGAGCATCGTGCGCCCCTGATGCTCCAGACGGGAGCTCGCGAGCGTGAGCGCATGGCGTTTGCCATCGAGCCCCGAGGTGCTTACAACCAGACGCTCGGGCAAGCGCTCAAAGTTGGAGCGAAATGTCCCGACCGAGCGTACTATGGCGCCCGACAGGCGATCGGCAGTCAGCGCAAGCTCCGATTCGCGACGCTCGACCATAAATGTGGGGTCGTTGAGGCACGGGCGGCACGCAGCCGCATCGAGAGCATCGCCCAAGCGAGCCGTATAGGTATCCCAGGCACGGCGACCGCGCTGATCGAGCATTTCCAGATCGACCTGATCCGACCCAATCATCGATGCCATCGCGGCACCCAGACGCTGATGGCGCGCCTCGAGCACATCGGCCAGCTCCGTCATAGCCGGCGCCACCGATTCTGCCGCCGCCGTAGGCGTGGAGGCGCGGCGGTCGCTCACCATGTCGCAAATCGAGGTATCGGGCTCATGGCCAATGCCGGTCACCACGGGCACGGGACAAGCCGCCACCGCGCGGGCAAGCTCCTCGTCGTTGAAGGTCATGAGGTCCTCAAAGGAGCCGCCGCCGCGTACCAACAAGATGCAGTCGGGCGCCGGCGTAATGGAAGCGGCGCGGCGCAAGCCCTCAATAAGCTCGGCCGGCGCACCCTCGCCTTGAACCCTGGCGCCCACGCAGACGAGCTCGACGAGCGGATTGCGACGACGCAATGTGCGCTTGACGTCGTCGATTACCGCACCGGAAAGCGAGGTGACGACCGCCACGCGTGAGCAGAACACCGGGATGCGGCGTTTGCGCGCTTCGTCCATCAGGCCCTCGCGGCGTAGCTTTTCGGCCAGTTGCGCCACTTGTTGACGCAGCAGACCCTCCCCCGCCAGCGAAAACGAGCGAGCGACAAAGCTCATACGACCCGTGGGCTTATAGAGGTTGAAGCTGCCCTTAAAGCTCACCTGCATGCCGTCGCGCAGATCGAAGGTACGCTTGAGATAGGCGCCCTTCCAGATGATGCAGTCGACGGCGGCCGAGTCGTCTTTAATCTGGAAGTAGCAGTGGCCGCTTCGGGCGTTGGGACCACGGAAACCCGTGACCTCGCCCAGAACGCTCAGCTGCGGAATGGCATCGAGCGCACCAGCGGCGATCTCCACCGCCTGGCTCACGCTGAGCTCCTTGCGCTCCTGATCGTCCGAGCCGTCAAATTCGGCGGAAACAGCATTGCCGGTTAGGTTCCAGCCTGCCACGCAGCCTCCTTTCGTTATCGCGCACAGAGGCTCCGGCCCCGTGCAAATTTAAGTCCAACACATAGTACAGCGCCGCGAGGACACGAATCCCCGCGGCGCCTGCCTGTCCCATTTGTTATCGGTTGGAGTTTCTGTTGTAGCGAGCCATAAGATAGAGCAGCTGAATAATCGAGGTGAGCGCAGCGGCAACATAGGTAAGCGCGGCGGCCGTCAGCACCTTCTTGGCACCATTGACCTGCTTGGAACTCATACCCGACTGCTCAATATATGCCACGGCGCGGCGGCTGGCATCAATCTCGACCGGCAGCGTAACCAACTGGAACAGCACGCTAAACGAGAAGAAGATCAACGCGAGGGTTGTGAGCCCGGCAATGTTCATAAACAGGCCCAAGAGCAACACGATGGTCCAGGTGTTCTGGGTAAAGTTGACGACCGGGACCAGGGCGGTGCGCACCTTCATCATGGCATAGCCGCTTTGACGCTGAGCGGCGTGACCTGCCTCGTGACAGGCGACGGCAACGCTTGCGACCGATCCACCCGAACGGTTGGCATCTGAGAGATACAGGTTGTTATCCTGCGGGTTGTAATGGTCGGTGAGCTCACCGGCGACACCCTTGATACCCACGGCATTGCAGCCGTTGGCGTCGAGCATGCGGCGAGCGACCGTGGCGCCCGTGTCGCCGTCCGAGCGAACCTTGGACCAGGTTTTGTACGTCGAGTTGATATAGTTCTGTGCGGCAAGACCGAGCGCCGTACAAACAAGAACAACCAGCAGGTACAGCGGGTCGATGCCAAAGCCGTATCCATAGTAATAAGGCATGCGAATTCCTCCGAATCGAGTTACACGTTGGAGGCATTCTACCCATTCGACTGACCAGCAAATCAACATCAATGTTTTGGCAATGTCAGACACTATGACCCAATCCGAGGGCACGGAAACGACAGGAGCCCCCGCTCGT
>CAUATU010000056.1:0-8130 GCA_958432255.1 uncultured Collinsella sp.
GGCCGCGGCGGCCCGCGCTGCATGAGCATGCCCTTCTGGCGCGAGGACCTCTAAGTCTTTCCGTTTCCGGTGCGGTCCCCCTACAACCGCACCGGCTTCGCCCGTTAAACGGGCACCACTAATACTTACGTAATTCATTTCTTCGAAAGGAATCAAACCATGGGTGTTAACCTTTCCGGCCGTAGCTTCCTCAAGCTTCTCGACCTCACCACCGAGGAGATCGAGTACCTGCTCAAGCTCTCCAAGAACTTCAAGGATATGAAGCGCGCTGGCGTTCCGCACCGCTATCTCGAGGGCAAGAACATCGTTCTGCTCTTCCAGAAGACCTCTACTCGTACCCGCTGCGCCTTCGAGGTCGGCGGCATGGATCTGGGCATGGGCGTCACCTACCTCGATCCGGGTTCGTCGCAGATGGGCAAGAAGGAGTCCATCGAGGACACTGCCCGCGTTCTCGGCCGCATGTATGACGGCATCGAGTTCCGTGGCTTTGCCCAGGACGACGTCGAGGAGCTCGCTGCTAAGTCCGGCGTGCCCGTGTGGAACGGCCTGACCACCGAGTGGCACCCCACCCAGATGCTCGCCGACATCCTGACCGTCCAGGAGAACTTCAACTACGACATCAAGGGCAAGACCCTCGTCTTCATGGGCGACTGCAAGAACAACGTCGCTCGCTCCCTCATGGTCGTCTGCTCCAAGCTCGGCATGAACTTCGTGGCCTGCGGCCCCGAGGAGTGCATGCCCGCCGACGACGTCATCGAGGCCTGCAAGCCCATCGCCGAGGCCAACGGTTGCACCATCAAGCTGACCACCGACGTCAAGGACGGCGTCACCGGTGCCGACGTTATCTACACCGACGTGTGGGTCTCCATGGGCGAGCCCGACGAGGTCTGGGCCGAGCGCATCGCTCAGCTCACCCCGTATCGTGTCACCTCCGAAGTCATGGCTATGGCCAACCCGGGTGCCATCTTCCTGCACTGCCTGCCCAGCTTCCACGACACCAACACCACCATTGGCGCCGAGAAGTGCGAGCAGTTCGGCATCACCGAGCAGGAGGTCACCGACGAGGTCTTCGAGAGCCCCGCTTCCAAGGTCTTCGACGAGGCCGAGAACCGCATGCACACCATCAAGGCTGTCATGTACGCCACGCTCAAGTAAGAGCATCTAGCATCTCGCTCGGGGTGTCTTGCTGCACACCCCGAGCGGCTTTGTCTGGTAAATATCTCGCACCAGGCGGCAGGCACGGCACGGAAGAGCCGCTTCGGGCGAGATCAGTAAATGATTTATGAAGGGGGGATGAGAACTATGACTGAGACCGCTAAGAAAAAGCGCGGTATGCCTTCATCGTTCACCATTCTTCTTGCTCTGCTGGCAATTGTCGCAGTGATTACCGTTATCGTCTCCGGCACGTCCGGTGGCGCGGTTACTGCCGCCCGTCTGAGCGATTTCTGCACCGCCCCGATTAAGGGCTTCGCTGACGCTCTGCCCGTCTGCCTCTTCGTTATGATCCTGGGCGGCTTCCTCGGCATGATGACCGAGACCGGCGCCCTGGACAACGGCATCGCCGTCCTGGTGCAGAAGCTTAAGGGTAATGAGATCATGCTCATTCCCGTGCTGATGCTCATCTTCTCCCTCGGTGGTACCACCTATGGTATGTGCGAGGAGACCGTTCCCTTCTACGCCTTGCTTGCCGCTACCATGATGGCCGCTGGCTTCGACCCGATGGTCGGTGCCGCCACCGTCCTGCTCGGCGCTGGCTGCGGCTGCCTGGGCTCCACGGTTAACCCGTTCGCCGTCGGCGCTGCCGTCGACGCTCTGACCGGCGTTGGCATTGAGGTCAACCAGTCCATCATCATCGGCCTCGGTGCCGTCCTGTGGATTGTTACCACTGCTATGTCCATCTTCTTCGTCATGAGCTATGCCAAGAAGGTCAAGGCTGACAAGGGTTCCACCATCCTGTCGATGCAGGAGCTCAAGGACGCCGAAGAGGCTCACGGCAAGGCTGCTTCCGAGGTTCACAATGAGGTCAAGCTCACCGGTCGTCAGAAGGGTGTTCTGATCGCCTTTGCCTTCACCTTCGTCGTCATGATCGTCGGCTTCATCCCGCTGGCCGACCTCAACGAGGGCGTCGCCAACTTCTTTGACGCTGGCGCTGTCTACGATGCCGACGGTAACGCCGTCGTCCAGGGCTGGTCTGCCCTGATCACCGGCCTGCCCATTGGCCAGTGGTACTTCGACGAGGCTTCCACCTGGTTCTTCCTCATGGCTGTCCTGATCGGTATCATCGGTGGCCTGTCCGAGAAGCAGATCGTCAACACCTTCATCACCGGCGCTGCCGACATGATGTCCGTTGTTCTCGTCATCGCCCTCGCTCGTGGTATCTCCGTCCTCATGGCTAACACCGGCCTCGACGTCTACGTCCTCGACGCTGCCGCCAATGCCCTGGCTGGCCTGTCCGGTGTGATCTTCGCTCCCATGAGCTTCCTGGTCTACTTCGGCCTGTCCTTCCTGATCCCCTCGACCTCCGGTATGGCCACCGTCTCCATGCCCATCATGGGACCGCTGGCTGTTAAGCTCGGCTTCTCGCCCGAGGTCATGGTCATGATCTTCTCCGCCGCCATCGGTGTCGTGAACCTGTTCACCCCGACCTCCGGCGCCATCATGGGCGGTCTCGCCCTGGCCAAGATCGAGTGGACGACCTGGCTCAAGTTTGCCCTTAAGCTCATCGTCGCGCTCTCCGTCGTCTGCGCCATCATCCTGACCGTCGCCTGCGTGTTGCTCTAAGTACCCAACGGGTACCCCACGGAAACCTTGACGATCCTGTAAAGGATCACCTGGTCATCGTCTGTCCGGTGGGGTCAACCCACCGGTAGACTCCTACCTTTAGCCCCCTCCCGTTCCGTGCGCGGGAGGGGGCGCTCTTGTGTTCCGGCGTTTTACCAAACGCCGGAACCACTCGACGCTGCAAGCCCGCCAGAGCGGCAATCTGACGTTCAATCGTCGGGCATGGCCAAAAGGCCTATGCCCTCCTCTTTCACGTCACCTTGCTCGCTCTGGCGGGCTTTCGCTGACTTTTGCTCCACCTGCGGCGCTGCCATTGTTGGTGTTATGGGGCGGTGCAATGGGGTCAGGTTAGTTTGCACCAAATATGTCCGACAAGAGGTTTGACGGATGTTTGGTTGGTGCCTGTTGATGGTCTGGGTATCGGGGAGGGCGGGCTCCGTTATAATCGCCTAGAACATTAAATGGAAACGGGACGGGAGCCATATATGCGCCAGGGTTTCGACAACGCGAAGTATATCGAGCTGCAGGCTGCTCACATTAAGGAGCGCATCTCGCAGTTTGGCGGCAAGCTCTATTTGGAGTTTGGCGGTAAGCTATTCGATGACTATCATGCGAGCCGCGTGCTACCGGGTTTTGAACCGGACAGCAAGTTCCGCATGCTCAAGAGCATCGCCGACGATGTCGAGGTTATCATCGCGATCAACGCGAACCACATCGAGAAAAACAAGGCTCGTGGTGACCTGGGCATTACCTATGACGAGGATGTGCTGCGCCTGGTTGACCTGTTCCGCGGCAACGGCTTTGCCGTCGCGGCTGTGGTCATCACCCAGTACGCTGGCCAGCCTGCTGCTGATGTGTTCCGCAACCGCCTGAACGCGCTCGGTATTCCCGCCAAGCTGCACTATCCCATCGAGGGGTATCCGCACGATGTCGATCTGATCGTGTCCGACGATGGCTACGGCAAGAACGAGTTTGTCGAGACCACGCGTCCGCTCGTTGTCGTGACGGCACCCGGCCCCGGCTCGGGCAAGCTCGCCACCTGCCTCTCGCAGCTGTATCACGAGCATAAGCACGGTACCGCCGCTGGCTATGCCAAGTTCGAGACCTTCCCGGTCTGGAACCTTCCCCTCACGCATCCGGTCAACATCGCCTACGAGGCGGCCACGGCGGACCTCGACGATGCCAATATCATCGACTCCTTCCACTTGGAGGCCTACAACAAGACCACGGTCAACTACAACCGCGACGTCGAGGCCTTCCCGGTGGTTCGTGCCCTGATGGAAAAGATCCTGGGCAAGAGCCCCTACCAGAGCCCCACGGACATGGGCGTCAATATGGTCGGCTTTGCCATCACCGATGACGATGCCTGCCGTGACGCTTCCAAGATGGAAATCGTCCGCCGCTACTTTACCGCGGTCGAAAATGTGCGCCGTACCGGCGTGGGTGACGAGCAGGTCGACCGCCTCAAGATCATTATGAAGAAAGCCGGCATCGATAAGAACTACTCGCCGGCGCGCTCGGCCGCCCTTACCAGGGAGCAGCTGACGGGTGGTCCCGTGGGCGCCATGGTCATGCCCGATGGCTCCGTGGTGACCGGTAAGACCTCCACGCGCCTGGGCGCCGCAAGTTCGCTCATTATGAACGCCCTCAAGCATGTCTCGGGCGTCGACCTTGAGCTCGAGGTCATTAGCGATGAGGCGATCGAGCCCATCAGCAAGCTCAAGACGCATTTCCTGGGCAGCAAAAACCCGCGCCTCCACACCGACGAGACGCTTATGGCGCTGTCGATCACCTCGGCCACGAGTGAGACGGCCGCTCGCGTCCTTTCGGGCCTGGAGCAGCTGCGCGGTTGCGATGCCTTCTTTAGCGTGATTATCTCGCCGACGGACGAGACGGTACTGCGCAAACTGGGTATCAACGTGTGCTGCGAGCCCAAGTTTGAGCGCCGCGGTTTCTTCCATCGCTAAGTTTGAAGCACCGCGGTAATTGCACTGCATTTTGGCCGTATCGGGTTAGCGCCCGGTACGGCTTTTTGATCAATAAAGCGCCTATTTCGGCGAAAAATAGCCGTTTACCTGCCTAGAAACAATTTGAGCGGTATACAATAACCGTAACTGTTTCATCCTTAGCGGGATGCCGCATGATGGATATTACCTGCCATCGTGAGGTGTGTCGGTCGCGCACGGCGCGTTAGATGCTCGTGCTCGGTTTGAGGAGGCTGCTATGGCGGGCAAGGGTCGTGCGAGTGTCAACGATATGAAGCGTGTCGAGGTGCTGGTGTTGATGGAGATCGACCAGCAAACCGAAGACAATGGCGGGCCGTATGGTTTCTCGCGCAAAACGCTTGCCGAGCGCGTGGGGGTTTCGCCGTATCGTGCCCGCGCCGCAATCGATCGCTTGGATTCCGAGGGCATGATTGATGTCGTCTCGCGTTATAGCGACGACGGCGGTCAGCTTGCAAATGGCATTTGCCTCACCGAACGTGGCGAATGGTATCTTGAGGGCGTCCGTACCGGCATGCTCGTTCAAGAAATGCTTGAGGACGCGGTTGCTGATCGATAGCAGCATGTAACCCTTGCCATAGCGACGCCGCCTGGGAAACCGGGCGGCGTTTTGTTTCAAGATTGAGAAATGCAATCGCACGCGAGAAAAAAATGCGAACGGTCCGCGGCACGAGTATTACAATGAAGACCCGTAAGATGTGGATATACAACTTCTTCGGGAAGCGCAGGTAACTCAATATGACCAAGCATGTGTTCGTAACCGGTGGCGTGGTTTCGTCCCTGGGCAAGGGTATCACCGCGGCCTCGCTGGGCCGTCTGCTCAAGTCGCGTGGCTACAAAGTAACGATGCAGAAGGCCGACCCGTATCTGAACGTCGACCCCGGTACCATGAGCCCGTTCCAGCATGGTGAGGTCTTCGTTACCGAGGATGGTTACGAGTCCGACCTGGACCTGGGTCATTACGAGCGCTTTATTGATGAGAACCTGACCCGCGATTCCAACTTTACGACCGGTGCCATCTACAAAAGCCTAATCGCCCGCGAGCGTCGCGGCGACTTTTTGGGCGGTACCGTGCAGGTGATTCCCCACGTCACCAATGCCATTAAGGACAAGTTCCGCCGCATCGAGGAGCAGACCGGCTCCGATGTAGTCATCACCGAGCTGGGCGGCACGATCGGCGACATCGAGTCCCAGCCGTTTGTCGAGGCCATCCGTCAGTACCGCAAAGAGGCCGGCCCCGAGAACGTCTGCTACATCCACGTGTCGCTTGTTCCCTATATCGCCGCCGCCCACGAGGTCAAGACCAAGCCCACGCAGCATTCCGTCAAGGAGCTCCGCAGCTTTGGCATCCAGCCCGATATTATCGTGCTGCGCTCCGACCACCATATCGATGACGCTATCCGCGGAAAGATCGCAAGCTTCTGCGACGTCGACACCGATTGCGTCTTTACCAACGAGGACTGCGCGAGCATTTACGATGTTCCGCAGCTGCTTGCCGAGCAGGACTTTGACCTGCGCATTTGCGAGCGCCTGGGTCTGGACCCGCGTGAGCGCGACATGAGCGAGTGGAACGAGTTCCTGCGCAAACAGAATCACGCCAACCATCACGCCGACAAGGTGAAGATCGCCGTCGTGGGTAAGTACACGCAGCTGCCCGATGCGTACCTGTCGGTTATCGAGGCCCTTCACCATGCGGGCGTCTTCTACGATCGCCATGTGGACGTCCAGCTGGTCGACGGCGAGAGCCTTGACGAGCAGAATGTCTCCGAGGTTCTGGGCGACGCCTCGGGCATCCTGGTCCCCGGCGGCTTTGGCAAGCGCGCCCTGGAGGGCAAGATCCTCGCGGCCGAGTTTGCCCGTGAGCACAAGATTCCGTATCTGGGCATTTGCCTGGGCATGCAGGTGGCCGTGTGCGAGTTCGCCCGCAACGTCGTCGGCCTTGCCGGCGCCAGCTCCTCCGAGTTCGATCCGGACGGCCCGTTTAGCGTCATCGATCTGATGAGCTCGCAGGAGGACGTGACCGAGAAGGGCGGTACCATGCGCCTGGGCGCCTATCCGTGCAAGCTCGCCGCCGATACCCTCGCTCGCGAGGCATATGGCGAGGAGCTCGTCTACGAGCGTCACCGTCATCGCTTTGAGTTCAACAACGCCTTCCGCGACCAGCTCGAGGACGCCGGTTTGGTTATCTCGGGTCTGTCGCCTGACGAGCGCCTGGTCGAGATGGTCGAGCTGCCGCGCGACGTGCATCCGTGGTATGTGGCAACCCAGGCTCATCCCGAGTTCAAGAGCCGCCCGACCAACCCGCAGCCGCTGTTCCGCGAGTTCGTGCGCGCTTCGATCGGCCAGCACGAGGGTGTCGACCGTCTGCAGGTGACGCCCATGAACCTCGCTACGGACTAAGGGTGCCGGCGAATAAGGAATATACCGAAGCTACTCCCTCGTCGCTCGCCGTGGCGGCGGGGGAGTATCTCGATTACCTCGCGGTCGAGCGGGGTTTGGCGCGCAACACGATTGCGGCCTATCGTCGTGACCTGACGACGTACTGCGCCTATCTGGAGCGGGCGGGTATTGTGTCTTTTGAAGAGGTGACCCGTCAGGTCGTGGAGGGCTTTGTCGCCGACCGTCGCGATGGGGGCTATTCCGATGCCTCGGTGGAGCGTGCGCTTGCGGCCGTGAAGGGCCTGCATGCCTTTTTGGTGCGCGATGGGGCTGTGGCCCAAAATCCAACGGCGGCGTTGCGCCTGCCTAAAAAGGCTGAGCGTTTGCCGGAGTATCTATCGGTGGAGGATGTCTCGGCGCTTCTCGATCAAGACTTCCCCGAGGGGGAGATGGGCTTGCGCGACCATGCCATCTTGGAAGTGCTCTACGGATGCGGTTTGCGTGTGAGCGAGTTGGTGGGGCTCGATGTGGGCGATATCCATATCGACGATGGCTTTGTACTCGTTCGCGGTAAGGGCTCAAAGGAACGCCTGTCCCCGCTGGTGGGAAGCGCGGCGCGAGCTCTGACGCTCTATGTAACTGAGGGACGTTCTCGCTTGGCGGCCCATGCCCGCGGAACCGAGACCTCGGCGGTCTTTTTAAATAAGAACGGCCGCCGTCTGTCGCGCCAGGGCATCCATGCCATCTGTGAGCGCTATGGGCGCCAGGTGGGGCTGGTGGGGCTCCATCCCCATACGCTGCGTCACTCCTTTGCCACCCATATGCTTGCGGGCGGTGCCGACCTGCGTGTGCTGCAGGAAATTTTGGGCCATGCCGATATTTCGACCACGCAGGTCTACACGCATGTCGACCGCACGCAACTGACCGAGGTCTATCTGGCGGCGCATCCGCTGGCGCATCGTTAACA
>CAUATU010000057.1:0-7070 GCA_958432255.1 uncultured Collinsella sp.
CGGAACCGGCGACCCGGCCCCGACCATCGGGGCCTACCAAACATGGTAATGGGGGGAAGCATGTTCGCACCTGTCGGAAGAGGAACGCCAGGTCATCCGGATCGAGATCGGCAACGGCACCATCATCCGCAGGATCGGTCTGATGCTCGGCCGCAACGCCTCGACGGTCGGCAGGGAGATCAAACGCGACACGTGGTTCCCGTCCAACGAGAACGAGTCCTGCCGGCCGTACCGGCCGAAACGGCTGAAGACGGGGCCATGGACGGGCGGATACTACATCGCCGGCCCCGCGGCGGCGCAAGGCCGGCCGCAGGCGCGCCAAACCGCGCAAGCGCTACCGCCTGTCATGCGAACGCCTGTGGGCGCGGGTGGCCGAATGGCTGGGTCGCGGCTGGTCGCTGCTGCTCATCAGCGGCAGGCTGCGCGTCCTGTTCCCCGACGACTCCGCCATGCGCGTGTGCCCGGAGACCGTCTACCGTTGGATCCACGCCGACCGCCGTCGCCGTGAACGCTGGGCGCGTCGTCTTCCACGTGGCCACGGGAGGCGTCGCAGGCGTGGCGGCGGGAGGACGTCGCGTTTCCCGATTCCCGGACGGGTTCCCATCTCCGAGCGTCCGCCGGAGGCCGGAGACCGCAGCGGTTTCGGCCATTGGGAGGCCGACGGCGTGATCGGCGCCGGATGCAACCCGCACACCGAGGTCGAGAGGAAGACCAGGTTCCTCATGGCCGGGATCGTGCCCGGCAAGACCGCCGGGGAAAGCGTCGGGGCGCAGCTGGCGATGTTCTCGCCGCTGCCGGCCGGCGCGCGCGTCAGCGTCACGCACGACAACGGCACCGGGTTCGCCCGCCACACGCGACTGCGCGACGGGCCGGGCATGGACACGTACTTCGCCGACCCGTACTCCAGCCGGCAGCGGAGAAGCAACGAGAACAGGAACGGCATGATCCGCCGGTATCCGCCCAAACGCAGCGAGATCCGGATGGACATGGCCGGGGAACTGCGGGAGATTGTCGACGAGGCCGACAACCGTCCCATGCGCGTGCTGGACTACCGGACGCCCGCCGAGGCATTCGCCGACGAACTGCTAGAATTGCAGGACCAACAGGGGTGTTGCACCTCTAAATAGACATCGGGCGCTTACTGTGGCGAGAACTGGATCTACAGGGCCAACGTGACACAAATTATCGAAGAACACGGCATCTCAGTCACGGTCCAACGGCAGAATGCCGGAACCGCTCGCCGCATCGTTACCCAATGCATTGGTCTCAATCTTGGTGGTCGGCTACCCCATGCCCCTAATCACAACCCGCATTCCTGCAATCAGGCATCACCACCCGGTCTCAAGCCCATGAGACACTTAAGACCATGACTACCATCATCATGCGCACCTCTGATGATAATCGCATGTGGTCGTTTTTGGCTTTGTTCCAAGGTTTTCAATTTTTGGGAAACCTGCCGGTTACGCTCGTTTCCCACGAGGCACCTACAGGCACCCAAGAATAATCCGGGAACGTTCCACCACCCTGCCGGCGCTCAGCGTCTTCGCCGACCGGCACGGAAAAGCGCAATACCCCCTGTGGTTTCATGATGTTCCGCATGGGTGGTGCCCAGAAGCATTCACCCGGCAGCATGTCTCCATGGCGGACAATAGACAGAACGATACGCAGCCCGTGCAACCGTCCCAGCCGCCAATGGCATCCAAATCCATCCCGAATCCCACAGGCCCATTGCAGACAGCCCAGATCAGCTGGCTCATGGTCCAAAGCCGCCTGCGACGCCACCGTCCCAATAGCAGGAACGGTCAGCTGCGCAGTATGATTTCCGCCCTGTCGGCCAGTTCCCGTTCGCGCACACCCATGGCAGACAGGATCGCTTGGCTCCGCGATGGCATGGTGGAGGTCACCCGTGCGACCAATGCGGAGAAGCGACCGAACAATTCCAAGTAATCGTCCTTGTCAAGCAAATAACCAAGATCACCGATGGCCTGATACACGTTCTCGTTAGCGCGCCCATCGTACCGGGCACAATAGCAGCGCTCGTCATGCGCGCACAGGTTGCGGTAGAACACCAGTCTGTTGAAGATGCTGTCCAGCCGCTTGATGGTGATGCGCCGTGGCCTGTCGTGCGTGTCCGCATACAAACCGGTGAAACTTTCGGCGACCGCCAATCGGACGGCCGGGGACTGGACTTGGAAGAACCATACCGTCTGGCCGAAGGAAAGATCGTTGGCCAGCACCCACAACGGAACCTGGCCGTTGTGGTCTTCCATGCAATGGCGGATATACGCCCTTGCCGCCATAGTCGCCCCTGTTGCGCGGGTTGCCGTCCAACTCAAGTATCCGCTTGAAGACCTTGTCGATCAATGCCATGGCGCTCGGACGGCACCTGGAATCATAATAGTCGGGATTGAGATACGGGTTGACCTCGTCGGGGTGCAGCCCGGTGAACTCATGCGCGCACACTGCCTTGAGCGCGGCCTCCGCCCGTGTGATGGAGGAAAACAACAGTTCACGCAACTCACGGTCGAACAGGAACAGGGCGTACAGATCATCGAAACGCGCGCCCGTTCCGTACCGGTCATCACCAGCGGTCAGGCATGCCTTTCGGTCGAGGAACAAATCCTTATAGCCATTGACGATCGGATAATAGCCCTCGCGCCTGAGCACATGACCCGCACCGGCATCGACGGCCATGCCACGGGAGCGCAGAATGCGCAGCTGTTCGTTCACACTCCTGTAGGGCTTGCGCAACGACATGGATCCGACCTCCCCCAATCCAGCGATGAAAGCACTGAGGCCACCCCGCGTCCACGGAATGGCCTCAGCGAACCGAACGAAGTCCAGCTTATTTCGCTGTTACAGAATAGCGCCAATCCCCCGCGAATGCAACCCAGCCAGACGACGGACGATATAATGAAACCTCCATATCATCATTCCAGAGGCACACGCCGGTCCATCAAGACCACCACCAGAAAAACCCAAACGCCCACAAAGGAGAAGACGCGCGCCTCCACGAGGCCTGTATGACCCTCGCTCTTTCAAGCGTCTGCACGAACCGGGCGAAGTCGTAGATGCCGTATGTCGTACATCGATGATGTCGGGTCCCCAAGCAGGGTGCTCGTGGCTCTTCACCAGGAGGCTGGAACACTTTCTCGTCGATTCCGCAGGAGCGACGCAAGCCTTCCGCTCCTTGAACTGGGTCTGGCCTCTCCGGCAAGCCCTACTACAATAGGACTCACTCCTCCGCAGTTCGAGAATCGAGTCAATATGTGCCGAATTTGCCACATTCTTGCAGGTCTCCTAGTGTGTGCCGGACTCCTACGCACAGTAAGCGGCTTTATTTTTGACTACCTGCATCCAGAATACGTGTCTAGCTTTCCTTCATATCTTTATTTTTTACGAGCGGTTCCCTTCCTTGTCGCTGCTGGTGCTATCGAAACTATTTTATTCCTGACAAAAAGGAGAAATAAATAAAGAAACTCAAACAAATTGTCACTGCTCTAGTATCTGTAATATTGGCTGGAACTGTGACAGTAAATGCGTCGGCAGCAGAATCTATCGAAACTCCCTATAGGAGTCCTACCCTATCCAGCTTTCCGTCTAATGCTTCTCTGGAAGATCTTGAGAAAGCCTCAGATAACGAAGATCTGAGAATTATCTCATCTCCTTCTCGGGGTGCTAATTACAAAACGTGCGCTGCAGAGGCTGTAGCTTTACTGCGGATTTATTCTACTACAGGATCCGGCTCGTCATCTAGTTTCACGAATCTCGGTCATTCTTGGCTTATGATCACAAACCTGTCTGGTTCTACGGCAGACATTGCTGGGATTAACGTTGCTGATGGTAAATCTATAACAGCAAGCACTTGGGATGAATCCGTAGATGTCAGTAGAGAATATAAGGGTCTGTGGCTCAATCTTGATTCGAAGCTTAATTCCAATGGTATTAATCTTCAGAATGTTTCCATTCAATTACCCTTAAGGCAAATTGATTTAGATACAGTGAATTCTAATATTAAAAATAACGATAAATGGGGCTATCTTAACAACTGTTCTACTTTCGCTTCAAAAATTTGGAATTCAATTGCTAATGACAGCAGTAAAGTTGACGCTGGAGCCATGAATACACCAGCCAGTCTAGCAAAAAGTATTACAAAAGTTGGCAAGCCCGGATTCAATTTGTAAGTGCAACACCCGTTTCCGGATCGGTCGTCTTTGATTGTAGTTTGGCAATCTCCTCGTCCCATACCTCGTTGGGTGTCTTGTAGCCGAGGAGCTTCATCGGGGGTGTCGTTGACTTCCCCGACGATCGCGTCGAGCTCGGCCTGGGTCAGTCGGTCAAAGCTGGTTTTCTTGGGCAGGTATCGGCGGATCCTGCCGTTCCTGTTCTCGTTGTGTCTTTCGTCAAATAAATCTGCGTGTCGGGACTGGGGTAGTGCCCGAAAGATTGCGCACTACCAAAAGAATTGAGCTATGCTTGTATCTGAAAGGTCCTTCATAAGTACTAAAATAAATGAGATAGTTGAGTGCTGTGATTTAAAACAATCATCTAGAGAGGGGAATAGCATTGGATTTTACTCCTGAACAGCTGAATATCCAAAGTATTTTGAGTGCAAAGAAACATTTGATGGTGCCTCGTTTTCAACGTGAATATTGTTGGGACGACCATGTGACTATGGAATTTTTCAAGGATATTGTTTCAAGATTGGATTTTTCCTCTGAAGGAACAGTACCGCGTAAGCTCCCATATTTTATGGGCACATTGCTTTTTCTCGGCACGATGCATGGCACAGATGGCGGAAATCAATTAGAGATTGTTGATGGCCAGCAGAGAATGACGACTATTACGATTCTTTTGTCTGCTTTAGCCGCTCGAATGCACGATATTAATCCGTCTATGTCTGCCAAAGTATTCGAGTATGTGCTTGATACGGATAATGATGGTGATCCTTTTCCTGTTCTTACGACAAAGACTAGCTACCCGTTTTTCCAAAATTATGTTCAAGCTCCTGTGGCGAAACGTGAGGCACTTATTAGTAACCCTGAGAGCGAGGAAGATGAGGCCATTAAAAAAGCATATGACAATTTTAAGAAACTATTAAGTGGTGAGAACCTTAAGAAAAGTATTTGCAGGATTAAGGGCATAGATGAATCTATCATTAATGGTTATGAAGATATAGAGATTCTTAAGGCTATTCGTGATGAAGTTCTGTCTACGCAAGTGGTATTGATCACCACTAAGGATCGTCAAGATGCAAATATGATTTTTGAAATCCTTAACGGGAAAGGTGTTCATCTTGCTAGTGTGGATTTGATTAAGAATAAGTTATTTGAAGCTCTTCCTGTAGATTCGGCGGCGGATAAGGCAGAAGAGCTTTGGGGAAAAGCAAAGGCGGAACTTACTGGTAGATCGAATTGTGCCGGTTTCGGTACATTCTATCGTCATTATTGGCTTTCAAAGTATAAGAGGGTCAAATTCGATGATCTGTATCAGTCGTTTATTGACATTGGTCCTAAGGGCAAAGATGAAAGTCTTGCTTTTCTTAAGGAACTTGTGGACGAGGCGCACCTTTACTCGGTGATAATGAATCCGCAGAAAAGCGATTTTGGAAACCGGAAAGAGTATTATCCCCTAATTGAATATATGCAGCACCTGGATGAGTGGTTTGGTGTGACTCAAGCTAGAATTGCAACTCTGGCATTGCTTAGTGTTAAGAAGCGTAATTTGATCGGCGCCAAGGATCTTCTTTCTTGCATGCAGATGATGGAATTATTCCATTTTGCGTATAATAGCGTTTGCCATATGCAATCGAATAAATTCGAGCCTGGTTATTCAAAATTTGCAATTAAATTACGTAAACAGACTGATAAAAGTGGCGTTAAAGATACCTTAAAGGGTTTACAGGAAACGTTGCATGGGTGGCTTCCTGATGAGACTTCATTCGTAAGTGGATTTTGCGAGTTAACGTATTCGAAGAAGAGGGGCATTAATTCCAATAAGATAATGACCACAAAATACGTGATTAACAAAATTGCTGCCGTAAAGCAAGGACATGATACTTTTCTAGATGATTTATCGGTTGAACATCTGATTCCAGAATCTTCATCTTGTGATGCCCGACTGAGTGTTGGTAATCTTATCGCGTTAGAAGGATCCATCAATAAAGATGTTGGGAGTGCTGAGCTTCCGGAAAAAATGTTGAAGTATCGAGAATCAAAATATGTGTGGATGAAAGAATTTTTATCTACACATGAAGATTTCGACAACGGGTCTGTGCGAAAACGTGCTGAAACGCTAGGTAAATACATGTACAACAAGATAGTTTGCCCTGTCTTTGTCTGAGACAAATGCATCCGGAATTATAATCATGGATAAATTTGCTCTCTAAAAATGGCTACGCCTCGATTGTTGAACTGAAGAAATTCCAGTTCAACAATCGAGGCGTAGCGCTTCAATAAGCATGATCACCTGTTAAAACTCATGGAATTCGTAAAATGCTATGAAATAGTTCTCTCGTCCAGCATATTAAAGACAAGTCAGTGGCGAATACATGCTAGTTTCAAGCAAACGAACCAACTTCCGGACATCCTCTTTAAGATGTCCGGAAGTTGATTTTGTCGCATTTACAAAATCTTTTTGAAGTAACAAATTGATTACTCACGTTGAATTTTGATTACTTTTTTAAATCTAGCGCCATATTACGGGATAAGGGGCTGCGGACGTTTTCTTGGAGATAATCACGCAGCCATTCCTTGGCTCTGACGGTATTACCGGACTCATCCAACCGAGCGACTGCTTGAGGCGCTCGTGGTTGTACCAGCGGATGTAATCGTCGATCAGGACGAGCACCTCGTCACGGGTACGCTCCTCCCAACGCTCGGGATAGACGGATTCCGTCTTCATGCGTCCGAAGAAGCCCTCCGCGGCGGCGTTGTCCGGCGAACAGCCCTTCGCGCTCATCGAGCGCGTCAGGCTGTACCGTTCCATGAGCTCCAGCCATCCGGGCCACCGGTAATGGCAGCCGCGGTCGGAATTAAACCGACATCGGTTTAATTCCGATTAAGCCGGTT
>CAUATU010000058.1:0-6192 GCA_958432255.1 uncultured Collinsella sp.
GTGTTGCGCAGGACTGTAGAGCAGCAAACTTAACCGCCCCGCCCGGCGGGCGAGCGCAGGGATACGACATCTGTCCAACAATTCGTGTGAAACACAATGAAAAACCGTTTGATGTGAGTTAATATAAACAACGTCGTGAATCTGACTCCTGCCACATGCATGACAGGGGTTAAACACAAAAAGGAGTCAACTATGGTTTCTGAGAAGGCTACCCTCGTTAATCCTCAGGGTCTGCACATGCGTCCGGCTGGTCTGTTCGCCTCCACCATGGGCAAGTACGCCTGTGACGTGACGGTCGTCACCCCCGAGAAGGAGGTCAACGGCAAGTCCCCGATGGCACTTATGGCTGCTGGTATCCCCTGCGGCACCGAGGTCGAGGTCAAGTGCGACGGCGCTGACGAGGCCGAGGCTCTGGCTGCTGCCATCGAGCTCATCAAGAGCGGTCTTGGCGAGTAGAACTCAAACGGGTCGCATGTTGAACAACTAAGTTCATATTTGGGGGCGCAGTGACCTGTTGTAAGGTAGCTGCGCTCTTTTGTCATGGATATGGCAAAACGCTTTATCACATGACACGGAGAGAGGAATGGGAATGTATCAGGGAGTCAACGCTTCCGAGGGCATCGGTATCGGCACCGTCATGGTCGCCGTCGATCCCGACTTGACGTTTGAGCCGCACGAGGTTGCTGATTCGGCAGCAGAGAAGGAGCGCTATCAGTCCGCTCTTTCGGTCTTCTGCGAGAAGACCCAGGCTCAGGCCGACCATATGAAGGAGACGGTGGGCGAGGCCGAGGCCGAGATCATGAGCGGACACATTGTCCTGGCTCAGGACCCGGGCATGACTGACGCCATCAACGCCGCCATTGACGGCGGTACCTGCGCCGAGCAGGCGCTCATGGACACCTCGACCATGTTTGAGAACATGTTCCTGTCCATGGACGACGAGATGTTCCGTCTGCGCGCGGCCGACATCGCCGACATCCGCACCGGTATTCTGGCCGAGCTGCTGGGCAAGGAGGTCGTCGACCTTTCCGTCCTGCCCGAGAACACCGTCGTTGTCGTGCACGACCTCACGCCGTCCATGACCGCCACGATCGATAAGGCCCACGTTGCCGGCATCGTCACCGAGACCGGTGGCCGCACGTCGCACTCCGCGATCATCGCGCGCGCCCTCGAGATCCCGGCTGTCCTTTCGGTTTCCAACAGCTGCACCGCGCTGCGCAACGGTATGACCGTTGTCGTCGACGGTGGCAAGGGTATCGTCGAGGCCGATCCCGACGAGGAGACGCTCGCTGCCTATACCGCCAAGGCCGAGGCCTTCGCTGCCGAGAAGGCGGCCCTCGAGGCCTTCCGTGGTAAGCCGTCCGTGACTGCCGATGGCATCAAGAAGATCATCGCCTGCAACATCGGTAACCCCGATGACGTGCCCAACGCGCTCGATCACGATGCCGAGGCCATCGGTCTGTTCCGCTCCGAGTTCCTGTTCATGGACTCTGCTGAGCTTCCTTCCGAGGAGGAGCAGTTCAACGCCTACCGTAAGGTCGCCAGCGCGCTCAAGGGTGCTCCGGTCATCATCCGCACGCTCGATGTGGGTGGCGACAAGGAGATTCCGTATCTGCATATGGTCAAGGAAGACAACCCCTTCATGGGCTTCCGCGCCGTGCGTTACTGCCTGGCCAATCCCGACCAGTACAAGGTCCAGCTCCGCGCTCTGCTGCGCGCTAGCGCCTTCGGTGACGTCAAGATCATGATCCCGCTCGTCACCTGCGTCGAGGAGGTCTTGGCTGTCAAGGAGCTCGTCGAGCAGTGCAAGGCCGAGCTGACCGAAGAGGGTCGCAAGTTCAACGAGAACATCGAGGTCGGCATCATGGTCGAGACGCCCGCCGCTTCGCTGCTCGCAGACCGTCTTGCCGAGGTCGCCGACTTCTTCTCCATCGGCACCAACGACCTGATCGGCTACACCATGTGCGCCGACCGTGGTAACGACACCATCTCCAACCTGTACCAGGTTTACTATCCCGCCGTGCTCCGCTCGCTCAAGAACATCATCGAGAGCGGCGTGAAGGCCGGTATCATGGTCGGTATGTGCGGCGAGGCCGCTGCCGATCCGCTGCTCGAGCCGCTGCTGATCAGCTGGGGCCTGGAGGAGTTCTCGATGAGCGCTCCTTCGATCCTGCGCGCCCGCAAGACCATCAGCCAGTGGACCAAGGCCGAGTGCGACGAGCTCGCCGAGAAGGCGCTCGCCTGCAACACCGCAGCCGAGGTCAAGGCACTGCTCGAGTCCGCAGCTCGCTAATTTGGTATCAGAGGTAACCGCGTGGTTGGAATGGGCCGGCCACGCGGCCCTCACATATACAGGGGGTACTGTAAATGTTCTACACGCTAACCGCCAACCCGGCTGTCGACATGACGGTTTCGAGCTCTCCGCTCGAGCCCGATGAGAACGTCCGCACCGGCTCGGCCAGCTACACGGCTAACGGCAAGGGCCTTGACGTGTCCTTCGCCTTTAAGAAGATGGGCGTTGACACCGTCGCACTCGGCTTCTTTGCTGGCTTCACGGGCAAGTTCATCGTCGAGGAGGTCATGAACCTGGGTTGCCTCTGCCGCCCGGTCTGGACCGACGGTATCACGCGCATTAACACCTACGTCAACGATGGCCAGCACGAGTACGGCATCCTGAACCCGGGTGCTCCGATCACGCCGCAGCACCAGGAGGAGCTCTACAACATCCTGGACACCGCGGGCGATCTCGAGTGCCTGATCGTTTCCGGCTCCGTGCCTCCCAAAGCTACGCCCGACTTCCTGGCTCAGGTCATGGAGCACGCTCAGGCTCGTGGCGCCGACGTCGTCCTGGACCTGTCCTCCGACAAGCTCAAGGAGCTCGCTCACAAGAAGCCGCTGCTCATCAAGCCGAACCATCACGAGATGAAGGCCATCTTCGGCGTGCCGGTCGACACCGACGACGAGGTCCGCGTTGCCATGAAGATGGCTCACGACGCTGGCGTTCAGAACGTGCTGCTCACCCGTGGTAGCCGCGGCGACGCTTACTTCTCCAACGGCGAGGACATCTGGTACGCCAAGCGTGAGTTCAACATCAAGCTGGTTTCTTCCGTCTGCGCCGGCGACTGCACCCTCGCTGCGTTCCTGCACAAGTGGTACAGGGATCGCGACAACGTCGAGGAGGCCATGAAGCTCGCTATGGCCACCGGCGCCAACGTTGCCGAGTCCGTCGGCATCGGCGACTTCGGTCACGTCGACGAGTACAGCAAGCGCGTTGCTGTCCGCAAGCTCGATCGTCAGTAATCGAAACGCGACATATTCGTGCGCATGTGGCGCTCCGGTTTCGGCTGGGGCGCCTTTTTGTTCCGCCACGGGGGAGAGGTGTCCCGCCGTACTTCATCGCTTCCACACCGTTCACCGAGTTGTCCTAGCCTTTTACCGATGCGTGGAATATACTTTCATTAACACGTTGCTTCGTGAAAGGAACATTCATGATTTACACGCTCACTGCAAATCCCGCCATTGACTACAACATCGCCTGCGACGGTCTTGCTGCCAACACCGTCACGCGTACCCGCAACGCCGTCTACACGCCCAACGGCAAGGGCCTCAACGTCTCGTTTACGCTTGACCACTACGGCGTCGACACCACGATCCTGGGCTTTTTCGCCGGTTTCTCGGGCGAGTTTATCGTTAAGGGCGCCGAGGCCCTGGGCGTGCCCGTCAAGCCCGTGTGGACCGACGGCATTACGCGCGTCAATGTGTTCCTCAACGCCGGCCCCGACACCGAGTACAACATGGTCAACGCCGGTGCCGCCATCAACGAGGCCAACGAGCGGGAGATGTTTGAGCTCATCGATTCGCTCGATGACATGACCTGCCTGGTCATCAGCGGCTCGCTGCCTCCCAACACTTCCGAGGGCTTCTTGGCCGAGGTCCTGCGCCGCGTCAAGGCCAAGGGGGCCGAGTTCGTCCTCGACATCTCGAGCCATCAGCTGGCAGACCTCATTGCCATGGAGCCGCTGCTGATCAAGCCCAATGACGATGAGCTGCTCGACATCTTTGGCATTAAGGTGAGCGGTGGCGACGACGAGTCCGTCAAGGGCGCTATGGCCGAGCTGCATGCCAAGGGCGCCAAGAACGTGTTGCTGACCCTCGGTGGCGCCGGTGCGTACTTCTCCAACGGCGAGCATATCTGGTTTGCCAACCGCACCTTCGACGTCAAGCTGCTGTCGACGGTGTGTGCCGGCGATTCCTCGCTCGCTGCCTTCCTGTCCGTGTGGCACGACGCCCCCGAGCGCGTCGAGGATGCCTTGCGTCTGTCGATGGCCACCGGCGCCAACGTGGTCGAGTGCCCCGGTCTGGGCGATTTTGCCAGGGTGGACGAATATAAGAAGCACATCGAGGTTCGCCAGGTCTGCTAACCGCATCGTTACATCGTTGCCGAACACCCGCTTTGGATCTCCGAGGCGGGTGTTTTTTGCTCGCTGAACGTATGTGGCGTCTGCTGTCTCGTTTTATCTAATCGACGACGCGATTGCGTGTGCGCGCTTTCTCGTTTCTTGTTAGACTTCTTGAGAACCATCGATTAACGCTCACAAGTGCAGGAGGCCATAGGCATGTGCAATGTTTCGCTCAACGGTACTCAACCGTCCGATGCGTCCCTGCGCGTCCTGCGCGCGCTTGAGGCGGCTGGTCTTGAGGCTTGGTACGTGGGCGGTTGGGTGCGCGACGCCCTGATGGGTTGCCCCAGCCACGATGTTGATATGTGCTGTAGCGGCCTGTGGCAGGAGTCCAAGGTGGCGCTCGAGGCCGCTGGTATCGCGGTCGTGGAGTCGGGCATTAAATTTGGCGGAATCACGGCTATTTCCGATGGCGAGCGTATCGAGGTCACCACGTACCGTCTGGATGGCTTTTACACCGATGGTCGCCATCCCCAGAGTGTGGAGCGTGCCGCCTCGCTCGAGGACGATCTGGCGCGCCGCGACTTTACCGTCAACGCTATGGCCTGGCATCCCGAGCGCGGGCTTGTCGACCGCTACGACGGCCAGGGTGACTTGGAGCGCAAGCTGATTCGCGCTGTCGGCGATCCCAAGCGTCGCTTTAACGAGGACGCCCTGCGCATGTTGCGTGCGGTGCGCTTTGCCTGCCGCCTGGACTTTATGATTGAGCCCGAGACTAAGCGCGCGCTTGCCGAGTGCGCGCCGCTGCTCGACGCCGTGGCGCGCGAGCGTGTGGGTATTGAGCTTGAGGGCATTCTTTCGACCGGTCATGGGGGAGACGCGATGCTGCGCTACCCCGAGCTCATCTGTGCCTCTGTGCCTGAGCTGGCAGCGGGTCGCGGCTTTGATCAGCGAAGTGTCTATCATGCGTTTAACGTCTACGAGCATATCGCCCGTGTGCTGACGGTGGCGGGGGAGCTCGCGCTGTGTGACGGCGTCGCGCCCTCGTCGAGCCTTATGTGGGCGGCGTTTTTGCACGATGTGTCCAAGCCCGAGTGCTTCACGGTCGATCACGCCGGCAGCGGACACTTCTACGGTCATCCAGAGCTCGGCGCCAAGAAGGCGCGCGTCATTATGGATTGCCTGGCGCTCTCGCACGACTTGGTGCGCGACGTGTGCCTGCTCATTAAATATCACGACAAACCGCTGCGTCCCGAGCGTTCCTGTTTGCTCAATATGATGCGCTTGCTTTCGGGCGAGGGCGTCGACACGCTGCGTTTGATGGACGAGCTCATGGATCTTAAGCGTGCCGACACGCTCGGCAAGGCCCCGTCGTGCCTCTATTACGTTGAGACGATTGAGGAGATGCGCGCGATGGCGCACGAGCTGCTGAAGGCGGGGGAGCCCTATACGCTCAAGATGCTCGCCATCAACGGCGGCGACCTGATCCGTGCCGGAGTCAAGCCCGGGCCGGAACTGGGGCAGCTACTCAACTCCGCCCTCGACGCCGTGATCGAAGACAACATCCCCAACGAGCGCGAAGCTCTTTTGGTCCATCTCAACTTGAATTAGCTACCCAGTTTACCTGTGTGTTCCATAACCTGCCGACAATTTTTCGGCAATTTGGAATTTCTTCTTGCGCTGATGTTTTTTGTCCCGTAATATACTTCCTTGCAGCACGGCAGTGCAGATGTCGTGTGGCCCGTTCGTCTAGCGGTTTAGGACGCCGCCCTCTCAAGGCGGAGATCACCAG
>CAUATU010000059.1:0-5454 GCA_958432255.1 uncultured Collinsella sp.
GCTGGATAAGTTCACGCTCTCGATAACCCGTGAGGATAAGCGGGCTCTTAAGTCCTATGCCGCGCGCCAGGATAAGACGGTGGCTAAAGTCCTGCGCGAATGGATTGACGAGAAGTGTAAGGGGGAGAAGTGATGTCTCAGACGACGCAAGCAGTCGTTCAGAACCTTGTTGATCGCGCAGTCAAGCTGGGCGATCGTCAGCTCGCTGCCGACATCCGCGCCTTTGCGGCGCAGCGCCAGTTTGGGCTTGTATTTGAACACAACCGTCCAGAGCGACTTCGCCTTTATGGCAAACCCATCATGGAGGGCGATGTCGTACAGGTGCTTCCCGAGCGTGGTAAAAAAGAGGACTCTAGCTCCCAACTGCTATGGTTGGTAAATGCCGTTCGGGGGGGGGTTGCTGATCTAAAGCCATATCAATCGCCCTCATATGACGAAAACGAATGTGAGCCCCGCTCCGTTGCTGTCGACGATGTCGTGCCTGTTGCTGAATATGACCAGCCGATTTATGCTGGCCTCAAAGAGACTGGGCGTGTCGAGCGCGGTGGCGATAAGCCCTATCAAGTAGTCATCAACGGCGAAAACTACCATGCTCTTGAAACCTTGGCCTTTGCCTATGCAGGCAAAGCGGACTGCATATATATTGACCCGCCCTATAACACTGGCGCTCGCGACTGGAAATACAACAACGATTACGTCGACGGCTCCGACGCCTATCGCCACTCCAAGTGGCTTGCCTTCATGGAGCGCCGCCTCAAGCTCGCCAAGCAGCTGCTCAACCCCAACGATTCCGTACTCATCGTGACAATTGATGAGAAAGAGTACGCGCGTTTGGGGCTGTTGCTTGAGAGGATATATCCAGGCAGCCGCATACAAATGGTCTCTTCGGTAATTAACCCCGCTGGCGTTGCTCGCCAGGGAGAATTTGCGAGATCAGATGAGTATATCTATTTCGTCTATTTCGGAGAGGCCGGTCCCAAGAAGGTCCCCCTCGGCGACGACTGGTTAGGTGGGGTCAACAATTCTTGCAAAGGTAAATTGCACTGGAACTCTTTGATGAGGACAGGAACCAATAGTCTAAGGTCCGATAGGCCCAATCTGTTCTATCCCATATATGTAAAAGAAGATGGGGGCAAAATCGACCATATAGGGGCATCACTTTCTCGTGACGAATCGAGGGAGGATGTTCCATCTTGCCCAGGATGTAAGACAGTATGGCCAATAAGGACGAACGGGGCTGAAGGAAACTGGCAAATTTCCCAGGCAGCTCTTCGAGTTGCCTTAGAAAAGGGTTTTGTTAAGTTGGGTCGATTTACCGAACGGGGTATGGCGATTTCATACCTGAAGAGCGGAGAACAGAAAAAGGTAGAAAGCGGGCTATTTCCAATAATTGGCCGCCGTGCTGACGGTTCGGTTATTGTTGACGACAGCAACTATGAAGCGAATTACATTCCCAGTACGCAGTGGCGCATCGCATCGCACGATGCATCCAGAAATGGCTCCGGTATGCTGAGAAAAATGATTCCAAACCGCAGCTTCCCATTCCCAAAGTCCCTCTATGCCGTCGAAGACACCATTCGCTTTTTTGTCGCCGACAAGCCCGACGCCCTTGTAGTCGATTTCTTCTCAGGATCGGGCACCACGGCACATGCCGTCATGCGCTTGAACCATCAGGACGGCGGGCGTAGGCGCTCCATCAGCGTAACGAATAACGAGGTCTCCGAGGACGAATCCAAAAAGCTCACCAAGCGCGGTCTTCGCCAGGGCGACCCCGAATGGGAGGCGCTGGGCATCTGCCAGTACGTTACCAAACCACGCGTCACGGCGGCCATCACGGGCAAGACGCCCGAGGGCGATTCCATCAAGGGTGACTACAAGTTCACCGACGAGTTCCCCATGGCCGACGGCTTCGAGGAAAACGCCGTCTTCTTTGACCTCACCTACGAAGACCCGGACGCCGTCGAGCTGGGCGTGGCCTTCGAGGAGATCGCGCCCCTGCTCTGGCTGCGCGCTGGTTCGCGTGGCAGCATCATCAAGCACGAGCAGCCGGGCTTTGCCATGGCCGACGCCTACGCCGTCCTCTTCGACTTTGCTTCGGTCGGCGCTTTCATAGAAGCCGTCAAGCAGAATGCCAGCATAGGGTGCGCCTATGTGATCACGGACGACACGGCTCGATACGCCTCCGTCAAGGCACAACTGCCTGGGCTCGACGTCGTCCGCCTGTACGAGAACTACCTGCAATCGTTCAAGATTGCCGCCGAGGATGCGGTGAGGTAAACATGAGAGTCGAACTTAAGGATTTCCAAGCCGGTGCGGTCGCGACCCTGGCGAACAAGTTGCAGTCGATGCGCCGACGCTACGAGCAGGACGGCGAGCTGTCCTCGATATGCCTCGCATCTCCCACGGGGTCGGGCAAAACGGTCATGTGCGCAGCGACGATCGAAGCGCTCTTTTTCGGAGACGACGATCTGAGCCTCATGCCCGACGAGAATGCCGTCGTTCTTTGGCTCTCGGATTCCCCGAGCCTGAACGAGCAGACGGGCGTGCGTTTCTCAAACGTGGCGGACAAGCTGGCAGACAACATCCTTGACAGGCGCCACCTGGTCACAATTACCAACGACTTCGGAGCCGCGCACGACATTCTCGAGCCGCGCCACGTCTATTTCCTCAGCAAGGACCTACTCAGTAAGAACGGCCTGCTCACCAAGGGTAGTGAGGCCAACTCCGGCCGCGTGTTCTGGGACATCCTTGACCGCACCATCAGGGACCCGGAGCGTAACCTCTATCTGTTCATCGACGAGGCGCACCGCGGCTTGGGCGCCAATGCCTCGAGCGAGCGCGGCACGGTGACTATCTACGCAAACCTTATTGATGGGCTTGATGGCCGGGCCGCGATGCCCGTCGTCGTCGGGATTTCCGCCACACCGCAGAGGTTCGAGGCGGCCATGGACCAGCGCGCCGATCGCGTGCGTATGCCAAAGGTCGCTGTGACTCCTCGCGAGGTCCAGGAGTCAGGTCTGCTCAAGGACATCATCGAGTTGCGCGTGCCAGAGAAGGACGACCCAGTCGAGCACCAGTACCTCACTATGGCGTGCGAGCGCTATGCCTTGGCCTGCCGCGAGTGGGGCGAGTACTGTGCCCGCGAGGGCGAGAGTCCCGTCAACCCGCTGCTGCTCATCCAAGCGGCGGACAACGTGAGCAGCTCGGCCCTGGCTGAGATGTGCGACCAGATCACGGGCCTGGTCCCCGGCCTTTCCGAGGCGATGTCGTTCGCCAACGTCTTCGGCGAGCATAAGGACATCGCGGCGGGAAAATACCTTATTCCCTATGTCGAACCCGAGTTCGTTCAGGACACCTCGCGCATTCGCGTGCTCTTCGCCAAGGAGGCTGTCTCCAACGGATGGGACTGCCCGCGAGCGGAGGTCATCTTCTCGCAGCGCAGGCGTTCGGACTCGACCTATATCGCACAGCTCGTGGGACGTATGGTACGCACTCCACTTGCGCGGCGCATCGAATCCGATGATCTTTTGAACTCCGTCGCCTGCTACCTGCCCCAGTTCAATCCCGAGAGCACTCAGGACGTGGTCGACTACCTCATGGGCCGCAAGGACGACATGGGCGAGAGCTCCATCGGCAAGCAGAACATCGTTCTCAACCCCGTGACTATCACGGCGGCTGCGCCCAAGTCCGAAGCCGACTACCAACAGGAGCTCAAGGCGTACGAGGAGAACGAGAAGGCCATTGAGGCAGCGCGGCAGGCACAACCCGGCTACCAGGCGCCACTTGCCGGCATCGCGATTCAAGAGCCGTTGGACATGCAGGGAACGCAGCCCTCGCTTGCCTCGGCGGTCAGGTCCGTTGACGTCCCGGCGCCAGAAGCGGAGCTGGCGCCTCAGCCCGCAACGGGCAACTACGTTGCAGCGTCTGCCCCGCAGCAACCTGCGACACCTGAGCCAAGTTCCACACAGACCGAGCCGACCCAGCCCGTCTCGGTCGTAAAACCCGTGCCCATGGCAAAGCCCAAGCCGCCCACCAAACGCGAGCAGTCTTTCACGCATCAGGAGTGGCAGGGCATCCGCACAGCCTTCGATTCCATACCCGTCCAGCGCATTCCGAAGAAGGCTAGAAACGAATTCCAGAGCCTGGTTAAGACGGCGACTCTGCTTGTCGAGACTGGCCTCGATGTCAATGCCGCGGCCGACGTGAAAAAACAGTTCGTCCAGAAGCTCAAGGGATACATCGTTGCTAACGAGGACGAGTACCGCGAAGCCAAACACGACGTAGAGGTTGCCGAGACCGTCAAGATCACGCTCGACAAGCTCAACGAGACCGAGGACCAGGAGCAGGAGGAGGCCCGCACGGACGCCGAGGGCCTCAGAAAGGCCGCCCGCGACGCCGACATGCATTTCACTAAGGAGTTTGCGAATGAGTATCGTCGCGCCAACTTCAAGGAGCTTGGGCGCCCCGAGTGCGACTTGCGCCTTGCCGCAGCGGTGCGCACACAGGCCATCGTTGATGCGCTCGAGGGCTGGGCGGCTCAATGCCGAAAGGAATACTTCGATAAGGTCGATGGATCTGGCGATTATGACTACCTTAACGACTCGGCAAAGCAGCGTTACGACGAGCTGGCCCGTGAAACCGAAGGCAAGCGCCTCACAAAGATAGAGTGGCCCACGTCTGCCAGCACGTCGGATGACTTCGCTAAGTATCCGTGCCATATCGTGCAGAAAGAGGACGGCCTCTGCCCGCTTGACCTGAACCCGGCGGAAGACTATATCGTTAGGAACGAATTGGCAAAGAATCGCACGGTTGCCTTCTATCGCAATCCGTCGGGCAGCATGTCTGCCAAGGCGTTTTCGATTCCGTACATGTCTTCGGTGGGACGCAAGGCCTTGCATCCGGACTTCCTCTTCTTTGTGAAGGACGGTGACGGGACAATCAGACCGTCAATCGTCGATCCGCACGGTGATTTCCTCAGTGACACGCTTGCCAAGCTCAGAGGTTACGTTGCCTATCTGCGTGAGTATCCCAACGTATTTAAGCAGGTGCTTTTCGTTGGGGACATGGGAGGGGGCGTATACAAGGTGCTTAACCTCTTGCGCGCCGATGTACAGGATGCTGTTATGGGCTACAGCGATGTCGATTGCAAGGCGCTCTTCTATAGCTCGTATGCAAACGACTACCAATAGATGATTGATTGAATACTGGCTCCGAATTGTGCTCAGTTTAGGGTTACGCAAAACAACAAAAGAGGAAAACGAGGAATCAAGGCGGTCTCTCCATCGTGAGGCCGCCTTGATTTATGGGTACTCGGTCGGGTCTTTGCTAGCCGGCATCCGCCGCGACTTGGCTACGGCTATGCGGCCGGGTGGCACCTCCGCTACGCCGCGTCAAGGGGTCCATGAGACCCCGCACAAACCTCCGCTCCGCTCCGGTTGGTGGAGGTCGTCATGG
>CAUATU010000060.1:0-4737 GCA_958432255.1 uncultured Collinsella sp.
ACGGAGAGCACATTAAGTGCTCTCCGGCTCGTGCGGAACTCGCGATGAACCTTACATTCCGCGTCGCCGGGCAGACGCCTCGGTGTTGAAACGCGGCTTGTCATGGGGACATCTGCTGAACATATATAAGTTGAAGGCCACGTCATGTGGCCTTTTTGCATCCGGAAACCGTGTCCCAGAATTCTTGTCTGGAATGGGATGCAGTTTCCGCTTGCGGAGTCTCCACTCAACAGAAAACCCGGGTGGCCTGTTTTTTGGCTACCCGGGTTTTTGGGTTGTCGATATGTTCGACTGGCTACTAGTGGGTCTTGCGGCGCTTGATCAGCATGATGAGGGCTATCACTACGAGCGTTGCTCCCGCTGCTGCTGCGGTGGCGACTAGGGCGAATGCTTGGTCGCCGGTGTTTGCGAGGTTCTTCGCTGTGGTCGTAGTCTTGACCTTGGTGTCGGTCTTAGCTCCGTTGTCGGACTTGGGCTTGTCCGGGTTCGTCGGGGTCTCAGGAGTCTCGGGGTCCTTTGAGCCTTCGGAATCGGTTGGGCCGGCGGTGTTTACCAGCGTATGGTCCAGGAACTTCTTGGCGCCCGCACTTGCCTGTGAGAACAGGCGGCGCGTGCGGATCGGGGTGGCGTTCACCGTTGTGGGCGCCGTCTCCTCGGCCTCGATATTCACGAGCGTCGTGCCGGCTTCGAGGCCCACGTCGTTGTATCCCACGTGGCAGTAATACTGCGCACCGTCATCGTCTGCGGTCAGGTCAATCTCGAGCTTTGAGGCCGTTCCAGCCGCGAGGTTGCCATCGGCACCCACGAGCTTAAACTCTGTCTCGCCGCGGCCCTTGCGGTACCACATATAGGTCGGTGCCAGCCCTGTTTCGCTATCGTCGGCACCGAGTTGCTTCACATGGCCAATCGCCGAGAGCGTCAGGTGGCTTCCCGCCGTGCGCTCAACCGAAGAGTCGTATCCAAGATCCGACCCCTCCGCAGCATCCGCCGCAGGTCCGCTCACGGTCATCGTCATGCCATCGGGCATGGTCTTGACCGTGATGATTGCCGAGCGAATACCTGTTTCGGTCGTGGATCCATTCTTAACGGCGGCGATGGTGAATCGATACTCCGTATTGGGCTGCAGCCCATCCCACTTGAGCGAGGTCTGCGTGTTGTCGGCAATCTTCCAGCTATTGACGACCGCATCCGCCGCATTGCTCTGCAGCATGCCCACGCCGTAGCTAAAGCCACTCTTGTTTGCGAGTACATCGTCCCAGCTAAACGTAACGCTGGTCGAATCGACGGCGTTTGCCGTAAAGCCCGTCACGGCCGGCGCGTCGGGCATCTCGACGTCCTTAACGTCATAGCCCACGATCCAGAATTGGTCGGTGTCCTTGGTGCCGAGCTTGTCGCCCGAGTCTGCCTCGAACTTGTCGACATCCACCGCGTTGACGCCCAGACGCCACACAAAACCGTACTTGCCCTGCGCGGCCTCGGGCAGGTTGTCGACGGTGCCGCCGTATTCGGTCGATTCACTCGAGGAGTTACCCGTAGTAAAGCCGGCGTTGGCACCAAAGCACAGGCCGCCAAACAACTCGTGCTTTGCGAGCTTCGCGCCCATGACAACGCTGCCGTTCAGCGTCAAGCCGAGCTCGAGCTCCTGCTCCTTGCCCTCCTCGACTTCGATGGTCTGCTCAATGCTCGCCCCCGACTGCGCGGCGGCGCCGTTAAACCCATCGTGCGTGTAGGCGCGCGTTACGCCAGGCTTGCCCAGGCCAAAGGAATCCCCAACGGGAGTCTCGCCGTTGAGCGTCGTTTGATAGGTTCCGGGTTCTCCCGACCGGTTGGTCAAAAAGTAGCTGAGCGGCGTCATATTGTGCTGTTTGGCAATGCGGTCATAGGCCTCGACATTAACGACCGAGGTCTGCGCGCCGAGCGACACGGGCGCCGCCATCACGCCCTTGCCACCAGTTTCCTCATTTTCGATCTCATACTCGTAATAGACCATCGGAATCGTGTAGAGCACGGTCTTGTCACCCTCGCCGGCATGCGACTCATAGCTTACGCTTGCGCTGACCGTGCGCTCGCTCCGGTAGTCATAGCATCCCTCGGCGGCAAAATCGACTGAAGCATTCATCGCGACCAGGGGCGGACCGGTCTGCACCTCGACGGCAACGCCCAACTCGGCGCCAATGGTATAGCCCTGGGATGTCCCCGTGCCCTTTTCCTCTCCGTATGACGTGCCGCCCAACACCAGATAGCCGTATGCCTGCTCCAGATCCTCAACATAGGGCGCATCCTGCAGCACGGCAAGCACGCGCGGGTTGGTATAGACCTTGTAGCGGTCCTTGTACGTGATCTTGACGCTGTCGTTGTCGACATCGGGCAGCGCGAGCGAGATAAATGTGCCGTAGGTAGTGCCGCGACGGTTGCTCTCGCTAATCACCTGCTCCTCGCCGCGGCGTACCTTTCCGTTCTCGTCGAGCGAAAAATGCGAGGCGGTCATCCAATAGTAGTCATCGTTCTTGCGCAGGTCCTCGTCGCGGTGCTTGCCCACTACGGCGATAAAGCTCTCGTTATAGCGGTCCGAACCCGAGACGCTGCCCGCCTTAACGTCGCTGATCCACACCTGCTCGATACCCTTGTGGTCATGCTTGTTGCTACTGTTGTATTGCTGGCCGCTCATGCTCATGGTTCCGACCATGGAACCCAAGCCCTGGGCCCCGCTCTGCGCCGTGTTGCAGGCAAAGTCGCGGAACACATCGCCGCCCACGAGCACCTCGTCGACCGCCGGCTGCTCAGACAGACCGTCAAGGTTGGCAGTGGCAAGGGCAATAGGCGCCAAGGTGCACGGATAGCGCTTATCCTGAGCACTATCCTTCCATGCGCTGCTGGGCACATGCATCAGTCCATAGGAGGCAAGGAGCCCGTCTCTGTATTCCTTGCAATCGGATAGTTTGAACTCGCCAGACTCCGAGTCAAAATACGCGTAGCGGTACAGCGCGCCGTACAGCCCCTTGCTGCCGTCATAGGCGTCGTAATCAAAAGCGCTGCGTTGCCAGTCATAGCCCGCAAGAATAAGGCCCGTGACGGTTTCACCCGTCTTCTTTCCTTCTTCATCGTAGGCGGCAAACGTGCCGAACGTCGCATTCGCAGCGACCATGGTCTTGCCGTTCGAGGAGAGGGAGATTGCGCCCGCGTCACCCAGAGCATCGACATGGACGAGTGCACCCTTGGATGCATCCCACGAGAACAGCTCGCAATGCGTTGACTTGGCGATATTCTTTTGCCGTAGGGTGCCGAGACCACGATGGCGAGGTCATCGCAAAAATCGCGATCGAGGTCGCCGGCCGCTAGCGAAACGACAGGAGCTGACTGAAGCTGCGTCCAGGAGTCGTTCCCGCCCTTGTTGTGCGTGGTGTAGTCCGCGGCGTTACCGGCATCGATCTTGACGACGCTTTGCTTCCAGTTGCCGCCCTCCAAGTCATACATGTCGACTACAGCCTTGCGCACGCCGTTCTCGTCGACATAGCAGCCCGCGTAGACAAAAAGCTCGTCGACGCCGTCGCCATCGACATCGCCCGCCTCGACATCAAAGACGGCGTCGTGCTCTTGCAGGTAACCGGCATCCAGGTACTTAAAACGGCCTTCGTACATCATATTAGTGTTGACCGTCACCGGCAGGCGCGTATCAAGGCTGCGCGTGCGCCCGTTGCTAAACGAATAGAGGACCAGCTCAACCTTTCCGGCGTACGACTTGCCGTCGATCGTCGTGGACGAGCTGTCACCATAGGCGCGAAGCTCGGCAACGCGGCTCTTTTTGCCCGTTTTGGCATCGCTGCAGAACTCAACGCTTGTGGCGTGAATGCCCGAGAAGCCGTTGTTGTCGTTGGCAAGTACCGTCGAGGACTCATTGTTGCTCAGATACGACCAGGTGCCGCCACCGTAGTCGCTATGCTTGTAGAGGTCGCTGTTCGTATCGAAATTGTTGACGTTTTGCCAGAACTTTGCGGCGCCCCACACACTTCCATAGCCATCGGTGAGTTTGCTGCTGCCGCCAATATCGCCGCGCTCGACGTTCTCGAGCTTGTCGCGCAGAGTGTAGCGATTGCCATGGCTGCCGTTAGCTGCCATATAGACCTCGCTGCGCGTGGCAAACGTCGTGGGAGTATCGGTGGAATAGGGGCCAACGGTATCGGCCGGAATGTCCTCGCTCGTGCCCAGGCCCAGGGCTTGATAATCCTGCTCGGTCATATCGGTGATTGCGGGCGCGTCTGCCGCCTGGGCAACTTGGGGCGTGGCCGTGAAGCAGGCGACGCTCGTGGCGATCAACGCAGCAAGCGCCGCCGTCCCAACAAGCGGGATTTTCGACAGCCTACGGATACGGGGGTGTGGAACGTACATGAGGGACCTCGCTTTACTCGAGTGGAGTGGACTCATTTTTGTAAATGATACGTCCGATGCCTGATATCACGTGTCTCATTTTCGCCAACGGCGTGTCTCATTTTTGAGAATCCGAGATGCCGCGGAAATCTTATCCCAGCTCAAAGGCCATTTTTGGGATGTATTTTCCGTCGAGTGCCTCATCGGGAAACTACGTCCCATTCCAAAGGCAAATTCCGGGACGCATTTTTCGAAAGCCTGCCCATCCGGAAAGCCCGTCCCACTTTGGACGCATCCGGGCACGGAACCATCGACCTATCAGGCCTCCCATCAATAAAGAGGCGTCCTCCCGGACGGCGGGGCACGAAGTTC
>CAUATU010000061.1:0-3231 GCA_958432255.1 uncultured Collinsella sp.
ACCATAAGGTCTATGCCGCCTTGCTTCAAGGCACCTTGCTCGCTCTGGCGGGTTTTCGCTGTCGGTAACGAATCATCGGCTATTTCGTTGCTGGTCAATATAAGATATTGATTTACGTTAAACGGAATTCGATGTTCTTGAGGGTAGGGGATTGATTTGGGTCGTGCTGGGGATATGACGCCGCCTTTGCGTTGGCGGTTGGGTGTTGCTGGTGGGGTGGCGTTGGTTGTGCTGCTTCTTGACCAGCTGACCAAGCTTGCGGTTCGTGCCGTGGGCGACGCTTTGCATGTGACCGTCATCCCCGGTGTCATTGACTTTATGTTTGTCCGTAATATCGGTGCTGCCTTTAGCATGGGCGAGGGGCATGGCGTTGCGTTCGCTTTGCTGGCGCTTGCGGTCATTGTCGCCATTGCCGTGTACTTGCTTCGCACGCCCCAGCTTGCTCGCTTGGAGGTTGTGGGCATGGCTATGGTCGTGGGTGGCGCCATTGGCAACGCGATCGATCGCCTGGCTTTTGGCTTTGTGACCGATTTTATTGCCACCACCTTCATCGACTTTCCCGTCTTTAACGTGGCCGATATCGGCATCACCGTAGGCGTTGTGCTTGCCCTCATCGGCTACATGTTCTTGAGCCCTGCGGCCCGCGAAGTCGATGCGACTGCCGAGCTCAATGCCCGTGATGAGGCCCGCGCCAAGCGCAAAGCCAAGCAGCGTGGGGAGCGTGCCCGCAAGATTCGCGAAAGGAATGAGCGTTAATGGCCGACATCCATATTCTTGTTGCCGACGATTGCGCTGGTCAGCGTCTCGATGCCTATCTGGGCGCCAACGATGGCTGTCCCACGCGCTCCGCTTGCGCGCATCTGATCGAGGGCGGCGCCGTAATTGTGAACGGCGAGACCTGTCTGTCAAAAAAGTATGCCGTACGCGCCGGTGACCGCATTTCTGTCGACTTGCCCGAGCCGCACGATCCCACCGATGTGATACCCGAGGCCATTCCCCTCGATATCCGCTACGAGGACGACTACCTCATCGTGCTCTCCAAGCAGCGGGGCTTGGTGTGCCATCCCGCCCATGGCCACGAGAGCGGCACGCTTGCGAACGCTCTGGTCTACCACTGCGGCATCGATCATCTTGGTACCGTGCAGGGTGAGGACCGCCCCGGCATCGTGCATCGCCTGGATCGCGATACCTCGGGTCTTATGCTCGCGGCAAAAGATGACGATACCCAGCGCGCGCTTCAAAATCTCATCCGCACGCGCACGCTCGACCGCCGCTATATCACGCTTGTCCACGGGCACATCGCCATGGACGAGGGCACTATCAACACCGGTATCGCCCGCTCCACGCGTGACCGTGTGAAGATGGCGGTTTCCGATGATCCCTTTGCGCGCCAGGCCATCACGACCTTTAAGGTGCTCGAGCGCTTTGATTCCACGCGTTTCGACGACGGTTACACGCTCGTAGAGTGTCATCTTTTTACCGGACGCACGCACCAGATCCGCGTGCATATGCGTCATATCAACCACGCTTGCGTGGGCGATCCGCTCTACGGCAAGTGCGATCCCCGTGCCGATCAGAGTTTGACCAGGCAGTTCCTCCATTCTTGGCGCGTGGCGTTCGACCATCCCGTGACGGGGGAGCGCATCGAGTGCCGTGACGAGCTGCCGTGGGATCTTGCGGCGGTTCTGGATGATCTGGCCCCGCGTTCGCTCGGCCGCACTGCCGCCGGCGACGAAATCGCCCCGCAGCTCGGTCTGCTCGAAGCTTAACCAGGATTAGGTGGTTTCTTGAACTCGGTAAGCCTGCGGTAAGATATACGATTGTTTACGTAACGCGTTGCTGGGAGCCTGCATGCTCGCCTTTTTACAAACCAACACACCCATCGTGATCTTCAATCAGATTGTCGTCACGCTGCTCACGGTCTGCTTTCTGTACCAGGTGGTCTTCTTTGTCATTGGCGCTCTTCGTGGTGAGGTCGCGCCCCCTAAGGCCAAAAAGCTCCATCGTTATGCCTTCTTTATCGCGGCGCATAATGAGGAGGCGGTAATTGCCAATCTCGTGCGCTCTATCAAGGATCAGGATTATCCGTCCGAGCTTATTGAGGTCTTCGTGGTCGCCGATGCCTGCACCGACAACACGGCGCAGCTCGCGCGCGAGGCGGGTGCCATCGTTTATGAGCGCAACGACCTGGCCCGCAAGGGTAAGAGCTGGGTCATGGACTTTGGTTTTGATCGCATTCTTAACGAGTATCCCGACACGTTCGAGGGCTACTTTATCTTCGATGCCGATAACGTTATCTCCCGCGATTACGTGTCCAAGATGAACGATGCCTTTGACCAGGGATTCCATGTGGTCACGAGCTATCGCAACTCCAAGAATTTTGGCAGCTCGTGGATCTCGGCAGCTAATGCTACCTGGTATTTGCGCGAGGCGCGCTTCCTTAACAATGCGCGTAATATCTGTAAGACGTCTTGCGCCGTCTCGGGTTCGGGCTACCTCATCTCCGCCAGTGTTATTGAGGGCATGCACGGCTGGCAGTTCCACACGCTGACCGAGGACATTCAGTTCACTACGTTCTGCGCTATTCACGGTATTCGCATTGGCTATGCGCCTGCGGAGTTCTTTGACGAGCAACCCGTGACGTTCAAGGCATCCTGGAAGCAGCGTATGCGCTGGACCAAGGGCTTCTACCAGGTCTTTTTTACCTATGGCAAGCATCTTGTCAAATCGACGTTCCGCTATCATCGCTTTGCCGCCTATGACATGTTTATGACGATCGCCCCGGGTATGCTGCTTTCGCTCATCTCGATGCTCGCCAACGCGACCTTCCTCATCGTTGGCGGGCTTTCGCACGGCTTCTTGGCTACCGAAGTCGAGATGCAGGCCTGTGCCGCTTCGCTCATTATGACCTTCGCCATGATGTATCAGACGTTCTTTATCCTGGCGCTGCTTACGACCATCTTTGAGTACAAGCATATTCACTGCGCGCAAAAGTGGCGTCTGGTGACCAACCTGTTTACCTTCCCGATCTTTATGTTCAGCTATATCCCCATCACGGTGGCAGCGCTGTTCCTGAAGGTCGACTGGGTCCCTACCCAGCATGCCGTAAACGTCACCCTTGACGAGGTCATGCAAGGCGCCAAATAACCATCATCAAAACCACCACAAAGGGGACAGTGAACTGCCTCCCATTTCTTGGACATCGGGAAATGGGAGGTTTTCCATGAGTAT
>CAUATU010000062.1:0-3073 GCA_958432255.1 uncultured Collinsella sp.
TCGCCCTGGCGACCGCGCAGCGTCGGCCCGTTACGGCGTTTGGTAAAACGCCGTAACCCCTAAGGCCGCAGGCCCATACCACCCTCGAGGGTGACGGTCTCGCCGTTCATGTACTTAAAGTCGGGACCGCAGAGCTGAACGACCACGCGGCCGATTTCCTTCTCGACGTCGCCGTAGTGACCCGCCGGCGGCATGTGGACGTTGGCCTTAAACGCCTCGGGATAAGCATCCTGGAAGTTCTCGAGCGCAGCGGTCCAAGCAAGCGGGCACACGATGTTGACGTTGATGCCGTCCTTGCCCCACTCGTTGGCGGCAACGCGAGTCAGACCGCGGATGCCCTCCTTGGCAGCGGCATAGCTGCACTGGCCGTAGTTGCCAAACAGGCCGGCGCCCGAGGCAAAGTTGACCACGGAGCCCTTGGTCTCCTTCAGGTGCGGATAGGCCTTCTGCATATACAGATAGGTGGCATACAGACCGGAATAAATGGCCAGGTTAAACTGGTCCATGGTGTGATCGGCGATGGTCACGCCCGAGGCGCTGGCCTGAGCATTGTTGACGACGGCGTCGATGCGGCCGAACTCCTCAATGGCCTTGTCGATGACGTTCTGGACGACGGCTTCGTTGTCCTGACCGGCCGAAACATCAGCCTGAACAGGCAGAACCTTGACACCGTACTCGGCCTCGAGAGACTCCTTGGCGGCCTCGAGCTTGGCGACGTTGCGGCCAGTGATGACGAGGTTCGCGCCCTCCTTGGCAAATGCGATATCGATGCCGTAACCGATGGAGCCAGCAGAACCGTCCTTAAGCGTGGCCTTGCCGCCGCCGGTGACGATCACGGTCTTACCAGTGAAAAGTCCCATACATAGTCCTTTCAAATCGCGACGGGCACGCCCGCCGACTGCGCGTATCCAACTTCACGCGCCAAAAGCTGAGATGCAACTTTAGCGTGTTCAAGCAAAAATAAAAGACCGCGGTAGGCGAACGGCACCACGTCGTTCGGCGAAGGGATTGTCAAGCACAAACTGGATAAAGCGGCCGAGTTATTGTTATCAGATCGAGCCATCGAACACGTTTTGAAACTTTGCTGCGGCGCGCGGGATGTCGGCGCGAGACTTTATCATAGGGTGACAAACAACGATGAGGAGCACATGCCTATGACAGACGAGCTGGACCCCCAGACTCAACAGCATATTGATCATTCCGCAGACGCCGTCGACGACTGCGATACTCCTACCTGCGTCGACGCCTCCACCGATGCGCCCGCCACCGCAGATGTGCCCGCTGCCGCAGATGTGCACGCCGATGCGGATAAAGCAACAGACACAGACGATACTGTCGAGCACGACGAAAGCGAGCAGCCGGAGCCGAGCGATGCCGAACCCGACACAGACCCCGCGCCACAGGCGGCAGGCCCCATCGAGGTGTCTTCGGAAGAAGAGCTCGATGCCGTCATGGACTCCATGATGGATGCTGTCAAAGCGATGAAAGACGCCGTGGCCGATGCCGATATTGATGCCGAAGAAGAGGAGGCCGCCGAGGCGGCCTCGACCTTTGTGCCCGGCGAGACTCCGGTTGCCGACCAAGGCAGTACCATGCCCTCGTTTCTACAGCTCGAGCATCCCACGATTGGCGCCGATGCGGTCGATCCGCACGCAGCAGGCTTTTCTGTGATCGAGGGCGGTACCGGCAATATCGCCGTGCCGCAGGCTGCCGATGCGGACGCTGCTGACACCGCTCGCCCGACCACCCTGCACTCCCCCGCCGCGAGCCGCGATCTGGGGACCGCTGTCTCGAACACTGCGAACGCCGTGGGCACCTTTATCGCCCAGGGTGCCTCGGCCATGCGCGAGATGAACGCCGCGAAAAAGGCACTTGCCGATGCCCGCGCCCACCTGGCCGAACTTGAGCAGCGCATTGCCGATCAGGCCGAGGAACTCGAGACGCGCCAGGATATCGCAGGCCGCTACGACCAGATCGTCGCCGACCAGCGTCAGGCGATCGCCACGGCCCAAAAGACTGCAGCGGCCGCCGAGATTGACCGTGATGCCCACGCCGCCAAAGCGACAGAGCTCAAGGGTCAGTTCGAACAAATGAAGACAGAGGATGACGCGACTGAGCTCCGCCTGAAGGCTGCGCTCGACGCCGTGGAGGCCCGCGAGGCGAGCTCTCGCGAGACCGGCAACCGCCTCGTTCGACGTCTTGAGGATTCCAAGCGCATCCGCGACAAGGTGAAGGCCGAGCGAGACGCCGGCATTGCGGCCGCACAACAAACCGTCGACGCCACGCGCGCCCAGCTCGAGACGCTGCGTCATGAGTATGCCGAGCTGCAACGCAATCCCTCGGCAAATCCCGCCAACTATACGGTGCGCACCAGCGAGCTCTCGATGCAGATCTCCGACACGGCAGATGCCCTGCGTAAAGCCGAAGAAGATGTCCCGCGTATCACCGCCGACCTTGAGCACTCGCTTGCCGCAGCCGAGCAGGCCGTCGAACAGGCGCAGGCCCCCATCGCCGACGCCAAGCGAGCCCATCAGGCCGTGACGGCGGAGGCCGATGCCGCGCGCGACGAGCTGCAGACCGCAAAAACCGCCGCTGCAACGCGCCAGCGCGAACTGCGCGAGAAGATCGCTGCCGAGGACAAGGCACGCCGCGACCAAGAGCAGAGCATAGCCAACGCCCAAGCAGATGCCGCGCATGCACAGTCGATCATCGAGCAGGCGACCGAGGTACATGACCATCCAGAGATCACTGAGTCGCTTGCAGGATCCTTGGCCCGAGACAAAGCCGAACACGCCGAGACCGAGCGAGAAGTCGCCCAGCTCGAGGCCACCGAGGACGCGGTGCGCGAGCGTACCCGCGACTCACGCATCAAATTCACCGGCGCCATCGTCTGCATCATCGCCGCAATCCTGGTAATCATCGCGATTTGGCTCTTCACGAACAAGTAAACCAGCTGCCAAAAAGCTCAACGCAGTTGCGGTGAGATAGTTCCTGTTTAGCCCAAAAAGGCCAATTCAAGAACTATCTCACCGCAACTTATTTAAATCGGCGCAAGGCAACCTATCCCTCTTGC
>CAUATU010000063.1:0-3008 GCA_958432255.1 uncultured Collinsella sp.
GCGCTGGGAAGTTACCCCATGCGGACAGCGGACAACCTATGTAGCCTCAGACTAGAACATGCCCAAGAAACCATGCACAAACAGCGCGGCCAGAGCGGCACCGACAAACGGAGCGATGCCAGGAACGAGCAGGCCGTACTTCCAGTTGTTGTCAGCCTTGTTCTTGATCGGCAGCACCTGATAGGCCATGCGAGGACCAAGGTCACGGGCCTGGTTCATGGCGAAGCCAGTGATACCGCCCATGCCCATGCCAACAGCCCAAACGATCAGACCGACGCAGATGGCGAGCATCAGGACGTTCTCGCCAGCACGGTTAGCAGCAGCAAGGATGGCGCTGATGAACACAAAGGTGCAGATAGCCTCGCAGAAGAAATTACGGGCATAGTTCGTACCCTCGGTGGTGGGGTTGGTCGAGAAGATATTGCGCTGGGCAATAGGGTCGACGACGCCCTCGGAAGCCTTGAACTCATCGGCATACATCAACCACGCGATCACGGCACCCGCAAAGCCGCCGAGCATATCGGCAATCATGAAGGGGATGCAGCTGCTCCACGGCACCAGGCCTACGATGCACTGGGCAAGCACCATGGCGGGGTTCATGCACACGGCGCCGCCAAAGACAAACAGGCAAACCGAGATGCCAAAAGACCAGGTGGTGATGGCAAACATGTGGCCGGAGCCCTGATACTTGGTGCCCTTAAGCACGGTATCGCAGTGCACGCCCACGCCAAAGATGATCATGAGGGCCGTTGCGCCGAATTCGCAGAGGAGTTTGGTAAGCATAAAACCTTATCTTTCTTGTCGGTTATAAACGATTCGTTTAGGCCGCGTACTAGTGCTGTGCGACGACAACGCCCAGGCCATCGGGAATGACGGCCACCTTGGCATCGGCACCCTTCATCTCAAAGGCGAGCTTGAGCGCCTCATCGAGGGTGTTAACCGGCGTCATGTGCATATCCTTGATCATCTGGTGATCGCACAGGTCGGTAACCATGATCACAGGGTGATGCGCCAGGATGCGGGCAAAGATCTGGCTCGTCCACTGGTCGGGCAGGGTCTCGTCCTTAGGACGGTCGATGCAGGCGCGCTCAAACTCTGCCGGATCATTGTCGGCGATGTTGTGATAGAAACCCTCGCCACCGTGACCGTCGGCACAACCGGCGACATCGATGATCACGCCGCCCTCGGGAAGCGTAGCCTCGGCAGAGCACATGCCCTTCACGGCCTGATAGATGTTCTGGTCGAGCGGGTAGCCGTCGTTGGTGGTAATGGCAATCTCGCACTCGACGGGCTCAACGCCGGCAAGGCTCTTCACGAACTCGCAGCCAGCCTCGTGCGCCTTGTGGATGTCGCCGGCAAAGGAGCCGATGACCTCGTGCTTGCCGTTGAGCACCACGTTGAGCACAAAGGCAAGGTGAGCCATCTCGGCAGCGGCAAACATGTCCTCACTCACGTGATTGTGGCACAGGTTGCCTGCACGCGAATGGGAATCGTTCACAAACTGACCGTTGTGGTTGTACATGATGGTCTTGTAGCTGGCGATGCCAGGCAGGACGGACTTGCGGCTGCCAGAAAAGCCTGCAAAGAAGTGCGGCTCAATGAAGCCCTCGGCAAGCAGCAGATCACAATCGGCGGCAATCTTGTTGATGATGCACTCGCCACCAGAAGGCAGGGTGCCAATCTTTTTCATCATGCTGTCGTCAGTCGCGACGTGCATAACGATTTCCTCGTTGGCAACAATCTCCTCGCCATACTTGTTGACGAGTTCCTCGTGCGTCGACGGACGGTGCATACCCGTAGCAACCAAAATACGCACTCGAGCCTCGGGCGCAGCGGAATGGATGTGATGCAGCAGAATAGGCATCGTCACACACGAGGGAACGGGACGCGTATGATCGGAGCTAATGATGACAATATCCTTCTTGCCAGCACAAAGCTCCTCGAGCGAAGGCGAGCCATAAGGGTTGGCAAGCGACTCCTCCACCAGCTCTTCCTGCGATTTTGTAGTCTTAAACTCGTTTTGATGACCTTCCATCACACCCGCAAAGTTCTTATCCTCGAGCTCCAGATGCAACGTCTTGTGGTCAAACGGCAGTTCACATTCAAACAATGACGAGCGCCCTCTTCCTTTTCAACTGACACACTAGATAAACCGTTGGAAGGATACGCCGCTCACCGAAAAACACCACCGTCCACCGACTCATTAACACAACGTTCATATTTGACCCACAACAAAACGGCCGCGACCCCAAACGGGACCGCGACCGCCTGTCAAAGACACTATAGACAGGATGATTTACGCAGCGCCGAGGCAAACATCTAGCCCGAGACGTACGCACGTAAGCCATTTTGCATAAATGCGTTAATTAATTGCATAAAATGGCGCATGGATTTCTAGCCGTAACAGGGTAGTGCCCTCCGGAGCGTGCATTTTTGCGAGTATTCAGCATCGCGGGATAAGATTTTGGTGCCAAAAGTATTTCAAAAGGTAGATAGTCCTCATGGCTCGTCCCATCTGGATGGCATGCGGCGAGAAACCAGCCATATATGAACATCGACAAAGCCCAATCGTCATGCAAAAGCATCAACAGGAGCCGCGAACGTCACCCATAGCCTTATGCACCAATCTTTGGCTGCTGAAAACTCCGTTTTTTGCACGTCGCCCCAAGCACCACCCTCACCCAGCGGCTGATCCGCCGAAGACCGGACATCGCAGGGCCCGCCATTAGTCTACTTTTAGGCACACTCCACAGGACGCAAGAAGCCCTCGCCGCACTCCACGCTATGCGCGAAGCGTGCCTTATTCCCTTCAGCTTTAATCCCTGAAGACCGAGGACGAAGGGGCCCGATGGGTTTCCCTCTGAATGCATTCCGCAGCACGAAGCCCTTTCCAAACGCGCGAAGCGCACCAATATTCCCCCAGCCAGTAATCCGCCGAAGACCGGACATCGCAGGGCCCGCCATTAGTTTACTTTTAGGCACACTCCGCAGGACGCAAGAAGCCCTCG
>CAUATU010000064.1:0-2807 GCA_958432255.1 uncultured Collinsella sp.
GACTCCTCCCGCTCCTCGCGCGACGGAGGCCGCCACTACGGGCTCGGCCTCCACGTCGCCTCCGAGGCCGCGAGCGCCCACGGGGGCTCCGTCTCGCTTGCCAACAGCCCCTCGGGCGGCGCGGTGGCCACCATTGCGGTCCCCCTGTGCGGGATCTGACGAATCAGGCCCTCACACTGGCATACCTCGCAACCAAACGCTTCCCGGATAATTCATGAGGCCGTACTCGTATTCGAGCCTGCCTATCTCTGCGGCAAGCGCCTCCGTCATGTAGAAGGTTTTCGTGCGGCCCGTCGACTTCGTCAGGCGGTCGTACCTGTTCGCGAGGTCCTCGGGGGTTCTCAGGGCTGCGGTGGCGGTTGCCATGATGCACCTCCCGGTTAGATGTAATACGTGTATTACTTTCTATCACATCACCCGAACCCCGCACCGGCGTTCGGTCGTATCTGCTTTTTTACCTTACATTTTGTCAACCGGCCCATGCTCGGCTTGTTCAGCCGGATTAAATCAACTGTTAAATCAATCCAGGCCTGTAGGGGGCGGTGGAAATCTTTCGAGGACTGGGGGCGCCGTCCCTGGGTCGGCTCCTCGATGGCCGCGGCTGAATTCCCCTGCCATCGGCTGCGTGGGTTCCGGCACGGGGTTCTGGCGCTGCTCGAACTGGGCGCAAGACTCGGCTGTTGGTCGTACCGGACGGCATACGTTTTGAGACCGGCAAGCTGATGCCGGCTCGAGGACAGCGGCCCGGTGCACCGGGCCGATCGATAGCGGTCTCAGGTTCACAGCGCAGCTTCTCAGGGCTCGCATATATAGGAAGACTTGATTGGCAATCGATTTTAATGAAGTCGGCAGCGCATGTCAGAGTTTTCAACAAATTTAACATGCCACCCTTTATATCCGCACGCGCGTAATTCAACTCATAAGGACCGGCTATCCCTTACCTGTGACACAATCTCAAACGCACAGAACAGAATCATCAGTCCAATCATCGCATAAGAGGCAGCCGAACCTTCAAGCACTATTCCGCAAAGAACAATCTCCGCGCCGCCAATAAGAACTGTTATCAGGCGCTCTGCCTTTTTGCTCTCGCCGCTCGCATAAAAAGGCGGCAAAGCGCACAAGATCACATATAGCCCGGGAAGGGAATACAGGATCGATAGTCCAAGCCCCCCATCAACCGCAGTGTTTTGCGTAAGAATCAACTGAACCCAAACGGCAATTATCACTGAGCAGGTTGTCGATAAAAGAAGGCTAGAAATATAGCACGCAACAAAGTCCCGTCGCATTCGAACAGAGAAATCCGCGAACTCTCTTCGCCGCGTGGAAACAATAAGGTACACAGAAATTGCAATAGAACCAATCAGAGAAAACAGCGGAACAACCAGCAATTCAAGCTTATTACCCCATCGATCAACCACACCCCCACTCCAATGAGTGGGAATTGTATCAGGGAGGGCTGACCAAGCCGCCCATAGAATCAGAAATGGAAGAATAGATAGGATGGAAGATGATAACACTGCAGTAATTTTTTTTGAGACTCTCATCGATTCCGCATCTCCTTGTGCGCTCACATTCCACTCCGTCTTAAATCAAGTATACGTTTTGAGACCGGCAAGCTGTTGCCGGCTCGAGGACAGCGGCCCGGTGCACCGGGCCGATCGATAGAGGACTCAGGTTCACAGCGCAGTTTCTTGGGGCTCGCATATATAGGAAGACTTGATCGGCAATCGATTTTAATGAAGTCTACAGCGCATGTCAGAGCTTTCAACAAACCGCAGGTAAATCCGTGTACCAAAAATTGGTACACGGATTTACCTGCGATGTTCATGCTTGGTCAAAAGCCCATCAAGCGATATATCCATTATTTTAATGCGCGCGTCTGAGCTTTTGGCTGAAGTGGCAGTCCGACCGCCGGCAGGCGGCCACGCTATGTCCAAAGGCCACGCCTACTCCCCGTGCCCGGCTACGTCGACGACCCAGTGCTGCCCGTCGAGTTCCTGCCGCAGAGCTACATCAGGGACGTCTTATTGGGGGACGACCGCATGGAACCCCGGGAGATCAAGCTGTACGGCTGATCCATCCGTCAACAACATGTCAAAGCCCCAAACCCCACAGGATCGCGAACGAGGGGATGAATTGACCGCCCGGGTATTTGCGCCCGGGCGGTCAATTTTATCAACCATGGGTGCGATTCTGTGAGGCCATTTTTCTGGCATCCGCCGTTTGCTCCGGTCTCAACGCACCCATCGACCGTTCAGTAATCTTTGCGAACGCGACCACGTGCGCATTTGTCGAACAATCAAATGTCCGACAATGTCTGACGGAGCTGTCAGACATTCACGCACGAACAGGCGAGCTTCGCGAGCGATTGTAGGCATCTAGTAGCCCCAGCTGCGTCTTTGGCGCAGGTTCAACGTCTGACATCTTGAATGTCTGACGTTGAACGAAGCTGGTTGATAACAAGCAGGTGGAATAAACATGGAGCCCGACATCTCTCGCGCAATCGGCGCGCGGCAAGGGTCTGGCCCATCTCATATGTTGCCAACGCTAACGGTGATGTTGCCAACGCTAACGGTTAACCTGAGCGCCCGGACACATTCTTTGTTGGCTGAAACCAGCATAGCAACTAGCGGAAGGCATCATCGAAGGAGTGTGCTGGAAAGCACCCGTCTCCTTAACTGTTAGAAATGCAAGTTAATAATCTATGTGGTCAATATAATACCGTTGAACCCGCGTATAGATACCGCTCAGTCATTCGCCTCGCCCCCGTCGCACGTATCTTCATCCGGTCTGTTACTTTTAATCTA
>CAUATU010000065.1:0-2700 GCA_958432255.1 uncultured Collinsella sp.
CAAACTTAACCCCCGCCCTCAGCCCCGGAAGCCCTCCCGGATGGCCCCAAAAAATTTTTCAAAAAAGTTGTTGCGCGCCGGACAGACTTCTGTGTATACTAATCCCCGCAGCGCACGCGAGCGGAAACAAACGCGAACGTCTGCCTGGGGAGTTAGCTCAGTTTGGTTAGAGCGCCGGCCTGTCACGTCGGAGGTCGCGGGTTCGAGCCCCGTACTTCCCGCCAACGCAATTAAAGCCACGTCTTCGGACGTGGCTTTTTGCGTTTGATGCACTTTGTTTCGATAGAACGATCGCCCTGGTGCATCTTCGCCCAGAATCCCCGCGCCTTCGGGAACGCAAGTAAAATCTAATAAGTATATCTGTCTGAACAACAGCTTTGTTGCGCAACACCTGTTCTACGAGGCAGGGGGTTAGGTTATACTAAATTGCACTGTGCGCCGCATCTGATGCATTTCGCTCCAAGCGCGGCACTCAGTGGATATCCGATTTACCATTTGGATATCCTGGCGGTCATTTAGCGTCTCGACACAAGCTCGGCCCCGGAGCTCGTTCGAGCTGTTCGTATTCCTTGAAAGGGGAAAAATGGACATATCGAGGAAGACTGATTACGCCCTTCGTATGCTGGCGATGCTTGCTGAGGATCCGGAGCGTTTGCTTTCTGTTCGCACCGCTGCCGAAGAGGTCAATGTCCCGTATTCGTTTGCCCGTTCGATTCAGCATGGTTTGGTCCAGGCCGGTATTGTGGAGAGCCTGCGTGGCGTCCACGGTGGCATGCGTCTCAAGGTCAGTCCGGACGACGTCACTATCCGCCAGGTCGTCGAGGCCGTTCAGGGCCCTATGGTTATGAACGACTGCACCGCCCCCGATGGTGACTGTGCGCGCATGGGCGCGTGCTGCTATCATCCCCTGTGGGCCGGAGCCCAGGCGTTGATGCGCGACTACCTCGATTCCGTTTCGCTCGGCGATATCGTCGCCCATCGCCAGTTTCCGGCTGTCGATCCCAAGTTCGCCGATCGCGATGCGTTTCCCGAGTACGCTGCCTGCGCGTACGCTTGCCGGGAGGAATAGCGCCGCATAAGGAGTATAGCTATGATTCAGGACCCCTTTCGTTCGATGATTCGTTCGGAAGGGGTCTTGCGTTATCGCGACCTTCCGTGGCGCCGAACGCGCGACCCGTATATCATCTGGCTCTCCGAGGTCATGCTGCAGCAGACGCAGGTGCCGCGCGTGGAGACGCGTATGCCGGCGTGGCTCGATCGCTTTCCGACTGTTCAGGCGCTCGCTCAGGCTGTCCCTTCCGATGTCTTGGATGCGTGGCAGGGGATGGGCTATAATCGCCGCGCCTTGGCGCTTCACAGGGCTGCACAGTGCGTTGTAGAGGACTGGGATGGGGAGTTTCCGCGCGAGACGCGTGACTTGGTCGCTCTGCCCGGCATTGGCCCGGCAACGGCGCAGGGCATCCGTTCGTTTGCATTCGATCTTCCGGGCGTGTATTTGGAGACCAATGTGCGCACGGTCTTTTTGCATCATTTCTTTCCCGATGTGCCGGCCGTTCCCGATCGCGAACTGGTGCCGCTGATCCAAGCTGCCTGTCCGGCGGCCCCCGGTGCGGCGGCGGACGAGATCGCGCCCTTTGCCGCGCCTCAAGACGATGCCGACACGCCGCGCGCTTGGTATTACGCATTGCTGGATTACGGCGCGTATCTTAAAAAGACACTGCCCAATCCGTCCAGGCGGTCGGCGGGCTATAGTCGTCAGTCCAAGTTTGAGGGCTCGCGCCGCCAAAAGCGCGCGCATATCGTGCGTATGTTGTTGGCAGCGCGCGATGGGCAGCCGGCGGGGATTACGCTTGCTGATGCCGTGGTGGGCGTTAACGAGATGGAAGCGGCAGCCGGTCGCGGGCCGGTCGAGTGCGACTTGATCGCGGGCATTCTAGCTGACCTGGAGCGCGAGGGCTTTTGCCGAGCCGAGGACGATCGTTGGTTGAGTGTGTAGCCCGCTCAAATCTGAAGAACGGGATTGTAAGGTTTAAATTCGCGGCTTGAGGGCATCCTAAAGACAAGGTCGCTCAAAGCTTATGGGCGGCACGTGTTGAAGGGAAGTACACCTATGGATTTTGAGAACTCTCAGACCAAGAAGAACCTCGAGACTGCTTTTGCCGGTGAGTCCCAGGCACACACCAAGTATCGCTACTATGCATCCAAGGCCAAAAAGGACGGCTACGTTCAGATCTCGAATATCTTTGCCGAGACGGCGGGCAACGAGTCCGAGCACGCCAAGCTGTGGTTTAAGTATCTGCACGACGGCGCCGTTCCGGGCACTCTGGACAACCTGCGTGACGCCGCCGCGGGCGAGAACTACGAGTGGACCACGATGTACGACGAGTTCGCCAAGACCGCCGAGGAGGAGGGCTTTGCCGAGATCGCCGAGAAGTTCCGTGGCGTCGCCGCCGTCGAGAAGGCCCACGAGGAGCGCTACAACAAACTCGTCGAGCGCATCGAGTCGGGCGAGGTGTTTGAGCGTGAGGGCGTGAAGGTGTGGAAGTGCCTGAACTGCGGGCACCTGCACGTTGGTGCCGAGGCGCCTGAGGTGTGCCCGGTGTGTAACCACCCGAAGGCGTACTTTGAGGAGCAGGTGGTGAACTACTAGCGCGTGGCGCTAGCGTGAGCTGGGCCGGGAGGGCCGGACTACCTTCCCTC